>JAPLPQ010000001.1 GCA_026400105.1 Burkholderiales bacterium
GACCTGAACGGCAACGCGGCCGCGCTGTCGCGCCAGTCGCGTCCGGTGCAGGCTGGCGCGCTGCAGGCCGGCGACCTGCTGTTCTTCAACACGCTGGGTCAGCCGAACTCGCATGTCGGGGTCTATGTGGGCCAGGGCAAGTTCGTGCACGCGGCCAACGCGCGCAGCGGCGTGCGCATGGACCGGCTGACCGACCGCTACTATGCGGCCCGCTTCGAGGGCGCCAAGACCATGCTAGATTAATAGGAATGATGTCTCCTCGTATCGCTGACCGCGTTCTGGCCGTCTTGTCGCTGACCCTGCTCGGGATTGGCTGCCTGTATGTGCTCTGGCCTTTCCTGACCTCGCTGGCCTGGGCCGCCATCCTCGTTTCGAGCAGCTGGGGCGCGTTCTACCGGCTGGACCGGCTGCTGGGCGGCAGGCGGGCCTTGTCGGCCAGCCTGATGACGCTGCTGGTGACGGTGGTGGTGCTGATGCCGGTCGTCACGCTGTCGGTGGCGCTGTCGGACAACATCGCCGAGCTTGGCCGTTCGATCGGTGAACTGGTGCGCGAGGGTCTGCCCGACGCGCCGGGCTGGCTGGCCCGGCTGCCGTTGGTGGGCGGCCCGCTGCTGCATTACTGGCAGCAGTTCGCGCACAACGGCGACCGCCTGATGGAGGAATTGAGCAAGCTGGCCGAGCCGGCGCAGGATTTCGCGCTCGGCGCCGGCCAGCTGGCCGGGCGCGGGGTGATCGATGTCGCGCTGTCGGTGTTCCTGGCCTTCTTCCTCTACCTGCACGGCGAGGCGCTGGCGCGGCGGGTGCTGTTCGCGCTCGAGCGGCTCAGCGGCGCGCGGGCGGTCTATCTGCTAGAGCTCACGCGCGGCACGGTCAGCGGCGTGATCTACGGCGTGCTGGGCACGGCGCTGGCGCAAGGGGTGCTGGCATCGATCGGGCTGGCGATTGCCGGCGTGCCGGGCGCGGTGCTGCTGGGCGCGGCGACCTTCCTGCTGTCGGTGGTGCCGATCGGCCCGCCACTGGTCTGGGGCGGAGCCGCCTTCTGGCTGTTCCAGCAGGGCGATCCGATGTGGGCGATCTTCATGGCCAGCTGGGGCTTCTTCGTCGTCAGCACGGTCGACAACTTCATCAAGCCCTTCATCATCAGCCGCGGCGCCAAGCTGCCGTTCGCGGTCGTGTTCCTGGGCGTGCTGGGCGGGGTGCTGGCCTTCGGCGTGATCGGCGCCTTCCTGGGCCCGGCGCTGCTGGCGGTCGGCTTCAGGCTCATGAACGAGTGGAGCGCGAACGACTGAAGGCGCTTGCCATCAGGCCGGCGGCAGGAAGCGGCTTTCGAATTCGGCCACCGGCAGCGCCGCGCTGAGCAGATAGCCCTGACCGTACAGACAGCCCATCTGCAGCAGCAACTGGCGCTGGGCCTCGGTCTCGATGCCCTCGGCCAGCAGGCCGAGCCCGAGGCGGCGCACCAGCTGGCACAGGACCTCGACCAGCACGAGATCGCTCTCGTGCTGCTCCATGCCTTGCACGAGGCAGGTATCGATCTTGACGCCGCTGACGGGCAGCTGGCGCAGGTAGGACAGGCTGGCGTAGCCGGTGCCGAAGTCGTCGATCAGCAGCGAGACGCCGAGCTCGCGGAACTGGCGCAGGCGCGCGAGCAATTCGGGCGTGGGCCGGGACCAGGCCTGCTCGGCCAGCTCGAATTCGAGCCAGGCCGGGTTCAGCGCCAGCTGGTCGAGCAATTGCCGCAGCTGGTCGATCCAGTGCGGCTGCTGCAGGTCGGTTGCGCTCTGGTTGAGGGCCAGCTTCCAGTCGCCAGGCCAGCGGCCCTGGCGGGCCCAGGCCGCCACTTGCTGCAAGGTGGTGCGCATGACCCAGGTGTCGATCGCGCCCAGCAACTGGTGTTGTTCGGCCACGCGCAGGAAATCGCAGCAGCACAGCAGGCCCAGCCTGGGGTGGCGCCAGCGCAGCAGGGCCTCGACTCCGGTCACTGCCATGTCGGAGAGACGGAACTTGGGCTGCCAGTGCACCTCGAGCTGGCCCTGGTCGATCGCCGCGCGCAGTTCCTGGTGCTGGCTGAAGGTCTGGCGCATGCTCTGCCCGAGCTCGGGCGTATAGGCCTGGAGCTGGTTGCGACCGGCCCGCTTGGCGGCGTACATGGCCTGGTCGGCATGGCGCAGCAGGGCTTCGGCGCTTTCGCCGTCGTCGGGAAACATGACCAGCCCGACCGAGACCTGGGCCCGGTAGTCGGGCATGCCCTCGAGCGTCATGGGCTCGTTGAGCTGGAGCACCAGGCGCTCGGCAAGGTCAAGCGCATGGGCGCGGCTGATGTTGGGCAGCAGCATGACGAATTCGTCGCCGCCCAGGCGCGCGACCGTGTCCATGTCGCGCACCGCGTCGCGCAGGCGACGCGCGATCACGATCAGCAGCTGGTCGCCGACGGCGTGGCCCAGGGTGTCGTTGACCTCCTTGAAGTGGTCGAGGTCGGCGAACAGCAGCGCGAAGGTTTGCTGCTCGCGCTGCGCCAGCAGCACCGACTGATTCAGCCGGTCCTGGAACAGCGCGCGGTTGGGCAGTCCGGTCAGGCTGTCGGTGGTGGCCAGGCGCAGGATCTCGTCGCTGGCGCGGCGCGACTCGGTCAGGTCGCCGATGATGGCCATATAGCCCTGGGCGCAGCCGTCGGCATCGGCCAGCGCGGTCAGGCTCAGCCGCACCATGCGTTCGCCGGCGTCCGCGGTGCGCAGCAGCGCTTCGCCGCTCCAGCGGCCCTGCTGGCGGATGGCGTCGAGGATTTCGGCCTCGAGCTCGGCTGTGCCCGCCCGGCCCGGCTGCAGCAGCTCGGTGAAACGGTGCGGCCACCCGCCGACGGAAAACCCGGTCAGGCGTTCGAAGGCCGGGTTGACGCGGCGCAGCCGGCCCAGCGC
>JAPLPQ010000075.1 GCA_026400105.1 Burkholderiales bacterium
GGCGCGACGGCGGCCTGATCAAGGCGCAGAAGCTCAAGCTGCTCGATCAGCAGGACCCGACGCTCGAGCATGATGTCGGCCAGGTCGGCGACATCGTCAGCATCGACCCGAGCGTGGTCAAGTCGCTCGAGGAAGCGGGCTTCATCCCGGTCGTGAGCCCGATCGGCTTCGGCGAGCAGGGCGAGAGCTACAACATCAACGCCGACGTGGTCGCGGCGCGACTGGCCACCGTGCTGCGCGCCGAGAAGCTGCTGCTGCTGACCAATATCCGCGGCGTGCTCGACAAGGCCGGCGAGCTGCTGACGAATCTGAGCGCGGTCGAGGTCGATGCGCTGATCGCCGACGGCACGATCTCGGGCGGCATGATCCCGAAGATCGCCGGCGCGCTGGAAGCGGCGCACAGTGGCTGCAACTCGGTGCACATCATCGACGGTCGCGTGCCGCACGCGATGCTGCTCGAGATCCTGAGCGACGAGGCCTACGGCACCATGATCCGTGCCCACTGACTAGGCTGCCAGCCACCCGATCGGGCGGCTGAAAAGCAGAAAGGCGCAGCCGATGGCTGCGCCTTTCTGTTGTCCGCGTCCTGCCTGAGCAGGACGGCGGGAGTCAGTGGCCGTGGCCGACGACTTCACCCGCCTTGAGCTGGTAGACCGTGCCGCAGTAGGGGCATTTGGCCAAACCGGTCTTGGCGATGTCGAGGAAAACGCGCGGGTGGCTGTTCCACAGCTGCATGTCGGCTTTCGGGCTGGGGCAGAAGACACCGCCGTTGCCGTTGAGGTCGTGTGCGGACAGTTCGATCGGCTTGCTCATCTTGGGGCTCCTCAGACCTTGGTCAGCCAGTGGGCGTACTTGGGATTGCGGCCGTTGACGATGTCAAAGAAGGCGCTCTGGATCTTCTCGGTGATCGGGCCGCGGCTGCCGCTGCCGATCTCGATCCGGTCGAGTTCGCGGATCGGAGTCACTTCGGCGGCGGTGCCGGTGAAGAAGGCCTCGTCGGAGATATAGACCTCGTCGCGCGTGATGCGCTTTTGCACGATCTCCAGGCCCAGGTCCTGGGCGATGTGGAACACGGTGTTGCGCGTGATGCCGTTGAGCGCGCCGGCCGACAGGTCGGGGGTGTAGAGCACGCCGTTCTTGACGATGAAGATGTTCTCGCCCGCGCCTTCGGACACGAAGCCGGAGGTGTCGAGCAGCAGTGCTTCGTCGTAGCCGTCGTCGGTGACTTCGGTGTTGGCCAGGATCGAGTTGGTGTAGTTGCTGACCGACTTGGCCTGCGTCATCGTGATGTTGACATGATGGCGTGTGTAGCTCGAGGTCTTGACGCGGATGCCGCGCTTCATGCCTTCCTCGCCGAGGTAGGCGCCCCAGGTCCAGGCCGCGACCATGGCGTGGATGGTGTTGCCCTTGGGGCTGACGCCGAGCTTCTTGTCACCGATCCAGATCAGCGGACGGATGTAGCCGCTCTCGAGCTTGTTCTCGCGGATGATGTCGAGCTGGGCCTGGTTGAGCTGTTCCTTGCTGAACGGCACCTTCATGCGCAGGATCTTGGCGCTGTTGAGCAGGCGCTCGGTGTGGTCGTCGAGGCGGAAGATGGCCGGACCGTTGACGGTGTTGTAGGCGCGCACGCCCTCGAAGGCGCCGCAGCCGTAGTGCATGGTGTGGGTCAGGACATGGACCTTGGCATCGCGCCAATCGACCATCTGGCCGTCCATCCAGATTTTGCCGTCGCGGTCGGACATCGAGGGAACTGCGCTCATCTTCTTCAACCTTTGTCGTGGGGGAATGGTTCGGGGCCTGCCAGTGACATTTGCCCGCAATCTTGCATTTTACGGCGTCCGCCCGCCCCATGACCAGAGCTGTCGTGGCATGATTTCCGGCATGACCAGCTTGCGTGTCGTCACCTACAACATCCACAAGGGGGTGCAGGGCCTGGGCCCGGCCAGCCGCCTGGAGATCCACAACCTGATGCAGGCGGTGCAGGGCTTCGAGGCCGATGTCGTCTGCCTGCAGGAGGTGCGCGGCTTCAACCGCCAGATGCAGAAGCGCTTCGCGCACTGGCCCGGAGTCGGCCAGGCGACCCATCTGGCGCCGCCAGGCTACGAGGCGGTCTACCGGACCAATGCCGTCACGCGCCACGGCGAGCATGGCAATGCCCTGCTCACGCGCTGGCCGGTGCTCGGACATGGCCATCACGATGTGTCGGATCACCGCTTCGAGCAGCGCGGTCTGCTGCATGTGCGCCTCGACATCAAGGGCCGGCCGCTGCATGTGGTGGTGGTGCACCTGGGACTGATCCATGCCAGCCGCGAGCGCCAGGTCCAGCAGATCGGCGCGATGCTGGCGCGCGAGGTGCCCGCTGACGAACCGCTGGTGGTGGCGGGCGACTTCAACGACTGGGGCGAGCGGCTGCACGAGGCGATGGCGGCGCTCGGGCTGCTGACCTTCGAGAACATCCGCCACGCGACCTATCCGGCCCGGCTGCCGCTGCTGCATCTGGACCGGATCTACTCCCGTGGCCTGCGTCCGCTGTCGGCCCATGTGCCACATGGCGGCAACTGGGCCCGGCTGTCCGACCACCTGCCGCTGATCGCGGAGCTGGCCTTCGAATGAGGGGCATGGCCGGGGCATCGAGTTGAAGTCGCCCATGCGCGGGGGGCATCAGCTGCACCTGCTCGAAGGCGGCATCGAGCTGTTCCCGGCCATGGTGCGGGCCATCGAGCAGGCCCGCCATCTGGTGCATGTCGAGACCTATATCTTCGAGTTTGCCGGTACGGCGCTGCAGGTGGCCGAGGCGCTCGAGCGCTGTGCCTTGCGCGGCGTCACGGTGCGGCTGGTGGTCGACGGCATCGGCACCGCCAGCCTGCCGCAGTCCTGGCGCGAACGGCTCGAGCATGCGGGCGTGCAATGCCGGGTCTATCAGCCGCTGGGCCATCTGGGGCTGCTGATTCCGAGCCGCTGGCGCCGGCTGCATCGCAAGCTCTGCGTGGTCGATGGCGCACTGGGTTTCTGTGGCGGCATCAACCTGATCGATGACTGCGACGATGTCGCGCTGGGGCGGCTCGAGCTGCCACGACTGGATTTCGCGCTGCAGGTCAGCGGGCCGCTGGTGGCCGACATGCTCGAGAGCATGGAGCAGCTCTGGTGGCGCATGCAGGCCGTCAGCCGCGCGCGCCAGCATGAATTCCGGGCCGCCTGGGAGGCCTTGCGCGCCGGCTGGCCGGCCTTGCCATCCGATCATCCCCCGCGTGGGCGCAAGACGCCACCGGCCGCAGCCGCCTTGTTGCTGCGCGACAACCTGCGCCATCGCCACGACATCGAGCGCGCCTATCTGAGGTCGATTGCCCAGGCGCGGTGCGAGATCTTGATCGCCAATGCCTATTTCATTCCGGGGCGCAAGCTGCACCGCGCCTTGACGCTGGCGGCGGCCCGGGGCGTGCGCGTGCGCCTGCTGCTGCACGGCAGGTACGAGCATTTCCTGCAGTACCACGCCGCCAGAATGGTCTATCAGCGCCTGCTCGAGGCCGGCATCGAGATCCACGAATACGCCCCGAGCTCCTTGCACGCCAAGGTGGCGGTGGTCGATGGCAGCTGGGCCACGGTCGGTTCGACCAATCTCGACCCGCTGAGCCTGCTGATGGCGCGCGAGGCCAATGTCGTGACCCGCGATCCGGCCTTCGCGCGCGGGCTGCAGCAGCGGCTCGACCACCTGCTGCAGACGGCCGGCGTGCGCATCGAGCGCGAACAGCTGAGCCTGCGCCCCTGGCACCAGCGCCTGCTTGACCGGGTGGCCTACGCCATCATGCGCGCCATGCTGTTGCTGCTCGGTCAGCGTTATTAGCCGCTATCAGCCATCGCTGGCTGGCGCCAACCCTGATTCCCCGGAGGAATCGGGAATAGGGCGCTGGTGTTAGCATGGAACCATGCTGATGAAAGTGCAACAAGACATGACCGACGCCAACCATTACGAGGGGACGCCCGTCTCCGTCAAGATCCGCGAACGCCTGCAGGCAGCCAAGCAGCGCTTTCACTCCAACGACAACATCGCCGACTTCATCCGTCCTGGCGAGCTTGAGGCCTTGTTCGAAGAAGTCACGGACAAGATGAAGGGCGTGCTCGACAGCATGGTGATCGACACCGAGAACGATCACAACACCGGCGACACGGCGCGTCGCGTGGCCAAGATGTACCTGAAGGAAGTCTTTGCCGGGCGCTATGTGCAGGCGCCGACCATCACCGAATTCCCGAACGCCGAGCACCTCAACGAGCTCATGATCGTCGGCCCGATCACGGTGCGCAGTGCCTGCAGCCACCATCTGTGCCCGGTCATCGGCAAGATCTGGATCGGCGTGATGCCCAACGAGCACACCAACGTGATCGGCCTGTCCAAGTACGCGCGCCTGGCCGAGTGGATCATGGGCCGGCCCCAGATCCAGGAGGAGGCCGTGGTCCAGCTGGCCGACCTGATCCAGGAAAAGACCCAGCCCGATGGCCTGGCGATCGTGATGGAAGCCAGCCACTACTGCATGGGCTGGCGCGGCGTCAAGGACATGGACAGCAAGATGATCAACTCCGTCATGCGTGGCGTGTTCCTGAAGGACAGCGATCTGCGCCGCGAATTCCTGTCACTGATTCCCCGTAGGAGCTGAAGATGCTGGTACGTCTGTTGTATGTGAGCCGTGCGGTGCAGCCCGAGAGCGCCGAGGCCGTCCATGCCATCCTGGCCTCGGCCAGGCAACACAATCTGCACAATGGCATCACCGGCATCCTGTGCTATGGCGGTGGTGTCTTCCTGCAGGCGATCGAGGGCGGCCGTGCGGCGGTCAACCACCTCTACAACCACATCATCGAGGACCCGCGCCACCAGGATGTCGAGCTGCTGCATTACGAGGAAATCAGCGAGCGGCGTTTCGGCGGCTGGACCATGGGCCAGGTCAACCTGAGCAAGCTCAATACCTCGATCGTGCTGAAGTATTCCGAGCGTCCCGAGTTCGATCCCTATTCGGTCTCGGGCAAGGTGTCGCTGGCGCTGCTCGAGGAACTGATGGCGACCGCCTCGATCATCGGCCGCGCCTGATCCCGCGCGGCGAGTCTTGCAACCCGAACTCTGGGGCTGCGACTTCAGCAGCGCGCCGAGCCGGCGCAAGCCGGTGCTGCTGGCCTGCGGCCGACTGCGCGCCGGCCGGGTGCTGCTCGAGCGCCTGGAGAGCTTCGAGACCCTGACCGGCTTCGGTCAGCGCTTGGCCGAGCCGGGGCACTGGATCGGCGGCTTCGACCTGCCTTTCGGCCTGCCGCGCGAGCTGGTCGAGACACTGGGCTGGCCGACCGACTGGCGGGACTGCATGCGCCACTACGCCGCCCTGAGCCGGCCCGAGATCCGCGAACGCTTCGCGTCCTTCTGCGCCGCCCGTCCCGTCGGGGCCAAGTTTGCGCACCGCGCGACCGACGGACCAGCCGGTTCGAGCCCGAGCATGAAATGGGTCAATCCGCCGGTGGCCTACATGCTGCATGCCGGTATTCCGCTGCTGCTCGAGGCCGGCGTCTCGCTGCCGGGGCTGTGTGCGGGCGATGAGGGCAGGGTCGCGCTCGAGGCCTATCCGGGCCTGCTGGCGCGCTCGGTGCTCGGTTCGCGCAGCTACAAGAGCGACGACAAGGCCAAGCAGACCCCGGAGCGCCTGATCGCGCGCAAGGACCTGCTGCACACGCTTGAAACGGGATCGGCGCCGCTGCTGCAGGACAGTGGACTGCGGCTCAAGCTGAGCCATTCCCAGCATGATGAACTGGTGGCTGACGCCAGCGGCGACCGGCTCGATGCGGTGCTGTGCCTGTTGCAGGCGGCCTGGGCGCTGACGCAGCAGCAGGGCGGCCATGCGCGCTATGGCCTGCCGGACTTCGATCCGCTCGAAGGCTGGATCATCACGGCCTGAAGCCTGGCCGGACTTGTCTTCGGGTGCGCCTCAGTGCGTGCCGCCGCAGACCGTGCAGTCCGGGTTGCGCCCGAGCCGGATCTGGTGGAAGGCCATCTCGCGTGCCTCGAGCATCATGAGCTGGCCGACCAGTTTCGAGCCCATGCCGCACAGGATCTTGAGCGCTTCGGCCGCCTGCAGCGTGCCGATGATGCCGACCAGCGGCGCGAACACGCCCAGGGTGGCGCAGCGGGTTTCCTCGAGCCCGTCGGTCTCGGGGAAGACGCAGGCATAGCAGGGACTGCTTGCCGCGCGCGGGTCGTAGACCGAGAGCTGGCCGTCGAAGCGGATGCCGGCGCCCGAGACCAGCGGCACCCGGTGCCGCACGCTGGCGCGGTTGATCAGGTGCCGGGTCGCGAAGTTGTCGGTGCAGTCGAGCACGACCTGCGCCGTCGGCAGCAGTTCGTCGAGCAGCGCCTCGTCGGCGCGCTGCACCCGGGTGTCGATGCGCAGCTCGGGGTTGATCGCCAGCATCGCGGCCTTGGCCGACAGGGCTTTCGGCTGCCCGACGCGCTCGAGGTTGTGCGCGATCTGGCGCTGCAGGTTGGTGGCATCGACCTGGTCATGGTCGACCAGGGTGATATGGCCGACGCCGGCGCTGGCGAGGTAGAGCGCGACCGGCGAGCCGAGTCCGCCCGCGCCCACCACCACCGCATGCGCGGCCAGCAGCTGTTCCTGGCCCTCGATGCCGAGCTCTTCGAGCAGGATATGGCGCGAGTAGCGCAGCAGCTGCTCGTCGTTCATTCCGGGCTGGGCGGGGCCGCTGCTCATTCCTCGGGCTTGACCTCTTTGCGCTCGCTCAGCGTCTTGCTGACCTGCACCGGCTGGCCCTTGAGCTGCTTGAGCGCCTGCTGCAGCTGGAAGTCCTTTTCCGAGCCGAATTCGGGCAGCAGACGGCCGCCCGGATTCTTCTTGGTTTCTTCCTCCAGGCGCAGTCGCGCGGCTTCGCGCTCCTGTTCGCGCTGTTTCTCGGCCGCCTTGTCGGCGTCGCTCAGCGGCTTGGCCTCGTCCTGGCCGTTGCCCAGGTGTTTCTCGAGGTCGGCCTCGCGCGTGCGCAGGGCGGCAAACAGATTGCCTTCCTCGGTTTCGTCCACCCAGACATCGGGCACGATGCCCTTGGCCTGGATCGAGCGCCCGCTGGGCGTGTAGTAGCGTGCGGTCGTGATCTTGAGCCCGGTGTCGGGGCCGAGCGGACGCACCGTCTGCACCGAGCCCTTGCCGAAGGTCTGGCTGCCCAGGATAGTGGCGCGCTTGTAGTCCTGCAGCGCGCCGGCGACGATCTCGCTGGCCGAGGCCGAGCCTTCGTTGACCAGCACGACAATCGGCAGCTTCTTGAACGCGCCCTTGCTGACCTCGTTGAGGCGGCGGATCGGGTCGCTGCCGCTGCGGCGCAGGTAGTATTCCGGCGCGGCCTTGTAGATCGACTTGCTTTCCTCGAGCTGGCCGTTGGTCGTGACCACGGTGGCGTTGTCGGGCAGGAAGGCGGCCGAGATCGCGACCGCCGCGTCGAGCAGTCCGCCCGGATCGTTGCGCAGGTCCAGCACCAGGCCCTTGAGGCCGGGGTTTTCCTTGTAGATGTCCTCGAGCTTGCGCGTGAAGTCCTCGACCGTGCGCTCCTGGAACTGCGAGACGCGGACCCAGGCATAGCCCGGCTCGATCAGCTTGGCCTTGACGCTCTGGGTCTTGATTTCCTGGCGCGTGATCGTGACCGGGAAGCTGCGGTTCTCGTCCTTGCGGAAGATGGTCAGCTGCACCTTGGTGTTGGGCTCGCCACGCATGCGCTTGACCGCATCGTTGATCGTCAGGCCCTTGACCGGGGTGTCATCGATCTTGGTGATCAGGTCATTGGTCTTGAGTCCGGCGCGGTGGGCCGGCGAGTCCTCGATCGGAGAGACGACCTTGACCAGGCCGTCCTCCATCGTGATCTCGATGCCGACGCCGACGAAGCGACCCGAAGTGCCTTCGCGGAATTCCTTGAAGGACTTCTTGTCGAAGTACTGCGAGTGCGGGTCCAGGCTGGCGACCATGCCCGAAATCGCATCGGTGATGAGCTTCTTTTCGTCGATCGGCTCGACATAGTCGCTCTTGACCATGCCGAACACGGCGGCGAACTGCTGCAGTTCCTCCAGCGGCAGCGGTGCGAGCGAACCGCGCGCGACCGCCTGCAGCTGTACCGTGGTCAAGGCGCCTGCCAGCGCGCCCACGGCAACCCAGCCCGCGATCTTGAGTTTCTGACCCATCAAACTATCCTTCTGTCGGCTCCGAATGCGCCGTCTGTTGACTATAAACCCGGCGCGAACCGGGTGGCGCTCAGCGCTGGCAAGACCCGCTTGGCGGTCAGGCCTTGCCTTGGCTGGCTACGGCAGCCGCTGCAGCGGCTGCGGCCTCGGCGTCGCCCAGGTAGTAGCGGCGCAGCGGCTTCATGTTGTCGTCGAACTCATACACCAGCGGGATGCCGTTGGGGATGTTGAGGTTGACGATGTCGGCGTCCGAGATGCCGTCCAGATGCTTGATCAGGGCGCGGATCGAGTTGCCATGGGCGGCGATCAGCACGCGCTGGCCCGACTTCACGCTCGGGGCAATCGTTTCTTCCCAGTAGGGCACGACGCGCGCGACGGTGTCCTTGAGGCATTCGGTCAGCGGGATCTGCTCGGGCGCCAGGTCGGCGTAGCGGCGGTCGCCGCGCTGGCCGCGCGGGTCATTGGCCTCGAGCGCCGGCGGCGGGGTGTCGTAGCTGCGGCGCCAGATCAGCACCTGCTCGTCACCGTATTCCTTGGCCATGTCGATCTTGTTCAGGCCCTGCAGGCCGCCGTAATGGCGCTCGTTGAGGCGGTAGTCCTTGACCACCGGCAGCCAGGTGCGGTCCATCTCGTCGAGGGTGTACCACAGGGTGTGGATGGCGCGCTTGAGCACCGAGGTGTAGCAGAGGTCGAAGTCCCAGCCTTCGGCCTTGAGCAGCTTGCCGGCCGACATCGCCTGCGACACGCCGGTCGGGGTCAGATCGACATCGGTCCAGCCGGTGAAGCGGTTTTCCAGGTTCCAGGTGGATTCGCCGTGGCGGATCAGGACGAGTTTATACATGGGAATATCCAGAGCAGGGACAAAGCCGTCATTTTAGAATACAGGCCTTCAAGCGAAAGGCTGATTGTGACGTTTTTGATAGCTAACTGGTTTTTGATTCTGGCCGCTCTGGTTTCGGGCGGCTTGCTGCTCTGGCCGCTGGTCACGGGTGGCGGCTTCTCGGGTGGGCTCAAGCCGACCGATGCGGTGCTGCTGATGAACCGCGAGAAGGCGGTGGTGGTCGATGTCTGCGCCAGCGACGAGTTCGCGGCCGGTCACGTGGTCGGTGCACGCAACATCCCGCTGGCCGATCTCGAGGCCAAGCTGCCTGCCGCGGTCAAGAACAAGGCCCTGCCCGTGATCCTGGTCTGCGCTTCGGGCGCGCGCTCGGGCCGTGCGGTCGCGATCGCGAAAAAGCTCGGCTACGACAAGGCCCAGTCGCTCGAGGGCGGCATGAAGGCCTGGCGCGCCGCCAGCCTGCCGACCGAGAAGGCCTGAAGGAGCTGCAGATGGCCGAGGTGAAAATCTACAGCAGTGACTACTGCCCCTACTGCCAGCGCGCCAAGGCCTTGCTGCGCGAGCGCGGCGTGACCGACTGGGAAGAAATCTGCGTCGACGGCAAGCCCGCCGAGCGCGCCGCGATGGCGCAACTGGTCGGGCGCACCAGCGTGCCGCAAATCTTCATCGGCGGCCAGCATGTCGGCGGCTGCGACGATCTGCACGCGCTCGACGCGCGCGGCGGCCTGCAGCCCCTGCTCAACGCCTGAGCGGCCTGGCGCCAGGCCTGCCTGGTCGTCAGCTGGCGCGCCTTGGAGCGCCATGCCTTGCTGACATAATGGCAAATGAACGGCCCGCTGCGGCAATGCGCCGGCAGCGGGCTTTTTTTGACCCAAAAACGAAAGCAGCAATGTCCGAGCAACAGGTTCCCGTGTTCCAGATCCAGCGTGTCTACATGAAGGAGGCTTCGCTGGAGCAGCCCAATTCGCCCGCCATCCTGCTGGTGCAGGAGCAGCCTTCGGTCGACATCCAGCTCGGCGTTGGCGCCGAGCAGGTGGCCGACGGCATCTACGAAGTCAGCGTGACCGCGACCGTGCAGACCAAGATCCAGGACAAGACCGTGTTCCTGGCCGAGGTCAAGCAGGCCGGCATCTTCGAGATCCGCAACCTGCCCGACGAGCAGATGGGCCCGATCATGGGCATCGCCTGCCCGCAGATCGTCTACCCCTACCTGCGCGGCAACGTCGCCGACGTGATCACGCGCGCCGGTTTCCCGCCGGTGCATCTGTCCGAGATCAACTTCCAGTCGATGTACGAGCAGCAGCAGGCGCAAGCCGAGCAAGAGGCCGCTGCAGCCTGAGCGCAGCGGCAAGGGAGCGAAATTGGCCTGCATGAAGATCACCGTGCTGGGCGCGGGCGCCTGGGGCACGGCGCTGGCCATTGCCGCCGCCGCCAACGGCGACGGCAACGAGGTGCGCCTGTGGGCGCGCAACCCGGCCCAGGCGGCCGACATGAAGCAGCGGCGCGAGAACCTGCGCTACCTGCCGGGTGCGCCGTTTCCGCCACGTCTGCAGGTGCTGGAGGCCGGGCTCGACGAGCTGCCGGCCCTGCTCGCCGCTGACGACCTGGTGGTGATCGCCACGCCGATGGCGGCCTTGCGCGAGATGCTGACCTTGCTGCGCGCGAGTCCGGCGCCGGTGGTCTGGCTCTGCAAGGGCTTCGAGCGCGCGGCCGATGCCGGCATCGGCCTGCTCGGGCACGAGATCTGCGCCGAGGTCGCGCCCGTCCTGCAGGCCGGTGTGCTCAGCGGCCCGAGCTTCGCCAAGGAAGTGGCCGCCGGTCGTCCGACCGCGCTGGTCGCGGCCAGCGACAGCCCCGAACTGCGCGAGCGGCTGGTGCAGGCCTTTCATGGCAATTCGCTGCGCGTCTATGCCAACGACGACCTGGTCGGCGTCGAGGTCGGCGGCGCGGTCAAGAACGTGATGGCGATCGCGACCGGCCTGTGCGACGGGCTCGATCTCGGGCTCAATGCGCGCGCCGCGCTGATCACGCGCGGCCTGGCCGAGATCGCCCGGCTCGGTCTGGCGCTGGGCGCCAAGGCCGAGACCTTCATGGGGCTCAGCGGCCTGGGCGACCTGGTGCTGACCGCCACCGGCGACCTGAGCCGCAACCGTCAGGTCGGCCTGCTGCTGGCCAAGGGCTTGACGCTGCAGCAGGCGGTCGATTCGCTGGGCCATGTGGCCGAGGGGGTCTACAGCGCGCACACCGTGGCCCAGCGCGCGCGCGCGCTCGGCATCGAACTGCCGATCACCGAGGCGGTGGTGGACCTGCTTGACGGCCGCCTGCAGCCGGCCGAGGCGGTCGCGGCCCTGATGGGGCGCGATCCGGTCGCCGAGCGGCACTGAGGCGCCGCTGGCGCGGCTGGTACCGCACTCCTCTGGCTGATGCAAGAAGGCCTGCCCCGGTGGCAGGCCTTTGCTTTTGTTGCTCCCAGTGTGGGCGCGGCCGGATTCAGAACTCGAGGTTGTCGATCAGGCGCGTGCTGCCCAGGCGCGCCGCGCCGAGCGCGACCAGCTCGCCGGGCTGGAACTCATGGCCCTGCGGGACTTGCAGGTCGACGCGGCGGCGCACCGTCAGGTAGTCGGGCTGCCAGCCGCGCGCGGCCAGCGCCTGCATCGCGTGCTGTTCGAGCGCGGCCAGGTTGTGTTCGCCGCCGAGCACGGCCGCGATCAGGGTTTTCAGCGCCAGCGAGAGCTGGATCGCCTCGGTGCGTTCGGCTTCCGACAGGTAGCCGTTACGCGAGCTCAGGGCCAGGCCGCTGCCGGCGCGCTCGGTGTCTACGCCGTGCACCGTCACCGGCAGCGCGAACTGCTGCACCAGCTGGCGGATCACCATCAGCTGCTGATAGTCCTTCTTGCCGAACACCGCGTGGCGCGGGCCCTTGGCCTCGCTGAATACGCACTGGAACAGCTTCATGACCACGGTGCTGACGCCGGTGAAGAAGCCCGGGCGGAAATGGCCTTCGAGGATGTCGCCGAGCGCCGCCGGCGCGTGGACCTTGAAGGTCTGCGGCTGCGGATAGAGCTCTTTCTCGGACGGCGCGAACACGATGTTGCAGCCTGCTGCTTCGAGCTTGGCGCAGTCGGCCTCCAGCGTGCGCGGGTAGCTGTCGAAGTCCTCGTGCGGCAGGAACTGGAGCCGGTTGACGAAGATGCTGGCGACGGTCACGTCGCCCAGCTGGCGGGCGTGGCGGATCAGCGTCAGGTGGCCGTCGTGCAGGTTGCCCATGGTCGGCACGAAGGCGGGCGAATCGAAGCGTGCCAGCTGCTGGCGCAGCTCGGCGAGGGTATGGATGACTTGCATGGAGTCTGCTGGCGGAGTCGGTCTGTGAGCGGCGAGAAGGTGGCCTGGCTGCTGGGCGCGGGCCTTACCAGGCGTGCAGCCGGTCGTCGGGGAAGCTGCCGTCCTTGACGGCCGCGACATAGGCGGCCATCGCGTCGCGCACGCTGTCGTTGCCGGCCATGAAGTTGCGCACGAACTTGGGCGTCTTGCCCAGTCCCATGCCGAGCATGTCGTGCATCACCAGCACCTGGCCGGCCGTGCCCTTGCCCGAACCGATGCCGATGGTGTGGCAGCGCGGCAGCTCGGGCGTCAGTTCGGTGGCGAGCGCCGCCGGCACCATTTCGAGCACCAGCATGTCGGCGCCGGCATCCTGTAGCGCCAGCGCATCGCGCCGCAGGCGCTGGGCGTCGCTGTCGCTGCGGCCCTGGACGCGGTAGCCGCCCAGTGCATGCACCGTCTGCGGCGTCAGTCCGAGGTGGCCGCAGACCGGGATGCCGCGCTCGACCAGGAAAGCCACGGTCTCGGTGGTCCAGCCGCCGCCTTCGAGCTTGATCATGTGCGCGCCCGCGTGCATCAATGCCGAGGCGCTGCGGATGGCCTGCTCCTTGGATTCCTGATAGCTGCCGAAGGGCAGGTCGGCGACGATCCAGGCCGTGCCCTGGACCCGGCGCAGGCCGCGTGCGACGCTTTCGGTGTGATAGCACATGGTGTCGAGCGTGACCCCGACGGTGCTCGACAGGCCCTGGCAGACCATGCCGAGCGAGTCGCCGATCAGCAGGGTCTCGACCCCGGCGCTGTCGGCTGCTGCGGCGAAGGTGGCGTCGTAGGCCGTCAGCATCGTGATCTTCTCGCCGCGCTCGCGCATTTCGTGCAGGCGCGGCAGGCTGACCGGCTTGCGCTGCGGCAGCGAAGCAGCCGTGGGCAGGGTGCCGTAAGGGGTGCTGGCTAGCGTCTCGCTCATTTTTGAACTTTCTTCCGATTCTGTCCCGTGAAGCTGAAAGTCTAGTCTATCCGGATGCGTTTCTGACGCCGCGGCTTCTTGCCCGCTGCCACACGATCGCGCTCCCGATGCGGGACAATAGCGGTCCAGCGCGGTCGTCGATCCCGGAGGGCGCACCGCATGCATGGCCGGCTCCCGCTGCCGGCAGCTACAGCCCAACAGAGAGCATAGAGAGATGGACAAGGTCATCGAGGTCGATTACGAACAGCCGGCTTGCACCACGCGCCACGCCTGGGCCCGCGTGCCCGAGGAGCCGAGCCAGCAGGAGCGCGCCGCGCTCAAGGACAAGATCCGCCGCCTGCTGCAGGAAAAGAACGCGGTCATGGTGTCGCACTACTACGTGCACCCGGACCTGCAGGATCTGGCCGAGGAAACCGGCGGCATCGTCAGCGACAGCCTCGAGATGGCGCGCTTCGGCCGCGACCACGCCGCGCAGACGCTGGTGGTGTCGGGCGTGCGTTTCATGGGCGAGACCGCCAAGATCCTCTCGCCCGAGAAGACCATCCTGATGCCTGACCTCGACGCGAACTGCTCGCTCGACCTCGGCTGCCCGATCGATGACTTCGCGGCCTTCTGCGACCAGCACCCGGATCGCACCGTGGTCGTCTATGCCAACACCAGCGCGGCGGTCAAGGCCAGGTCCGACTGGCTGGTGACCTCGAGCTGCGCGCTCGAGATCGTCAGCGCCCTGAAGGACAAGGGCCACAAGATCCTGTGGGCACCCGACAAGCACCTGGGCGGCTACATCCAGCGCGAGACCGGCGCCGACATGCTGATGTGGCAGGGCTCGTGCATCGTCCACGACGAGTTCAAGGCCTCCGAGCTCGAGGCGCTGATCCAGCAGCACCCGGGCGCCAAGGTGCTGGTGCACCCCGAGAGCCCGGCCGATGTGGTCGCGCTGGCCGATGCGGTCGGCTCGACCTCGGCGATCCTGAACGCTGCCAGGACCATGGACGCGAAGGAATTCATCGTCGCGACCGACAACGGCATGATGCACAAGCTGCGCACACTGAACCCGGGCAAGACCTTCATCGAGGCGCCGACCGCCGGCAACAGCGCGACCTGCAAGAGCTGCGCGCACTGCCCCTGGATGGCGATGAACAGTCTGGCTGGCGTCGCGCGCGTGCTCGAGAGCGGCCTCAACGAGATCCATGTCGACCCCGAGCTGATCCCGCGCGCGCGCCAGCCGATCGACCGCATGCTGGCCTTCACCGCCGCGCACAAGGCCGGTCAGGACGCCGGCGCGCTGGTGCCGAACATCGGCGCGGCATGACGACGCCGGCGCTCACGGCGCTGATCGACTTTTCCCAGCCGCAGGGCGGGGCGGGCCAGCGCCTGCGCTGCGCCTTCGGTGCGCCGCTGCGCGTGCTGCAGGCCGATGCGCCGGCCCAAGTCAAGCCGCTGCTGGAGCAGGTGCAGGCCGAGGCGCAAGCCGGGCGCTGGTGCCTGGGCTATGTCGCCTATGAAGCCGCGCCGGCCTTCGATGCCGCGCTGCGGGTGCATGCCGCCACTGGTCCGCTGGCCTGGTTCGCCGTCTTCGACCAGGCCTTGCCCTGGCCGCTCGATTGCGAGCTGCCGCCAGGTGCTGCCGATACGGCGCAGCAGGCGCAGGAGCAGGAGCCGCAACCACCGGCCAAGGCCCGCTGGGGCGCCGGTCCCGAGCGCGCGGCCTTCACGCGCGACATCGAGGCGATCCAGAGCGCGATCGCCGCTGGCGACTGCTACCAGATCAACCACACGGCCCAGCTCACGGGCGAGCTGCTGCAGGGCAGCGCGCTGGCGCTCTATGCGGCGCTGCGCCGGGCGCAGCCGGGCGGCTATTCGGCCTGGCTCGATGCTTGCGAGCGCCAGCTGCTGTCGGTCTCGCCCGAACTGTTCTTCGACTGGGACGGCAAGCGGCTGCTGGTGCGCCCGATGAAGGGCACCGCCGTCCGTGGCGCCACGCCCGAGCAGGATCGAGCCAATGCCGACGCCCTGCTGGATTCAGCCAAGGAGCGGGCCGAGAACGTCATGATCGTCGACCTGATCCGCAACGACCTGTCGCGCGTCGCGCTGCCGCATTCGGTCAAGGTGCCGCGCCTGTTTCACCTGGAAGCCTTGCCGACCGTCTGGCAGATGACCTCGGATGTGACCGCCGACAGCCGGCCCGGCACCACGCTGGCCGATGTCTTCACGGCGCTGTTTCCCTGCGGCTCGATCACGGGCGCGCCCAAGGTCCAGGCCATGCGGCTGATCCATGAATTGGAACCGGTGCCGCGCGGCGCCTATTGCGGAGCGATCGGTGTCGTGCAACCGGGCGGCCACGCGACCTTCAACGTCGCGATCCGCACCGTGACGGCGCAGGGCCAGGCCCTGAGCTGCGGCATCGGCAGCGGCATCACCTCGGGCGCCACCGCCGAGGGCGAATGGCAGGAATGGCGCCACAAGCGCGCCTTCCTCGACCGCGCCAGCGAGCCGTTCGAGCTGCTCGAGACGCTGGCGCTGGCCGACGGCGTGCTGCGCAACGAGTCCGAGCATCTGGCGCGGCTGCAGCGTGCAGCAAACCATTTCGGCTACGCGCTGGACCAGATGGCCTTGCGCGCCAGCCTGGACCAGCTGGTCGCCAGCCATCCGCAGGGCCTGTGGCGGGTGCGGCTGCTGCTCGACGCGCAGGGCCGGGTCCAGGCGCAGGCCTTCGCGATGGAGGCCAGTCCGGCCGAAGTCACGCTGGCGCTGGCGGATCAGCCCTTCGAGGCCGCGCAGAGCGAATTCGTGCGCTACAAGACCACGCGCCGCGCGCACTATGACGCGGCAGCGCCAGCGCAGCCAGGGCTGTTCGACGTCATCCTGTGGAACGGGCAGGGCGAGCTGACCGAGTGCACGCGCGGCAATATCGCGCTGCAGATCGACGGCGAATGGCTGACGCCGGCCCTGTCCTGCGGCCTGCTTGACGGCGTCGGGCGCGAGGTCGCGCTGCGCGAGGGCCGGGTCCGCGAAGCCGTGCTGCGGGTCGAGGACCTGCAGCGCGCGACCGGCCTGGCCTTCCTCAACAGCCTGCGCGGCTGGATTCCGGCCCGGCTGGCCTGATCACATCTGCTGCACCGCGACCTTGTCGCGCAGCTCGACCTGCTGGTTCTGGTCGTTGACGAACACCAGTTTCGGCTTGTGGCCGGCGACCTGGTCCTCATGGACCTGGGCGAAGGCCGCGATGATCAGCAGGTCGCCGACGGCGGCGCGGCGTGCCGCCGAGCCGTTGACCGAGATCATGCCGGTGCCGCGCTGGCCCTTGATCGCGTAGGTCACGAAGCGCTCGCCGTTGTCGACGTTCCAGATATGGATCTGCTCGTTCTCGCAGATGCCGGAAGCATCGAGCAGGTCCTCGTCGATGGCGCAGGAGCCCTCATAGTGCAGCTCGGCATGCGTGGTCTTGACGCGGTGGATCTTGGATTTGAGCAGGGTACGGAACATGGTGATCTCGGGCAAATAGGCCGCTATTTTGACAGAAGCGCCAAAACGGGGCGCCAGGGCGACCCGTTTTCTTGCCAGTAACTGACGCCGATCAGACCTGGCGGTAGACCTCGGCGCCCATCTTGACGAACTCGATGGCCTTGACTTCCATGCCCTTCTCGATCGCCTGCGACTCGGCCAGACCCTGCTTGGCCGCGAAGTCGCGCACATCCTGCGTGATCTTCATCGAGCAGAAATGCGGGCCGCACATCGAGCAGAAATGCGCCACCTTGGCCGATTCCTTGGGCAGGGTCTCGTCGTGGAACTCGCGCGCCTTGTCGGGGTCGAGGCCGAGGTTGAACTGGTCGTCCCAGCGGAACTCGAAGCGCGCCTTGGACAGCGCGTTGTCGCGGATCTGCGCGCCCGGGTGGCCCTTGGCCAGGTCGGCGGCATGCGCGGCGAGCTTGTAGGTGATGATGCCGGTCTTGACATCGTCCTTGTCGGGCAGGCCCAGGTGCTCCTTGGGGGTCACGTAGCACAGCATGGCGCAGCCGTACCAGCCAATCGTCGCGGCGCCGATGCCGCTGGTGATGTGGTCGTAGCCCGGCGCGATGTCGGTCGTCAGCGGGCCCAGGGTGTAGAACGGTGCCTCGTCGCACTGCTCGAGCTGCAGGTCCATGTTCTCCTTGATCAGGTGCGGCGGCACCTGGCCCGGACCCTCGCTCATGACCTGGACGTCATGTTTCCAGGCGATCTGGGTCAGCTCGCCCAGGGTCTTCAATTCGCCGAGCTGGGCCGCGTCGTTGGCGTCGTAGATCGAGCCCGGACGCAGGCCGTCGCCCAGGCTGAAGGCCACGTCATAGGCCTTCATGATCTCGCAGATTTCCTCGAAATGGGTGTAGAGGAAGTTCTCCTGGTGATGCGCCAGGCACCACTTGGCCATGATGGATCCGCCCCGGCTGACGATGCCGGTCATGCGGTCGGCGGTCAGCGGCACGTAGCGCAGCAGCACGCCGGCGTGGATCGTGAAGTAGTCCACGCCCTGTTCGGCCTGCTCGATCAGCGTGTCCTTGAAGATCTCCCAGGTCAGGTCCTCGGCCTTGCCGTTGACCTTCTCCAGCGCCTGGTAGATCGGCACGGTGCCGATCGGCACGGGAGAGTTGCGGATGATCCACTCGCGCGTCTCGTGGATGTTCTTGCCGGTCGACAGGTCCATCACGGTGTCGCCGCCCCAGCGGATGGCCCAGGTCATCTTGTCGACTTCCTCGTTGATCGAGCTGCCGAGCGCCGAGTTGCCGATGTTGGCGTTGATCTTGACCAGGAAGTTGCGGCCGATGATCATCGGCTCGCTTTCGGGGTGGTTGATGTTGTTCGGGATGATGGCGCGACCGCGCGCGATCTCGCTGCGCACGAACTCGGGCGTGATCTCGGCCGGAATCGCGGCGCCGAAGTTCTGTCCCGGGTGCTGGCGCGTCAGCAGGCGCGCCATCTTCTCGCCCAGCGGGCCGGTGGCTTTCAGCGAGGCGACATAGTCCTGGCGCTTCAGGTTCTCGCGGATCGCGATGTATTCCATCTCGGGCGTGATGATGCCTTGGCGCGCATAGTGCATCTGCGTCACGTTGGCGCCGGCCTTGGCGCGGCGCGGCTTGCGCTGCAGCTCGGGGAAACGCAGCTCGTCGAGCTTGGGGTCGGCGGCGCGCTGGCGGCCGAATTCGCTGCTCAGGTCGGCCAGCAGTTCGGTGTCGTCGCGCTCCTCGATCCAGCGCTGGCGTACCGCGGCCAGGCCGGAGCGGATGTCGATCTGCGCGTTGGAGTCGGTGTAGGGGCCCGAGCAGTCGTAGACATAGACCGGCGGGTTGGGCTCGCCGCCAAAGCCGGTCGGGGTGTCGGACTGCGAGATCTCGCGCATCGGCACCTGCAGGTCGGGGCGCGAGCCCTGCACATAGACCTTGCGCGAGTTGGGCAACGGCGCGATGGCGGCCGAATCCACCTGGGCGGAGGCGGCGAGGAATTTTTCAGCGGGGGCGTTCATGGGGCGAGTCTCCTGGGCTGTTTTTTGCTCCGAAGGTCGCCCCGGTGGGTGGCGCACCGACAGGCGCCACAGGCCAGCTCGGACATCCACAAACACAGGGTAAGACAGCTCTTCTTCCGCCGGTATGAACCGGATCAAGTTCGCGGGTTTGGCGTTGGCCATCTCAGCCCGCAACATGCGGACACCCCGGAGCAAGCGGCCATTGTAAGCATTGATCGGCCACTGCGGGTGGGGCTGTCTGGCCGGCTGTGAGGCCGGTGGGGCAATGCTGCGCAAAATGCCAAAAAACCCCGACAATGGCCGCTGAACGTTGCAACAGGAGTACCCCCCGCGATGAAATGGTCCTACCTCTGCCTGCTGATCGCGGGCTTGCTGCCGGTGGTGTGCGCCGGCATTGTCAAAGCTGGCCTCAAAGGCTACGACAACCACAATCCCCGTGCCTGGCTGACACAGGCCACTGGCTACCGGGCGCGTGCCAATGCCGCCCAGGCCAACAGCTTCGAAGCGTTTCCGTTCTTTGCCTCGGGCGTGCTGCTGGCGCTGCACGCCGGCGTCGACCCGGCGCGGGTGGATGCACTGGCCGTGGCCTTCGTGCTGGCCCGCCTGGGCTATATCGCCTGCTATCTGGCCGACAAGGCTACCTGGCGCTCACTGATCTGGACGGTGGGCATGGGGTGCGTGGTTGCACTGCATGTGAGTGCTTTGATGGGGGGGTGAGGGGATTGCTACCCTTTGAAGTCCTTCAAGAAAGGCTAACCGATGACCGGTTCGCAGTGGTTGCTGCCCTTCACAAGTTTGAGTCGGGTGACCGTTGTCGGCCAGAAGATGTCAATGGCGCCAGGCTGGCGAAGGTCCGGATCAGGCTGGGTGCAGACTTTCGAGTCTCATCTACCCAATGACAGTTTGATCGCTAACCGGTCGCTGGGTCTGACGCAGTACGATGTCAGTATGCAGCCAACCATCTGCCGATGCACCTCCGACTGCACACGATGTCAGCACCGTCGCCCGTCATAAAGCGAACCGCCATCCCGCTTAGCGGGTACGTGTACCAGAACCTCGTCGGCCTTGGTCTTCTCTGCGATTGGCTTGACGATCCGGGACTCTACGACTGGGTCCAGTTCGAGGCCGATCACGACGAGGTTCCTCAAGGCCTGGACGATATCGTCGCGCAACGACGGGATGGCACGCTCGTCCTGCTGCAGGTTAAGTTCACTGTCAACGCGCAAGACGCCGGCAACGCCTTGACGTGGGATTGGCTGCTGACTCGCAAGCCGAGGGGCCGGTCACTGTTGCAAAAGTGGTGTGACGGCCTATTCGAAATCGCGACGGAACGCGTCCACACGGCCGCGTTAGTCACGAACCGGGTCCCTAGCCGAGAGTTCGAGGCCACGATCGACGCGTCTTTCCTTAAGGTGATGCTGGATCGTGTCGATGCGGCTGTATTCACCAAGATCCTTGAGCAACTTGGCAGTGAAAGCCGGGCCAGGGCTTTTTTCGACCGCTTCGAGTTCCGGCACAGCTACCAGGGTGCGGACGCGCTCGAAAGAACCGTCGTCGATCGTTTCATCCCGCGACACGGTGATCGCACTGGGTGGCTTGCCCTGTTCCGAGAGGCGATTGATTGGGCGGTACGTAAGAATTTTCCGCCGCCCCATGGGAAGGTCACCCTCGATTTCCTGCGCGGGACCGTCGACGTCCGCCGTCCGAGACCCCTAGAGCAGACGTTTCGTGTGCCGGATGGTTACCAGCCACCCGACGCGGAGTTCGCCGCCGGGTTCCTGCGCGACCTGGAGAGGGACGCGGCGGTGGTCCTGTGGGGTTCACCGGGCCAAGGTAAGAGTACGTTCCTGAGCTACGTCTGCAGGGAACTGGATCAGTGCGACCTGCCGTACATCCGCCACCACTACTTCCTCGATCTAGGCGACCGCTCAGACCGATTTACACTGGGCAGCGTAGCCAGCTCGCTCATCTCCCAGATGGAGGTGCGGCACTTCGCCCATGTACAAGGGCTGCACCTCGGGGCCGAGCATCTGCGCCGCTGGATCGAGGCGTGCGCAAACGGGTACGCCAGCGAAGGCAAACGGTTTATCATCGTCATCGATGGCCTCGACCATGTCTGGCGCGAGAACGAGAGGAACAGACAACCGCTGGACAGCCTATTTAGGGCCCTGCTGCCGGTTCCCGCCAACGTCACGTTGGTTATCGGCACCCAGAGGGTTGCCGACGACCAACTGCCCTCCCAATTCGGCCGCTTCGTCGACGCATCCGCATGGCGGGAGCTTCCGCGGTTATCGCTCGTATCCATCGAGAGCTGGCTGCGGGCGCAGCTCGACGCCGGTCGCTTCGAACTGCCGAGTGGAAGCGGACCGGCGGCGGACGCCCTCGTGGAGCTCGCACGTGCCTTCCAGGACGTCACTGGCAGTCACCCGCTCGTGCTGACCTATGCTTTTGAAGCACTGGCCAGGCAGCATCGGGCTCTGGAGCCTACAACGGTCCGCTCGAACGTCTTGGCGCCGGACGGAGATATCCGGCGGTATTACGGCATGCTCTGGCAGCAGTTGCCGAATCGCGCGAAGGACGCCCTGCACCTGCTCGCTGACACCGGCTTCATATGGCCGCCGCTGGGCCTTGAGACTTGCCTGGCCATTGAGGCGGGAGAACTAGGCCCCTCGATCGGGCACCTGCTTCACAACTCAGAGGCCGGGCAGGTGGCCTTCCATGGCAGCCTGTATGCATTCGTCCGCGAGGTTATCGAGCACGCCGCGCGGGTGCAGGCCCTGCTGCCCCGCGTGGTTGCGTGGCTGCAGCACCAGGCGCCCAGTTACCACCGCTGGGGCTGGCAGTGGTTGTACGAAGCGCGGGTCGGCGATCCCCGGAACCTTCTGGGCCGGCCTGACAGGAACTGGGTGATCGAAAGCCTCGCCACCGCCTATCCCCAAGAACAGATCGAGGCTATCCTCGGCCGTGCCGAGGAGATCGCGTTCAGCAACGGGGACTTCGCGAATGCGATCCGTATCCGGTGGCTCAAGACGCGCGTCTACAACGGACCGCAGTTCCAGGTCGACGACTACGAGCGTCTTCACTCCTGCGCCCTGCAACTTACGGACGATGAGTACCCGCTAAAGACACTGGCCTCAAGCCTGCAGACCGCGAGCATCGATCGCCTGTACCTCCTGGGCAGCCAGTACCTGCTGGCGGGGCGACGCGCAGAGGCGACAGAGTGCCTTGAGCTGATGCGCCGGCGCATCAACGACCGAGTGAGCCTGGGCGCTTACACCGGCGACGAGTACAAAGCCGCGGTGGAGAGCTGGCTGCAACTTGCCGCGGGTACCGGCCAGTTTGAACCAGAGAAGATCCTTTCCATCACCGGCAGTGCAGGTGCGAAAGCTGATGCCGCGCAGCTGTTCGACCTGTTTCTTCGGGAGCTCACGAGGCAAGCCGACCTGGCACCCATGATGGCATTCGTCGGCCTGCCGATGGCCCGCGGCCAGCGGATCGAGCTCGAGCTCGCGTGCCTGCGCCTAGCCGGAACATTGCGCGCACGGCTCCACGAGTGGCCGGCCTTCGCCAGGTTCTCGAAGCATCCCCTGTCGTCGTGCTGGCGGCTGCTTTACCGGAGGGACACCTACAGGCCTCGCCACTTCGTTGCCTACGAGCCATTGCTTGATGTGGCGCATTACAGTGCACCTTCGCGCGAGGTGACGCAGCGCTACCTGCACAGCCTGTTCTTCGCGAGGGTGGCGCGATGCCTGTCGCAGCACGGTGCCGCGGTCGTCGAGCCGCCACCGATCTATGGCAAGCGTGCCTGGCTGACGGAAGCCTGCAGGCAGATGGCGACGCTGGCCGACACCGTCGGGGTCATCTTGGCCCGCCACGAAGACCCGGCATTCGCGCTACCCTTCCGTCTCCTGGACGCAGTCAGGCAGCCCGAGGGCTACGAGGCAATCATGGACCACATCCCGTTCCGTGACGCGCTGACCGAGGTGTCCGGTGACTTGTTCCTACTGACGGCGTTGCGCTCCGGTCGTTCGAAGGTATCTTCGCCCGAGTGGGCCTGCGCCAGACAGTCGCATCACTTCGCGTCATCCAGCTGGTGCGAACGTTTCGCCAGTCCTGGCCTGGACCTGCTCGACCGCAACCTCGTTGGCGACGAGGTAGATCGCCAGGTGCGCAGCATCACGGCAGCAGTGTCCCCCTTCAACGAGAGGGCAGGCAACTACATCGAGCTCTGCCGGCTTTCGGGCACCTTCGGGCTCAGGGAGCGTGCCGACGCTCTTCTGCGCAGGTCGCTGGCTTGCGTGATCGGCTACGGCTGGCGCAAGGATCCCACCATCGCGTTCGTGCTTGATGCCGTGAAGGAGATTTCGTCGAGCGACCGCGTGTTCGCGACAGACATGCTGCGCCGACTTGTCCCGGTCGTCCTACCTCTGGAAGACATGACCGAGGACTCTGGCACTCGCCCTTCGGACCTGGCGGCCCTGATCATCGACCTCATGCCGGAGGTGTTCGCCAGCTTCTACAACCATTGCCTCGTGTCATCCGAGTGGTACACGGCAGGCAACGTCTTCGCCGAACTGCTGTCGTGCCAGCCCCTCGACGACCCGGCCATTCCCGTCGTAGCCGCGGTGCTGTGGGACAACCCTGCCATCGGCGCGCTGCGTAACCGCGCTGCGGCAGGCGATGTCCACGCTCATGCGCTGATTACTGCTAATGCCGAACGCTTGGGCATGCCGATCGAAGAGCTAGGCAGCGAGCGGGAGCGCCACGACTCACCCGAGCCAGAGGATCCTGACATCGATGTGACCGCCTATTCCGCCGCCAGTATCCAGGAACTGCAGGCGGAGCTATGCTCGCGTAACGCTTACGTGGCTGAGCGCAGGATCGTCCGCAAATGGTTCGAGCACTGGCTGGCACAGGGGCAGGGCATCGAACTGCTGCGCGGCCTGGAGTCGCTGCGAGACCGGCGTGACGGCGTCGGCGGTATTGCCGATATCCTGGACCAGGCTTTCGAGACAAGCCTAAGGTTAGAGGGCAGGGAGGTTGCATACCGCTGGCTGGTCGCCGCGCAACTGCAATGCCGCGGCTGGGACGAGTACCACGGCCTGCGGCAGGCACTCCGGCGGTACGCCACGTTCGCTGCCCACTACAAGGAGAGGTGGAGGCAGTTCATCTCCGATACGACCCGGCCGGACGGGCCCGGAGGCTCGCTGTCGATCCCGCATCATCGCCTGGTCCACTTCCTCCTAGCAGTCGACGAGGTGGCCGCCGCCAGGAGCGTGGTCGAGGCAATGGTCGATACAACCGTCGAGGACTTCTCCGACCAGCCGCTGACGATCCCTTCCTGGCTGGGGCAGGCAAGGGCATGACAGGCGCCGACCTGCTCGACGTGGCGATGTGCCGGCTCCGCCTGCCGGTTCCCATGGCCAAGTTGCAAGTGATCCACCAGTTGGCAGGTGCGCTCAAAGACGAGAGGAACGGCGTGGCAACGTGGCAAGCACTGCTGCGATGGCTCCGTGCGCTTAGGCTCGAATCTGAGGTACTCGAGGCACTCGCTATCGTGGTCGCGGCTCGGGGGTCGACCGTTCTCTCGTCGGCTGATCTGCGGGCCGCGATCAACGCTCCTTCCGTGCTGTCCGACGTCTTCATGGAGCACGCCTTCAGTACGCCCGTGCTGGTGCACTCGTGGCTGAAGTGTCATTCGGGCGAGGTCCCGCGCTTTTACCAGCAGCCAGAGCTGAGGCGGGAACTCGCACTCGGCCAGATCGTCCCTAAAGCCCTGGCGCTCAGCTTACAGGACCTGCAGCAGTGGTCGCGCAGGCCGTTCGTAGCGCAGTGGACCTTCGAGTTCGAACGTCTGATTGAGCGTAACGACAGGAGCAGTGACGGTCACTTCAGTTTCTTCTTGCCCGAGAGCGACCGGGGCGAAGTAGGCCAGTTCATCGCGCGGCGTGGCCAGCTCGCGAGGTCCGCCTTCCTTAGGACGCTCGCCCTCGCCGCTGACCTGTGGGGCATGCCCATTCCGGAGGCCCAAGCCGTGGCAATGGTCGCGTCCCCGGCTGACCTTAGTCTGCTGCCGATGCTGCCCGACGGAGTACCTGGATGGGTGAGGCCCCTCCACGGTGCCCGTCCCGGAACGTGGGGCGAGGCTGCCGGCCTTGCCACCTCGGTCCTGAGGGACGTGCACGAAGTCGAGGGTAAGTCGCTCCTGCATCTCAACTTACCACTACACGGAGACGCACGCTACAACGGCGAACTGGAGATCGTTTGCATCCTTGCTTCCGGCGAAGCCATCGATGCGGAGGAAGTCTTCGGTGTCCACGACTTCCTTCCGGGCAGGATGTGCTTGCCGAGGACTGAGGACCTGACGCTGCGAATCGATGCGCTGGAGAGTGAGGCGACCTTTCCGGCGAAAGGGGGTGGTCGCCTCCGGCCCGTTCTCTTGCCGCTGGTTGGCAACAATGCGGGCTATCTGCAGTCCGATCTTGTGAGGCGCATGCCGCGCCTTCCGGCGCACGACTCACGAAGTCCCCTGATAGTGACTCCCAGAAAGGGTGGCGCGGATGTCCTTCTCTCTGGGGCCAAAGTTGGCGAACTACTTCACTGGAATTGGAAATGGAGGCCAACCCATCTCAAGAATATGGGCGGTCCCACTGGCGTGGCACTCGTCCTCGACCGCGACGTGACCAAGAGACTCCTGCACATCGACAGCATGCGGCTCTGCCATGTGTGGAGGGCGAGGGTTCTGACGCGCGAAACCGACTACGGGGACTGGCGCGAGGAGGTCTGGCAAGGATCTGTGCTCGGGCTGGGGCCGGGCAGCGCAATGATGCGTATCAGCAGTTGAACAGGCTAGAGCTGCCCCAATCCGCCCAAGATTTTGCGTGGGCGACCTTGGTGGACAAGGACGCACCGATTGCACCTTGCGCTGACGGGCTGGCAGCTATGCGCGAGCAAGCTGACCTCGGAGGCCACACGCGAAGGACCGCAAGCGCTGCAGAATGGACGTTCGGTGTAAGGTGCCAAAGATCTGCAACGGGTCGGTTGCAGCCAGTCGCCGAGCTTGTTGGGCAAGGCCTCTTTTAGCCTCAACCTGCAAGTTATGCGCAGCGTTCAGCACCCGCCTCTGCCCGCAAGCCCCATCCATATGTCCAACCAAGCCCCTTCGCCGCAGGACATCGACCGTCCAGGTTGCCTGAGCCCCTCGGCCAGTGATTGGACACAGATGACGCGCGGAAGCGGGCCCCGCGCGCCAGCCAGGCTTACGCGTCGTCGCGGATGCCGTTGCGCAGCGTGCCGATGGCATCCACCACGATTTCGCAGATGTCGCCGGGCTTCATGAAGATCTGCGGGCTGCGTTTGTTGCCCACGCCGCCCGGGGTGCCCGTGACGATCACGTCGCCGGGTGACAGCGGAATGAAGCTGGAGATGTAGGCGATCTGGCGCGGGATGCTGTGGATCATCTTGTCGGTGGTGGTGTCCTGCAGCACCTGGCCGTTGAGGAGGGTCTGCATGTGCATGACCTGGCCGGGTGCGATTTCGTCGCTGGTGACCAGCCAGGGGCCGAAGCCGCCGGTCTTGTAGAAGTTCTTGCCGGGCGTCCACTGCGAGGTGGCAACCTGCCAGTCGCGCACCGAGCCGTCGTTGTAGCAGCTGTAGCCGGCAATGTGGTCCCAGGCGTCCTCTTCCTGGATGCGGCGCCCGCCCTTGCCGATCACGATCGCGATCTCGGCTTCGTAATCGAGTCGGTGCGATTCGGCCGGGCGCAGGATGTCCTGGCCATGCGCCACCTGCGAGTCGGCCAGGCGCAGGAAGATCGCCGGCGCTTCGGTCACCTTGTGGCCGGTCTCTTGCACATGCTCTCCGTAGTTCAGGCCGATGCAGAAGATCTGGCCCGGGTTCGGGATCACGGGCAGCAGTTCGAGCTGCGAGAACTTGAGCGTGGACGGGTGGGCCTTGGCCGCTTCGGCCGCTGCGCCGAACAAGTTCTTGGCGATCAGGGTCTTGAGGTCCGGTGCCTGGGTGCCTAGGATGGGAGTCAGGTCGAGCACATCGTCGCCGTTGACGACGCCGTAGGAGGGAATGCCCTGGTTCAGGAAGCTGATGAGTTTCATGGTCTGGCTTTCGGAGGATTCAGGTGAAAAAACAAGGGAAAAGGGTCAGTGCAGCCGTGCCGAGATTTCCTGTGCGGCGCGCTGGATCAGCGGGGTGAGCTTGCTCAGGTCGATCACCGCCATGCGCTGCACCGTGGTCACGAGCGAGAGGGCGCCGATCACGGAGCCGTCGAGCTGGTACAACGGCACGGCAATCGCGGCCAGGTTGGCTTCGAGTTCGCCGTTCGAGAAGTAATGGCCGTCCTTGCGGATCTGGCTGTAGTAGCGCCGGAATGCGGGCCAGTCGGTGGGCAGGCCCGCGGCGGCCACTTCAGCCACATGGCTGTCGAGCAGCCGGTGCAACTGCGGCGGGGGCATGCCGGCCAGGATCACCTTGGCGGCCCCGCCCAGGAACAGCGGGCGTGGTCGGCCACGGCCGTAGCTCAGGTCTGCCGGCATGGAGCCGTACTCGCGGTGGGTGTCGAGCAGCTGGTCCCCGTACAGGCCGGAGACCACGCAGTCGAAGCCGGTCTGGTTCACCAGCTCCCGCATGAAGGGAATGCCGCGCTGCAGCACCGGATCGGCCTGGCGGATGTAGTGGTCCAGCACGACAATGCGCGGCCCCAGCGTGAACTGCGCGTCTGGCCCGCGCCGCAGCAGGCCCGCGTCGCTGAGCGTCTTGACGTAGCGGTAGCTGGTCGGCAGGGACACGCCCAGCGCCTCGCTGATGTCCTCGGCGTTCCAGTGCAGGCGCTGGTCGGAGAACAGGTCGAGCACGCTGAGCATGCGCGCGAGGCTGGAGTCGGCTTTGTCGGTCATGGGTGGTCAAATAAACATCAGTGGACTAGGGCCGCCACGGCGGGCAGCAAGGCACTGATGCTATCGAGGTCGCTGCCCGACTGGGCCACACCCATGATGTAGCGGTCCGGGCGCAACATCACGGCGCGCACACCATGCTGCTGGAGCCAGGCTTGCAGTTCCGGTTCGCGGGCCGGCAGCGTGACAACGCCTTGTGCCAGCCAGCGCTCCAGGGTGTCGTCGCTCACGCTGTCGAGCAAGGCTGCGTCACCGATGACGGCAAAGTTCTGGCCCAGCGCGGCATCGAGCAGGCGGCCGTCGGCCAGCCTGGGCTGCGGGAACACCTGTGCCACGGAGGCCTGCTCGCCCTGCCAGATGCCGGGGCCCAGGCGCGGCGCCGGGAAATGGAAGATCTCGGGCTGGCCGGCCTTGAACCTGGCATCGCGTTCGCGTGCCGCCTGCGGGTCGGTGGTCTGGATGATGTCGCCCAGCTTGACGGCCAGTTCGATGAAGGCGTGCACATGCGGCGAGCGTTCGCTCTCGTAGCTGTCGAGCAAAGCCGGGTCGGCACGACCGCGCAGCACGGCTTCGAGTTTCCAGGCCAGGTTCGATGCATCGCGGATGGCTGCGCACATGCCCTGGCCCAGGAAGGGCGGCGTCTGGTGCGCGGCATCGCCGGCCAGCAGCAAGCGCCCCTTGCGCCAGCCCTCGGCGATCACCGAGTGGAAGGTGTAGATCGCGGCGCGCTCGATGTCGGCCTGCTCGGGCGTGATCCACTGGCGCACCAGCTGCCACAGCGTTGCGGGCTGGACCAGCTGCTCGAGGTCGTCGCCGGGCATCAGCATGATTTCCCAGCGCCGGCGGTTGCCGGTCACGTTGCAGAACGTCATCGGCCGGGCCGGGTCGCAGTGCTGCACCGTGTGGTCCGGCAGGCTGGGCACTTCGGTCTTGAGCCGGACGTCAAACACCAGCCAGGGCTGATGCAGGCCCAGGTCCTTCATGGGCGAGCCCAGCACCTTGCGCACCAGCGAGCGGGCGCCGTCGCAGCCGACCACGTAGCGCGCCTGCACCTGGTACTCGCGCTCGGCCTGCAGGTCCTTGACCTGCAGCGTGACAGCGTCCGTGCCGTCCGCGATGGCGGTGACCTCGTGGCGGGTGCGCACCTGCACCTGGGGGTAGCGGCGCAGGCCGTCGCGCAGCACGGCTTCGAGTTCGGGCTGGTGGAAGTAGTGGTTGTTGGCGCAACCGTGCGGGCCGTGCGCGCTGGTGCCGGCGCGGATCAGCAGGGTTTCGCCGGCCGCGTTGTTGAAGTGCATGCCCTTGAGCCCTGGGCGCGAGATGGCCTCGACCTCGTCGCGCAGGCCGGCGGTCTCGAACACGCGCATGACTTCGCCATCGAAATGGACCGCGCGCGGCAGCGGGTAGATGCCGGCCTCGCGCTCGAGCACCAGCACCGACAGGCCGTACTGGCCGAGCAGGTTGGCCAGCGTGGCGCCGGCCGGGCCGTAGCCGATGATGGCCACATCGTGAATGGTGTGGCTCATGCCTGGTACCCCATGAGTTGTTCCATCTCGGCTTGCCACTGGGCGCGGCTGCGGAACCGGGGCCGGCTGCGTGCCAGCGCTTCGGCCGCGGCCAGCACGGCTTCGTCGCTCTGCTCCAGGTCGATCGGTTCGCGCAGCGGCTGTTCGCAGTACCAGGGCATGTCCATGAACACTTCCAGCCGGTTGCCTTCCGGGTCGCGGAAGTAGATCGACACCGCGTTGCCGTGGGTGGCACTGATCAGTTCGGTCACGTCCGGCTCGGCCGCCACGCGGCGGTGCACTTCGCGCAGCGTGGCCAGGTCGGGCACGCGCAACGAGATCTGGTTGATCACGCTGAACGACAGGTCCGCCGGGCGACCGGTGGCCAGCACGATCTGGTGGTGCTCGGACGGGTCGCGGCTGAGGAACACCAGCTGCACCGGCCCCAGATCGCCGCGGTCGGTCTCGAAGAAGCACAGCACTTCCTTGTAGAAGCGCGCCATGCGCTCCAGTTCACGAACGTAAAAGCCCATGTGGCTGAACACCAGCGACTGGCGCTGACTGAAGGGACGGGTCACTGCTATCTCCTCTTAAAAACTTGGCTGATTCTAGGAGTAAAAAAGCATAAAAAACTAGTGGATTATCCTAATGTGAGAAAAACTACTTTTTCTAATAATGTGACCTGACCCTAGGTACCCCCTCATCCGATACAGGAGACATCTGCATGAATCGCATTACCCGCCGCTTGGGCCTGGCCACCTTGACCCTGGCCTTGTTCAGTGCCTGGCCCGCCATGGCGCAGGACTACCCGAGCAAGCCGATCAAGATCATTGCGCCGTTCCCCGCCGGCACCGGGCCTGATGCCAACACCCGCGAGATCGCTGCAGAGCTGACCAAGGTGCTGGGCATGTCCGTGATCGTGGAAAACCGCCCCGGCGCGGCCAGCATGATCGGCATGGAAGCCGGCGCCAAGGCCGTCCCCGATGGCTACACCCTGGTGATGGGGCCGACCACCGCCCTGTCGGTGGTGCCCCATCTCTACAACAAGGTGTCCTACAAGGCCGACCGCGATTTCGCACTGAACCGCCCCGGAAATCGAGGAGGCTCCAACGTCTGAGAAGATGGAGCCATGACAAAGTCAAACAAGTTCTCACCTGAGGTTCGCGAGCGCGCCGTTCGCATGGTGCAGGAGCACC
>JAPLPQ010000035.1 GCA_026400105.1 Burkholderiales bacterium
ATGCGCGCGCTGCGGCGCGACCGGGTCGAGTCGGAGGACGATTTCCCGGCCGATGTGGCCGAACTGCAGCGCCTGCTCGCGCCGGCCCAGCCCGGCCAGCGCCTGATCGCCCTGCCCGGCGCCGGCACCGAGGTGCCGATCTGGCTGCTGGGCTCGAGCCTGTACTCGGCCCGGCTGGCGGCCGAGCGCGGCCTGCCCTATGCCTTTGCCTCGCATTTCGCGCCACGCCTGCTGCTGCAGGCGGTCGAGCTGTACCGGCAGAACTTCCGGCCCTCGGCCCAGCTCGACCGGCCCCATGTGATGATCGGCGTGCCGCTGACGGCGGCACCGACCGACGAGGAAGCCGAATACCTGGCCAGCAGCCAGTACCAGCGCGTGCTCGGCATCCTGAGCGGCCAGCGCGGCTTGCTGCCGCCGCCGGTCGCGGGCTTCATGGAGCAGCTGCCGGCGCAGCACCGCACCGCCATCCTCGACTTCCTGGCCGCCGGCGTGATCGGCGGCCCCGCCGTCGTGCGCGAGGGCTTGCTGCGGCTGGTCGAGCTGACCGGCGCCGACGAGCTGATGCTGGTCTGCGACATCCATGATCCGGCGCTGCGACTGCGCGCGCTCGACATCGCGGCGCAGGCGCTGGCCGACGCCTTCCCGCAACCGGCCCTGGCCAGCTGAGAGCGAGTCCCGATGCCCGCCTACCGCTACGAGGCGCTGGACGCCGACGGCCGCAGCCAGCAAGGCCTGCTCGAGGCCGATACCGCGCGCGCCGCGCGCAGCCTGCTGCGCCAGCGCGGACTGATCCCGCTCGAGATCGCGCCAGCCATGGCCAGCGAGGAGGAAGCTGCCACGGGCTGGAACCGCCAACTCTGGCGCTCGCGCACCTTCAACGCCAACACGCTGTCGGTCTGGACCAGCCAGCTCGCGGGCCTGGTCAGTTCGGGCCTGCAGCTCGAGCGCGCGCTGGCGGCATTGGCCGACGAGGCCGACCGGCCCGAACAACAGCGCCTGGTCGCGAGCCTGCGCGCCGAGGTCAACGCCGGCTCGAGCTTCGCGCGCGCGCTGGCCCAGCATCCGCGCGAGTTCGATGCCAGCTACCGCGCGGTGGTCGCAGCGGGCGAACAGGGCGGCCAGCTCGGCGCCGTGCTCGACCGGCTGGCGACCGACCTCGAGGAGCGCGAGGCGCTGCGCAACAAGCTGATCTCGGCCGCGCTCTACCCCGCGATCGTGACGCTGTTCGCGATCGTGATCGTGGTGTTCCTGATGAGCTATGTCGTGCCCCAGGTCGCCACCGTGTTCGCCGGCAGCAAGCGCGCGCTGCCGATGCTGACCGTGATCATGCTGGGCCTGAGCGGTCTGGTGCGGCAATGGGGCTGGCTGCTGGCGCTGCTGCTGGCTGGCGGCGGCGCGGCGCTGGTGCAGGCGCGGCGCAATGACGACCTGCGCGAGCGCATGGATGCGGCCTGGCTCAAGCTGCCGCTGGTGGGCCGGATCGCGCGCGGCTACAACGCGGCGCGCTTCGCGGCCACGCTCGCGATGCTGGCCGGCGCCGGCGTGCCGATCCTGCGCGCGCTGCAGACTGCGGCCGAGACGCTGAACAACCGCGCGCTGCGCGCCGACGCGCTCGACGCGCTGGTGCTGGTGCGCGAGGGCGCGCCGCTGGCCGGCGCGCTGGCCTCGAAGAAGCGCTTTCCGGGACTGATCTCGATGTTCGCGCGCCTGGGCGAGCAGACCGGCCAGCTGCCGGCCATGCTCGAGCGCGCGGCCGGCCAGCTCAGCGCCGAGGTCCAGCGCCGCGCGCTGCGCCTGGCCACCCTGCTCGAGCCGCTGCTGATCGTCGTGATGGGCCTGGTCGTGATGCTGATCGTGCTCGCGGTGCTGCTGCCCATCATCCAGCTCAACCAGCTGGTCAAGTGAATGCACCATCGAGCCGATAACGCCAACCGCCCCTGAAGGAGCCCGGATGCCCGCCACCCTCGAAGGCCAGCTCGTCGTTGCCATCTCGTCGCGGGCGCTGTTCGACTTCGAGCAGGAGAATCTGGTGTTCGAGCAGGGCGACGACAGCGCCTACATGCAGCTGCAGCTCGCGCGGCTGGAGCAGCCGGCGCCCCCGGGCGTCGCGTTCTCGCTGGTGCGCAAGCTGCTGAGCTTCAATTCGCCCGGACAGCCACGGGTCGAGGTCGTGATCCTGTCACGCAACGACCCGGTGTCGGGGCTGCGCGTGTTCCGCTCGGCCCAGCATTACGGCCTGGGCATCGAGCGCGGCGTCTTCACGCGCGGCCAGTCGCCCTGGCGCTATCTGCGCCCGCTGCGTGCCCACCTGTTCCTGTCGACCCACCTGAGCGATGTGCGCGCCGCGCTTGCCGCCGGCGTGCCGGCGGCCCAGGTCTACCCGCAATCGGTGCGCGCCAGCGACGCGCACCCGCACGAGGTCAGGATTGCCTTCGACGGCGATGCGGTGCTGTTCTCGGACGAGGCCGAGCGCATCTACCAGGCCCAGGGCCTGGGCGCCTTCCAGCAGCACGAGGTCGACCGGGCCGGCCAGCCGCTGCCGGGCGGCCCGTTCAAGCCGCTGCTCGAAGCCTTGCAGAAGCTGCAAAGCGCGGCCAGCGCCGGCATGCAGCTGCGCACCGCGCTGGTGACGGCGCGCAGCGCGCCGGCGCACGAGCGCGCGATCCGCACCCTGATGGACTGGGACATCGCGATCGACGAGGCGATGTTCCTGGGCGGACTGCCCAAGGGCGAATTCCTGCGCGAGTTCGAGCCTGACTTCTTCTTCGACGACCAGACCGGCCATATCGAATCGGCCGCGCTGCATGTGCCCTCCGGCCATGTGGCGTCCGGCATCGCCAACCCCTGAAGACCCCATGAGCCTGCTGACCAAGCTGAACCAGTTCCGCCATTTCGCTTCCCGCGCCTGGGCGCTGTCCGCGCCCTACTTCGGCTCGGACGAGAAATGGAAGGCGCGCGGACTGCTCGCGGCCATCATCGCGCTCAACCTCGGCGCGGTCTACATGCTGGTGCTGATCAACGAGTGGAACCGGGTCTTCTACGACGCGCTGCAGAACAAGAACGCCGAGGTGTTCTGGCAGCAGCTCGGGCGCTTCACCGGACTGGCCTTCGGCTATATCCTGATCGCGGTCTACCGCTTCTACCTGACCCAGCTGCTCGAGATCCGCTGGCGCGCCTGGATGACGGCGCATGTGCTGGCGCGCTGGCTCGGCCACAAGGCCTTCTACCGGCTCGAGCTGATGCGCTTCACGCACGAGAATGCCAGCCTGCCCGACAACCCGGACCAGCGCATCCAGGAGGACCTCGGCATGTTCACGTCCTCGGCCGTGGGCCTGAGCATGGGCCTGCTCAACGCGGCGGTCACGCTCGCGAGCTTCGTCGGCATCCTGTGGGGCCTGTCGGGCAGCTTCGGCTTTGCCTTCAACGGCAGCGACTGGAACATCCCGGGCTTCATGGTCTGGATGGCGGTGATCTACGCGCTGGTCGGCAGCGTGCTGACGCATTACATCGGCCGTCCGCTGATCAGCCTGAACTTCGAGCAACAGAAGCGCGAGGCCGATTTCCGGCACCATCTGGTGCGGGTGCGCGAGTACAGCGAGGCGATCGCGCTCGATCGCGGCGAGCCGGTCGAGCAGCGCCAGCTCGGCGGCCATTTCAGCGCCGTGCTGCAGAACACGCTGGCGCTGATCAAGGCACAGAAGCGCCTGACCTGGTTCACGGTCGGCTTCGGCCAGGCCGCGGTGGTGTTCCCGTTCGTGGTCGCGGCGCCGCGCTTCTTCAGCGGCGCGATCCAGCTCGGCGAGCTGATGCAGATCGCCTCGGCCTTCGGCCGGGTGCAGGACGCGCTGTCCTGGTTTGTCGACAACTACGACGCGCTGGCGCGCTGGCGCGCGACCACCGACCGCCTGACCAGCTTCGAGGACAGCCTGCGCAGCGCCAACGGCCAGGGTCTGCTCGGCGCCAGCGGCGGCGACGAGTTGCGGCTGGACCAGCTGACCCTGTCGCTGCCGAACGGCCGCGTACTGCTGCAAGGCGCCGGACTGGCGCTGCGCCCGGGCGACAGCGTGCTGCTGCAGGGCGCATCGGGCAGCGGCAAGTCCTCGCTGTTCCGCACCCTGGCCGGCATCTGGCCCTATGCGCAGGGCCGCATCGCGCTGCCGGCTGACTTCGAGCGCGACGCGATGTTCCTGCCGCAGCGGCCCTATTTCCCGACCGGACGGCTGCGCGACGCGCTGGCCTACCCGGCAGCGGCCGAACGCTACAGCGACGCCGAGCTGCAGCAGGCGCTGCGCGACGCGTTGCTGCCGCAACTGGCGCAACGGCTCGATGACGAGGATGCCTGGGGCCAGAAGCTCTCGGGCGGCGAGCAGCAGCGCCTCGCGGTCGCGCGCGCGCTGCTCAAGAAGCCGCGCTGGCTGTTCGCCGACGAGGCGACCAGCGCGCTCGATGCGGCGGCCGAGCTCGAGATCTACGGCAAGCTGCGCGCGCTGGTGCGCGAGAGCGGCGGCGCGCTGGTCTCGATCGCGCACCGGCCTTCGGTGGCCGCCTTCCATGAGCGGCAGTGGACGGTCGAGGCCTCGGGCCGGCTGACGGGCTGAGTCGGGGCGGCCCAACTGGGCCGGGCTGGCGATAGCGCTGGCTGGACTGCCTGGCGCCAGGCTTGGCGCGCGATGTCATCGGAATGCCATGACACCGCCCTAGACTGGCGGCCTGACACTGGGTGGCAGCCTCCGATCTCGGGCGGCTTGGCTATGGCCCCTGCCCCGAGCTTGCTGCGAGAGACCGCTTCGATGACGCCCCGCCACTGGCCCCTGGCCGCCCTGTTTGCCTTGCTCCTGCCGCTGCGCCCTACCTGGACGGATTCGGGCCTGCACCAGCTCGCCCCCAACCAGCCCGGGATCAGCGGGTGAGCGGCCTGGCGACACCGGAGGGGCCGCTGCTGCAGGTCGCCTCGCTGCGCTTCGGCTGGGACAGCCGCAGTGCGCCGCTGCTCGACATCGAGGCACTGAACCTGGCGGCTGGCGAATCGCTGTTCGTCTGCGGCCCGAGCGGCTGCGGCAAGAGCAGCCTGCTGGGCTTGCTCGGCGGCGTGCATCTGCCGCAACAGGGCAGCATCAGGCTGCTGGGCCGCGATCTCGTGAGCCTGGGCCGGCAGCAGCGCGACCGGCTGCGCGGCGACCATATCGGCTTCATCTTCCAGCAGTTCAACCTGATTCCCTACCTGAGCGTCGAGGACAATGTGCTGCTGCCCTGCCGCTTTTCCGCCCGGCGCGCCGAGCGTGCGCGCCAGCTCGACGCCGATCCGCTGCGCTCGGCGCATCGCCTGCTCGACCGCCTGGGGCTGGACCCGGCGCTGGCCCGGCGCCAGGCAATGGAGCTTTCGGTCGGTCAGCAGCAGCGGGTGGCGGCGGCACGCGCGCTGATCGGCTGCCCCGAGCTGCTGATCGCCGACGAGCCGACCTCGGCGCTCGACAGCGACAGCCAGCATGCCTTCCTCGAGCTGCTGTCCGAAGAATCGCGCCGGGCCCGCAGCGCGCTGCTGTTCGTGAGCCATGACCGCGCGCTGGCCAGCCGTTTCGACCGCTGCCTCGAGCTGCAGCCACTGGCCCATTCAGCCAAAGGAAGCAGGTCATGAAGGCGATGCTCTGGCTGGCGCTGCAAAGCGCCTGGAACCGGCGGCACACCCTGTGCCTGACCCTGGTCGCGCTGTCGCTGAGCGTGGCGATGCTGCTGGGGGTGGAGCGCGCGCGCCATGCCGCCCGGCAGGGTTTCGAGCAGTCGATCGCCGGCACCGACCTGATCGTGGGCGCGCGCAGCAGCCCGGTACAGCTGCTGCTGTATTCGGTGTTCCACCTCGGCGAGGCCAGCCACGACATGAGCTGGAACAGCTACCAGCGGCTGCGCGATGATCCGGCCGTGGACTGGGTGATTCCGCTGACCCTGGGCGACTCGCACCAGGGCTTTCCGGTGCTGGGAACGACCCAGGACTACTTCGAGCACCTGCGCCATGGCGATCAGCTGCCGCTGGCGCTGGCGTCGGGCCGGCGCTTCAATCAGCTGTTCGAGGTCGTGATCGGCGCCGAGGTGGCGCGCCAGCTCGGCTATCGGCTGGGCGACAAGCTGGCCTTGAACCACGGCCAGGGGCAAGGACAGGGGGAAGAAGCCTTGCACGAGCACGAGGACCTGCCGTTCGAGGTGGTCGGCGTGCTGGCGCGCACCGGCACCCCGGTCGACCGGACCCTGCATGTGAGCCTGCAGGCGCTGGAAGCCCTGCACCTGGGCTGGCAGGGTGGCGCACCGCTGCCGGGCCTCCACATTCCGGCCCGGTTCGTGCAGAAATTCGACCTCGAGCCCAAGCGCGTCACCGCCGCGCTGGTCGGGCTCGAGAACCGCGCCGGGGTGTTCCGGCTCCAGCGCGCGCTGCACCAGTATCCCGACGAGGCGCTGCAGGCCGTGCTGCCCGGCGTGGCGCTGGACCAGCTCTGGCACATGCTGGGCGTGGTAGAGCAGACGCTCGCGGGCGTCTCGCTGCTCGTGCTCGCGATGGGACTGAGCACCATGGTCGCCATCGTCTGGGCCGGCCTGGGCGAGCGCCGACGCGAACTCGCCATCCTGCGCTCGGTCGGAGCGGGCCGGCGTCACATCGTCGCCCTGCTGGCGCTCGAAGGCCTGCTGCTCTCGCTGGCGGGCGCGCTGCTGGGCTATGGGCTGCTGGGCCTGGCCGCGCAGGCCGCCGCCGGCTGGACCCAGGCCGAGCTCGGGCTGGCACTGCCAGCCTGGGGCGCGCCAGCGAACGAACTCAAGCTGCTGGCCGGCGTGCTGCTGGCCGGACTGTGCGCGTCCCTGCTGCCGGCCTGGCGCGCCGCCCGGTTGACCCTGTCGGACGGGCTGATGCCCAGACTCTGAATTTTTTGATCGTCATGAAAAACCTGCTGACCCATGCGCGCCCGATCCTGCTGGGCTGCGCACTGAGCCTGATCGGCCTGGCTGGCCTGACTGGCCTCGTCGGTACGGCCCAGGCTCAAGCCCAGGCCCAGCCGCGCTACCAGCTCGGCGAACGGCTGCCGGAAGTCGCGGCAAGCAACGAGGCGGAGGCCTATCGCAACCTGGGCTGGAATGCCCTGATGCCCAGGAACTGGAACCCGGCCCAGGCCTTCGAGGGGCTGGACTTTTCCTCACTGAGCGATGCCGACCCACGCGCGACCGAGGCGCTCAAGCGCCTGCAACAGGCCTGGGAGCAGGCGCCGGTCGAGAACTCGCTTGACCGCCAGCGCGTGCGCATGACGGGCTTCGTCGTGCCGCTGGACGGCTCGCAGGGCGCGCTGCGGGAATTCCTGCTGGTGCCTTATTACGGCGCCTGCATCCACACGCCGCCGCCGCCGGCCAACCAGATCGTGCATGTCAAGCTGGCCACGCCCTCGAAGGAGATCAAGCTGATGGACAGCGTGGCGGTGACCGGACTGATCCGGGTCCAGCACTCGAAGACCGAACAGGGCGCCTCGGGCTACACGCTGAGCGGCGACTCGGTCGCGCCGTTCCAGGCCAGGAAACGGCGCTCCTGAGGCGGTCGGCCCCGCCCGCCAGACTCAGGCAGATCAGGGGGTGCCGACCGAGATCGAGACGTTGATCATGCCGGCCTTCTCGAACACCAGCACCAGCGGGTAGTTGCGCCCCCAGTGGATGTCCTGCTTGCGGCCCTTGAGCAGCAGGTGCGGTTCGGTGGCAAAGAACTGCTCGCCATCGCCTGACTGCAAATCGAGCCCGTCGAGCGGCTGGGAGTCGGCCGACACGAAAGCCACCGACTCGGCGATCGGCGTGTAGGCGCGCAGCAGGCGGTCGCCCTCCTCGACTTCGCGCGTGGTGAAGTAGACCGGCAGGTCGGTCTGTCCGTCCTGACTCGCCACGGCCCAGGGATGGAACAGCACGAAATTGGGCGCAAAGTATTCATGCGCCGAAGCCGTTCCCGCCAGGGCGATCCAGCCCATCAGGCCGGCAACGATCGATTGTTTGATTTTCATGGATATGTCCTGGTGACCGTTCTGATGGCTTGGCCGCGAGCGGCGGTCAGCGGCCGAAAGTGATGGCATAGCCCCAGGCATCGAGCCGGTCCGGGATCGCGTTGAAGGCCAGCGTCACGCGCAATCCGCCGCGGTTGACCGGCACTTCGTGCAGCAGCGAGCTCGGGAACAGGATCAGGTCGCCCGGCGCCGGATCGGGGCCGCGCCACTTGTCGGCATTGAAGGGCCCGACCGCCGCATTGGCGTGGGTGTTGGCAAACACATAGCCCTGCCCGCCCAGGCTGCGGATGAACAGGGTGTTGGAGGACGGATGGCAATCGCTCAGGTACAGCACGCCCGAGACGAAGGAATTCGCATGGGTGTGGATGGCCTGGCGGCCACCGGTCTGCATCACGTTGAGCCACATCTCCTTGATGGTCCAGTGCAGCGACTGGCCGAACAGATGGGTGCCGAATTCGGCCAGGTGCGGCGTCAGGCGAGCGCTCAGGTCGGCCAGCAGCGGATCAGCGTCCGCCGCCAGGATCTGCGAATGCGACAGCTCGCCGGAATGGTGGTTGAGCTGCCCGGCAGCAGGCGCAAAGCGCTGCCTGAACGCGCGCACGCCGTTGTCGTCGAGCAGCCGCGGCACGCGCAGGACCGGGGTCGGAAAAAGCTCGAACAGGTCGCTCATCGGGTCACCTCTTGTCAGTAGAAGATGGCGCTCAGGCGTTCGATCGACCAGAAGGCTGCCATGGCGCCGGTCGCATAGAGCAGTGGCTGCCTGAAGCGGTCGACGGGCAGCAGGCGGGCGGACCATACCGTCAGCAGCCAGACCGCCAGCACGACCAGCAGCTGGCCGGCCTCGACGCCCAGGTTGAAGGTCAGCAGCGCCACGGCGAAATGCTGTTCGGGCAGGCCGATCTCGCGCAAGGCGCCGGCAAAGCCCAGGCCGTGCAACAGGCCGAACAGGAAGGCGATCAGCGAGGGCCAGCGTCTGGCCATCGTCTCGCGCTGGCGCAGGGCTTCGCCGCAGACCAGCAGGATCGACAGGGCAATGGTGGCCTCGACCGGTGCCGAGCGCAGCGTCAGCCAGCCCAGCGCGCTGGCGCCCAGGGTCAGGCTGTGCGCCACGGTGAAGGCGGTGATGGTCGCGACCAGGCGACGCCGGAAGCCGACCAGCATCAGCAGGCTGATCACGAACAGCAGGTGGTCGTAGCCCGACAGGATATGCTGCACGCCGAGCATCGAGTAGGCCGAGGCGATCTCGCCGGCGCCGCGTTCGTCCTTGGCGCCACCAAACAGTCGGGTCCTGGGCTGGTTCGAGGTCAGCGTGATGACCTGGTTCTCGCCGCTGCGCCAGTGCACGCGCAGCAGCACGGCCGAGTAGACCTTGCCCAGGCCCTCGACCTCGAGCTGGCCGTAGAGTCCCTGCTTGCCGCAGCTGACGGACTGATCCGAGACCTCGCAGCCTTCGGGCCAGCGCAGCGACAGATCCTCGGCTACCGGGGTGACCTTGGCCGGCACGCCCCAGGCATAGAAATAGCTGCCGGCCGCCGATTCGCGCACCGTCAGTTCGGCAATGGTCATCTCGTGTGCCTGGGCCGGCGACAGCCCCAGACCGGCGCACAGCAACAGCAGACAGCCCAGCAAGCGGGCCGCCAGACGCGAACGCAACAGGCTGGCACTCATGACGGCATGCTCTCCTGGCGGATCTGGTACTTCTTGCCCATTTCGCGGATCAGCTCCTTGGAGCGCTGCGAAGTCATCTCATCCTTCCAGTCCTGGTAGAGCTTGACCTTGACCGCCTCGAAGTCGGCGGCGACGGCCGGCTTGAGGGTTTCGAGCCGGATCACGCGCGGCCCGTCGTTGCTGAGCAGGACCTGCCATTGACCGGGCTTGAGCTGCTCGATCGCCTCGGTGAACTCCTTGCCATAGCTCTGCAGCAGGTTGGAGCGCGGACGGTCGCGGAACACGCGCAAGCTGCTCTCGATGCCGGGCTCGTCCTGGTTGCTGTTGAGTGCCACGGCGAAGCGCTGCAGGGCTTCGAGCTTGGTATCCGACGGCACGGCGGCCTCCAGGAAATCGAAGCGCGCCGGGGTGTCGTAGCGCTCGCGGTTCGACTCGAACCAGGCATTGAGACCGGCTTCATCGACTTCGGGCAGCACGATGCCGGCCTGGGTCACGCTCATGGCCTTGAAGATCACGCGGTCGCGGATGCCCGAGTCACCCCGGTCCAGACCCAGTTGCAAGCCCTCGCGGTAGAGGATCTCGTTGTCGACCCAGCGGTCGAGCAGCACCTTGAGCTCTTCCGGCTTGGGTTCGCGCTTCATGCCGGACTCGAAGATGGCCTTGGCTTCCTGCTGGACCTTGGCCGTCACGACGATGTCGCTGGCCGTTTCACTGCCGGCATTGCGCCATTGGTCGACGCCGAAAATGGCCGCGCCCAGGATCAGGAAATGCAGCAGCGGCTCGCGCAACGCCGTCTGCAGTCGGGTGGAATTCACTGATGTCGATTTCATTCAGGGACCGATGGATGATGAGAGTGGGAAAACAGTCAAGAACAAGCAAGAAGCGGGCTGCGCTCAGCGCTCAAGGCCGGCTGACCGGATCTGGTCGCTCGGGCTGCAGGCGCCCGAGCTGGCGCAGCAGCTCGTCCGCGCGGTCGGGATCGCGCGGGCGAATGGCGGAAGCAAGGGCGCGCAAGGGATCGGCGGCAGGACGGAATTCGGGGCTGTCGCGCAGCAGGCCGAGCAGCGGCTGCTGCAGCCGGTCCAGCATCATGACCGGATCGGGATCGGGTGCGGTCGCCAGACCGAGCTCGAGGTAGCGCCGCCTCACATCCCAGTAGCGCTGCAAGCGCTGCTCGAAGACCGGGTCGGCGGGCTGCAGCCATTCGCCGGGCTCGACAGTCCAGCGCGAAATCAGTTCGTGCAGGCGTTCGCGCGGCGTGCTGGCCGGCGCGTAGGTGGCCCAGGGCGCGCGGTGCGTCACGAAGGGACGGTCATCGCTGTTGACAGCGGCACCCTGCGCGAAGCGCTGCAAGCTCTGACTGCCGGCCACGGCCGAGCCGAGCAGGCCGAATTCGTCCTCGAGCCCGGCACTGGCCAGCAGCTGGCGCAGCTCGGGCTGGGGCGGCGCCAGGCGCGCGCGCAAGGCATCGAGCTCGAAACGCGACCTGGCGGGACTTGCCACCAGACCGAGCACCGGGGTGTCGAGGCTGTTGCTGGCGAGCACCGCCTTGCCCTCGGGGAAGACCGCCATGTAGGCCGCCACGATGCTGCGCAGGGTCTCGACATCCATCTGGTGCAAGGCCAGCCACTGGCAGAACAGGCCGCCGGGCGCGAGCCGGTCGCGCACGGCGGCGAAATGCTCGCGCGTGTAGAGCGCACCGGCACCGCTGCGCGCCGGATGGAACAGGTCCGCGATCACGACGTCATAGCGCTGCGGCGCTGCCAGCACATAGCGGCGCGCGTCGGCCGCCACCGCATGCACCCGCTCCAGTCCGGGCGGACCGGACGGCTGACCATTCTGCGCACGGGCAAACAGCGGCGCGGCCTCGATCACCTCGGGCAGCAGCTCGACGCCATCGACCCGCAAGCCGGGGTCGCGCGCCGCGACCTGCACCGTGTAGCCCGTGCCCAAGCCCAGGAAGAGCGCCCGCTGCGGCTTCGGATGCAGCTGCAGCGGCAGCAGGGCCAGGCGCCTCTCGATCGCTCCGCTGGCGCTGCTGCCTTCCTGGACACGGTTGTTGATATGCAGGCGCGCCACGCCCCGCCCGTCCTCGACCACGCTGACCGCCGCCATCACGCCGTCGCGGTAACTCAGGACGCGGCCACCGGGCGGCAGATCGACAAAGCGCAGCGGCGGGGTCAGCAGTGCCATCAGCGCCAGCAGGACCAGCGGCAACCAGAAGCCGCTGCCACGGCGCCACAGGCCGGGCATCAGCGCCAGGTAGCCGGCACCGATCAGCAGCAGGGCAGCGCTCGCGCCCAGCGCCGGAATCAGCCCGACGCCGACCAGCCAGGGCGCCAGGGCGGCCGCCGCGGTGTTGACCGCCAGTGCGCCGCCCAGCGTCATCTGATGGGCACGCGCCAGATGGCAGAGCTGGGCAAAGACAATCCCCATGACCCAGGTCGGCGGCCCCATCGCGACGGCTGCCGCCAGCGCCTCGCCCGCCAGCGCCGCGGCCGCGCCGGGACCGAACCAGCGCGCGGGCAGGAGCACGATGCGGTCGGCCGCCCACAGGCTGAGGCCACCGGCCAGCGTGGCCAGCACGAGCCAGCCCAACAGGCGTGCCAGGCCAGCCTGGCCGGCGTCCAGTCGGCCCTGGGCCCGCTGGTGCCAGGCCGCGCCGGCAGCGGTGCCGAGCAGGTAGACCGCCAGCAGCAGCGCATAGCTGTAGACCGTGTTCTCGGTCACCTGGCTCAGCACCCGGACCGCGAGCACCTCGTAGCCGATGCCGAGCAGGCCCGATCCGGCCAACAGCAGCAGCAAATGCCGGCGGCTGAATTCCGCTCGGGCCGCAGCGCCCGCCGGGGCATGCGCCACAACAGCGGCCGGAGCGACGGCCATGCGCTGGCCCCGGTTCAGCGCCAGCGCGGACAGGCCACAGACCAGGTTGAGCGCCGCACAGGCCAGCGCCGTGGCCTGCAGGCCCAGCTGCGGAATCGCGACGAAGACGACGCCCAGCGTACCGAGCACCGCACCCAGGGTATTGGCTGAATAGAGGGCGCTCAGCAGCGAGGATTGCGCGCCGCGCCAGCAGCGTTCGAGCGCGGGCAAGGTGGCGCCCATGGCCGCCGTGACCGGCAGCAGCAGCAGCAAAGGCAGGAAGAAGGCCAGGCCCCAATGGCGCCAGGCCGAGGGCTCGGCGCCGATCAGCTGGCCCAGGCCAGGCGTCAGCGCCGGCAGCAGCAGGCTCAAGCCCAGGCCCCAGCCCGCGATCAGCAGTTCCAGGCCGCCATACCAGAGCGCCGGCCTGGCCGAACGCTCGATGACCCGGCGCAGGGCCCAGGCCCCGATGGCCAGGCCACCAAAGAAAGCACCCAGCACCGCCAGCACCGCCACGATCTCGTGGCCCAGGCTGTTGGACAACTGCTGGGTCCAGATGAACTGCCAGGCCAGGCCACAGACGCCCGACACCAGGGCCAACAGCAGGCCGGCCAGCTGCCTGCCACCGATGGGGGCCGCAGGCAGCGCGACACGGGAAACACCCGCAAGACTAGTCATGAATGCAACAAGAAAAGGGAAGACCGGCGCCAAGCGCCGGTCGGGTCAAATCGACCGGATCCGGCCAGCAGGCCGAATCCGGGCGCCGGGGCTGGCCCGGCATTCGGATGAACTTACTTGACGCCCGCGACCTTGACGCCGTTGATCACCTCGACGAAGACCGGGTTGCTGTAGAACCACAGGTCGGCCCAGGCAGCGACGTCCAGGCTCGAGTACTTGACGCCAGCGACCGTGCGCATATGCGGCGGGCAGGCGGCATCGGCACAGGGGATGTTGCCCTTGACGGTCGAGTCGTCCGCGGTGACTTCCCAATCCGACAGCGGGTTGCCCTGCGCGTCGGTTTCGAACGGGGTGGCGGCCGGCAGGTTGGTGCCGCGCAGGCGCATGTACTGCGAAGCCTTGACTGCCGGGACACGGTAGCTCATGGTGCGCACACCGTCGCTGCCTGCGGTCCAGTTGGTCTTGTTGAAGACCTTCAGGATCTTGGCCGACTTGTTGCTGGCGGCTTCGGAGCCGATCGGACCAGCGTAGCGTGCCGTGTCGGCAGGCGACACATAACCGGTCACC
>JAPLPQ010000079.1 GCA_026400105.1 Burkholderiales bacterium
CCCGAGACGATGATCTTGGCTGCCGTCAGCTCCGGGCGGTCGTTCTGCGCGATCTCGCTGCGGACCCAGGCGCTCTGGCCGCTGTCGGCCACGGCCGCCACGGTTTCGACCGCTGCGCTGCCGCCCTGTGCCGCTGCGGCGTCAAACGCCGTGCCGCGCACCGTCAGCACCTTGACGGCGTCCGCGCTTTGCACGGTGGCGATCGCGTTGCCGGCGTAGATCGGGCGCTCGAAGGTGTCAGCGGAAATGACCTTGGTCACGTCGCTGAGCTGAGCGACATCAAGCTGGGCCGCGACGCGCGGCGCGACGTTCTTGCCGCCGGCGGTGGCCGGGAACAGGATATGGCTGTAGCCAGCTGCGATGGTCAGCACTTGCGCCGCGACGTTCTCGGCCAGGCCGTGCGCCAGCGATTCACCTTCAGCGAGGATGACCTTCGCGACCCCGGAAATTCTTGAACCGGCAAGCGCTGCATCCGATGCCTGATGCCCGGCAATCAGGAGATGCACTTCCCCCGCCCCGAGCAATGCCAGTTCCGAGGCTGCAGTGACGGTGTTGAGAGTGGCGCCCTTGATGTTTTGGTGGTCGTGTTCCGCGATGACGAGGACTGTCATGTTCAGGATTCCTTTTGATTCGGTGGGGGACAGGGCCGACTGGTAGGCAATCGGGGGCTGTCCCGCAAGTCTCTATCTAGTCAGTTGGCGACAGAGCAGACCGCTGCGCGGTTCTGGTCTGTCCGCCAGTCTTAGCCAGTTGAGGACAGAGCAAATTTGCTGCGCAAATCTGGATCTGTTCCGCCAATCTCTAATTAGTTGGTGACAGAGCACGTCGCTGCGCGGCCGTGGTCTGTCCCCAATGAAATTAGATGACCTTTGCTTCGTTCCTGAGCTTGTCGATCAGCGCCGCCACGTCCGCGACCTTGATGCCAGCCTTGCGGCCCGCCGGCTCGGCCACCTTCAGGGTCTTGAGGCGCGGCGCCACGTCCACGCTCAGGTCGGCCGGCTTGACGTTCTCGAGCGGCTTCTTCTTGGCCTTCATGATGTTGGGCAGCGTCACGTAGCGCGGCTCGTTCAGGCGCAGGTCGGTGGTGACGATCGCCGGCAGACCGAGCGACAGCACTTCCAGGCCGCCGTCGATCTCGCGCGTGACCTCGACCCGGTCACCCGCGACCTCGACCTTGCTCGCGAAGGTCGCCTGCGGCAGGCCGCTCAAGGCCGCCAGCATCTGGCCGGTCTGGTTCGCGTCGTCATCGATCGCCTGCTTGCCCAGGATCACCAGGCCGGGTTGCTCCTTGGCCACCAGCGCGGCCAGCAGCTTGGCGACGGCCAGCGGCTGCAGCTCGGCGTCGGTCTCGACCAGGATCGCACGGTCGGCACCGATCGCCAGCGCGGTGCGCAGCGTTTCCTGGCATTGAGCGACACCGCAGGAGACCGCGATCACCTCGGTCGCGGCACCCTTTTCCTTCAGGCGCACCGCTTCCTCGATCGCGATCTCGTCGAACGGGTTCATGCTCATCTTGACATTGGCGATGTCCACGCCCGTGCCGTCGGCCTTGACCCGCACCTTGACGTTGTAGTCCACCACGCGCTTGACGGGGACGAGGATCTTCATGTTTGACTCCGAAGTTCTGCTCCAGCGGCAACTTCAGCGACACGATCAGGCCGATCAGCAGCGGTGCCAGGATGGCTCCGGTGCGGCCGACACCGGCTGCCATGCCGATGCCGGTCGAGCGGATGGCCATCGGGTAGAACTGGCCGGAATAGGCATAGGCCACGATCTGCGCGCCAGTCGAGCAGGCGCCGACCGCACCGATGACCAGATACAGCATGTCGGTCGACATCGGCACCGTCATCAGGTAGAGGAACAGGCCGCCGAGCGCATACATCGTCACCAGCACCCACTTGATGTGGAACTTGTCGGCCAGCCAGCCACCCACGATGGCGCCAAACATCGCGCCCAGGTTCAGTGCGATGACAAAGCTCAGCGCCGAGCCCAGGCTGTAGCCGGACATGGCCATCAGCTTGGTCAGCCAGGAGCTCAGCGCATAGATCATGAACAGGCCGGTGAAGAAGGCGACCCAGAACATCAGGGTGCTCACGCCACGACCTTCCTGGAACAGCCGGGCGATCGGTGCGCCCGCGCCCTTGGCCGACGGCGGCACGACGAACTGGTCTTCGGCGCTGAGCTTCAGGCTGGGCTCGATGTGCTGGACGATCTCGCGCAGATGGCGGTCGTCATGGTGAGCGATCAGGTAGGGCAGCGACTCGGGCATGCTCTTGAGGATGAACGGAATCAGCAGCAGCGGGGCGCCAGCGGCGACGAACACCGACTGCCAGCCGTAGTCACCGATCAGCTGCTTGCCCAGCACCGCAGCCAGGATGCCGCCGAGCGCGTAGCCCGAGAACATCAGCGTCGTCATGACGCTGCGGATCTTCTTGGGCGAGTACTCTGTCATCTGCGCGACGATGTTGGGCATCACGCCACCGATGCCCAGGCCGGCGATGAAGCGCATCACGCTGAAGCTGACCGGTTCCTTCATGAAACCAGCCCCCGCGGTGAAGACGCTGAACAGGAAGACGCAGATCGCGATCGTCCAGCGCCTGCCGATCCGGTCGGCCAATGTGCCGAGCAGCATGGCACCGAACATCATCCCGAACAGCGCCGAGCTGGCCATGAAGCCCGCGGTGGACGCGGTCACGTTCATCTCTTTCATGATCGAGGGCAGCGCGGTGCCGGCGACCGCGATGTCGTAGCCGTCGATCACGATGATCAGCAGGCACCAGAGCAGCACCTTCAAGTGAAAGCGGTTGAAGCGGGCGTCGTCGGCCAGCTTGTGTACATCGATAGTTCTCATATTGTCTCCGTTGAAATTTTTCTGGAATAAGCTTTATTCGATGGCGCTGGCCGACTTGATCTGGCTGCGCAGCACGAACTTCTGGATCTTGCCGGTCGAGGTCTTGGGCAGGGCGCCGAAGACGACCCGCTTGGGCACCTTGAAGCGCGCCAGCAGCTGGCGGCAGAACTCGAGGA
>JAPLPQ010000028.1 GCA_026400105.1 Burkholderiales bacterium
CAGATGCTGGCGGCCCTGAGCGGCCTGCCGCAGGCGACCTTCGCGAGCAAGGTCGAAGTCGCTGGTGACAAGGTCGAGGTCACGCGCGAGATCGACGGCGGCCTGGAAGTGCTGTCGCTCGGTCTGCCGGCGATCGTCACCACCGACCTGCGCCTGAACGAGCCGCGTTATGTGACACTGCCCAACATCATGAAGGCCAAGAAGAAGCCGCTCGAGAACGTCAAGCCGGCCGACCTGGGCGTGGACGTGGCGCCGCGCCTCACGACCCTGAAGGTGGCCGCGCCGGCCGGTCGCAAGGCTGGCATCAAGGTCGCGGACGTGGCGGCGCTGATCGACAAGCTCAGGAACGAAGCCAAAGTCATCTAAGTCCATTGCGGGACAGACCACGGCCGCGCAGCGACGTGCTCTGTCACCAACTGACTAGACAACCAGACAGAGACTTGCGGGACGGATTCCGACTGCCTACCAGTCGGCTCTGTCCCCCACCGAATCAAAAGGAATCCTGAACATGACAGTCCTCGTCATCGCAGAACACGACCACGGCTCGATCAAGAGCGCGACCCTCAACACCGTGACGGCTGCCGCGCAGATCGGCGGCGACGTGCATCTGCTGGTCGCGGGCCAGAACGCCGGCGCCGCGGCTGCCGCTGCGGCTCAGATCGCCGGTGTCGCCAAGGTGCTGCACGCCGACGGCGCCAGCCTGGCGCACGGCCTGGCCGAGAACGTCGCGGCACAAGTGCTGACCATCGCAGCCGGCTACAGCCATATCCTGTTTCCGGCCACCGCCGGCGGCAAGAACGTCGCGCCGCGCGTGGCGGCCCAGCTCGACGTGGCGCAGCTCAGCGACGTGACCAAGGTCGTCAGCGCCGACACCTTCGAGCGCCCGATCTACGCCGGCAACGCGATCGCCACCGTGCAAAGCAGCGATGCGATCAAGGTGCTGACGGTGCGCGGCACGGCGTTCGACGCCGCAGCGGCACAGGGCGGCAGCGCCTCGATTGAGACCGTGGCCGCCGTGGCCGACAGCGGCCAGAGCGCCTGGGTGCGCAGCGAGATCGCGCAGAACGACCGTCCCGAGCTGACGGCGGCCAAGATCATCGTCTCGGGCGGCCGTGCCCTGGGCAGCGCCGAGAAGTTCAACGAAGTCATCACGCCGCTGGCCGACAAGCTCGGCGCCGCGATCGGTGCTTCCCGTGCTGCAGTCGACGCCGGCTATGCCGCCAACGACCTGCAGGTGGGACAGACCGGCAAGATCGTGGCGCCGCAGCTGTATGTGGCAGTCGGCATCTCGGGAGCGATCCAGCATCTGGCCGGCATGAAGGACAGCAAGGTGATCGTGGCGATCAACAAGGACGCGGAAGCGCCGATCTTCTCGGTCGCCGACTACGGCCTGGAAGCCGACCTGTTCACGGCGGTGCCGGAGCTGGTCAAGGCGCTGTAACGCTGTAAGGCTTCAAGCGCCGGTTCGGACTGCGCGGTAGTCCGAATCAGGCCGCTTCAGGCCGTCTCAGGCCGCAGCGCGGCCTCGACCAGGTCCAGCGCCTGCTGCATGGCACCTGGCTGGTCGCAGGCCACCACCTGGCGCTGCGCCATCGAGCGCAGCCAGGTCAGCTGCCGCTTGGCAAGCTGGCGGGTGGCGAAGATGCCGCGGTCGCGCAGCTCGGCCAGCTCCTGCGCATTCAGGGCCTGGCGCCCCGCGCTTTCGGCCGCATCGAGCGCCTCCCAGGCCTGGCGGTAGCCGACGCAGCGCATCGAGGGCAGGTCGGGCGTCAGGTCGCCGCGCGCGCGCAACCCGGTCATCTCGTCAATGAAGCCCAGCGCCAGCATCGCGTCGAAGCGTTGCGCGATGCGCTGGTGCAGCCAGGCGCGCTCGAGCGGCTCGAGCGAAAACAGCAGACCCGGCTGGCCTTCGATCTGCAGCGGCCGGCTGGCCTCGGCCGCCTTGTCGCGGGTGTGGAAGGCCGAGATCGGCCTGCCGCTGGCGCGCCAGACCTCGAGCGCGCGGCCGATGCGCTGGCTGTCGTTGGGCGACAGGCGCTCGGCCGTCACCGGGTCGACCTGGCCCAAGCGCGCATGCAGCGCCGGCCAGCCCAGTTGGCTGGCTTCTGCCTCGATCTCGGCGCGCAGCTCGGGCTGGGCCGATGGCATCGCATCCAGCCCTTCGAACAGGGCCTTGAAATACAGCATGGTGCCGCCGACCAGCAGCGGCAGGCGCCCGCGCGCGCGGATCTGGCCGAGCAGGGTGGTGGCGTCGCGCACGAATTCGGCCGCGCTGTAGACCTGCAGCGGATCGCGGATGTCGATCAGGTGATGCGGCGCGCTGGCCAGCTCCGCGGCGCTGGGCTTGGCGGTGCCGATGTCCATGCCGCGAAACACCAGCGCCGAGTCGACGCTGATGATCTCGACCGGCCAGCGCTGCGCCAGCGCGAGCGCCAGTGCGGTCTTGCCCGAGGCAGTCGGGCCGGCGATGGCCAGCCAGCCGGGCCGGAGGTCCGGGGCAAAAGAGGGGGCAGGGATCATGTCGGCAGGCTGTTCGGTCGGGTCGGAGATCAAATCGGTTCGGGCTGGTTCAGCCCAGGCGCTTGAGTGGCGCGCGTGCCTCGCCGTAGCGCTGCACGGCAGTCCAGGCGTTGAGCGCGACCAGCACGGCCCAGAACAGCACACCCCAGCCCAGTGCCAGGCGCGGCGTGACCCAGTCGTGGCTGATCAGCCAGCCCAGGGTCTGGCCGTTGCCGAACGCCATCACCATCGCCAGGCAGCCGCCCCAGGCCGAGGCCGTGCCGGCCGCTTGCGGAAAGGGCGCGACCGAGCCGGTCTGGGCGCAGGGCTGGTGGATGCCATGCGCCATGATGTAGAGCCCGAAGGGCAGCGCCACTGCCCAGGCCGATGCAAGCTCCAGCCAGGTAGCGAGCGCCAGCCCCAGGCCGCCCGCCAGGCTCAAGGCGGCCGCGACCGCGATCGTGCGGCGCAGTCCGAGCCGCGTCAGCAGCCGGCGGCAGACGAAGGTGCCGCTGATGTAGAGCAGCGACATCGAGAACATCACCAGGCCGAAGGCCAACTGGCTCAGCCCGAGGTCGCGGCTGAAGACGAAGGTGGCCAGCGACAGGAAGGTGAACAGCCCGCCGAAGGAGAAGGCCGAGATCATGGCCTGGCACCAGAAGGTCGGGTGGCGCAGGATCAGCTTCCAGTTGGCCAGCAGGCGGGCCGGCTTCAGCGCCTCGCGGTCGGGCTGCTGCAGCGTCTCCTGCTGGCGCCATACCAGCATCACGAGCACGGCGGCGCCAAACAGCGCGACGCCGGCCAGCGCCGCGCGCCAGCCCAGATGTTGCGCCAGCCAGCCGCCCAGCGGACCGCTGAAGCAGGCGATCAGCCCGAGGCCGCCCAGCGCCTTGGACATCACGCGCGCGCCGTCAGCGGGCTGGTAGAGGTCGCGAATCACGGCGCGCGCGCCCATCATCGAGGCCCCCATGGCCAGGCCCTGCAGGCCGCGCCAGCCGATCAGCGCCTGCATCGAGCCGGCCAGCGCAGCGCCGATCGAGGCCAGCGTGAACAGGCTCATGCCCGCGATCAGTATCGGGCGGCGACCGAAGCGGTCGGACAGCGGCCCCCAGACCAGTTGCGACAGGCCAAAGCCCAGCAGCATCGCGGTCAGCGTCAGCTGGGCCTGCGCCATGCCGCCGCTCAGGCTGCGCGTCAGGTCCGGCAGCGAGGGCAGGTAGAGGTCGGTCGCGATCGGCTGCAGCCCCATCAGCAGTGACAGCAGCAGGACGACCAGGGAGGGCGACATCGGCCGCTGGCTTGGGTGGTTCATGTTTCAGCGTCCGCGCAGGAACAGCGCATCGAGTTCGCTCAACTTGAGCTGGCGCCAGGTCGGTCGGCCATGGTTGCATTGGTCGCTGCGTTCGGTGGCTTCCATCTGGCGCAGCAGGCCGTTCATTTCCTCCAGCGTCAGGCGTCGGCTGGCGCGCACCGCGCCGTGGCAGGCCATGGTCGCGAGCAGTTCGTTGCGCGCGCGCTGCACCACGGTCGAGGCCTCGTGCTGTGCGAACTCGGCCAGCACGCTGCGCGCGAGCTCGATCACATCGCCCTGGGCCAGCGCGGCCGGTACCGCGCGCAGCGCCAGCGTCTGCGGCGAGAACAGCGAGATCTCCAGGCCCAGCTGCAGCAGCTGGTCGGCGCAGGTCTCGGCCGTCGCGGTCTCGTGCGGCGTGGCGGCGAAGGTGGTCGGGATCAGCAGCGGCTGGCTCTGCAGACCGGCGTCGGGGCTGGCCTCGAACTGCTGCTTGAGCCGTTCGTAGACGATGCGCTCGTGCGCCGCATGCATGTCGACCAGCACCAGGCCCTGGGCGTTCTCGGCCAGGATGTAGATGCCGTGCAGCTGCGCGATCGCCCGGCCCAGCGGCCAGTGGCCGCTGTCTGGCGGCTCGGCCGTGCCGGTGCCGGCGCTGGAGACCTGGGCGGCGCTCATCGGCGCGGGCTGCGCCGCCGTCAGCGGCTGGCCAGTCGATGGCATGGCGCCTTGCGGGACAGCTGCCGGCCATTGCTGGTCTGGTCGCTGATCGGGTGTCTGGTCGGGGTCGAAGGCTGTCGCATCGCCAGCCGGTTCGCCTGGTGCTGCGGTGGCCGAGTCCAGCGCACGACCCGCCTGCCAGAGCAGCGACAGGTCCTCGACCTTGTGGCCGACCGGCTCGGGCCGGCTCCAGGGGGCGTTCCAGTGCTGGTCGGCGCTGGGCTGCTGGATGCCGAGTCCGAGCTGGACCCGCGGCATGGCCGGCCGGATCTCCGCCTCTGTCGGCGCGCCCAAGCCTGCCGCCGTTTCATGCGCCGCTGGGTCGGCCTGGCCTGCGGCTGGCGCGCCGGTCGCCGAGCGCGGCGTGGCCAAGGCGTTCTCGATCGCGTGGCGCACGGCCTGGTGCACCTCGCGTCCGTCGCGAAAGCGCACCTCGATCTTGGTCGGATGCACGTTGACGTCGACCCGGGTCGGATCGATCTCGATGAACAACGCGTAGCTGGGCTGGCGCTGGCCGTGCAGCACATCCTCGTAGGCGCTGCGCGCGGCGTGCGAGATCACCTTGTCGCGCACGAAGCGGCCGTTGACATAGGCGAACTGGCGGTCGGCGCGCGCGCGCGCGGCGTCCGGCAGTCCGGTCCGGCCCCAGACCCGGATGCCCTGACCCTGCCAGTCCAGCGCCAGGCTCTGCGCGAGGAACTCCTGGCCCAGCACATCGCCCAGGCGCTGCGCCAGCGCGGCCTGCGGCTCGCCCGGGTGGCAGGCGCGCCATTGCTCGACCAGCTTGCCCTCGTGCCAGACCGCGAAGCCGACCTCGGGGCGCGCCAGCGCGTGCCGGCGCACCGCTTCCAGGCAATGCGCGAGCTCGGTCGCGTCGGTCTTGAGGAACTTGCGCCTGGCCGGCGTGGCGTAGAACAGCTCGCGCACCTCGACGGTGGTGCCGTGGGTGCGCGCGGCGGGCGCGAGCTCGCCGGTGCGCCCGTGCAGCATCCAGGCGTGGCCGTCCTCGCTGCCGGCCTCGCGCGACAGCAGGCTGACATCGGCGATCGAGTGGATCGCGGCCAGCGCCTCGCCGCGAAAGCCCATGGTGTGGACCGATTCGAGCTCCGCCAGGTTGCTGATCTTGCTGGTCGCATGGCGCTTGAGCGCCGCCGGCAGTTCCTCGCGCGGGATGCCGCCGCCATCGTCCTCGACCGAGATCAGCCGCACGCCCCCGGCCAGCAGCCGCAGCGTGATCTGGTGCGCGCCGGCATCGAGCGCGTTGTCGACCAGCTCGCGCACGACCGAGGCCGGGCGTTCGACCACCTCGCCGGCAGCGATCTGGCTGATCAGCTCCTCAGGCAGTTCGCGGATCGGGCGGCGCGGCGTGGGGGGCGCGGCAGAGCGCAAGGAGTCGGGCAGGGGATGGACGCTGGGGCTGGAATTCACCCCCGAATTGTAGGTGGCCGGCCGATCTGCCGCTTTTGTCATCCGGAGACTGGATAATCTCGCATCATGGACATCATTCCCTTCCTGATCGATTTCATCCTTCACGTCGACAAGCATCTGCAGGCTTTTGTCGCCAGTTATGGCGCCTGGGTCTACGCGCTGCTGTTCCTGATCATCTTCATCGAGACCGGCCTGGTCGTCATGCCCTTCCTACCGGGCGATTCGCTGCTGTTCATCGTCGGCGCGCTGGCGGGGGCGGGCCTGATCAGCCTGCCGCTGGCCATGGGCCTGCTGGCGCTCGCAGCCATACTGGGCGACCAACTCAACTACACCATCGGGCGCTATTTCGGACCCAAGGTGTTCCAGTGGGAGGACTCGCGCCTGTTCAACAAGCGCGCCTTCGAGCAGGCCCATGCCTTCTACGAGCGCTATGGCGGCATCACCATCATCCTGGCCCGCTTCATGCCCTTCATCCGCACCTTCGCGCCCTTCGTCGCTGGCGTGGCGGCGATGTCGCGCCCCAAGTTCACTGCCTACAACGTCGGTGGCGGCCTGCTCTGGGTCTGCGGCCTGACGCTGGCGGGCTACCTGTTCGGCAACATGCCCTGGGTCCAGACCAATCTGAGCAAGATCATCTGGGCCTTGATCCTGGTGCCGGGACTGATCGCGCTGTTCAGCGCCTGGCGTGCCGGCCGCCAGCCGGCCTGAGCGAGTCCAGGAATTTCCTGCGGGTGGATCAGGGGGCTAGCGCACCAGCCTGGCTTGCTGTAAGTTAGCGCTGTCCGTTGATCATTTTTGCTTTATCCACCGTGGGATTTCGATATGACAAAACACCATAGCCCGGCCGACCAGCAAGAGCCCCATGCCCGCAAGGTCGAGAACGACCACAACAAGGTGGGCGAGCAGGATGCCACCCAGCTCAACCAGGGCCATCGCACGCCCGAAAGCCGCAGCGACCGCGAGTCCCATGTGGGTAGCAACAACCAGTCGCAGGAACGGCGTCATTCACCGGGTCACGGCGACTGATCCTGATCCTGGACGCTGCCCGTGACGGGCCGCGTCAGTCGATGCGGGCTGCCCAGGCAGCCCGTTTCATTTGGTGATTCTAGAAGCCGCCCAGGTTCTCGATCGCGTCGACGACCATGCCGGTGCCGATGATCAGCATCAGGATGTCGTTGTCGACCCGCACATATTCGTAGCCGGCCGGCGCGCGACCGAGCTGGCGGCGCAGCTCGACCGGCAGCGGGTAGCGCACCAGATCGCGCGACAGCGGCTGCCCCACGACCCATTTCCTGGCCTGGCCGGGCGGCAGGCAGCCGTTGTTCTTCTTGGCCAGGCCGGGCGGACAGCGGCCGGCCCGGACCCGGGGCTCGAAGTAGTCGCGCACCGATTCCCGGTGCCGCTCGCCGAACCGCGCGCCGCTGGCGCCCGGAGGCTGGGCACGGTTGCCAGGCTGGCCATCCTCATGCCGCATATTGCGCCCCCGCTCCTGGCTGGCGCCGTAGCCGGCCGGTTCGTGCATGGGTTCACGCATCTGCTCGCGCATCGGTTCGCGCTTGTGGCCCTGGCCACCTGCCCAGTCGGGCTTTTCGGCCCAGCTCGAGACGGTGACGGCGCTGGCGCACAGCGCCATGGCGGCAATCTTGGCAAAACTCATGATCTTTCTCCCCAGGTATTTATCAGGCAGGATCATTAGGCCGCAATTGCCGTCCAGCTTCAAGGCCGAAGCGGGCGAGACGGTGGCGCAGTCTTGGCTCAGTCGTGGCCCAGGGCCTGCAGCACGCGCTTGAAGGCCGCGAGGTCGGCCTCGGCGACCTGGCCCAGCTTGTCCTTCATGTAATGGTCGGCCGATCCGGCGACGGCGGCCTGGCGCTCGTGTCCGGTCGCGCTGAGCTCGAACCGCCCGTCGTCGCAGCTGTCCACCAGGCCTTGCTGCAGCAGTCCGGCCAGTCCATCGGCGACTTCTTCCGGCTCCAGATAGGTGGAGCGGGCGAGCTCGGCCGGATCGCAGGCGCCCTCGAGCAGCCGGTTGACCAGGCGCGACATCGGCATCGTCAGGCCCAGCGCCTGCCGGTGCGATTCGAAGTCCAGCGACAGGCGCTGGCTGGCGTAGATCAGTTGGCGCAGCAGCTCGGAGTCCGACAGTTCGGTCGTGGCGCTCTGGTCGCTCTGCGGAGCGGCTTCGGCCAGCGCCGGGTGTTCCTGGGCCACGCCGTAATGCCCCTGGGTGAACAGCAGCGGCGCGCCCTCGAAGCGTGCGTAGCGTTCGACATGGCCAACCAGGATCAGGTGGTCGCCGCCCTCGTGCACCTGCTCGAGCCGGCATTCGAGGTGGGCGATCGCGCCCTCGATCAGCGGCGCCCCCTGCAGGCCGGCCTGCCAGCGCGCGCGCTCGAAGCGCTCCGGGTGCGAGGAGCCGAACAGCTGCGAGAGTTCGACCTGGTCGTCAGCCAGCACGCTGACCGCGTAATGGCCGGCCTGCAGGAAATCCTGCGCGCTGGAGGATTCGCGCCTGATCGACCACAGCACCAGCGGTGGGGCCAGCGAGACCGCCGCGAAGGAATTGACCGCCATGCCGACCAGGCGTTCGCCGTTGCGCGCGGTCACGACCGTCACGCCGGTCGGAAACTGGCCCAGGCAGCGCCGCAGCGCACGCCCGTCGGCTGCCGGATCGCCGGCCTCGATCAGTGCGCGTGCCGTGGCGTGCTGCGCCGTCGCTTCGCTGGACAAATTTGCGCTGGCCTGGCTCATCTCTTGGTCTTTGGCTTGAGGGGGGAAGGGGAGGGCATCATAGCGGCTAGTCCATTTCCACTGCCACCTCGTTGTTGTCGGCGCGAGCGGTCAGACCTAGGCCGGGCGCCAGTACCGGGAGACCGGATTCGGGCTTTGCCTGATATTAATGGCATATTTCACCAATTCTTGCTGCCCTGATTTGCTAAAATAGGGAACATGTGCAGAAAAGCCTTGGTGACGCCGCTTGTCTTGCTGCCCTGCGGCCAGGGTCTGGATTGCCGTGCCCCGGCCCTGGACGGCGGCTGGGCCAGGCTTGCCGAAGGCGGTTCAAGATGAACTCGGGCCGCAAGACCTGGCTGCGCTTCGCGCTGCCCCTGCTGACGCTCACGCTGCTGATCGTGCTGGTCGGTGCCTTCGGCTACCGTTACCTGAGCCAGCAGGTGCGCGACGAAACCCACCGCACGCTGGCGGTGATCGCCGAGCAGAAGCGCCAGCAGATCGAGGACTCGCTGGCCGAGCGGCGGCTGGACGCCGAGCTGTATTTTTCCGGTCATTCGCAGCTTGAGCTGCTGTTCGAGCAATGGCTGCGCAGCGGGCGCCGGGACGCCGTGCTGCGCGAGCAGATCAGGGGCCGGATGGCCGAGCTGGCCCGGGTCCGCGCCTGGGAAGGGCTGGCCGTGCTCGACCCGCGTGGCGACATGATCCTGTCGGTCGGCGATGTGCGGCACGGGCAGCTGTCCGAGCGCGCGCGCGACATTGCGCGTCAGCCCCGCATCGAGCTGGTCGACCTGCAGCGCCAGCCCGGTGGCGTTGCCCATTACGGCCTGCTTGCGCCCATGGGCCGCCCGGGCCAGTCGCCGCTGGGCATTGTCTATGTGAACTGGCGTGCCGATCGCGACCTCTACCCGCTGGTCGAATCCTGGCCGGTGCCGACCCAGACCGCCGAGACCTATCTGGTGCGGCGTGAAGGCGAGCGGGTCATGTTCCTGACGCCGTTGCGCCATCGGCGCGATGCCGCGCTGGCATTGAGCCAGCCCCTGAGCACGCCCGACCTGCCGGCCGCGCGCGCGGTCAAGGGCGAGCGCGGCATCATCGCGGGCGGACGCGACTACCGCCGCCAGCCGGTGCTGGCCTATTCCGCCGCCGTGGCTGGCAGCTCCTGGCTCATGATCGCCGAGATCGACGAGGTCGAGGCCTATGCCGGCGTGCGCACCCTGTCCTGGGTCGTGGCCCTGGTCATGGGGCTGGGGCTGCTGCTGGTCTACAGCGCCGGCTACCAGTCCTGGCGCCGCGACCGGCAGGCGCAGCAACTGGCCGTGCTGCAGGCCCAGCGCGCGGCCGAGGCGCGCTTTCGCGTCATGTTCGAGCAGGCCGCGCTCGGCGCGGTGCTGGTCGATGCGCGCGATGGCCGCATCGTCGAGGCCAACGCGCGCTTTGCCGAGATGCTCGGGCGCAGTCCGGCCGAACTCGAGGGCCAGGACCCGTTGCAGTTCACCCACCCGGACGATGTCTCCGACAGCCGCATCGGCATGGCCCGGCTGCTGGCGGGCCAGGTCCCCAGCCTCAAGCTGATCAAGCGCTATCTGCGGCCCGACGGGGCGCAGGTCTGGGCCAGCCTGAGCGGCGCGCCGGTGCAGGAGGGGCCAGGGCCGCAGCGGCCCGCGCTCTGCCTGATCCTGGTGGAGGATGTCACCGAGCGGCGCCAGATCGAGGAGCGCCTGCGCATCAGCCAGGAGCGCCATCGCCTGATTGCCGAGAACGCGATCGACGTGATCGTGACGCTCGACATCAATGGCCGCTACACCTATGTCAGTCCCTCGGTCGAGAAGCTGTGCGGCTACCAGGCCGACGAGGTCATGCGCCAGAGCCTCGACCAGTTGCTGACGCCGGCCTCGAGCAAGACCGTCCAGGCCTATTTCCAGTCGCTGCGCGAGCGCCAGGCCGCCGGGCTGCCGCTCGAGAGCTTCCGGGCCGAGATCGAGCAGCGACACCGGTCCGGCGCCACGATCTGGGTCGAGATCATGATCAGCCCGCTGGTCAGCGCCGACGGTCGCTTCGTCGAGGTGCTGGGCGTGGCGCGCGACATCAGCGAGCGCAAGCGCTACGAGCACGAGTTGCAGCAGGCCTACGACGCCGCCGAGGCGGCCAATGCGGCCAAGAGCGAATTCCTGGCCCACATGAGCCACGAGATCCGGACCCCGATGAATGCCGTGCTCGGGCTGGCCCAGGTGCTCGAGCGCGAGCCGCTCTCGGGCCAGCAGCGCGAGATGGTCGAGCGCATCCGCAGCGCCGGCCAGTCGCTGCTGGCCATCCTGAACGATGTGCTCGACCTGTCCAAGATCGAGGCCGGCCAGCTGCGCCTGGAGCCGCGGCCGTTCGAGCTCGCCGCGCTGCTGGCCAATGTCGACAGCCTGATGGGCCAGGCCGCCCGCTCCAAGGGCCTGAGCCTGCAGCTGCAGGGCCCGCAACCCGAGCCCGGCACCCTGCTCGGCGACGGGCTCCGGCTCGAGCAGGTGCTGCTCAATCTGCTGGGCAATGCGGTCAAGTTCACCGAGCAGGGCGCCATCGAGCTGCGCGTGCGCGTGACCGAGCAGGAGCCCGCCAGCCTCTGGCTGCGCTTCGAGGTCGTCGACAGCGGCATGGGCATCTCGCCCGAGGCGCTCGAGCGACTGTTCTCGCCCTTCACCCAGGCCGATGCCGGCATCGGCCGGCGCTTTGGCGGCACCGGGCTGGGCCTGTCGATCTGCAAGCGGCTGGTCGAGCTCATGGGCGGCGAGATCGGCGCCGAGAGCCAGCCCGGCCAGGGCAGCAACTTCTGGTTCGAGCTGCCGTTCGAGCGCACCGCGCTGAGCTGCGAGCCCTCGACCCGGCGCCTGCCGCCCGGGCCTTCTGCCCCGCGCCTGGTCGGCGTGCATGTCCTGGTGGTCGATGACAGCGCGATGAACCGTGACCTGGTCGAGCGCGCGCTGCAGCTCGAGGGCGCTACCTCGACCCTGGCGGCCGATGGCCAGCAGGCGCTGCAGCTGCTCAGGTCGAGCCCGGCCGCCTTCGACGCGGTGCTGATGGACATCCAGATGCCGGTGCTCGACGGCCTGAGCGCGACCCGCCTGATCCGCGGCGAGCTCGGCCTGCGCGAGCTGCCGGTGATCGCCTTCACTGCCGGCGTGCGCGAGGAGCAGCAGGCCGCCGCGCGCGCGGCCGGCGCCAACGAGGTGCTGCCCAAGCCGATGGACCTCGAGCAGATGGTCACGCTGCTGTGCGACTGCATCCGGCCCCGGCCGCCAGGCTGCGCAACCGACGCCTTGCGCCCGCCATCGCTGGCGCCCAGCGGGCCCGGGCTCGTTGCCTTGCCAGCGCCGGGCGCCAGCGCGCCAGCCGCAGCACCGGCAAACGCCAGCCCAGGCGCAGCGAAGAAGGCCAAGGCCACGGCTTTCCCTGTCATCGCCGGCCTCGACAGCGAGCGCGCCGCGCAGCGCCTGGGCGGCGACCGCGAGATCTTCCTCGACCTGCTCGCGATGTTCGTCGCCGAGCACCGCGACGCCGTGCGCCAGGTCCGGGACGAGCTCGCGCGCGGCGAGCGCGAGGCCGCCGCGCGCCGCATGCATACCCTGCGCGGCAGCGCCGGCTTCCTGTGCGCGACCGGGCTGATGCAGTCGGCCGCCACGCTCGAGGAGGCGATCGATCGCGGCCAGGAGGAGCTCGAGCCGGCGCTGGAAGCGCTCGAGCGCGCGATCACCGGCCTGGTCGAGGCCAGCGCGCCCTGGCGCTGAGCGCGGCTGGCGCCGCGCCTAGCTCCGGCTTCGGCCTGCGGCGCCGACCTATACTCCTGCTCCATGCCGCCCTCCGCCCGCCTTCAGCGCCTGTTTCCCTTCCTGGCCTGGCCGCGGCCCGACGCGCAGTTGCTGCGCAGCGAGGCGCTGGCCGGTCTCGCGGTCGGCCTGATGGTGATTCCGCAGGGCGTGGCCTATGCGGTGCTGGCCGGCATGCCGCCGGTCACCGGCATCTATGCCTCGATGCTGCCGGCCTTGCTGGCGGTGCTGTTCAGTGCCTCGACCCGGCTCTCGGTCGGCCCGACCGCGCTGAGCTGCCTGCTGGTGGCGGCTTCGCTTGGCGGCCTGGCCGAACCCGGCAGCGCGCGCTGGGTCGAGCTCGCGGTCTGGCTGGCGCTGCTGTCGGGCCTGCTGCAGATCGCGCTGGGCTGGCTGCGCTTTGGCTGGCTGCTCAATGTCGTCAGCGCGCCAGTGCTGATGGCGTTCACCCAGGCCGCGGCGCTGCTGATCATCGCCTCGCAGTTGCGCGACCTGCTCGGCATCCAGCTTCCCTGGCGGCAGTGGCTGCAGTCGCTGCAGTCGCCCGCGCTGCATGGGCCCGCGCTGGCCTTCGGCCTGGGCAGCTTCGCGCTGTTGCTGCTGTCGCGGCGCTGGAAGCCGGCCTTTCCCTCGGTGTTGCTGATCGTGCTGACCAGCGCCGGCCTGTCCTGGGGCCTTGACTTCGCGGCCGGCGGCGGGCGCGTCGTGGGCGCGCTGCCGCAGGGCCTGCCCGCGCTCTACTGGCCGTCCTGGCCCGGCCTCGAGACCCTGGGCCAGCTGCTGCTGCCAACCCTGGTCATCACGCTGGTCAGCTTTCTCGAGACCGCTTCCAGCGCCAAGGTCGACAGCGAGCGCCAGGGCAAGCGCTGGAACCAGAACCAGGACCTGATCGGGCAGGGGCTGGGCAAGATTGCCGCCGCCTTCAGCGGCACCTTTGCGACCAGTTCCTCCTTCTCGCGTTCGGCGCTCAACCTCTATGCCGGCGCGCGCACTGGCTGGGCCACGCTGTTTTCGGTGCTGGTGGTGCTGCTGGCGCTGCTGCTGTTCACGCCGGTGCTGCGCCATGTGCCGCAGTCGGTGCTGGCCGCGATCGTGCTGGTCGCCGTGCTGGGCCTGGTCAGACCGCGCGAATTCCTGCGCCTGTGGCGCATCTCGCGGGTCGAGGCCTGCATCGCCGGCGCCACTTTTGCGATCACGCTGCTGTCGGCCCCCGAGCTGCACTGGGGCGTGCTGGCCGGGGTGCTGATGGCGCTGAGCCATTTCGTCTACCAGCGCCTGCATCCGCGCATCATCGAGGTCGGCCAGCACCCCGACGGCAGCCTGCGCGACCGCCACCTCTGGCAGCTGGTGCCGCTGGCGCCGCAGACCTATGCGCTGCGCATGGACGCGGCGCTGGACTTCGCGGCGGCTGCCGAGTTCGAGCGCGCGATCGTCGAGTCGCTGGCGCGCCAGCCCGACATCCGCCATGTCTGCCTGTTTGCCCAGGCCATCAACCGGATCGACGCCACCGGCGTCGACACCTTCTTCAAGCTGCGCGGCCAGCTCGGCGTGCGCGGCATCACGCTGCACCTGAGCGGGGTCAAGCTGCCGGTCGAGACCGCGCTGCGGCGCGCCGGCGCCCTCGAGGCCGGGCCTTGGCTGGTCCAATACCGCACCGACGCCGAGGCGCTGGCCGCCTTGTCCCGCCTGGCAGTGTTGCCCGACGACATCGCCGCCGCGGCGATCTGAGCCCGGTCACTGCATGGAACTGGTGCAACCGATCACCCCGGCCGGGCAGAACCACCGTGTGCTGCTGCGCATGGGCTGGGCCTTGGTGGCGCTGCTGCTGCAGCTGCTGCTCGGCACGCTGGGCTTCCTGTATTTCGGGCAGGAAGGCACCGAACCCTTCGATGCCTTCTACATGACGGCGATCACGATCACCACCGTGGGCTACGGCGAGGTGGTCGACCTGGCGCATACCGATGCCGGTCGAATGTTCGCGGCCTTCGTGTCCTTCGCGGGTTTCGGCACGCTGACCTTCATCTTCTCCAGCCTGACCGTCTTCTTTCTCGAAACCGATCTCAACGAGGCGCTGCGCCGACGCCGCATGGAAAAAGCCATACTCAAGCTCAAAGACCATTACATCCTGTGCGGTTTCGGCCGCGTCGGCCGCAACGTCGCGACCGAGCTGATCGTCACCGGCCACCGCTTCGTCGCGATCGAGCCCAATGCCGACGAGCTCGGGCGCTACCTCGAGCGCCAGCCCGGCCTGCTCTATATCCAGGGCGACGCCTCCGACGACGACCTGCTGTTGCGCGCCGACCTGGCCGATGCCCGGGGCCTGTTCGCGGTCACGGGCGACGACAGCCGCAACCTGATGATCTGCCTGACCGCGCGCCAGCTCAACCCGACCGTGCGCATCGTCGCGCGCTGCCACGAGATGCGCAACGCCGACAAGATGCGCAAGGCCGGTGCCGATGTGGTGGTGTCGCCCGACTTCACCGGTGGCATGAGCATCGCCTCCTCGATGATCCGGCCGCATGTGGCGTCCTTCTTCGACGAGATGCTGCGCTCCGAGCTCAACACCCGGATCGAGGAAGTGCCCGTGCCCGCAGGCTGGACGCCGCGCCGCCTGTCCGAGCTCGGCCGGCGCAGCGCCAGCCACATGCTGCTGGGCGTGCGCCTCGACGGCCGGCTGGAGCTCAATCCGGGCGACGATTTCTGGCTCCAGCCCGGCCAGATCCTGCTGATCATGGCTGACGCCGCCGGTCGCCAGGCGCTTGAGCACCGCCTGGCCGGCACCGATTCAGTCTGATTCGAGCCGCCTGGCGCCCAGGCGCTCGCTGATCTCCTGCGTCGCCTGCCTGAGCGTCAGCGCCTGCGGGCTGGCGGGCCCGAGCTGCATGCTGGCGGTGGGCCCGATCGCCGCGATCACCAGCGTCAGCCGACCGAAGCCGTCGAACACCGGCGCCGCCAGTCCGCTGATGCCCAGATGCAGTTCGTCCTGCACCCGGCTGATGCCGCTCTGGCGCACGGCCTGCAATTCGGCCGCGAAGCCGGGTTCTTCAAGCGCACCGGCATGGCCCTCGCGCGCCAGCGCCAGCGCGACTTCCTCGGCCGGGCGCAAGGCCGCGAACACCTTGCCGGTCGCGGTGTGGCGCATCGAGGCCGCGCTGCCGTGGCGCATCGAGATATGCACCGGCGTCGGCCCTTCCTCGACCCGGATGATGATCGGCGACTGTCCGCCCCAGACCGCCGCCGATACCGTGCAGCCGAGCTTGTGCGCCAGCCCCGGCAGGGCGGCGATGGCCAGTCGGACCGGGTCCACCTGCTGCAGGCTGATCAGGCCCAGCTGCATCGCCAGCGGCCCCAGGCCGTAGTGGCCGCTGGCCGGGTCCTGCTCGATCAGCCCGAGCTTGCCGAAGCTCACCAGGTAGGGGTGGGCCTTGGCCGGCGTCATCTCGGCCTCGCGCGCGAGGTCCTTCAATGCCATGCGCCGTCCGGTGTGCGCCAGCGCCTTGAGCAGCTGGCCGCCGACCTCGACGCTCTGGATGCCGCGCGAGGTGCGGGTTTCGCCCTCATCGTGGCTGGCCGTGTCGCTGACGGCAGGGGGGTGTTGCGGGGCGGGAGTTCTGACCATGGGGGCTATTGTCCCCGCAGAAGGCGGGGGTTCCCTGATAGCTAAGGGTTTTCACCTAAGCGAATTTGTTTGTCAATGACGAATATTCTGGCTACCATGGCGGCAGTTCATTTCGTAAAACACGTTCGTCATTGACGAATTTCAACCCGGAACCGCCATGAGCAGCAAGACCTTCGCCTCCGCCGCCGACCTCGAGGAAAAGAAAATCACCTTCGAGAAGCTGTCCGAACATGCCTACGCCTACACCGCCGAGGGCGACCCGAACACCGGCATCATCATCGGCGACGACGCCGTGATGGTGATCGACACCCAGGCCACGCCGGTGATGGCGCAGGACGTGATCCGTCGCATCCGCGAAGTCACCGACAAGCCGATCAAGTACGTGGTCATGAGCCACTACCACGCGGTGCGCGTGCTGGGCGCTTCCGCCTACATGGCCGAGGGCGGCGAGCAGATCATCGCCAGCCGCGACACCTACGACCTGGTGGTCGAGCGTGGCGAGTTCGACAAGGCCAGCGAGATCGGCCGCTTCCCGCGCCTGTTCCAGAACGTCGAGAGCGTGCCGGAAGGCCTGACTTGGCCGACCATGACCTTCGAAGGCAAGATGAGCATCTGGCTCGGCAAGCTCGAAGTCCAGCTGATCCAGCTCGGCCGCGGCCACACCAAGGGCGACACCGTGGCCTGGATTCCGTCCGAGAAGATCCTGTTCTCGGGCGATCTGGTCGAGTTCGATGCCACGCCCTACGCTGGCGACGCCTATTTCAAGGACTGGCCGCAGACGCTCGACAACGTCGCCGCGCTTCAGCCCGAGAAGCTGGTGCCCGGCCGCGGCGCCGCGCTGACCACGCCCGAGCAGGTGCAAGCCGGCCTGAGCGGCACGCGCGACTTCATCAAGGACCTCTATGAGAGCGTGCAGGCCGGTGCCGCTGCTGGCAAGGACCTGCGCGCGGTCTACGAGGAGACCTTCGCCAGGCTGAGCCCCAAGTACGGCCACTGGGTCATCTTCAACCACTGCATGCCGTTCGACGTGACCCGCGCCTACGACGAGGCGACCCAGTACACCGATCCGCGCATCTGGACCGCCGAGCGCGACCGCCAGATGTGGATCGCGCTCGAGGGCTGATGCCTGACGCGCGGGTCGCGTTGCCGATCTCGCGCTGACTGACCCCCCACCCACCGCCTCCGGCAGCGCCCCGCGCCGCCGGCCGGGCGGAGCTTTGCCCAGAACAAAGACCCGGCATCGATCCGGCGGTTCTCACTCCAGCAGAGGTAAGACATGAAACGCGAAGACCTTTCTTCCTATCCCTTCCACGGCGACGGCGCACAGGTGCAGGCGATCGAGTTCGCCTACCAGCGCTCGCCCGACCAGGACGCCGATCGTCCGGTCCACCATCCGGTCGTGATCGTCGGCGCCGGCCCGGTCGGCCTGACGCTGGCGCTCGACCTGGCCCAGCGCGGCCAGCGCGTGCTGCTGCTCGACAACGACCACCGGCTCTCGATCGGCTCGCGCGCGCTGTGCTTTGCCAAGCGCACGCTCGAGATCTGGGACCGCCTCGGTGTCGGCGCGCCGATGGTCGACAAGGGCGTGTCCTGGAACGTCGGCAAGGTCTTCCTGCGCGACGAACAGCTCTACCAGTTCAACCTGCTGCCCGAGGACGGCCACGAGCGCCCGGCCTTCATCAACCTGCAGCAGTATTACTGCGAGGCCTATCTGGTCGAGCGCTGCCTGCAGCTGCCCAATATAGAGATCCGCTGGGACAACAAGCTCGCCGCGATCGAGACCCGCGACGATGGCGCGCTGCTGGGCATCGAGACGCCCGAGGGCAGCTACCAGATCGATGCCGGCTGGGTGCTGGCCTGCGACGGCTCGCGCTCGACCCTGCGCCAGCTGATGGGCCTGGAGAGCAAGGGCCGCATCTTCCAGGACCGCTTCCTGATCGCCGATGTCAAGATGACGGCCGATTTTCCGACCGAGCGCTGGTTCTGGTTCGACCCGCCGTTCCACCCGAACCAGTCGGTGCTGCTGCACCGCGAGCCCGACAACGTCTGGCGCATCGACTTCCAGCTCGGCTGGGACGCCGATCCCGAGCAGGAGAAAAAGCCCGAGCACATCATCCCGCGCGTCAAGGCGCTGCTCGGCAAGGATGTCGACTTCACGCTGGAGTGGGCCAGCGTCTACACCTTCGCCTGCCTGCGCATGGACCAGTTCGTGCATGGCCGGGTGGTGTTCGCGGGCGACTGCGCGCATGGCGTCTCGCCGTTTGGCGCGCGCGGAGCCAACAGCGGCGTGCAGGATGCCGACAACCTGGCCTGGAAGCTCGACTGGGTACTCAAGGGCCGCGCCGGCGTCGAGCTGCTGCAGAGCTACGGCCCCGAGCGCGAATACGCGGCCGACGAGAACATCTGCAACTCGACCCGCGCCACCGACTTCATCACGCCCAAGAGCGAGATCAGCCGCCTGTTCCGCGACGTCACGCTCGGGCTGGCGCGCGAGCATGAGTTCGCGCGCCGCCTCGTCAACAGCGGGCGCCTGTCGGTGCCGGCCACGCTGCATGGCTCGGCGCTCAACACGCCCGATATCGATGCCTTCGCCGGCCGGCAGGTGCCGGGCGCGCCGCTGACCGATGCTCCGGTGCAACGCGCCGACGGCCAGCCGAGCTGGCTGCTGCGCGAGACCGCCGCCGATTTCACGTTGCTGGTCTTCGGCGACGCGCCTGAATGGACTCAAGCCCTCGAGCATGTCCAGACGGTCTCGATCGGCCATGATCTGATCGATCTGCAGGGCCTGGTGGCCCAGCGCCTGGACGCGACGCCCGGCAGCGCCTACCTGATCCGCCCGGACCAGCATGTGGCGGCCCGCTGGCGCCAACCGAGCGAAGCCGGCGTGCGCGCCGCGCTGGCCACCGCCACCGCCCAGTCGCGCGTGGTCGCCACTGCCGCCTGAGTCCGATCAAGGAAGAACACCATGCTGAACACCCAAGTCACCCAGCTGCCCTACGACGACATGTACGAGGCGCTGATCGAAGCCCACCAGGGCCTGAGCACCGAGCAAAGCCATGTCATGAATGCGCGCCTGGTGCTGCTGCTGTCCAACCACATCGGCGATCTGGCCGTCCTCAAGCAGGCCTATCAGCTCGCGCGCGGCCAGGAGGCTGCGGCCTCGCAGCAGCCGGAGGCCGGCAAGCGCGCCATCACGCCGGTGGCGCCGGTTCATGCGGCCTGACTGGCTCTGAGCAGGTCAGATCGGTGCGGGGCAGGTCTGCTGCGGACCTGCCCTGCGCTAACTGGAGCAGCCACAAAAAAACCCGGCTTGAGGCCGGGTTTGGTCGTTCGTTGGTTTCTCAGAATAAGGTGACGAGCCTTGACCCCGGCACTGGCTCCGCGGTTAGGGCTGCTTGGTTCCCCACCTGACCCGGTTGGCCGCTTCCCCATGCGGGAAGGCCCGTCAGGTGCGATTGTAGCCTGAATCAGTCGCCCATCACCACGCCCTCGCGCCGCGGGTCGGCACCGCCGAAATATCCGCCCGTCACCCGCTCGATCGCCTGCAGGCCGCTGGTCATGTCGATTTCCCTGACTTCATGGCCGCGTGACCGCAGCGAGTCGAGGGTGGCAGCGGGGAAGCGCCTGGCTTCGAGCAGGGTCGGGCCGTTGACCGAGCCGAAGTTGGGCCGGTCGATCGCCTGCTGTGCGTTCAGACCCCAGTGCAGCCGGCTCCACAAGGTCTTGGCGGTGTAGTGGATGATGAGGGCGCCGCCGGGGCTGCCGGCACTCATGAGCAGTTGTCCGTCCTGCTGGTCGAAGACCAGGGTCGGCGCCATCGAGGAGCGCGGGCGCTTGCCCGGTTCGACCCGGTTGGCAACCGGCCGGCCCTGCGCATCGCGCGGCGCGAAGCTGAAGTCGGTCAGCTCGTTGTTGAGCAGGAAGCCCTTCACCATCTGGCGCGAGCCGAAGGCATCCTCGATCGTGCTGGTCATGGCGACGGCACGCCCCTGCGCGTCGACGATGCTGACATGGCTGGTGCCGTGTTCCGGCTGCTCGGGCATGGGGGCGAAGCTGGTTAGCAGGCCTGCTGGGCGCCCAGGCTGGGCCAGCTTCATCGACCGGGGTCCGATCAGCTGCGCACGCCGGGCCAGGTAGTCCGGCGCCAGCAGGCTCAGCCAGGAACCGGCGGGAGGTGCGACGAAATCCGGGTCGGCGACATATTGCGCGCGGTCCGCGAACGCGAGGCGGGCGGCCTCGGTGTAGTCATGCAGCCAGTCGGCGGATGGCAGGCCGTCGCTGCCCAGCGGCAGCTCGGCGCCCGCGGTCTGCTGCAGCAGGCCCAGGATCTGGCCGATCGCGATCGCGCCTGAACCCGGCGGCGGAAAACCGCAGATCCGGTAGACCTTGGCCGGCGGCACCGCGTGGTCGAAGCACAGCGCCTCGCGCTGGCGCGGCTGGTAGCCGGCCAGATCGGCCAGGCTCAGCAGGCCCGGGTTGCTCGGGTGCGAGCGCACCTTGTCGACCATGGCCTGGGCCACCGGCCCTTGGTGCAATGCCTTGGAGCCGTGCGCTGCGATGTCCCGCAGCAGCTCGGCCAGCTCGGGATTCTTCAGCAGATGCCCGACCGGCCAGGGCTGGCCCTGGCCGTCGTAGAAGTAGGCGGCGGCGACCGGGTCCTTCCTGAGGTGCGGGTCCGCCGCCAGCAGCTGATGCAGCCTGGGGCTGACCCGAAAGCCCTGTTCGGCCAGCGTGATGGCGGGCTGGAACAGGCTGGCCCAGGGCTGCTGGCCGTGTTGCTGCTGCGCCAGCTCCAGCATGCGCAAGGTGCCGGGCACGCCGACCGAACGCCCCCCGACCACGGCCTCGGCGAAGACCATCGGCTGCCCGTCGGGCTGCAGGAACAGCTGCTCGCCGGCGGCGGCCGGCGCGGTTTCGCGGCCATCGTAGGCCTGGACCGACTGACCATCGAAGTGCAGCAGGAAGGCGCCGCCGCCAATGCCGCTGGACTGCGGCTCCACCAGGGTCAGCACCATCTGCACCGCAACGGCGGCGTCCAGTGCGCTGCCGCCCGCCTTGATGACCTGGTAGCCGGCATCGGTCGCCAGCGGGTTGGCGGCGGCGACGGCAAAGCGGCTGCTCTGCCAGCCGGGCTTGTCGGTATAGCCGGACTGGCCCTCGGGCTGATGCGGGGGCTGGTAGGGCAGGCCGGGTGCCAGGCTGGCGCAAGCTGCCAGCAGGCTGACTGACAGCAGCGCGAGCAGGCGGGGCGGGGTGGGGTGGGAAATCGCATCGGGTCTCCTGTTGATTGTCCCTGGCGGGCGATGCCGCGCATTGTCACTTCGAAGGCCGGGGCTCCCCAGACCTTAGAATCGCCGCCATGTCTTACGTTGTCCTGGCCCGCAAATACCGCCCGAAGAACTTCGCCGAAATGGTGGGGCAGGAGCATGTAGTGCAGGCGCTCGGCAATGCGCTGACCACCCAGCGCCTGCATCATGCCTACCTGTTCACGGGCACGCGCGGAGTCGGCAAGACCACGGTCTCGCGCATCCTGGCCAAGTCGCTCAACTGCACCGGAGCGGACGGGCAGGGCGGCATCACGGCCCAGCCCTGCGGCGTCTGCGATGCCTGCCGCGACATCGATTCCGGCCGCTTCATCGACTACACCGAACTCGACGCGGCCTCGAACCGTGGCGTCGACGAGGTCCAGGCCCTGCTCGAGCAGGCGGTCTACAAGCCGGTGCAGGGGCGCTTCAAGGTCTTCATGATCGACGAAGTGCACATGCTGACCAACACCGCCTTCAACGCGATGTTGAAGACGCTCGAGGAGCCGCCCGAGTACCTCAAGTTCGTGCTGGCGACCACCGACCCGCAGAAGGTGCCGGTCACGGTGCTGAGCCGCTGCCTGCAGTTCAACCTGCGCCCGATGGCGCCCGAGACGGTGTTCGAGCATCTGGGCCAGGTGCTGGCCTCCGAAGGCGTGGCGTCCGAGCCGATGGCGCTGCGTCTGCTGGCGCGCGCCGCGCGCGGTTCGATGCGCGACGCGCTCTCCCTGACCGACCAGGCGATTGCCTTCGGTGCTGGCCAGCTGCAGGAAGCCACCGTGCGCCAGATGCTGGGCGCGGTCGACCGCAGCCATGTGTTCGCGCTGATCGGTGCGCTGGCCGCTGGCGACGGCCGCACCGTGGTCGAGACGGTCGATGCGCTGCGCCTGAACGGCTACAGCGCGGCCTCGACGCTGGAGGAGATGACCGGCGTGCTGCAGCGCATGGCCGTGGCGCAGCAGGTGCCACAGGCGGTCTCGGCATCCGATGATCCGGAAGCGGCCGAGTTGCTGGCGCTGGCCCAGGCGCTGCCGCCCGACGAGACCCAGCTGCTCTACAGCCTGTGCCTGCATGGACGCGGCGAGCTGGGCCTGGCGCCCGACGAATATGCCGCGCTGACCATGGTGCTGCTGCGACTGCTGGCCTTCAAGCCGGCCGGCGCGGCTGAAAAAAAAACTCTGAAGCCGGCTGAGCCGGCGGCCGCCGTGCAGCCTGTCCCGGCTGTCCCGGCTGTCCCGGCTGTCCCGGCTGTCCCGGCTCTCCGTCCCGCGCCTGCCGTCCAGCCAGCACCAACAGTGCCCGCGATGGCCGCCCCCAAGGCGGCGCCGATGCCGGCCTACCGCGCTCCCGCTTCATCGGCGCCGCCTGCGTCCCCGGCAAGAGCCGCCGCGCGCCCGGGCCCAAGGCCTGCGCCAGCACCGGCCATGGACGATGGCTGGAGCGGTTCCTACGGCTCCGATGTCGAATTCGACGCCGAGGCCGAACTCGATGCCATGCTGAATGCGGCACCGGCACCGGCACCGGCACGCTACGAGTCGGCGCCGGCCCGGCCTGCCAGCCCGGCCCCAGCGGCTGCAGCCGCTGCAGCCGCTGCAGCCAGCGTCGTGCCACAGCTTCAGTCACAGCAGCCAGAGCAGCCGCAGCAGGCCACGCCGGTCGTACCGGCCGCGCCAGGCGCTGAAGCCGATTTCTGGTTCCAGACCGTCATGGCCCTGTCCGAGTCGGAAGTCATCATCGCGCTGGTGCGCGAGCTGGCGCTGCAGTCCGAGCTGATCGCGCGCACGGCCGACGAATGGCAGCTGCGCTCGGCCAACGCCACGCTGCTGCAGTCGGCCGCGCGCGAACGGCTGCAGGCGGCGCTGGTCCAGGCCGGCTACGCGGTGCGGCTGCGCATCGAGCTCGGCGAAACCGTCGACACCCCGGCCCGGCGTCTGGCCGCCGCAGCGGCCGAGCGCCAGCGCCAGGCCGACGCCACCATGACACAAGACCCCTTCGTGCAGGCGATGCTGCGCGACTTTGGCGGCAAAATCGTGCCTGGCAGCATCAAACCGATCTGATTCTCATTTTCGAAACACCTAAGGAAAACATATGTTCAACAAAGGACAACTCGCCGGCCTGATGAAAAAGGCCCAGACGATGCAGGACGACCTCAAGCGCGCGCAGGACGAGCTCGGCAACATCGAGGTCAGCGGCGAGTCCGGCGCCGGCCTGGTCAAGGTCCTGATGACCTGCAAGCATGACGTCAGGCGCGTCACGATCGACCCGAGCCTGCTGGCCGAGGACAAGGACATGCTGGAAGACCTGGTCGCTGCCGCCTTCAACGCCGCCGTGCGCAAGGCCGAGGAGACCAGCACCGAGAAAATGGGCAAGATCACGGCCGGCATGCCGAGCCTGCCCGGCGGCATGAAGTTCCCGTTCTGACCGGTTGGGCGGTGAGCCAGGCCCAGACCCAGTCCCTCGATGCCCTGGTGCGCGCCTTGCAGCGCCTGCCGGGCGTGGGCGTCAAGTCGGCCTCGCGCATGGCTTTCCATCTGTTGCAGCATGACCGCGACGCGGCGCTGCAGCTCGCGCAGGCGCTGCAGCAGGCCGTCCAGGGCGTGCGCCATTGCGCGCTGTGCAACACCTTCACCGAGGACGAGGTCTGCCCGACCTGCCTGGACCCGCGCCGTGACGCGGGCCAGCTGTGCGTGGTCGAGACCCCGGCCGACCAGGCCGCGCTCGAGCGCACCGGCGCCTACCGCGGCCTCTATTTCGTGCTGATGGGCAAGCTCAGCCCGCTCGACGGTGTCGGCGCGCACGACATCGCGCTGCGCCGCCTGTTCGAGCGCGTGGCCCAGCCGCCGCCGCAGGAGGTGCGCGAGCTGATCCTGGCGACCAACTTCACCGCCGAGGGCGAGGCGACCGCGCATGTGATCACGCAGCTGCTCAAGACGCTGCAGGTCAAGGTCACGCGGCTCGCGCGTGGCGTGCCGATCGGCAGCGAGCTCGAATACGTGGACCTGGGCACCATCGCCCACGCGCTGGCCGACCGGCGCTGAGTTCCCGCGCTGGGCTTCGCGGGTTTCGGCCTCTGCCGCCGCGATCGGCAGCCGGAACCGGCCGGTTGCTGTCCCGTAGACGCGGGGCCGTCAGCGCTTCTTGCTGTCGAGCGCGACCTTCAGATCGCGCGATGACCTGGCCTTGCCGCTGGACGGCTTGGCCGCCGCCACCTTGCCGCCCTTCTCGCCCTTCCTGCCCGGCTTGGCCTTGCCGGCGGCTGCCGTCTCGGCGCTGCGCTCGTCCGCCGCCGCGATCCTGGCTTCGCGCTGCGGCAGCTGCAGCACCAGCTGCTGGCCGGGCTTGAGCCTGGCCTTGGGCGAGAGATCGTTCCAGTCGGCGACCTTGGCCGCGCTGAGCCGGTAGCGTTGCGCCAGCTTGGCCAGGGTGTCGCCCTTGCGCGCCTTGATCTGGGTCCGCACCAGGATGATCTCTTCCTTGAGCAACAGCTGGCCATGGTCGGCCAGATGTTCCGGCACATCCATGTCGAGCTTGCCGTTGCGCGGCACCAGCAGGGCCGAGCCGGCCTTGACCAGCATGCGCAGCGGGATCTTGTTGAGCTCGCGCAACTCGCCGGCATCGACCCCATGCTGCTCGGCGGCCTGTGCGACCGTCATGTCGCGCGGCGCCTTCCAGGCGGTCCAGCTCGCCAGCGGGCCGCTGTGGCTGGCCAGCTTGGCCTCGAATTCGGCGGCGTTGTCCCAGGGCAGCAGCACGCTCGGGTTGACGGCCGCCATGAACATCGGCTTGTTGATCGAGGGGTTGAGCTGGCGCAGGTCGCGCTCGGTCACGCCCGCGAGTTCGGCCACCTTGGCCACATCCATGTCGCGCTTGATCGGCACCGCGTCGAAGAAGGGATGGTTGCCGATGCCCGGCAGCTTGGCGCGGAAACGCTCCGGTTGCGCCACGATGTTCTTGATCGCCAGCAGCTTGGGCACATACTGGCGCGTTTCCTGCGGCAGGTTGATCTCGGTGTAGGAGGTGCCCAGGCCCTGGGACTGGTTGCGCTTGATCGCCTTGGCGACGTTGCCCTGGCCCCAGTTGTAGGCCGCCAGCGCCAGATGCCAGTCATTGAACTGGCGGTTCAGCCGCTCGAGGTAGTCGAGCGCGGCGCGGGTCGAGGCCAGCACATCGCGTCGGTCGTCGCGGAACATGTTCTGCGTCAGGTCGAAATCCTTGCCGGTGGCGGGCATGAACTGCCACATGCCGGCAGCGCTCGCGCTCGAGACCGCCTGCGGGTTGAAGGCGCTTTCGACGAAGGGCAGCAGCGCGAGCTCGGTCGGCATGTTGCGCCGCTCGAGTTCCTCGACGATGTGGAACAGGTATTTGTTGCTGCGCGCCGTCATGCGCTCGATGTACTCGGGGCGGGCGGCATACCACTGCTCGCGCTCGCGCACCGGTTCGCTGTCGAGGTCTTCCATCGCAAAGCCACGCCGGATCCGGTCCCAGAGATCGGTCGGAACGGTCAGCGGCGCGACCGCGCGCAGGCCGATGCTGGACTCGGTGCGCAATTCGGACAGGGTGGGGTTGCCGCCGCGCCGCGCCTTGAGCAGGTAGGGCGATTCGCCAGACTGTACTGGCGCCTCGAGCTCGGCTGCCTCGTCAGGCGCAGGCAGGCTGGAACAGGCAGACAGGAATATGGCGGTCAGCAAGGGCCACCAGAGTCGGTGTCGGTTCATCGGGTAGTGGGGGGAGGCCAAAGATATTGAGATCGCAATTATCGGCCAGGGTTCCCGCCGCGCGCTTTTTTCAGCGGAAACCGTTCTTCCACTCGCGCAGCGCCGCGAAGCGTGCCACTTCGTCTTGCGCCAGCGGGTCGCGCTGCGCGAGTGTCGCCAGCAAGGCCGGCTCGCGGCTGCGCAGGAAGGGGTTGATCTGACGCTCGAGCCCGATGCGGCTCGGCAGCGTGGGCTGGCCGCGCTCGCGCAGCGCCTGGCATTGCGCGACATGTTGTCCGATCGCCGCATTGCCCGGCTCGACCGCCTGCGCGAAGCGCAGGTTGGACAGGGTGTATTCGTGCGCGCAGCAGATCCGGGTCGAGTCGGGCAGGGCGGCCAGCCGGTCCAGCGAAGCCAGCATCTGCGCCGCCGTGCCCTCGAACAGGCGGCCGCAGCCGCCCGAGAACAGCGTGTCGCCGCAAAACAGCAGCGGCCCGCCCGGCGCCTGCGCCACGAAATAGGCGCCATGGCCGGCGGTGTGGCCGGGCACCTCGATCAGCTCGAAGCTCAGGCCCAGCAGCTCGATGCGTTCGCCCGCGCCCAGGCGCTGCACCGGTTCGACCGCAGCCGGCAAGGTCTCGGCGGCCGGGCCGTAGACCGCCGCACCGCTGGCCGCGCGCAGCTCGGCCACGCCACCGGTGTGATCGGCATGGTGGTGGGTCAGCAGGATCGCCTGCAGTTGCAGTCCATGCTGCTCCAGGAAGGCGAGCACGGGGGCGGCATCGCCCGGGTCGACCACGACCGCCTGGCGGCCGTCCTGCAGCAGCCAGAGGTAGTTGTCCTGGAAGGCGGGGATGGGATGGAGCTGGATCATGGGGCAGGGCTCGAGCGGGCTCGATTGGATTTGAGGGTAGCGGGGATTCAGGCGCCGAGCAGGTAGTCGATTTCCTGCTGGCTGAAGCCCGCGCGCAGCCGGGCCTCCTGGTTGAAGGGCGGCCGCAGGGGTGGGGCCTGGTGCCGCCGCACCAGCTCGCCGTAATGCGTGACCGGGTCCAGGCCCTGGCCGGCGCAGAGCCAGCGATACCAGCGGTTGCCGATCTCGACATGGCCGATCTCGTCGCGCAGGATGATGTCGAGCAGCGCGACCGCCGCCAGCGCATCGGGCGTGCCGATGCGCCTGAGCTTGGTCTGGATCTGCGGTGTCGCGTCGAGGCCGCGCGCCTCGAGCGTGCGCGGCACCAGGGCCATGCGCGCGGTCACGTCATGCGCCGTGCGCTCGCACATCAGCCAGAGCCCGTCATGGCCGTCGAAGTCGCCGTAGTCCCAATGCTGGCCGTCTTCCCGCGCCGGCATGGCGCGCAGGTGATCGCGCAGCAGGCCGAAGTGATAGGCCTCCTCGGCCGCCACGCGCAGCCAGTCGAGGTAGAACTCGCGCGGCATGCCGGCAAAGCGCCAGACCGCGTCGAGCGCGAGGTTGATCGCGTTGAACTCGATGTGGCAGATCGCATGGATCAGCGCCGCGCGGCCTTCGAGCGTGAAGGGCGAGCGCTGCGCGACCTGCTTGGGCATGACCAGGCGCGGCCGGGCCGGCCGCCCGGGCAGGGCGCTGGCAGCGGGCGGCGTCAGCAAGGCCGCGGCATCCAGCGGCAGCTGCGCGGCCGCGGCATGCAGCGCGCTGGCGAGTTCGCGCTTGCGCTCGATGTCGGGGCAGCACAGCGCGGCCAGCGCCTGCGCGCGCAGTTCGGGCAAGGCAAGACCTTGCGTGGCGGTTTCCATGGCTTCCATCCTTACAATTCTAGGCATGAGCATCTACCAACTTGACGACCTCGTGCCCGAGGTCGACCCCAGCGCCTTCGTGGCTGACAGCGCGCAGGTGATCGGCGACGTGAACCTGGGCGCCGACAGCAGCGTCTGGTTCGGCACCGTGATCCGCGGCGACTCCGACCGCATCCGCGTCGGTGCCGGCAGCAACATCCAGGATGCCAGCGTGCTGCATGCCGACCAGGGCTTCCCGCTCACGATCGGCGAGCGCGTGACCGTCGGCCACCAGGTCATGCTGCACGGCTGCACGATCGGCGACGAGACGCTGATCGGCATCGGCGCGGTGGTGCTCAATGGTGCGAGGATAGGCCGGAATTGCCTGGTCGGCGCCGGTTCGCTCGTGACCGAGGGCAAGGAATTTCCGGATGGCTCGATGATCCTGGGCAGCCCGGCCAAGGTCGTGCGCCAGCTCAGTCCCGAACAGATCGAAGGCCTGCGCCGCAGCGCCGAACATTACATCGCCAACGCCCGCCGCTACCAGGCGGGTCTCGTGAAGCTGGCTTGAGGCTGAAATGACCGAATTGCACAAATCCGAATTGCACAAGTTCCTGTTCGACGGCCTGCCGGTACGCGGCATGCTGGTGCGCCTGACCGGCTCCTGGCAGGAGGTGCTGCGTCGCCACCGCGAGGGCGGTGGCTACCCGACAGCGGTGACCGAGCTGCTCGGCGAGATGTCGGCCGCCGCCGTGCTGATGCAGGGCAACATCAAGTTCAATGGTGCGCTGGTGCTGCAGGTCTTCGGCGACGGGCCGGTCAAGCTCGCGGTGACCGAGGTCCAGCCCGACTTCAGCTTCCGCACCACGGCCACCGTCAATGGCGAAGTGGCCGACGGCGTGCCGCTGAGCCACATGGTCAACGTCAACGGCCTGGGCCGCTGCGCGATCACGCTCGACCCGAAGGACCGCCTGCCGGGCCAGCAGCCCTACCAGGGCGTCGTGCCGCTCAACGGCGAGCACAACGAGAAGCTCGAGCAGTTGAGCGAGGTGCTCGAGCACTACATGCTGCGCAGCGAACAGCTCGACACCAAGCTGGTGCTGGCGGCCAACGGCGAGGTCGCCGCCGGCCTGCTGATCCAGCGCCTGCCCGCCACCGGCGCATCCAACCTGGCCGGCAGCTCGGCGGTGCAGGCCCAGGGTGACGCGATCGGCGAGAACGAGGACTACCACCGGATCGCCACCCTGGCCGCCAGCCTCAAGCCCGAGGAGCTGCTGACGCTCGACGCCGAGACCATCCTGCACCGCCTGTTCTGGCAGGAGGACCTGTTGCGCTTCCAGCCCGAGGACGGCCCGATCGAGCCCCGCTTTGCCTGCACCTGCTCGCGCGAGCGCGTCGCCACCATGCTCAAGGGACTGGGCGTCGACGAGATCGAGTCGATCCTGGCCGAACGCGGCGAGGTCGAGGTCGCCTGTGATTTCTGTGGCGCCCAGTACCGCTTCGACCCGGTCGATGCGGCCCGCCTGTTCCTGCAGCAGGAGCGCCAGCCGCCCGCCAGCGACCAGCTGCACTGAGCCCTCCGCCCTAATTGCCGGTCAGCGGCACCCGCGGCGCGCGGGGGCCTTGATCGTGCGGTTGCGCAATGACAAACGGCCACCCTGCGGGGTGGCCGTTTGCTTGGCATCAATCGCGCGGCGAACCGCGCGTCGAATGCAGTTCAGCGCGCAGCCGCGCTGGGCGGGGTGACCTTGACGAACACCTCGTTGGGCCGCAGCAGGCCGAGCTCGTAGCGCGCGATCTCCTCGACCATGGTCATGCCGCCCTCCAGATCACGCACCTCGCTGGCCAGCTGCTCGTTTTGCTGCCGGGCCAGTTCGTTGGAATGGGTCTGTTCGGCCAGCTGCTGGCGGTAGGCCTCGACCTGAGGCCAGCTGCCGCGTCCCAGCCAGAGCTGGTATTGCAGCAGCGCCAGCAAGCAAGTCAGACCCAATGCCGTCCAGTGGCGTGGCGCGAGCATGCCGGATTTCGATCAGCGCAGGTTGTAGAAAGCGTCGCGGCCCGGGTAGCTGGCGACCGAGCCCAGGTCTTCCTCGATGCGCAGCAGCTGGTTGTACTTGGCCATGCGATCCGAGCGGCTCATCGAGCCGGTCTTGATCTGCAGCGCGTTCAGGCCGACCGCGATGTCGGCAATCGTGCTGTCCTCGGTCTCGCCCGAGCGGTGGCTGATCACGGCGGTGTAGCCCGCGCGCTTGGCCATCTCGATCGCCTCGAAGGTCTCGGTCAGCGTGCCGATCTGGTTGATCTTGATCAGGATCGAGTTGCCGATGCCCTTCTGGATCCCTTCCTTGAAGATCTTGGTGTTGGTCACGAACAGGTCGTCGCCCACCAGCTGCACCTTCTTGCCCAGCACGTCGGTCAGGTGCTTCCAGCCCGCCCAGTCGCTCTCGCCCATCGCGTCCTCGATGCTGATGATCGGGTACTTGTCGCACCAGGTGGCCAGCATGTCGGTCCACTGCTCGGCGCTCAGCACCAGGCCTTCGCCCTCGAGGTGGTAGACCTTGGAGCCGTCCGGGCCTTCCTTGCAGAATTCGCTGGCGGCGCAGTCCAGGCCCAGCATGATCTGTTCGCCCGCGACATAGCCGGCCTTGTCGATTGCTTCCAGGATCAGCTGGATCGCGGCTTCATGGCCGTCGACCGAGGGGGCGAAGCCGCCTTCGTCGCCGACCGCGGTGCTCAGCCCCAAGTCATGGATGATCTTTTTCAGCGCGTGGAAGATCTCGGCACCCCAGCGAATCGCCTCGCGGAACGACGGCGCGCCGACCGGCAGGATCATGAATTCCTGGATGTCGAGGTTGTTGTTGGCGTGGGCGCCGCCGTTGATGACGTTCATCATCGGCACCGGCAGCTGCATGCTGGTGCTGCCGCCGAAGTAGCGGTACAGCGGCAGGCCGGCTTCCTCGGCGGCGGCGCGGGCGACGGCCATCGAGACGGCCAGCATCGCGTTGGCGCCCAGGCGGCCCTTGTTCTCGGTGCCGTCGAGCTCGATCAGGGTGCGGTCGAGGAAGGCCTGCTCGGAGGCGTCCAGGCCCAGCACGGCTTCACTGATCTCGGTGTTGATGTGTTCGACGGCTTTGAGCACGCCCTTGCCGAGGTAGCGGCTCTTGTCGCCGTCGCGCAGCTCGATCGCCTCGCGGCTGCCGGTGGAGGCGCCCGAGGGCACGGCCGCGCGGCCCATGACGCCGCTTTCGAGCAGCACGTCGCATTCGACGGTGGGGTTGCCGCGGCTGTCGAGCACTTCACGGCCGACGATATCAACGATTGCACTCATGTC
>JAPLPQ010000063.1 GCA_026400105.1 Burkholderiales bacterium
AGGAGACACCGTGACCCGACTGAATCCCTACGACCAGGGGCTGGACAAGAACGACGCCAATTTCGTCGCCCTGTCCCCGATCAGCTACCTCGAACGCGCCGCCCGGGTCTACCCCGACCGCACCGCCATCATCTACGGCGAGCAGCGCCAGAACTGGGCCCAGACCTACCAGCGCTGCCGCCGCCTGGCCAGCGCACTGGCCGCGCGCGGCATCGGCCGCGGCGACACCGTCGCCGTCATGCTGCCCAACGTGCCCGCCATGTTCGAGGCCCATTTCGGCGTGCCGATGACCGGCGCCGTGCTCAACACCCTCAACACCCGGCTCGACGCCGAGGCCATCGCCTTCATGCTCCAGCATGGCGAGGCCAAGGTGGTGCTGACCGACCGCGAGTTCTCCGGCGTCATGGTCAAGGCGCTGGCGATCTGCGGCACGCACCGCCCCTACGTGATCGAGGTCGAGGACCTGAGCGCGCCCCCCGGCTACGATCTGGGCGAGATCAGCTACGAGGCCTTCCTGGCCCAGGGCGACCCCGACTACGCCTGGAGCCTGCCTGACGACGAGTGGGACGCGATCGCGCTCAACTACACCTCGGGCACCACCGGCAACCCCAAGGGCGTGGTCACGCACCACCGCGGCGCCTACCTGAACGCCGCCAGCAACGTGATCTCCTGGCAGCTGCCGCACCATGCGACCTACCTGTGGACGCTGCCGATGTTCCACTGCAACGGCTGGTGCTTCCCCTGGACCATGGCGCTGATCGCGGGCGCCAGCGTCTTCCTGCGCAAGGTCGACCCGACGCATATCTTCGAGCTGGTGCGCGAGCACCAGATCACGCACCTGAGCGGCGCGCCGATCGTCTACAGCCTGCTGATCAACACGCCCGACGAGCTGCGCGCGGGCATCAACCACAAGATCCACGGCCAGATCGCGGGCGCGGCGCCGCCAGCGGCCGTGATCGAGGGCTGCGAGCGCGTCGGCATCGAGCTGATCCATGTCTACGGCCTGACCGAGGTCTACGGCCCGGCAGCGGTCTGCGCCAAGCAGGCGCATTGGGAAGGGCTGTCGATCGAGGAACGGGCCCAGCTCAACGGTCGCCAGGGCGTGGCCGCGCCGATGCAGCAAGCGATCGCGGTGCTCGACCCCGAGACGATGGAGCCGGTACCGGCCGATGGCGAGACCATGGGCGAGATCTTCTTCCGCGGCAACGTGGTCATGAAGGGCTACCTGAAGAACCCGGGCGCGACCGAGGAAGCGTTTGCCGGCGGCTGGTTCCACACCGGCGACCTGGCGGTGATGTACCCGGACGGCTACGTCAAGATCCGCGACCGCAGCAAGGACGTGATCATCTCGGGCGGCGAGAACATCTCGTCGATCGAGGTCGAGGACGCGCTGCACCGGCACCCGGCCGTGATGCTGGCCGCCGTGGTGGCGATGCCTGACGCGCGCTGGGGCGAGGTGCCCTGCGCCTTCGTCGAGCTCAAGCCGGGCGCCGAGGCGAGCGGGGACGAGATCCTCGAGTTCTGCCGCCAGCTGCTGGCGCGCTTCAAGGTGCCCAAGCGGGTCGTCTTCGGCGCCCTGCCCAAGACCTCGACCGGCAAGATCCAGAAGTTCGTGCTGCGCAGCCAGATCAAGTCGGCCAGCGCCATCGAAT
>JAPLPQ010000070.1 GCA_026400105.1 Burkholderiales bacterium
GCCAGCACCATGGCCTTGAAGCTGAACAGCCAGCCCAGGAAGCCGAGCGGACCGGAACGCGACAGCAGCAGATAGACCAGCAGCCCGACCACCACCGAAGGGACGGCCAGCCAGGTATTGAGCAAGGCCAGCAGCGCCTCGCGGCCACGAAAGCGCGCCACCCCGAGCCAGGCGCCCAGCGCCAGCCCGAGCGCGCAGGCCAGGGCGCAGGCGCTGGCGCTGACCGCCAGCGAGCGGCCGACAATCGCCCACAGCGCCGGATCGCGCTCGACGAGCAGCTGCAAGGCGCCGAGCGCGGCATCGGTAAAGGCGGCCATGGGTCTCCTGTTCTAGGGTCTTGCGGCCCATCCTAGCTTGGCCATCACCCGGCCAGCACGAATGGGCCCAAGTTATGCAGGCCCATGCATACGCAAGCCGGCCGCCGACCCTGGATCGGGCACACTGTCGCGACATGCGCAAGATAGAACTCAGTTACCGGCTCTGCAGCGAGCGCGAGCCGGCCGCCCTGATCCGCAACCCGCTGTTCGAGCTGCTACTGGCCGTGCGCGACAGCGGCTCGATCTCGGGTGCGGCGCGCCAGCTCGGGCTGTCCTACCGCCATGTCTGGGGCCAGCTGAAGGACTGGGAGCAGACCCTGGAGCAGGACCTGATCTTCTGGGAGCGCGGCCAGGCAGCCAGGTTGACCCCGTTTGCCGACCGGCTGCTCTGGAGCGAAAGGCTGGCCCAGGCCCGGCTCGGGCCGCAGATCGAGGCCCTGCGCGCCGAACTCGAGCGCACGCTGGCGCTGGCCTTCGACCCGCAGGCGCTGGTGCTGGTGCTGCATGCCAGCCATGACGATGCGCTGCCGCTGCTGCAGGACCATGCGGCCAGCCAGGCCGCGCTGCACCTGGACATCCGCTTTGGCGGCAGCGTCGAGGCGATCCGGGCCCTGAACGCGGGCGACTGCGTGCTGGCCGGCTTTCATGTGCGCGAGGGCGCGGACAGCGCCAGCGTGACGGCCCGGACCTACCAGCCGCTGCTGCAGCCGGGACTGCACAAGCTGATCGGCTTTGCCCGTCGCCAGCAGGGCCTGATGGTCGCGCGCGGCAACCCGTTGCGGCTCGACAGCCTGGCGCGGGTCGCGCGCTGGAAAGCCCGCTTCGTCAACCGGGCGCTGGGATCAGGGACACGGGTCTTGCTTGACGAGCTGCTGCAGCAAGCCGGACTCGAGCCCGGCCAGATCCAGGGCTATCTGCGCTGCGAGCCCTCGCATGCGGCGGTGGCGCAGGCCGTGGCCTCGGGCAGCGCCGACTGCGGCCTGGGCACCGAAGCGGCAGCGCGCGCGCAAGGGCTGGATTTCGTTCCGCTGGCGAGCGAGCGCTACTACCTGGCCTGTCTCAAGAGCGCGCTCGAGCAGCCCGAACTGCTGCGGCTGCGCGAGCTGCTGGCGCAAGCAGCCTGGCAAAGCCGGATCGCGCAGCTGCCGGGCTACACACCGCAGGCCTGCGGCCAGGTGCTGTCGCTGCGGCGCGAACTGCCCTGGTGGCAGCTGGCGCCGCGCACGCCGGCTGGCCAGGGGTAAAGCTGGCCCACATCAGCTAACCGCTTGCCACAGCCGCCCCTGACTGCCAACCTTGGCAGGCAGAGTGAGTCTGACTGCTTGACTGCTTCAGCCTGCTGCGGGCAGGCGACGCGCGATCTCGGCCACCAGCTGGCGTGCCAGCTCGGTCTTGCTGCCGTGGGGCAGCTCCTGTGCGCCTTGCTCGTCGACCAGCAGCAGCGCGTTGTCGTCGCGGCCGAAGGTGGCCGGTCCGATATTGCCGACCAGCAGCGGCACGCGCTTGCGCAAGCGCTTGGCTTGGGCATTGGCCAGCAGGTCCTGGCTCTCGGCGGCGAAGCCGACGCAGTAGAGCTCGCCGCGGCTGGCGCGCGGGTCGGCCGCGACGCCAGCCAGGATGTCGGGATTCTCGACGAAATGCAGCGCGGGCGGCAGACCCGAGCCGTCCTTCTTGATCTTGTGCTCGGCGGCCGAGGCCGGGCGCCAGTCGGCCACCGCCGCCGCCGCGATGAAGATCGTCGCGGCCCCGACTTCGGCCTGCACCGCCGCCTGCATCTGCAGCGCCGACTGCACGTCGACGCGGCGCACGCCCAGCGGCGTCGGCAGATGGACCGGACCGGCCACCAGCGTGACCTCGGCGCCAGCCTCGCGCGCGGCGCGCGCAATCGCAAAGCCCATCTTGCCAGATGAATGGTTGGTGATGCCGCGCACCGGGTCGATCGCCTCGAAGGTCGGACCGGCCGTCACGAGCACCTGGTGGCCGGCCAGCAGCTTGGGCTGGAACGACGCGACCAGGGCCTCGAGCAGCTGGGCCGGCTCGAGCATGCGGCCATCGCCGGTCTCGCCACAGGCCTGCTCGCCCTGCCCGACCGGCAGCACGGTCGCGCCGTCGGCCTGGCATTGCGCGATATTGCGCTGCGTCGCCGGATGGGCCCACATCTCGCGGTTCATCGCCGGCGCCAGCAGCAGGGGCGCGCGCTCGAGCGGGCGCGCCAGGCAGGTCAGCGTCAGCAGGTCGGCCGCGCGGCCCTGCGCGAGCTGGGCCAGCAGGTCGGCGCTGGCCGGGGCGACCAGGATCGCATCGGCCTCGCGCCCGAGGTTGATGTGCGGCATGTTGTTGGGCTCGCGCGCATCCCACTGGCTCAGCACCACCGGCCGGTTGCTCAGCGCCTGCAGCGTGACCGGGGTGATGAACTGCGCGGCCGCCTCGGTCATCAGCACCTGCACGGTCGCGCCGGCCTTGACCAGCAAGCGGCAAAGCTCGGCCGACTTGTAGCACGCGATGCCTCCCGAGAGGCCCAGAACGATATGTTTTCCTGCCAGATCCGTCATGGCGAGCAATGTACACCAGGCGCTGGCGCGTCGACCCGGAGCCAAAACCCGGCACCGGCTTTTATAATCCCCATTTCACACTCCTGCGAGCCTCACAGGCTCGTCTGCGACATGACCAAATTTGTGTTTGTTACCGGCGGCGTAGTGTCCTCATTGGGCAAGGGCATCGCCGCCGCTTCCCTGGCCGCCCTGCTCGAATCGCGCGGCCTCAAAGTCACCCTGATCAAGCTCGACCCCTACCTCAACGTCGACCCGGGCACGATGTCGCCGATGCAGCACGGCGAAGTCTTCGTGACCGATGACGGCGCCGAGACCGACCTCGACCTGGGCCACTACGAGCGCTTCATCACGACCCGGATGAAGAAGACCAACAACTTCACGACCGGACAGATCTACATGTCCGTGCTCGAGAAGGAACGCCGCGGCGACTACCTCGGCAAGACCGTGCAGGTGATCCCGCATGTGACCAACGAGATCCAGGACTTCGTCAAGCGCGGCGCCGGCTACAACAGCCCCGAAGCGGTGGATGTCGCGATCGTCGAGATCGGCGGCACCGTCGGCGACATCGAGTCGCTGCCCTTCCTCGAAGCCGTGCGCCAGATGAGCCTGCGCCTGGGTCCGAACAACGCGGCCTTCGTCCACCTGACCTATGTGCCGTGGATCGCCGCCGCGGGCGAGCTCAAGACCAAGCCGACCCAGCACACGGTGCAGAAGATGCGCGAGATCGGCATCCAGCCCGACGCGCTGCTGTGCCGCGCCGACCGCCCGATCCCCGACGACGAGCGCGAGAAGATCAGCCTGTTCACCAACGTCGCGCAATGGGGCGTGATCTCGATGCCCGACGTCGACACCATCTACAAGGTGCCGCGCGTGCTGCACGAGCAGGGCCTCGACGGCCTGATCTGCGACAAGCTGCGCCTGAACACCCCGCCGGCCAACCTCAAGCGCTGGGACGACCTGGTCTACGAGACCCAGCATCCGCAAGGCGTGGTCAGGATCGCGATGGTCGGCAAGTATGTCGAGCTGTCGGACAGCTACAAGTCGGTCAACGAGGCGCTGCGCCACGCCGGCATGAAGAACCATGTCAAGTCCGAGATCACCTATGTCGACTCCGAGACGCTGGAATCCGGCGACGTGGCGGCCCAGCTCGGCGGCTTCGACGCCATCCTGGTGCCGGGCGGCTTCGGCAAGCGCGGCGTCGAGGGCAAGATCGCCGCGGCGCGCTATGCCCGCGAGCACGCCGTGCCCTATCTCGGCATCTGCCTCGGCATGCAGGTCGCGACGATCGAGTTCGCGCGCCATGTCGCCGGCCTGACGCACGCCAACTCGACCGAGTTCGAGCCCCAGACCCCGCACCCGGTGATCGCGCTGATCGACGAGTGGCAGGACGCCGACGGCAGCATCCAGAAACGCGACGCCAACTCCGACCTCGGCGGCACCATGCGCCTGGGCGCGCAGAGCTCCGACGTGGCGCCCGGCACGCTGGCGCACGCCATCTACGGCGATGTCGTGACCGAACGCCACCGCCACCGCTACGAGGCCAACACCCAGTATCTGGACCGGCTGCGCGCGGCCGGCCTGGTGATCTCGGCACTGACCCAGCGCGAGCACCTGACCGAGATGGTCGAGCTGCCGCAGGACGTCCACCCCTGGTATGTCGGCGTGCAGTTCCACCCCGAGTTCAAGTCCACGCCCTGGGACGGCCACCCGCTGTTCAACGCCTTCGTCAAGGCCGGCCTGATCCAGCACAAGTCCAAGAAAGGCTGAGCATGAAACTCTGCGGCTTCGATGTCGGGCTGGACCAGCCCTTTTTCCTGATCGCGGGCCCCTGCGTGATCGAGTCCGAGCAGCTCCAGATGGACGTGGCCGGCGAGCTCAAGGCGATCACCAGCGAGCTCGGCATCCCCTTCATCTTCAAGAGCAGCTACGACAAGGCCAACCGCTCGAGCGGCAGCACCTTCCGCGGCCCCGGCATGGACCAGGGCCTCGAGATCCTGGCCAAGGTCCGGCGCGAGCTGGGCGTTCCGGTGCTGACCGATGTCCACACCGAAGCCGATATCGCTGCCGTCGCGGCCGTGGTCGACGTGCTGCAGACCCCCGCCTTCCTGTGCCGCCAGACCGACTTCATCCGCGCCGTGGCGCAGTCGGGCAAGCCGGTCAACATCAAGAAGGGCCAGTTCCTCGCGCCACACGACATGAAGAACGTGATCGACAAGGCGCGTGCCGCCGCGCGCGACGCGGGCCTGCCGGAAGACAACTTCCTGGCCTGCGAGCGCGGCGCGAGCTTCGGCTACACCAACCTGGTGTCCGACATGCGCAGCCTGGCGATCATGCGCGAGACCGGCGCGCCGGTCGTGTTCGACGCCACCCACAGCGTGCAGCTGCCGGGCGGCCAGGGCACGAGCAGCGGCGGCATGCGCGAGATGGTGCCGGTGCTGTCGCGCGCGGCGGTTGCCGTCGGCGTGGCCGGCCTGTTCATGGAAACCCACCCCGACCCGCGCCAGGCCATGAGCGACGGCCCCAACGCGGTGCCGCTCAAGCATATGCGGGCGCTGCTGGAAACCCTGGTCGAGCTCGACCGCGTGACCAAGCGCCACGGCTTCCTGGAAAACCGCTTCGGCGAGTTCTGATCCCGCCTTCCGGCCCGGTCGCCCGCTGCGACCAGGTCCCAGTATTTTTCAACTCCAAAGGTAAGACATGAGTGCAATCGTTGATATCGTCGGCCGTGAAGTGCTCGACAGCCGCGGCAACCCCACCGTCGAATGCGACGTGCTGCTCGAAAGCGGCGTCATGGGCCGCGCGGCCGTGCCCTCGGGCGCCTCCACCGGCAGCCGC
>JAPLPQ010000086.1 GCA_026400105.1 Burkholderiales bacterium
GGCGCTCTGGGCCAGCTGGTTGGCCTGGCGCGCGCTGTCCGAGTTCTGCCGCACGGTCGAGCCCAGCTGCTCCATCGAGGCCGAGGTTTCCTCGAGCGCGCTGGCCTGGTTCTCGGTGCGCGAGGACAGGTCCATGTTGCCTTGCGCGATCTGGCTGCTGGCGCTGGCCACGCCATCGGCATTGGCCAGAACTGCCTGCACCGTCTTGACCAGACCGCTCTGCATCAGCTCGAGCGAGCGCAGCAACTGTCCGGTTTCGTCCTGGGAGTTGGCTTCAATCCGGTTGCCCAGATCCCCTTCGGCGATCCGGTTCGCCACCGCCACCGCCTGACCCAGCGGCACGGTGATGCCGCGCGCAATCAGCCAGCTCGTCACGACAGCAGCGGCAATGGCCACCAGGCAGGCGATGATCAGCTGGATCTTCTGCGCCAGGTAGGCATCTTCCGCGTCCTGCTTCAACTCGGCAGTCCGGGCTTCAGCCGCTTCGCGGTACGCATCGGTGGCCTGGCGCAACTCGGCCAGCAGCGGGCGGCATTCGTCGTTGATCTTGGCGATGGCTTGCGCCTGCTGTCCCTGCAGCGCCAGTTCGACGATGGACAGCGCCACCGGGCCATAGCGCTGCTCGACGCGATCGATGTCCGCCACCAGCTGACGGGCCTGCGCGGTGGTGTCAGTGGCACTGGCGATCAGCTGCTTGAGTCGGCCCAGACTGGATTGGACCTCCTGATGTGCCTGCTGGACACTGGCTTTTTCAAGCGCGACATCCTCGGGCTTGCTGGCCAGGACCAGGTTGCGGGCCGCGATGGCCCGGCCATCGACGGCAGCCTGGACATGTGCCGCCAGCGTGGCGCGCATGTTGAGTCCGTCGACATAGCTCATGAAGCGCTGGTTGGCGGCATCGAGCGCCAGCAGGGACAGGCCGGCAACCAGCAATACCAAGGCCGCCAGACCGCCGAAGGCCAGGCTCAATCTGAGCCGGACCGACATATCACGCAAATTCATCATCGTCATCACTTCTTCAGGCGCTGCCCGGCCTGGGTGGGACTGCTTATCGAAATAATCATTCCCCCGAATGTTCGATGAGCAATTTAGTTAATTACTTTCATTAGAAACATTTTTATAATAATCATATTGCTTAATTTGTCAATGAAAACCCAGCAGGACCTAAGGGTATTCAGAGCTTGACTTTAGAAGGGGTACGTGCCGCGCACCCCTGTTCACAGGCTTCAGTGGTGATGGCCGTGTGCGCCATGCGCGTGGCCATGCGCGACTTCCTCGGCGGAGGCGGCCTGCACCTGCTCGACCTTGAGGCTGAAGCGCAGCGTCTTGCCGGCATGCGGGTGGTTGCCGTCCAGGATCACCTGCGGGCCCTTGATCTTGACCACGGTGAAGATGCGCTCGCCGCCGTCATCGGCCACGCCGCGCAGGGTGCCGCCGACCTTGACGCCGGGCGGAAAATCGGCCTTCGAGATGGTCTGCACCAGGCTCTCGTCGCGCTCGCCGAAGGCATCGGACGGCTCGAGCACCACGGTGGTCGCGAAGCCGGCCTGCTGGCCTTCGAGCGCGGCCTCGATCTTCTCGAAGGTGTTGCCGTAGCCGCCGTGCAGGTAGGCCATCGGCTCGGGGCTGGCTTCGAGCAGCTTGCCCTGGGCATCGGCAACCTGGTAGCTGATCGTGACGACGGTGTCTTTGGTGATTTGCATGGGGACTTTCGAAGCGGCGTTGAAAAAAGACGTGATTGTGCCGGCTTGGCAGCCACCCTGCCGAGCGCCAGGGCAGGCGTCGTCAGCGCGGACGGACGCTGACTTCGGCGCTCGTGATGTCGACCAGGCCGGTCCCGGTGCGCAGGCGCAGCGCGCCGTCCGGTCCGACGCCGGCAGCCTGGCCTTGCTGCCCGTCGGACAGGCGCAGCTCCAGGCCGGCCAGCGCATCGCGCGCGGCGAAGCGGGCGGCGAAAGCGGCGAAGCCCGCGCGCTCGAAGGCCTGCAGATCCTGCACCAGGGCGGGAATCAGCGCGGCCAGCCATTGACCGGCATCGCGGCCGGGGACCAGTTCGCACAGCGCGGCCGGCGGCACCGGCGGCAGGGCCTGGGCAGCGGCCTCGTCAACCGGGACCGGCGACCAGGCCGGCAGCTCGGGCAACAACAAGTTCAGGCCGACGCCAATCACCGCATAGCGCTGCGCGCCCAGCGTGGCTGCCTCGATCAGGATGCCGCCGATCTTGCGCCCGCGCCACCAGAGGTCGTTCGGCCATTTGAGCCGGATCTCGGGATGCAGGCTTTCGGCCAGGCTGACGCCGACCGCCAGCGACAGGCCGGACCAGTCCGCCGGCTGATAGGGCAGCCCGAGCGAGAAGGTCAGCGAGGCGCCGGGCCGGCTGTGCCAGGACTTGCCGCGCCGCCCGCGCCCGGCGCTCTGCTCGAGCGCGACCAGCAGGGTCGGCGAGCGGTCGCCAGCGCGCGCACGCTGCATCAGCGCGGTGTTGGTCGAGTCGATGCTCGGCAGCACCTCGACCGAGAAGTCGGGCCACAACGGATAGACCGCTTGCCACAAGCCCTCGGCCTGGCGCGTCAGGGCGTGCAGCGCAGCCTCCGGGCCGCTGGCGGGGCTCGGCCCACTCATGCTGCCTGGCCCTGGGCCACGGCCTTGGCCTTGGCCGGCCGCTTGGGCGCCAGCATGGTGCCGCGGCAGTTCGGGCTGCCGCAGTGGCAGGCGTACTCGGCCTTGAGCTTGGCCGTGTAGCGCCCGTCGACCACCAGGCCATAGTCGAAGAACAGCTCCTCGCCGGCCGCGATGTCGCGCAGCGCATGGAGGAAGACCCGCTTGCGCGCGTCCTCCTCGGCCTCGCAGTTGGGCGCGCAGCTGTGGTTGATCCAGCGCGAGGAATTGCCGCCCTGGCCGCCGTCGATCACATGGCCGTCGTCGATGTGGAAGTAGAAGGTGTGGTTGGGCTGGGCCGGATCGTGCGGGTGACGGCGCAGCGCCTCGTCCCAGCTGATGACCTCGCCGGTGTACTCGATCAGCGGCTCGCCCGCCGCCAGATCGACGACGGCAAACACACCCTTGCCATGCACGCCGGAGCGGCGCACCTGCAGGCGGCGGCGCGGTTGGGCGGTGCTGGCGGAGGAAGAAACGTCGATGCCGTCAGCCATGGGCCAAATTTTTGGTATGGTGAATTCATGCAGGTGCGCGCGAGTGCGCACGTACACACAGATGCGCGCATAGGCGCGCATGGGAGCGATTGTAGAGATGAAAACAGCTGGTCTTACCAAAACCTTGGTCATTGCCGAGAAACCTTCAGTCGCCCAGGACATCGTCCGTGCGCTCACGCCGCTGGCGGGCAAGTTCGAGAAGCACGAGGACCATTTCGAGAACGAGCACTATGTCGTCAGCTCGGCGGTCGGCCATCTGGTCGAAATCGCCGCGCCCGAGGCCTACGACGTCAAGCGCGGCAAGTGGAGCTTTGCCCACCTGCCGGTGATCCCGCCGCATTTCGACCTGAAGCCGATCGACAAGAGCAAGTCGCGCCTGTCGGCGGTGGTCAGGCTGGCCAAGCGCAAGGACGTGGGCGCGCTGATCAACGCCTGCGACGCCGGGCGCGAGGGCGAGCTGATCTTCCGCCTGATCGAGCAATACGCCGGTGGCGCCAAGCCGCTGGGCAAGCCGGTGCAGCGGCTCTGGCTGCAGTCGATGACGCCGCAGGCGATCCGCGACGGCTTCCAGCAGCTGCGCAGCGACGAGCAGATGCGCCCGCTGGCCGACGCCGCGCGCAGCCGCTCCGAGGCCGACTGGCTGGTCGGCATCAACGGCACCCGCGCCATGACGGCGTTCAACTCGCGCGACGGCGGCTTCTTCCTGACCACCGTCGGCCGGGTCCAGACGCCGACGCTGGCGGTGGTGGTCGAGCGCGAGGAAAAGATCCGCGCCTTCCGCAGCCGCGACTACTGGGAAATCCACGCCAGCTTCGGCGCCCAGGCCGGCGACTACCCGGGCAAGTGGTTCGACCCGGCGTTCAAGAAGCCCTCGGCCAAGAACGGCGACGAGGGCGCCGACCCCGAGCTCAGGGCCGACCGGGTCTGGAACGCGCAGCAGGCGCAGCAAATCGCCGACGCCGTGCGCGGCCAGCCCGCCAGCGTGAGCGAGGAATCCAAGCCGACCACCCAGGCCAGCGGCCTGCTCTACGACCTGACCAGCCTGCAGCGCGAGGCCAACGGCCGCTTCGGCTTCTCGGCCAAGACCACGCTGGCGCTGGCGCAAAGCCTGTACGAAAAGCACAAGGCGCTGACCTACCCGCGGACCGACAGCCGCGCGCTGCCGGAAGACTATCTGCCGACGGTCAAGGAGACCTTCGAGATGATCGCCGCCAGCCAGCTGAACCACCTGGCGCCGCACGCGCTGGTGGCGCTCAACAACGGCTATGTCAAGCCGAGCAAGCGCGTGTTCGACAACAGCAAGGTCAGCGACCACTTCGCGATCATCCCGACGCTGCAGGCCCCGAGCGGCCTGTCCGAGGCCGAACAGAAGCTGTACGACCTGGTGGTGCGCCGCTTCCTGGCGGTGTTCTTCCCGGTGGCCGAGTTCATGGTCACGACCCGCATCAGCAAGGTCGCCGTTGCGGATGGCATCCACCATTTCAAGACCGAGGGCAAGGTGCTGGTCAAGCCGGGCTGGATGGCGGTCTACGGCAAGGAGGCGGCCGAGGACGTGGCCGACGCCGCCGCCGGCGACAAGGGCCAGAATCTGGTGCCGGTGCAGCCGGGCGAGACGGTCGCGACGCGCGAGGCGGCGCCGAAGCCGCTCAAGACCCGCCCGCCGGCGCGCTACAGCGAAGCCACGCTGCTGGGCGCGATGGAAGGCGCCGGCAAGCTGATCGACGACGACGAGCTGCGCAGCGCGATGCAGGACAAAGGCCTGGGCACGCCAGCCACGCGCGCGGCCATCATCGAAGGCCTGCTGACCGAGAAATACATGCTGCGCGAAGGGCGCGAGCTGATCCCGACCGCCAAGGCGTTCCAGCTCATGACGCTGCTGCGCGGGCTCGGGGTCGAGGAACTGTCCAAGCCGGCGCTGACCGGCGAGTGGGAGCACAAGCTGTCGCTGATGGAACAGGGCCAGCTCAGCCGCGAGGCCTTCATGCGCGAGATCGCCACCATGACCGAGCGCATGGTCAAGAAGGCCAAGGAATACGACCGCGACAGCGTGCCGGGCAACTACGCCACGCTGCAGACGCCCTGCCCGAACTGCGGCGGCGTGGTGAAGGAAAACTACCGCCGCTATGCCTGCTGCGGCGCCGATGGCAAGTCCGACGGCTGCGGCTTCTCGTTCGGCAAGTCACCGGCCGGGCGCACCTTCGAGATCGAGGAGGCCGAGGCCTTCCTGGCCGACAAGCATATCGGCCCGCTCGAAGGCTTCCGCTCGAAGGCCGGCTGGCCGTTCGTGGCCGAGCTGGCGCTCAAGTTCAGCGACGAGGACCAGAACTGGAAGCTCGAATTCGACTTCGGCGACAAGAAGGACGAGGAAACCGGCGAACTGGCCGACTTCAGCGGTCGCGAGTCGCTCGGCGCCTGTCCCCGCTGCGGCAGCCCGGTCCATGTGCATGGCAACAACTATGTCTGCAGCAAGGCGGTGCCGACGCTGGAGCAGGCCGCGCCGAGCTGCGACTTCAAGAGCGGCACCACCATCCTGCAGCAGGAAATCGCTCCCGAGCAGATGAGCAAGCTGCTGGCGACCGGCAAGACCGACCTGCTCGAGAAGTTCGTCTCGAACAAGACCAAGCGCGCCTTCAAGGCCTTCCTGGCCTGGGATGCCGAGGCCGGCAAGGTCGGCTTCGAGTTCGAGCCGCGCGAGAGCAAGTACCCGCCGCGCAAGACCGCCGCCAAGAAGGCGCCAGCCAAGAAGGCAGCCGCCAAGAAAGCCCCGGCGAAAAAGGCCGCGGCGAAGAAGAAGACGGCCCAGGCCGCCGCGAGCTGAGGCACTGAAGGCGTCTGGCCGCTACCGGCATCAGGCGGCCAGGTCAGGCCGATGCCGGTCGCGGCGGAAACCGCACCGTGACCTTGAGTCCGCGGCGCGTGGCCTGCTCCGGGTGCGCGTCGGCCAGCTCGACCTGGGCGCGGTACTGCTGCGCGACCTCGCTGACAATCGCCAGCCCCAGGCCCGAACCATCGACGTTGCTGCCCAGCACGCGGTAGAAGGGCTGGAACACCAGCTCGCGCTCGGCCTCGGGGATGCCGGGGCCGTTGTCCTCGACCTCGAGCTGCTGGGCGCCGCTGTCGCCATCGAGCCGCACCCGCACCGTCACCACCCCGCCGGCCGGCGTGTAGTGAATCGCGTTGTCGACCAGATTGCGCACCAGCTCCTGCAGCAAGGTCGGATTGCCGTCGAGCAGGCAGGACTCGGGTATGCGGTCAGGCCCCTCGTAGCCGAGGTCGATCCGCTTGTCCTGCGCCAGCGGGAAGGAATCGGCGATGACCTCGGTCGCCAGGTCGCCGAGGTCGACCGGCTCGCTCGGCAGCGCGCGCCCGGTGGTCTCGGCGCGCGCCAGCGACAGCAGCTGGTTGACGGTATGGGTCGCGCGCACGCTCGAGCGCGTGATCTGCTGCAGGCAGCGCCTGACTTCCTCGGTGTCCTGCGCGCGCAGCGCCATGTCGGCCTGCATGCGCAGGCCCGCCAGCGGCGTCCTGAGCTGGTGCGCGGCGTCGGCCAGGAAGCGCCGCTGCGTCGTCAGCGACACCGCCAGGCGCTCCAGCAGGTCGTTGATCGAGCCGACCAGCGGCGTCACCTCCTGCGGGATCGACTCCTGCTCGAGCGGGCTCAGGTCGTCGGGCTTGCGCGCGCGGATGCGCTGCTCGAGCTCGTTGAGCGGCCGGATGCCGCGCACCAGCGCCATCCAGACCAGCAGCACCGCCAGCGGCAACGTGACGAACTGCGGCACCATCACGCCCTTGATGATCTCGGTCGCCAGCCGCGAACGCTTGCCCAGCGTCTCGGCGACCTGCAGCAGCACCAGTTGCTCCTCGCGCTCGCCGCGCGCGATCCAGGTGTAGGCCACCCGCACCTCCTCGCCGCGGATCTGGTCGTCGCGCAGGCGCACATGGCCGGCATCGGGCAGCACATAGTTGGGTGGTGCCGGGAACTCGGGGTCGCCGCTGATGAACTGGCCATCGGCCTTGCGCACCGCGTAGAACACCTGGTCGGTGTCGTCGGCGCGCAGCAGGTCGCGCGCCTGCGCGGTCAGGTTGAACTGCGGCTGCTCGCTGCGCAGCACGACGAACTGGGTCAGCGCCTGCAGGTTGAACTCGAGCGCGCGATCGAACGGCTTGTTCGCGATGCCCTGCGCGACGAACCAGGTCAGCGCGAGCGACAGCGGCCACAACAGCAGCAAGGGCGTCAGCATCCAGTCCAGGATCTCGCCGAACAGGCTGCGCTGCTCGCGCTGGAACAGCCCGAACGCGGTCGTGCCGCGCTGGCGGGCCGGACGGTCGGAATCAGCCAGGAATTTTTTCAAGACAGTAGCCCAGCCCGCGCACGGTCGCGATCCGGATCGGTCCCTTCTCGATCTTCTTGCGCAGGCGGTGGATATAGACCTCGATCGCGTTGTTGCTGACCTCCTCGCCCCATTCGCACAGGCGCTCGACCAGCTGGTCCTTGCTGACCAGGCGGCCGGCGCGCTGCAGCAGCACCTCGAGCAGCCCGAGCTCGCGCGCCGACAGGTCGATCATCTTGCCGTCGATGCTGGCGACGCGGCCGGCCTGGTCATAGAGCAGCGGCCCATGCTTGATCTGGCTGGTGGCGCCGCCCAGGCCGCGGCGCGTCAGCGCGCGCACGCGCGCCTCGAGCTCCTGCAGCGCGAAGGGCTTGGCCATGTAGTCGTCGGCGCCATAGTCCAGGCCCTTGACCCGGTCCTCGACGCTGTCAGCGGCGGTCAGGATCAGCACCGGCAGCGTCGAGCCGCGCGAGCGCAGGCGCTTGAGCACCTCCAGACCATGCATCCTGGGTAGACCGAGGTCGAGGATCAGCAGATCGAACTCGTGGTTGGTCATCAGCGCCGCGTCGGCCTCGCTGCCGCTCGCGACATGATCGACCGCGGCACCGGCGGCGCGCAGGGTGCGCAACAGGCCATCGGCCAGGACCTGGTCGTCTTCTGCAATCAGGATGCGCATGTAATCTCCTATTGTTATGCGCACTATTTTAGGCCTCGGCCCGCGGCCTGCCCGCGCGTGCGCGCCGGCCGGCGATCGGCCTGATAGCCGTTGGCATAGGCTTCCAGGCCGAGCGCGACCACGGTGGCGACCGGTGCGCCGACCTGGTCGCGGAACTCGGCCTCGGCCTGCTGGACCGCGAGCCGGAAGGCCTGCAGCCACTCGAGCCCGACCGGCGTGAAGCGGATGCGGCGCGCGCGCGCGTCGAGCGGGTCCGGCCCGCGCTGCACCAGACCCCAGGCCTCGCACTGGTCGACCAGGTCGGCCATGGCCTGCTTGCTCATGCCCGCGCTCTGCGCGAGTTCGGTCAGGCGCGCGCCGGCCAGCGGCAGGTGGCGCGTGATGTGCACATGCGCCGCGCCGACCTGGCCGCGCGCGGCCAGGTTGGACAGCGCCAGCGGCACATCGAGCGCATGCGCCATCAGCTCGAGCACCCGTTCGTCGAAACGGCGCAGGGCATGACCCAGCAAGCGGCCCATGTGGGTCAGCCGCCAGCCCTCGTCCAGGACCGCGTAATCCAGGCTTTTTTCCATGATCAAATGGTAATGCAAACTGACTAAAAAACTCGTTTTTTATTTTCAATAACTCGCTACACTGCATCCCAAGCACTCCAGGCGATCCGAAAAATCCGCTCCAGGGTGCTGCAACCCATTGTTTTTCAAGGAGCCCAGCATGGACGCACCGAACAAGACCCTGAACACCGAAAAGGCCAAGGCACTGCAAGCCGCACTGGCCCAGATCGAGAAACAATTCGGCAAGGGCGCGATCATGCGCCTGGGCGAGGGCGAGAAAGTCGAGGACATCCAGGTCGTCTCGACCGGCTCGCTCGGCCTCGATGTCGCGCTCGGCGTCGGCGGTCTGCCGCGTGGCCGGGTGATCGAGATCTACGGCCCGGAATCCTCGGGCAAGACCACGCTGACGCTGCAGGTCATCGCCGAGATGCAGAAGGTCGGCGGCCAATGCGCCTTCGTCGATGCCGAACATGCGCTCGACGTCCAGTACGCACAGAAGCTCGGCGTCAACCCGCACGACCTGCTGATCAGCCAGCCCGACACCGGCGAGCAGGCGCTCGAGATCGTCGACAGCCTGGTGCGCTCGGGCGCGGTCGACCTGATCGTGATCGACTCGGTCGCCGCGCTGACCCCGAAGGCCGAGATCGAGGGCGACATGGGCGACAGCCTGCCCGGCCTGCAGGCACGCCTGATGAGCCAGGCGCTGCGCAAGCTGACCGCGACGATCAAGAAGACCAACTGCATGGTCATCTTCATCAACCAGATCCGCATGAAGATCGGCGTCATGTTCGGCAGCCCCGAGACCACCACCGGCGGCAACGCGCTCAAGTTCTACGCCTCGGTGCGGATCGACATCCGCCGCATCGGCTCGATCAAGAAGGGCGAGGAAGTCGTCGGCAGCGAGACCAAGGTCAAGGTGGTCAAGAACAAGGTCGCCTCGCCGTTCAAGACCGCCGAGTTCGACATCCTCTACGGCGAGGGCATCAGCCGCGAGGGCGAGATCATCGACCTCGGCGTGGCACAGAAGGTAGTCGACAAGTCGGGTGCCTGGTACGCCTACCAGGGCGAGAAGATCGGCCAGGGCCGCGAGAACTCGCGCGAGTTCCTGCGCGAGAACCCGCAACTCGCGCACGAGATCGAGAACAAGATCCGCGCCGCGCTCGGCGTGCCGGCCCTGCCCGCCTTCGATCCGGCCAGCGTCAAGCGCGGTGCGGCCAGCGACGAAATCGATCCGGCCGACGCCGCATGACAGGCTGGCGCCGCCCCGACCCGGCCCGCAGCCGGCCTGAGCGGTCCGACGCCGACGCCGACAGCGCACCGCTACCCGCCGACGACGAACCGGCCGGGTCGGCACCGGCCAGGCGCACGCGGCCCGAGCTCTCGCTCAAGGGCCGGGCGTTGCGGCTGCTCTCGATGCGCGAGCATTCGCGCCTCGAGCTCGAGCGCAAGCTCAGCTCGTACGAGACGCGCGAGGGCGAACTGGCCGAGGCGCTCGACGCGCTGACCGCGCGCGGCTTCATCAGCGACGAACGCGTGGCCGACAGCCTGCTGCACCGCAGGGCGGCCAAGCTCGGGTCCAGCCGCATCAAGGCCGAACTGCAGGCCAAGGGCCTGGACGAAGCCGTGGTGCGCGAGGCGGTCGAATCGCTGCGTGCGACCGAGCTCGAACGCGCGCGCGAAGTCTGGCGCCGGAAATTTGGCCAGCCGCCAGCCGATGCCAGCGAGCGCGCCCGGCAGATGCGCTTCCTGACCACGCGGGGGTTTTCCGGCGAAACGGTCAGGAAAGCGATCGAGGGCGCGGACGACGAGGACTGAGCCGCCCTGACGACCAGCCTGCAGCGCTGGCGTGGCCGTGCGACCGGCACGGTACGATAGCCAGTCCGCAAACCTGTGGCACAGTGACAGGTATCGACACAAAAATCCAGATATGAACAGCCCGACCTTCCAGATCCTGATGCTCTTGACAGTGATCCTGGTCGTGATCATGATCGTCGTGCTGTTTGCGGTACGGTACGCCAACCAGCAGATCCCCGGCTTGCGCGCCTGGGCCTGTTCCTACCTGGTTGGCCTGCTGGTTTGCTTCAACTTCCTGGCCAGGCCCCATGTCCCCGAGGGGCTGTCGGTCGTCATCACCCAAGCCCTGATCTTCACCTCGGCCTGGCTGAACTTGGCTGCGGCAAGGGCCTACACCGGCCGGCGACCCTGGCCACGGGCCTACTTCGGCTGGACGCTACTCGCCAGCCTGTGTCTGTCAAGCTATCTGACCTGGCAGCAACCCGAGCCCAAGCTGCGGCTGGCGCTGGGCTTGATGGCCGCCAGCACGCTGATGCTGCTGAGCGCGCTGGCGATGCTGACGAAAGAGATCAAAAGGCAGCCGGAACGCTACCTGTTCACCCTGGCCTGCGGCGGACATGGCCTGTTGATGCTGGCGACCGCCCTGACCCAGCTGCTGGGACAGGCCGACCTGACCGATCCCGAGCGCATGGGAGCCGTCGCGCAATTCGTGCTGGTCGAATCGATCGTCGTGCTGGTCATGCGCGCCTTCGGGGTGCTGATGCTGGCCAATGCCCATATCACGGCCGAGCTGCGGCATTTCGCCGAGCGCGACCCGCTGACCAGCATCTACAACCGCCGCTCGTTCATGACCCTGCTCGACAAGTCAGTCAACCTGATGCAGCGCATGAACTCGCCGTTGTCGCTGCTGGCGCTGGACCTGGACCATTTCAAGCGCATCAACGATACCTGGGGTCACGGCAGCGGAGACCAGGCCTTGCGCCACTTCGTCCAGCTCGCCACCGACCACCTGCGCAACGAGGACGTGATCGGCCGCGTCGGCGGCGAGGAATTCCTCATCTTCCTGCCCAACACCGGACTCGAGGCGGCGGCCGGCGTCGCAGAACGGCTGCGCGCGCTGATCGCATCACAACCCGTGGCCGGCGCCCAGAGCTCGATCACCTTGACGGTAAGCATAGGCGTGACGCTGATCGCCCGGGGTGAAACGCAGGAAGCTGCCCTGCAGCGGGTGGATGAGGCGATGTACCGGGCCAAGGCCAAGGGACGCAACCGGGTCGAGATGGCCTAGCGGTCGATATGGAAGCTTGAAAAATGCATATGTTTTCATAGAGAAGACATATGCATTTGCTGGCTCTTTGGCACCCAGGCTTGTACCTGAAGGACAAAGCCATATCCAACCGCAGCGCTGCCCTGCTCATGCAGGCACGCACGGAAGTCAGACGGCGTCCGCTTAATCCGAGCTTAATGTTCATCTTTACAGTTCATAGATGCCTGACTGTCATTGATTGAACTCTCTCATTGTTCAACACAATGTCAATTGGCGAAAAATTGCAAGCAAACTCTTGCTTGATAATCGATAAAATCGCTATATAAAAAGGGAAATATGAAAATCAAAAACCTATTGATGGTATTGGCCATGGCTGGTGCAGGTTTGGTCACCCAAGCTCATGCACAAAGCGTCAATCCCCTGAGCCACTTCATTGGTGTCTGGGAAGGCGATCAAGGGGTGGATGTGTCGCCGGCACAGAAAAAAACCCGTGCGCCTGGCTCGGCTGCCGTCAGTCCGTTCTTCGAGCGCATTGAAATCTCGGCAGGCCCGACGGCCACCAATGCCAGCGAGCAAGATCTGGAGGCCCTCACCGTTCGCCAGCAGGTTTTCCGCAAGTCAGACCAGCAACAGTTCCATGACCAGCTGGGCTACCTGATTTGGGACAAGAAGAACTCCAAGGTCATCTACTCCTTCTGCGTGCCGCGTGGGGTATGCGTCTCGGCCGAAGGGGATCTGAACAAGAAGGATGAATTCAGCGCCAGCACCAAGACCGCTTTTGCCGAAACCGAATTCATGCGCAAGAATGCCAAGACCGAAGGCTTCTCGATTGGCATGAACATCAACGCGGACAACACCCTGAGTTATTCACAAATCACCGCCTTGAATATCTACGGCAATCAGTTCAGTCATGCCGACTCGAATGTCTTGCGAAAAGTTGCGAACAAGCCCGCCCAATAAGCCAAGGCTGTGAGACCCAGGTGTTGTGCCTGGGGTCACTGGAAACTACTTGCCGATGCAGAACGACGAGAAGATTACACCGAGCAGATCGTCCGAGCTGAAGGCACCCGTGATCTGGTTCAGCGCGTTCTGCGCCAGCCGCAGCTCCTCGGCCAGCAGGTCGAGCGCCTGCGCCTGCTGGGCCAGCAGCAGGTTGGCCACCTCGAGATGCTCGCCGACCTGGCGCAGCGCCTGCACATGGCGCTCACGCGCGATGTAGAGGCCCTCGCCGCCGCCTTGCCAGCCAGCGAGCTCGAGCAGACGCTGCCTGAGCGCGTCGAGGCCGTCGCCGGTCCTGGCCGACAGGCGCAGCTGCTCATGCGGCGCGTGCCCGGCCACGGGTTCCAGGCCTGCCGCCGCCAGCGGGGCCAGCGCCAGGCCGGCATCGGCCTTGTTCCAGACATCGATCACCGGCACCCGCGCCGGCAGCCGGGATTCGAGCGTGACGGCGATCTCGCGCTCGGCCGCGTCGTACTCGGGCTGGCCGATCCGGGTCAGGTCGTGCAGCAGCAGCACCGCGTCGGCGCCCTCGATCTGGCCCCAGGCGCGCGCAATGCCGATGCGCTCGACCTCGTCGATGCCCTCGCCCTCGCGCAGGCCGGCAGTGTCGATCACATGCAGCGGCACGCCATCGATCTGGATCGTCTGCTGCACCACGTCGCGCGTGGTGCCGGCAATCGGCGTCACGATCGCGAGCTCGGCGCCGGCCAGCGCATTGAGCAGCGAGCTCTTGCCCGCATTGGGCTGGCCCGCGATCACGACCTTGATGCCCTCGCGCAGCAGCGCACCCTGGCGCGTGCGCTGCATGACCTGGCCCAGCCGCGCCTGCAGGCGGTCGAGCTGGCCCTGCGCATCGGCCTGCTGCAGGAAATCGATCTCCTCCTCGGGGAAGTCGAGCGTGGCCTCGACCAGCATGCGCAGATGGACCAGCGCCTCGCGCAGCTGGCCGACCTCGCGCGAGAACTCGCCCGCGAGCGAACGGCTGGCGCTGCGCGCGGCCGCCTCGGTGCTGGCGTCGATCAGGTCGGCAATCGCCTCGGCCTGCGCCAGGTCGATCTTGTCGTTCAGGAAGGCCCGCTCGGTGAACTCGCCCGGTTGCGCCAGCCGCAGGCTGCTCAGGCGCGGCTGCTGCGTCGCCGGGTCGATCTCGGCGGCGGCGGCCAGGCAGCGCGCCAGCAGCAGCTGCAGCACCACTGGCCCGCCATGCGCCTGCAGCTCGAGCACGTCCTCGCCGGTGTAGGAATGCGGCGCCGGGAAGTACAGCGCGAGCCCATGGTCGATTGCGCCGCCATCGGCATCGCGCAGCGGGCCGTAGGTCGCCTCGCGCGCCTTGAGCGCCTTGCCGCAAAGCGCCTGCACCAGGCGGTCCAGGCCGCGGCCCGAGACGCGGACGATGCCGACGGCTCCGCGTCCCGGGGCGGTGGCAATGGCGACGATGGGGTCCTGGTGGCGCGACAGCATGTGAGGAGTTTCGGACAAAAAGAGGACGGGGAGAAGGCGGCGCGGCTGGGCATCGCCCGCCGCCAATGAAAAAGGGCCGCTGTCGCGGCCCCTCGGGGAATCGGCCGATCAGGCCTTCTTGAACAGCTGGGTCGGCAGCGTGATCTTCAGCGGCACGCCCATGCGGCGGTTGATATGCGCCTGCTGCAGGATGGTCAGCGTGTTGTTGGTGATCCAGTACAGCACCAGACCGGCCGGGAAGCTGAAGAACATGACCGAGAACACCAGCGGCATGATCCACATCATCTTGGCCTGCATCGGGTCCGGCGGCAGCGGGTTCAGCGAGGTCTGGACAATCGTGGTCAGCGTCAGCACCACCGGCAGGATGTAGAACGGATCCTTGGACGACAGGTCGGTGATCCAGCCCAGCCAGGGTGCATTGCGCATCTCGACGCTGGCCAGCAGCACGGTGTAGAGCGCAATGAAGACCGGGATCTGGATCACGATCGGCAGGCAGCCACCGAGCGGGTTGACCTTTTCCTCGCGGTAGATGCGCATCATCTCCTGCTGCATCTGCTGCGGCTTGTCCTTCAGGCGCTCGCGCATTTCCTGGATGCGCGGGTTGACCGCCTTCATCTTGGCCATGCTGCGGTAGGCATTGGCGTTGAGCCAGTAGAAAGCGGCCTTGATCACGACCACCAGCAGCACGATCGCCCAGCCCCAGTTGCGCACGATGCTATGGATCTTTTCGAGCAGCCAGTAGAGCGGCTTGGCGACGATGGTCGTCCAGCCGTAGTCCTTGACCAGCTCCAGGCCGGGGGCCAGCTGCTCGAGCACCTTCTCTTCCTGCGGACCGACGAACAGGCGGGCCTCGACGGCCTTGCTCTGGCCGGGCGCGATCGCGCCGAGCTCGATCTTCTGGCCGGCACGATACAGGGTGCCGCCCGGCACCTTCTCGGCATAGTTCTCGCGCGCGATGCCCGCGCCGAGCAGCCAGGCGCTGGCGAAATGGTGCTGCACCATCGCGACATAGCCATCGTTGGCGTTCTTGCTGAAGTCGGCCTTGTTCTTGTCGATGTCCTCGAACTTGATCTTCTGGAACTTGGCGGCGTCGCTGTAGATGGCCGGACCGGTGAAGGTCGAGGCGAAGGGCACGCCGCTGTCCTTGGTCATGCCGTCGCGCACCAGTTGCAGATAGAGCGAGGGCGAGACCGGAGCGCTGCCCTGGTTGATCACCTCATGCTTGACCGCGATGTCGTAGGCGCCACGCTTGAGCGTGTAGGTCTTGGCCAGCACCACGCCGCCGACCGGGGCCGACTCGAAGCGCAGGCTCAGGCTGTCCTGACCCTCGGCCAGGTCGCGGGCCTGACCGACCAGGCGCATCGCCACCTTGTGGTTGGGCAGCGCGGCGCTGCCGAGCAGACCGGTCTGTGCCACATAGGTGTGCTGATCGGTCTGCTGCAGCAGGCGCACCGGATCGGACTGGCCGGTCGTGGTGTGGTGCTTGAGCAGATCAACGCCGATCAGGGAGCCGCCTTCGCTGTCGAAGCTCAGCTTGAGCAGGTCGGTGCTCACGACATAGGTCTGGCGCGGAATTGCGGGCGCGGCGGCGGCGTCAGCCACTGCGGGAGCCGCACCGGGCAGGGCCGCGACCGGCTGGGCGCCGGTTGCCGGCGCGCTGACGGCCGGCTTGTCCTGCGGCGCCGGGAAGAAGGTCTTGGGTCGGCCGTTGTGAACCTGCCACGCATCCCAGAGCAGGACCAGGGAAAAGGCGAATATCACCCAGAGTATGGATCGGCGGATGTCACTCATGACGGGTCGTTTCCGTAGGGTCGGTAATGAGGCGGGAAAACAGGCGCGAGGCCCGCTCGGGCACGGGGTCGCAGCCGCCGGCACACCAAGGATGACAGCGGCCCAAGCGCTTGAGCGTAAGCCAGGAGCCTAACACCGCACCGTGATGCTCGAGCGCCTGCAGCGAGTAAGCGGAGCAAGTCGGTTCGAAACGGCAGCCCGAACCGACCCAGGGGCTCAGCAGCAGCCGGTAGGCCCTGACCAGGGCCATCAGGCCATGCCGGGGCAGGTCAGGCAGCGGCATCGTCAGCCTGGGGTGCCGGGGCTGGGGGCGCAGCGACAACCGGCGCCCACTGACGCCTGGCCAGCCGTTCGCCGAGCAGCAGCAGCAGTTCGGCGCGTGCCTCGCGCTTGAGCGCGTCGGAGGTCGCGCTCGGGAAATCGTCACGCGAAAAACCGCTGCGCAGCCGCACCACCATCGGGAGTTGCGGCAAGCCAGCGGTCAATTCCCGCGCCACGGCATAAATCTGCCGGCGCAGGGTATTTCGGGTCACGGCGCGACGCGCCCAGCGTTTGGGAACGAGTACACCCAGCCAGGCACCTCCACCCGGAAACAAGTCCGGTACACCGCCCGGCTCATGGCTTTTGGCCATGTGGAGCGCGAAATGCACCGTCTTGGCCACGGGAGGGCCGGACGACATCACCGCGTCGAACTGGGCGCGCTGAAGGATGCGTTGCGTGGACACAGGGGTCGGCAGGACCGACACGGCGCGCCGGGACGCCGGAGCTTAGACGCCCAGGCGCTTGCGGCCCTTGGCGCGGCGAGCGTTCAGGACGGCGCGGCCGCCCTTGGTGGCCATGCGGACCAGGAAGCCGTGGGTACGTGCGCGCTTGATTTTGGAAGGCTGATAGGTGCGTTTCATGATGGGTTCCTGTCGGGCGCACCGCTGTCAGCACGCCGGGTTGAAATTTGACGGTATCGGGAAAACCCATGATTATCACAAAAAACGGCCCGAAAGACAAACCTTGTTTCGCATGGACCGCTTCGGAGCGGCGGCCGGAGCGGTTTTCCAGCTTGTGGATAACTCGCCGATAGCACTACAATCACTACCCCGGCGACCCGCGCGCCGCAGTTTTCCCGTGTTTTTCCACACCCTCCCCCCTTGCCCATGAGCCAACCCAGCCTGTTGCCCGATGCGTCCGACCTGTGGCAAGCGTGCACCGAGCGGCTGGCGCAGGAGATCCCCGAACAGCAGTTCAACACCTGGATCCGCCCGCTGCTGGCGCGCGTGTCCGAAAGCGGTGACCGGGTCACGCTGGCCGTGGCCAACCGCTTCAAGATGGACTGGATCCGCGCCCAGTACGCCGGCAAGATCAGCGCCGCGCTGGAAGCCGTGGCCGGGCGCCAGGTGATGCTCGAGCTCACGCTGGCACCGCGCGAGCCGGCCCAGCGCACCAGCATGCCAGCGCAGCGCAGCGCACATATGTATCAGCCGCCGGTGTTCGCCGAACTGCCTGACAGTCCGGTGCCGGAACCCAAGGTCGATACGCACAAGCACCGCCTGAACAACGCGCTGACCTTCGCAACCCTGGTCGAGGGCTCGGCCAACCGGATGGCGCGCGCTGCCGCGATGCATGTCGCGCACAACCCGGGCCAGCTCTACAACCCGCTGTTCATCTATGGCGGCGTGGGCTTGGGCAAGACCCACCTGATGCACGCGATCGGCAACCAGCTGCTGGCCGACAAGCCCGGTGCCAAGGCGCTCTATATCCACGCCGAGCAGTTCGTGACCGACGTGGTCAAGTCCTACCAGAAGAAGACCTTCGACGAGTTCAAGGAACGCTACCACTCGCTCGACCTGCTGCTGATCGATGACGTGCAGTTCTTCGCCAACAAGGAACGCACGCAGGAGGAGTTCTTCAACGCCTTCGAGGCGCTGCTGACCAAGAAGAGCCATATCGTGATGACCAGCGACACCTATCCCAAGGGCCTGGCCGACATCCACGAACGCCTGGTCTCGCGCTTCGACTCCGGCCTGACGGTCGCGATCGAACCGCCCGAGCTCGAGATGCGGGTCGCGATCCTGATCAGCAAGGCCGAGTCCGAGGGCGCCTCGATGCCCGAGGACGTCGCCTTCTTCGTCGCCAAGAACGTGCGCTCCAACGTGCGCGAGCTCGAAGGCGCGCTGCGCAAGATCCTGGCCTACTCGCGCTTCAACCAGAAGGAAGTCTCGATCCAGCTCGCGCGCGACGCGCTGAAGGACCTGCTGTCGATCCAGAATCGCCAGATCAGCGTCGAGAACATCCAGAAGACCGTCGCCGACTTCTACAAGATCAAGATCGCCGACATGTACTCGAAGAAGCGGCCGGCCAACATCGCGCGGCCGCGCCAGATCGCGATGTTCCTGGCCAAGGAACTGACGCAGAAGAGCCTGCCCGAGATCGGCGAGCTGTTCGGCGGTCGCGACCACACCACGGTGCTGCATGCGGTGCGCAAGATCGCCGCCGAGCGCCAGACCGTCAGCGAGCTCAATCAGCAGCTGCATGTACTCGAACAGACCCTCAAGGGCTGAGCCGGATCGCTTAAGCTAGGCCCAGACCCATACGGAAACAGAAGAAAGCCCTGAACATGATCGTCTTCCAGTCGACCCAGGACAAAGTGCTGGCCGCCCTGCAATCGGTGGCGGGCATCGTCGAACGCCGCCACACCCTGCCGGTGCTGGCCAACGTGCTGATCCGCAAGACCGCCGGCGAGGTGCAACTGACCACCTCCGACCTCGAGATCCAGATCCGGACCCAGGTCGACCTCGGCGGCGAGGACGCCGCCTTCGCGACCACGGTCGGCGCGCGCAAGCTGATCGACATCCTGCGCACCCTGCCGTCCGACCAGCTCGTGAGCCTGGAATCGGCGCAGAACAAGCTGATCCTCAAGGGCGGCAAGTCCAAGTTCACGCTGCAGACGCTGCCGGCCGATGACTTCCCGCTGGTGCAGGAAGCGCCCAGCTTCGGCCCCGCCTTCAGCGTGCCGCAGAAGACGCTCAAGAGCCTGCTGAACCAGGTCAGCTTCTCGATGGCGGTGCACGACATCCGCTACTACCTCAACGGCATCCTGTTCGTCGCCGAAGGCAAGAAGCTGAGTCTGGTCGCGACCGACGGCCACCGGCTGGCATTCGCCAGCGCCGAGCTCGACGTCGAAGTGCCCAAGCAGGAAGTCATCCTGCCGCGCAAGACCGTGCTCGAGCTGCAGCGCCTGCTGTCGGACAAGGACGGCGCGATCGAGCTGCAGTTCGCCGCCAACCAGGCGCGCTTCCGCTTCGAGGGCATGGAGTTCGTCACCAAGCTGGTCGAGGGCAAGTTCCCTGACTACAACCGCGTGATCCCGCGCAACCACCCCAACATCGTGATCCTGGGCCGCACTGCGCTGCTGGCCGCGCTGCAGCGCGCCGCGATCATGACGAGCGAGAAGTTCAAGGGCGTGCGCCTGAACCTCGAGCGCGGCAGCCTGCGCGTGGCCGCCAACAACGCCGACCAGGAAGAGGCCGTCGATGAACTCGACATCCAGTACGACGGCAGCGCGATCGAGATCGGCTTCAACGTCAGCTACCTGATCGACGCCCTGTCCAACATGAGCCAGGACATGGTCAGGCTGGAACTCAACGACGGCAACAGCTCGGCGCTGCTGACCATCCCCGACAACGAACACTTCAAGTATGTCGTGATGCCCATGCGCATCTGAGGCGGACTAGCAGGCAGACCTGCCCCTAGCCGCCCCCGAACCCGCGCCCCTTCGTGCGGGTTTTGCCATTGAAGCGAGAGAGATTTTTGACCATGACCGACGCCAACCAGCCCAACCCAGTGGATGCCCCAGGTGAGGCCTTCACCACCGTCCAGCCCCAGATCGACGCCCATCAGGCCGGCGCATCGGAAGGCTACGGCGAAGGTGCGATCCAGATCCTGGAGGGCCTGGAGGCGGTGCGCAAGCGTCCCGGCATGTACATCGGCGACACCAGCGACGGCACCGGCCTGCACCACCTGGTGTTCGAGGTGGTCGACAACTCGATCGACGAGGCGCTGGCCGGCCATTGCGACGACATCGTCGTCACCATCCACAGCGACAACTCGATCTCGGTCACCGACAACGGCCGCGGCATCCCGACCGGCGTCAAGATGGACGACAAGCACGAGCCCAAGCGCTCGGCATCCGAGATCGCGCTGACCGAGCTGCACGCCGGCGGCAAGTTCAACCAGAACAGCTACAAGGTCTCGGGCGGCCTGCATGGCGTCGGCGTGTCCTGCGTCAACGCGCTCTCGAAATGGCTGCGTCTGACCGTGCGCCGCGAAGGCAAGGTGCACCAGATCGACTTCGCGCGCGGCTTCGTGCAGAACCGGCTGATCGAGCAGGTCGGCGGCGTCGACGTCTCGCCGATGCGCGTGACCGGCACGACCGACAAGCGCGGCACCGAAGTCCATTTCCTGCCCGACACCGACATCTTCACGCAGAACCACGACTTCCATTACGAGATCCTGGCCAAGCGCCTGCGTGAACTGAGCTTCCTGAACAACGGCGTGCGCATCCGGCTGCGGGACGAGCGCACGGCCAAGGAAGACGATTTCTCGGGTGCCGGCGGCGTCAAGGGCTTCGTCGAGTTCATCAACCAGGGCAAGAAGGTGCTGCACCCGACCACCTTCCACGCCATGGGCGAGCGCCCGGCCGATAGCTACGGCGGCATCCCGGGCACCAGCATCGGCGTCGAGGTCGCGATGCAGTGGAACGAGAGCTACAACGAGAACGTGCTCTGCTTCACCAACAACATCCCGCAGCGCGACGGCGGCACCCACCTGACCGGCTTGCGCGCTGCCATGACGCGCGTGATCGGCAAGTACATCGAGCAGAACGAGCTGGCCAAGAAAGCCAAGGTCGAGGTCTCGGGCGACGACATGCGCGAAGGCCTGTGCTGCGTGTTGTCGGTCAAGGTGCCGGAGCCCAAGTTCAGCAGCCAGACCAAGGACAAGCTGGTCAGCTCGGAAGTGCGCGCACCGCTGGAGGACATCGTCGCCAAGGCGCTGACCGAATACCTCGAGGAACGGCCGCAGGACGCCAAGATCCTGTGCGGCAAGATCGTCGAGGCCGCACGCGCCCGCGAGGCCGCGCGCAAGGCCCGCGAGATGACGCGCCGCAAGGGCGTGCTCGACGGCATGGGCCTGCCCGGCAAGCTGGCCGACTGCCAGGAAAAAGATCCGTCGATGTGCGAGATCTACATCGTCGAGGGCGACTCGGCCGGCGGCTCGGCCAAGCAGGGCCGCGATCGCAAGTTCCAGGCCATCCTGCCGCTGCGCGGCAAGATCCTCAACGTCGAGAAGGCGCGCTACGAGAAGCTGCTGGCCAGCAACGAGATCCTGACCCTGATCACGGCGCTGGGTACCGGCATCGGCAAGGCCAGCGTCGACGAATACGCGCCCAAGGGCAAGAGCGGTGCCGATGACTTCAACATCGACAAGCTGCGCTACCACCGCATCATCATCATGACCGACGCCGACGTCGACGGCGCCCATATCCGCACCCTGCTGCTGACCTTCTTCTACCGCCAGATGCCCGAGCTGGTCGAGCGCGGCCATATCTACATCGCGCAGCCGCCGCTCTACAAGGTCAAGAGCGGCAAGGAAGAGCTGTATCTGAAGGACGCCGCCGCGCTCGACGGCTTCCTGCTGCGCATCGCACTGAAGGACGCCAGCATCCAGACCGGCGGCGAGCAGAGCCAGCTGCTGACTGGCGAGACACTGGGCGAACTGGCACGCAAGCACCAGATCGCCGAGCATGTGATCGCGCGCCTGAGCAACTTCCTCGACGCCGAGGCGCTGCGCGCGATTGCCGACGGGGTGGAACTCGACCTCGACACGCTCGATGCCGCGACCGCCTGCGCCCCGGCGCTGCAGGCCAAGCTGCGCGAGCTCAACACCACCGGCGTGCCGGCCGAGGTGAGCGCCGAGCTCGACCCGCGCACCGACAAGCCGCTGCTGCGCATCAGCCGCCGCCACCACGGCAACATCAAGAGCAGCGTGCTGACGCAGGAATTCGTGCATGGCGCCGACTACGCCACCCTGGCCGAGGCCGCGCACAGCTTCCGCGGCCTGCTGGGCGAAGGCGCCAAGGCGCTGCGCGGCGAAGGCGAGCGCCAGAAGGAAGAAAAGGTCGGCGACTTCCGTCAGGCCATGGCCTGGCTGATCTCGGAGGCCGAACGCACCACCGCGCGCCAGCGCTACAAGGGCCTGGGCGAGATGAACCCGGCCCAGCTGTGGGAAACCACGATGGACCCGACCGTGCGCCGCCTGCTGCGGGTACAGATCGAGGACGCGATCGAGGCCGACAAGGTGTTCACGATGCTGATGGGCGACGAGGTCGAGCCACGCCGCGACTTCATCGAGACCAATGCGCTGAGGGCGGGGAATATCGACGTTTGATCGTCAAAAAACAAATAAATCTGCGAAACTGATGCCCATGAGCTTCCAAGCTCATGGGCATTTTTCTTGATTGACTTCTGGCACGACCCGCCTCCAAACTACCCTCCGGTAAATTCCAGGAAAGTCATGCGGGTTCCCGCCTCAGAGTTGCCGCCTGGCCATTCGTCGGCTGGTAGTTGATCCAACAGGGAGAACATCATGCGTTTTTTCACCATCGCCGGGCTGATCACGGCCCTGCTTGTTTCCGGCTGTGCCGTGACTCAGCCCCCCAAGGCCGAGGAGGACCATTCCGCGCTCCAACCGGAAGGCAATGCTCCCACCACGGTCGCCATCCAGGCCGCGCCCATGCAGACGCCCACCCCTGAGGCGTTCAATCGCCAGCTGCAGGCCATGAAGGCGGTGCACCAGAAGATACAGGCCGCCAGGACTCCGGCCAAGCGTGCGGCGCTCTTGGACGAGCAGATGAAGCTGATGCAGTCGGGCATGACCATGATGGCTCAGATGCGCGGTGCGGCTCCAGCAGGTGCCGAGGGGATACCGGCGATGGGCGACATGATGGGCATGTACCTGCAGATGGAGCGACGCATGGCCATGACGGAACAGATGGTGCAGATGATGGTGGACCGACTGCCCGCCCCCGCCCCCGCACCCGCAGGCGCCAAGCGCCCGAAAATCCCGAAGTGACACGCCGAGCTCCAACCCTGGGCCGTATTTCCCGACACTGCCTGGCATCCCGCGCCCGCATCTGTAAGACCCCGGCAATCCCCGGCGCATAGCATGTGGTTCACCTTGCGCATTTAGACGCAGGGCATTTCTTCAAAAAAGAGGCAGACATGAATCAGCGTGACGTGGTGGTACTCAGTGCGGTGCGGTCGGCGGTTGGCACTTTTGGCGGCGCCCTGGCGGAGATCGAACCGGCGGAACTGGCCGGCAGCGTGATGAAGGCGGCGGTCGAGCGCTCCGGCGTCGACCCGCTGGCGATCAACTACGTGACGGTGGGCAACACGATCCCGACCGAAAGCCGCTTTGCCTATGTGGCGCGCGTCGCCTCGATCCAGGCCGGCCTGCCGATGGACTCGGTGGCGATGTCGGTCAACCGGCTCTGCTCGTCCGGGCTGCAGGGCATCGTGACGACGGCGCAGAACATCCTGCTCGGTGACTGCGACTACGGCATCGGCGGCGGCGTCGAGGTGATGAGCCGCGGCGGCTACCTGTCGGCGGCGATGCGCAACGGCGCCCGCATGGGCAACACCCAGCTGATCGACACCATGGTCGCCACCTTGACCGATCCGTTTGGCGTCGGCCACATGGGCATCACGGCCGAGAACCTGGTCAGCAAATGGGGCATCACGCGCGATGAGCAGGATGCGCTGGCGGTCGAGTCGCACCGGCGCGCCGCCGCCGCGATCGCCGAAGGCCGCTTCCAGTCGCAGATCGTGCCGATCGTCCGGCAGACGCGCAAGGGCGACGTCGTGTTCGACACCGACGAGCATGTGAAGCCTGCCACCACGCTCGAGTCGCTCGGCAAGATGAAGCCGGCGTTCAAGAAGGACGGTTCGGTCACCGCCGGCAACGCCTCGGGCATCAACGACGGCGCCGCCTTCTTCGTGCTGGCCGACGCCGCGGTTGCCGCCGCCCATGGCCACCAGCCGATCGCCCGCCTCGCCTCCTACGCGGTGGCTGGCGTGCCGAACGATGTCATGGGCGAGGGCCCGATCCCGGCCACCCGGCTCGCGCTCAAGAAGGCCGGCCTGACGCTGGACCAGATCGACGTGATCGAGAGCAACGAGGCCTTCGCGGCGCAGGCGATCGCGGTCTCGCGCGGCCTCGGCCTCGACCCGAGCAAGACCAACGTCAACGGCGGCGCGATCGCGCTCGGCCATCCGATCGGTGCCTCGGGTGCGGTGATCGCGACCAAGGCGCTGTACGAGCTGCAGCGCACTGGCGGCCGTTACGCGCTGGTGACGATGTGCATCGGCGGCGGCCAGGGTATCGCCGCCGTGTTCGAACGGCTCTAAGCTGTCCCCCCAGGCGCCGCCTGCCATGAGCGGCAGCAGCGGCGCCGGCATCACGCTCACGAGGGGGACCGCATGCCAGCCACCGACACCAGTCCGGACCGAACAGCCGCCGAGGTCGCGCGCCGGGGTGGCCCGCAGTTGCTGGCGCAGTGCTTGCGTGCCAGCCGCCAGGACACGCTGTCGACCTTCGCGGCGCTCGAGGCCGCACTGCCCGGGCTGCAGGTACCGCTGCGCCCGGAGCTGAATCCCCCGCTCTGGGAACTGGGCCATATCGGCTGGTTCCAGCAGCACTGGATCAGCCGCAACCCGCAGCGGCACCGGGGCTGGGACGCCGATCCGGGCACACCACAGGCCGACGCCGACGACCGGCTCTATGACTCGGGCGCGGTGCCGCACGACAGCCGCTGGCAGCTGAAGCTGCCCGACGCCGACACCCTGCGCGCCCAGCTCGCCGGACAGCTGGAGCAGACCCTGGCCTGCCTGCAGACACTGGACGGCGCCGACCCGCGGGCACTGTATTTTTACCGCCTCGTGCTGCTGCACGAGGACATGCACCACGAAGCCGCGCTCTACATGGCCCAGCACCTGGGCCTGCCACTCGAGAACGCGCGCTGGCAGGCGCCAGTGCTGCCCGCACCGGGTCCGGCACTGGAAATCTCGGCCAGCACGCTCATGCTGGGCGCCGGCATGGCAGAAGGCTTTCGCTTCGACAACGAGCTGGGCCATGCCGTGCAGCAGATGGACCCGTTTCAGATCGATGCGCAGGTGTTGCGCTGGGCCGAGTACCTGCCTTGCGTCGAGACCGGCGCCAGCCCCATGCCGCGCTACCTGCGACGCGAGGGCCGGCATTGGGAACAATGGCGGCACGGCCGCTGGCAGGCGCTCGACCTGCACCAGCCCGCCTGCCACCTGAGCTGGCACGAGGCGCAGTCATGGTGCCGCTGGGCCGGCCGTCGCCTGCCGACCGAGGCCGAATGGGTCTGGGCGCTGCGCTCGAGTCCGGAGCGCTGGCGCTGGGGCGATGTGTGGGAATGGACCGCCAGCGCCTTCGCGCCCTGGCCCGGCTTTCAGCCTCACCCCTACCGCGATTACTCGCTGCCCTGGTTCGATGGCCGGCCGGTGCTGCGCGGCGCCTCCTTCATGACCCAGCTCAGGGTGCGCCATCCGGACTACCGCAACTTCTTTCCCGCCGCGCGCAACGACATCGCGGCCGGATTTCGCAGCTGTGCGCCCTGAGCCAGCGCTGGCGCTGGCCCAGCAACGGCAACGGGAATCAGCCGGACACGAGGCAGACCGCGAACCAGCCCTTGGGATCGCACCAGGTCTGCACCGAGCCGAAACCGGCGCGCTGCAAGAGCGACTCGAAGCCGGCCGGGGTCCATTTGTAGGAGTTCTCGGTGTGCAGCCGCTCGCCAGCCGCGAAACGGCGCTGGCCGCCCGGCCAGCTCACCAGCAGCGCGCGCCGCGCTTCGAGGTGCATCTCGATGCGCGATTCGCCCGCGTTGAAGCCGGCGACATGGCGCCAGTCGGCCGGCCGGAAATCGCTGCCGAGCACGCGGTTCAGATGCAGCAGCATGTTGAGGTTGAAGGCGGCGGTCAGCCCCAGCTCGTCGTCATAGGCCGCCTCGAGCAACGCGCTGGACTTGAGCAGGTCGACGCCGATCAACAGCGCTCCGCCGCCGGCCAGCTGATGCATGTCACGCAGCAGGCGCAGCGCCTCGTCGGGCGCGAAATTGCCGATGCTCGAGCCCGGGTAGAACAGCAGGCGCGGGCCGCTGTCGAGCACCGGCAGGTCAGCCGGCAAGTCGAGGCTGGCCGAGAAATCCAACCCGACGCCGGCCAGGTCCATCTCCGGGTGCAGCTGCTGCAGGTTCAGCAGCGACTGGCGCAGGAATTCGACCGAGATATCCACCGCGACATAGGCTCGGGCCTGCAGCAGCGCGAACAGGCGCGCGGCCTTGCTGCAGTTGCCCGCCCCCAGCTCGACCAGCACCGGCGGGCGGCCCAGACAGGCGCGCACGGCCTCGGCAATCGCAGCGCCCTGGGTGTCGAACACCAGGGCCTCGGTCCGGGTCGGGTAGTAGGCTTCGAGCTCGGTGATGGCATCGAACAGGCGCGAGCCCAGCGCATCGTAGAAGAACTTGGGCGAGGCCGAGGCCGGCTGGCGCAACAGGCCCTGCGCGGCTTCCTCGGCCAGGCGCAGGTCGCTGGCGTGGTGCAACTGGATGAAATGGGGCGTCTTCATGCGTCTTCGAACCTGGAATGGGCCCCGGAACTGACGCTGCCTGGCCAGCTGGCAGCGCCGCTGGGTTCGGCTTCCTACTGGCCGAACAGCTTGTTGGCGGTCTCGGCGATCAGCTGGCCCTGGTAGCGGGCGCCATCGAGCTCGATCGCGCTCGGCGCGCGCTGGCCCTGGCCGCCGGCAATGGTCGAGGCACCGTAGGGGCTGCCGCCGACGATCTCGTCCAGCGTGGTCTGGCCCTGGAAACTGTAGGGCAGGCCGACGATGACCATGCCGAAGTGCATCAGGTTGGTGATGATCGAGAACAGCGTGACCTCCTGGCCGCCATGCTGGGTGGCGGTCGAGGTGAAGGCGCCGCCGACCTTGCCGTTCAGCGCGCCACGGGCCCAGAGGCCGCCGGTCTGGTCGAGGAAGGCCGCCAGCTGTGACGGCATGCGGCCGTAGCGGGTCGGGGCACCGACGATGATGGCGTCATAGCCTTCGAGTTCGGCCACGGTTGCGACCGGAGCGGCCTGGTCGAGCTTGAAATGGGCCGACTTGGCGATCTCGGCCGGCACGGTTTCCGGCACGCGCTTGACATCCACCTGGGCGCCGGTGGCGCGAGCGCCCTCGGCAACGGCCTGGGCCAGGGTCTCGATATGACCGTAGGTCGAATAGTAGAGCACGAGGACTTTGGACATGGGTTCTCCTGAAGTGACAGCAGAGAGGCAAGCAGCAGCGCGAGCAAAACCGGGCCGGCCGCAGGCAGGATTGCGAACGGCCGCTTGCATGATGGAACAAGCGACCGCTTCTGTCTATCGCCCCGGATGGGTCGGCTGGCTGTCGGCGACCAGGCGGGACAAGCGCTGCACATAGCCGTCGACCATGCCGAGCCGGTCGAGCTGCTCCACCAGCTGTTCGAGGTAGTCCCGGTTGGTGCCATGGCTGCCCTGGGCGCGGCGGATGATGGCGGCTTCTTGCTCCAGGCTCAGCCCGCCCGCATGGCTGGCATGGCCGGGGTTCGAGACCAGCGTCAGCGCCAGCAGCTCGCCCTGCGGGGTCGAGACCGGCAGCAGCCTGGGCTGGTAGCCGCCGACGATCATCTCGCGGCGCCAGAACAGGCGCGACTCCTGCTCGGCGATGCTGGCATCGATCCGGAACGCCAGTCCCTCGCAGTGGCCCGGCTGCGCCTCGAGCGACAGCACCAGGCCGGCTTGCTCGGCATTGCCGCGCCCGATCGTCGTCAGGTAGCTGAAGCGGCGCTGGTAAGCCGGCAGCCTGGCCCGGCGCAGCTCGGTGAAATGCAGGGCCGGGTCCCACATCAGCGAACCATAGGCAAAAATCCAGAGATCCTGCTGGCAGTCCAGGCGGCCCAGCAAGGCGCGGCGCGAGGCTTCCAGCCACTCGTCGCAGCAGCGCCAGCGCGCACCGAGCCCGAGCGCCAGGGCCTGCGCATCCCAGCTGGCGAACACGTCATCGGTGGCACGCAGGCGCGAGGCTTCGGCCGGGACGATCTTGCCGTACAGCTCCGGCAGATGCCTGAAGGCAAAAGCGTTCATGGCTGGCCGCTGGGCTGGGACCAGGGCAGTTTCGGCGCGTCGAGGCGTCGACCCTGATCGCCCTCGACCCGACCGAAGCGGGGCGAGCCCGACTCCCAGTCGGCCTGTGCCTGCGCGATGTAGTCCCGGTCGAAGCCGACGAAGTTCCACCACATGACGACGGGCGGCTCGAAGGGCTCGCCGCCGAGCAGCAGGACACGGCTGCCGGCTTCGAGTTCGAGCTCCAGCCGGTCCAGGCCCTGACCGAGATAGACGAACTCATCGTCACGGAAACCTTCCGCGCCGAGGCGCAGCACGCCAGCCAGCGGCAGCAGGCCGTATTCGAACGCGGGGTTCAGCTCCAGGGTGGTCGAGGCGGCCAGCCCAGTCGCCAGATCCATGCCAAGCAAGGGCGTATGCACGCGCGTGGGCGCGCAGTGACCGGCGTAGGAGCCGGCCAGCAAGGTGCAAGCGATGCCGTCCTGCTGCCAGGTCGGCAATTCGGGGTAATGGTCGAAGCTGGGCTCGCTGTCGGCCTGTGCGGGCGGCAGGGCAATCCACAGCTGGGCCGCGTGCAGGTCCGATGCGCCGGGCAACGAGTCCTCGGTATGGACGATGCCGCGGCCGGCGCTCATGAGGTTGACCTGGCCCGGGCGGATCAGCTGCTCGCTGCCCAGGCTGTCGCGGTGCAGGAGCTGGCCCTGGATCATCCAGGTGAAGGTCTGCAGCGCCGTGTGCGGGTGGGCGCCGACATGCAGGCCTTCGGCGCGCTCGAACCGGACCGGCCCGACATGGTCGAGAAAGCACCAGGCCCCGACCATGCGGCGCTGGCGGGTGGGCAAGGCGCGGCGTATCGCCAGGCCCTGGCCGAGCTCGGCTGAGCGCAGGACGATGCGGCTGACCGCGGGCTGGCGGCGGTCGGCCGCATCAGCCGGCTGCTGCGGGGGCGTCTGCTGCGAGGGGTTCATGCCAGCTCCTGGATTGATCGAGGCTCAAGCATAAGACCTCTGGCCCGCCTGGAGCTGCGCCTGAGCGCCCCCACAGGCGACCCGCAAGACCAGCGACGGCTCAGGAACCGCTGTAAACCGGCGACTGCCCGCTGCGGATGGCTTCTGCCAGCTCGGCCTTGACCTGTTCGCGGGTCTTGCCCTGGACAGCCGGCTTGGCCGGGTACTGCTGCGGGAACAGCTCGTTGAGCTTCTGGCCGTTCTCGCCGTAGCTGATGTCGCCAGTTCGGATGGCTTCGGCCAGTTCGGCCTTGACCTATTCGCGGGTCTTGGGTACGGAGGCGTCGCTGGCGAACGCCGAGCCGGCGGAGAAGGCAGCCAGGGTCAGGGCGAAGATGGAGGCGTAGGTGCGTTGCATGACAAGAGTCCTTTCAAGATCAACAAGCAAGAGGGCATGCGGAGCGGGCGATCGGCTGATCGGGTCCACGGCCCTGTCGATGAGGCGGCGGATGCAGTCTTTACATCGATGGCATCAACTGTAAAATTTCTGAAGGAATAGATAAATAACGGTTTCGTTATCTGTACGTTCCCAATAACGAAATAATCCAGGACTTGAGTCCGACACAGGAGACAAGATGGACCGCTTGCTGTCGATGCGCGTGTTCGAGCGCGTGGTGGATGAGGGCGGCTTCGCGGCCGCGGCCCGGGCCATGGACATGTCGGCCCCGGTGGTGACCCGGCTGGTGGCGGACCTCGAGGACCACCTGGGCACGCGCCTGCTGCAGCGCACGACCCGGCGCCTGTCGCTGACCGAAGCCGGACAGAGCTACCTGAGCCGGGTACGCAACATCCTGCAGGACATCGACGAGGCCCATGCCGTGACCAGCTCGCACACCACCGAACTGGCCGGGCTGCTGCGCCTGCACGCATCGCCGGTGCTGGCCAGCTATGTGATTGCCCCGCTGCTGGCGGAGTTTCGCCGCCGCTACCCCAAGATCCTGCTCGAGATCGAGGTCCAGTCGATCAAGGAGCCGCCGATCGAGGACTTCGACATCACCTTGCTGGGCGCGGACGACAGCTTCGATGCCGATATCGTGGCGCGCAAGGTGATCGAGTCCGAAGCCATCCTGGTGGCTTCACCCGGCTATCTGGAGCGACGCGGGGCGCCCGAACAGCCGCAGGATCTGGCCGGGCACGAATGCCTGCGGCTCAAGCAGCCGAATGACCGGACCCGGATCTGGCGCATGTGGCGACCGCAGCTGCCAGAGCAGATCGCCGAAGTGGCGATCGCGCCCGTGCTGCAGGCCAACCACACCGACACGCTGCTGCGCGCGGCCCTTGACGGTGTCGGCATCACCTCGGTGGCAATGGATCTGGTGGCGCCTTATCTGAGCCGGGGCGAACTGGTGCGGGTGCTGTCGCCCTGGATCACGGGTCGGCTGGCGATGTACGCGGCCCTGCCGAGCCGCAAGTTCATCCCGCAGCGGACCCGGGTCTTCCTCGATTTCCTGCTGCAGGAAACCCGCCAGCAAGCCAGCCAGGCGCTCGAGGCCTGCAGCAGCTGCCGCGGCTGAGCGCGGGCCGGCTCAATCAGCGCACAGCCGCTGCCTGAACGCCTCGGGCATGAGGCTGGGCTTGCGGCTGACCCGGTCGACACAGACCAGGCCGATCTTGCCGAGCGCCACCTCGCGGCCGGACTGCGACTCGCTGACGCGGAACATCAGGTCGAAGCCCTTGGGGTTGAGGTCGGCTGGCGTCATCTCGATGCGCAGGACCTCGCCGGGCTGGCCCTCGGAGCGGTATTGCACCGCCTGGTCGGCGACAAAAAAGGCATGGCCCGCGACGTCGAGCACGCTGTAGCCGAGCCAGGCGAAGAAGCGCGTGCGGGCGACCGACACCAGGCCCAGCAGCTGGACATTGTCGAGATGACCGCCCTCGTTGATCTGGCCGGGCTCGATCGGCATTTCGGTGGCAAAGGCGTAGCGCGTGGCGGGCTGGAACTGGAGGCGTGGCATGGTCGGACGGTGCAGAAATAACTGGGATCGGAACGCTACGGTATCACTTCGGCCCGGAGCCATGCGACGGAACAGACAAGGATTACAGTAGACCGGCCTGGGATGGCCGATGCTCATCCCTCGAACCTAACGTCACCGGAGACCCATCACATGAAATTGATCACTGCACTGATCACCACCCTGCCCCTTGCGCTCGGCGCCAGCGCCCTGCAGGCCCAGACTGTCACGCTCAAGGTCTCGCATTACCTGGGCTCGAACCACAACTTCCACAGCCAGGTGCTCGAACCCTGGTGCGCCGAGCTCGACAAGGACTCGGGCGGCAAGCTCAAGTGCCAGATCTACCCGGCGCTGCAGCTCGGCGGTACCGTGGGCCAGCTGCCCGACCAGGTCAAGAACGGCGTGGCCGACATCGCCTGGGTTTCGCCGAGCTTCTCGACCGGGCGCTTCCCGCGCTCCGAGGCGCTCGAACTGCCGTTCACGCTGCCGCGCAGCAGCCTGGGCGGCTCGCTGGCGATGTGGGAGTTCACGCAGAAGCACGCGATGGAGGATTTCAAGGACTTCAAGGTGCTGTCGATCTGGAGCGGCTCGAGCGTGGTGATCAGCACCGCGAGCAAGCCGGTCATCGTGCCCGATGACATCAAGGGCCTGAAGCTGCGCAGCCCCTCGCGCTACCCCTCCCTGTTCCTGCAGGCGCTCGGCGGCGTGCCCGTGACGATGCCACCAGCGCAGATCACCGAAGGCATCTCCAAGGGCGTCATCGATGGCGCCATGGCGCCCTGGGAGGTGCTGCCGGCGGTCAAGGTCGACGAGGTGACCAAGTACCACATCGAAGGTCCGGCCAAGCAGCCCGGCTTCACCCAGACGCCGTTCGCGCTGCTGATGAACAAGCGCAAGTACGAGTCGCTGACGCCCGAGCTCAAGGCCGTGCTCGACAAGCACAGCGGCCTGCCGCTGCTCGAGCGCACCGCCAAGGTCTGGGACGACGGTAACGAGGCCGCGCGCAAGGCCATGCTGGCGCGTGGCAACAAGGTGCTGGTGATCAAGGAAGCCGACTACAAGGCGATGCAGAAGACGACGGCTCCGGTCGAGGCCGACTGGATCAAGCAGGCCACGGCCAAGGGCCTCGACGGCGCCAAGCTGGCCGCCGAGGTGCATGCCATCGGCAACAAGTACCTGAACAAGTAAACGGCGGCGGCGGCGCAGCCTCAGCCGCGCTGGATCGTCAACCCGGCGAAGGACTGCGCCACCGGCATCAGCTCGATCGTGTTGACGTTGACATGGGCGGGCCGGGTCGCGATCCAGTGCACGGTATCGGCGATGTCATCGGCGGTCAGCGCCTGGACATCCTGATAGACCTTGGCGGCCTTTTCGTCGTCGCCATGGAAGCGCACGTTGGAGAACTCGGTGCCAGCGCACAGGCCGGGCTCGACATCGGTCACGCGCAAGGCGGTGCCGGCCAGGTCGGCACGCAGATTGAGGCTGAACTGGCGCACGAAGGCCTTGGTCGCGCCGTAGACGTTGCCGCCCGCATAGGGCCAGCTGCCGGCAACCGAGCCGAGGTTGAAGACATGGCCCCGGTTGCGCTCGACCATGCCGGGCAGGAAGGCACGCGTGACCTGGACCAGCCCGCTGCAGTTGGTGTCGATCATGGTCTGCCAGTCGTCCAGGCTCGCGCGCTGGGCGGGTTCGAGCCCGAGCGCGAGGCCGGCATTGTTGACCAGCACATCGACGGCGGCGAACCCGGGCGGCAGCGCGGCGGGCAAGGCCTCGACGGCGACACGGTCGCGCACATCGAGCTCGAGCGGCAGCAGCGCGTCGCCGAGCTCGGCCGCCAGCGCCTCGAGGCGGTCCTGGCGCCTGGCGGTCGCGATCACGCGATGGCCGGACTGTACGAACTTGCGGGCAATGGCCGCGCCAAAGCCGGCGGATGCGCCGGTGACTAATACGATCAAGGCGATCTCCTGTGGTGATGGGATAGCGCCATTATCGACAGACCCACCCGCTGCGCCACCGATGGGCGCTCAAGGCGCCTTGATGACTCCGCAGGCGACGCGCCGGCCGGAATTGCCCGCTGGCTGGGACTGGTAGTCGTCCGCGTCGGCATGCACGATCACGCTGCGCCCGACCAGGCCACGCGCACTGCCGTCCACCTGGAGCCCGGTGACCTCGGTCCGGTAATAGGCCTGACCGCTCGAGTCGGCGACCAGATTGGGCAGATCGCCCGCATGGCGCTGGGCATGGTGCATCTGATGGTAGTGGCCATGCGGCATGCCGGCCGGATTGAAGTGCCCCTTGGCGCCGCTGGCATCGGCTGCCGAGCAGTCGCCGCCCTCGTGCACATGGAAGCCATGCTCGCCAGGCGTCAAGCCGGTCACATAGGCCTCGACCAGCAGCTTGTCGCCGACGGGCGTGAAGCTGACCTTGCCGCTGACCTGGCTGCCCGAACGGGGTTCGAGCATGGCCTTGGCCACCGGCTGCTGGCCCGGTAGCTGGGGCGTCAATTGGGTCGGCAGATAGGAACAACCGGACAGCGCGGCCAAGGCCACGGCAGTCGAAAGGAAGGCAATCTTGCTATATCTCACAGTCAAATTCTCCTTGTTCATGACGAATCAACCCAGTCAGTGCATCAGATAAATCTGATTCATTCCATGACAATAGCAGCAAAGAGCAGGGGCGAGTAGGCAAAGATTTTGTTCCGCAGCGCTTTTTTGCGGGCATGATCTGAATCCGTCTCGTTCAGCGGGACCGACCGGCCCAACATGAAACCCGTCAATCGCCAACTCTGGCAGCGCTTTCTCGACATCGCAGCGCCCTACTGGCGCTCGGAAGAGCGCTGGTCGGCCCTGGGCCGGCTGGCCTTGCTGCTGCTGCTGCTGCTGGGCCAGACCGCCTTTGCGGTGCTGCTCAACGAGCAGACCGGCGAATTCACCTCGGCGCTGGCGGCGCGCGATGAACACCGTTTCTGGCAGGCGATCCTGCTCTGCCTGGGCCTGCTGGTCGGTGCCGTGCCGACCTACGCCTGCTATTACTGGGTGCGCGACACGCTGGGCAACCACTGGCGGCGCTGGCTGACACAGCGCTTCTTGCTGCGCTACTTTGGCGAGCGCCATTATTACTCGCTCAATGGCCTGGCAGCGCTCGACAACCCGGACCAGCGCATCGCCGAGGACATCAACACCTTCACCCAGCGCTCGCTGTTCTTCCTGCTGATCCTGATCGGTGCGACCATGCAGCTGACCGCCTTCAGCCGCGTGCTGTGGGGAATCTCGCACACCCTGGTCTATTTCCTCGTGGTCTACGCGATCAGCGGCACCGTGATCACGCTGCGCGTCTATGGCAAGCCCTTGACCGGGCTCAACTTCCGCCAGCTCAAGCGCGAGGCGGACTTGCGCTACAGCCTGGTGCGGGTGCGCGAGAAAGCCGAATCGATCGCGCTCTACCGCGGCGAGCAACAGGAGCTGCAACAGATCCGACACCGCTTCGGCCTGGCCTACGACAACTTCAGGCAGCTGATCCGGGGCCAGTTCTTCCTGAACCTGTTCCAGTATGGCTACAGCATGCTGACCATCGTGCTGCCGAGCATGCTGATTGCCGAGCGCGTGCTGTCGGGCGAGCTCGAGGTCGGCATGGCGGTGCGCGCCGCTGGTGCCTTCACCGCGGTGCTGAGCGCGGTCTCGGTCGTGATCGACAACTTCGAAAGCCTGAGCCGCTTTGCCGCCGGCATCGAGCGCCTCGATGTGTTCTCGCACCAGCTCGACGGCCCGGCCGGCGACAGGCGCGCCGCCGGCCGCATCGAGTCGATCGAGGGTGCACCCCAGCTCGAGCTCGAGCGCGTCACCTTGCAGACCCCGGGCGCCGAGCGGGTGCTGGTGCAGGAACTGTCGCTGGCGGTGGAACCGGGCCAGGGCCTGCTGGTGGTCGGCGCCAGCGGCTGCGGCAAGAGCTCGCTGTTGCGCGCCATCGTCGGCCTCTGGGACAGCGGCAGCGGCAAGATCCTGCGGCCCCATCCGGACGAGATCATGTTCCTGCCACAACAGCCCTATATGCTGCTGGGCAGCTTGCGCAGCCAGCTGCTCTACCCCAGGCAGGAGCGTCAGGTCGGCGACCAGGAGCTGCTCGCCTTGCTCGAACGGGTCAACCTGCCCGATCTGGCCGAGCGCTCGGGTGGCCTGGATGCCGAGCTCGACTGGGAAAAGACCCTGTCGATGGGCGAGCAGCAGCGACTGGCCTTTGCCCGCCTGCTGCTGACGCAGCCGCGCTACGCGATCCTGGACGAGGCGACCAGCGCACTCGACCTGGCCAACGAACGCTGGCTTTACCAGCAACTGATGGACGGCCAGACCACGCTGATCAGCGTCGGTCATCGCTCGACCCTGTTGACCTACCATAGCCAGGTGCTCGAGCTCGATGGCAACGGAGGTTGGCAGGCCCATGTAGCTCAAGGCTACCGATTCGAGCATTGACCATCAGGAATACTTCCTTATTAACCTTTTTTAATATATAAAAGAAATAGTTGTAGTAGTAGAGCCCCCCGAGTTTCCGTGGACAAGCGGTTTTTGCATCATTGAATCAAATCGCTATCCAGTGGATAAGTCTGTGGATCAACGCGCAGATGGAGCGGGAGCCACCAGGGGGAAGTCCACAGCATCGATCCGGGCTGTGGATAACCCTGCGATACCTTCGATCTTGTACACAGGGTTATCAGACAGCCGCTGGCTGCGCTCGCCACGGCGCTCCAGATGCTCGACAAGCGCTGACGACTGACCGGCAACCGCCGCCTGTTGTCGCGACAGACAGTCCTCGAGCAAGGCGTCCATGTCGCCCGGCTGCACCGTGGAAAAGCCGGTCATCTGGTACTGCTGGAAGTAGGAATTGCTCGAGAACATCAGCGGCCAGCTGGCACAGCGCCGCTGCGCCAGCGGAAAGCGCGCGAGCAGTTCGACGTCGTAATGCCGGGGGTCCTGCCTGAGGTTGCGCCACAGGGCGTCGAGTGCCGCCGTAGGCCCCTCAAGGTATTCCATGAAGCTGTGATCGAGGTAGATCAGCTGTCCGGTGATTCCCTCGGCCTGATTGGCCAGTCGCGCCCGCTCCACGAGCAGGAACATGTGCAGCGGCCCGATGCGGTTGACGATCCGGGATCGGTACAGCAGGCCTTCGATGGCTGTTGGCAAGGGCTGGAGTCCCATGGGCGCTCCTGTGAAAAAGCCCCGCAACCCAGTCAAGGGCGCGCGGGGCTGGTTGGCTTAAGCGAGCCGGACGATCAGGCGGCTTTCTTGGCCTTGACGTCGGTGACGGTAGCGGTGCTCGTTGCGCCGTGGGTCATGGTTTCGATGCTGGCGGCAGCCTGCTCGGAAGCCTGCTTGACAGCCTTCTGGACCGATTCGAACGCATTGCCGGCAGTGGCAACAGCGCTCTGGAGCGCAGCGACGGCCTGCTCGGTGCCCTTGGGGGCGTTCTTGACCGCGCTGTCAACGAAGGCGCTGATCTGCTTCTGGGTTTCGGCGGCGCGGACTTCGGCAGCCTTGGCGAATTCGCCACCGAAACCGGAAGCGATTTCGTACAGTTCACGGCCGTAGGCGCTGGCCTTCTCGGCCGCAGCCTTGAGGTCGCTGTTCTGCAGCGCCATGATGCCTTGCACGTCCTTGACGCTGAACAGGGCTTCGGTCTGAGCGGCGCTGTCGGCCATGGTCGACTTGAGTGCCTTCAGGTTCAGATCGGCCAGGCGCTCGACGCCAGTGACAGCCTGGTTGGCCAGCGCGTAGAAAGCGGCGGCTTGGTCTTTTTGGGTAGAGACGATTTGTTCAACGGTCAGCATGGTAATCCTCCTGAATATGGATATGAACTCTGCCGCGACGCCGGTCTCAGGAGACTCCCAAGACTTATATTGCACCGCAACATGGATTCCATTCTAGGAGTGGTATCGGACTCGTGCAAGACTTTTTGTTGCGCTGCAACAAAAAAATTCAGACTGTCTCGAGGATCTCGGGCAAGTCGTCTGGCAGGCGGTCCGGCAAGGCGATGCGGTCGCGTCCAGCCTCCTTGGCGCGCTTGATGGCAAGCCCGGCGCACAGGCTCAACTCGTCCTCGTCCATGCCGTGCAGGGGATAGAGCGCGACGCCGACGCTGCTCGTCAACGCGAGCCGCTGGCCGCGCAGCGGCATCGGTTCGCGCAGCGCACGGCGGATCTTGTCCGCCACCTCGAGCGCCTCGCGTTCGCAGCCGACAGCGGGCAGCAGGACCATGAACTGGTCGCCGCCAGCGCGGCCGACCGTATCGGAGCGGCGCACGCAGGCGGTGATCCGGGCCGCCACTTCCAGCAGCACGAGGTCGCCGATGGCATGGCCCCAGCGTTCATTGAGGGACTTGAAATGGTCGAGCTCGACCTGCAGCCAGGCGGCTCGCTCGCCATGGCGCTCGGCCTGGAGCAAGGCCTGCTGCAGCCGGTCCAGGCACAGGATGCGGCCGGGCAGCCCGGTCAGCGCGTCGAAATGCGCCCGCTGCAGCGCGCCCGGCCGCAGGCCTGCGCCGAGTTCGCGCGCGACGCCGAGCAGGCCGACCATGCGCCCGCCCGGGTCGAACAGGGGCGCGACCCTGGCCGCATGCCAGTGCCAGTCGCCTTCGGCGTGACGAATCCGGTACTCGACTTCGCCCTGCAGGCTGCGGCTGGCCAGCGCGCGCTCGATGATCCGCTGGCAGGCCGGCAGGTCGTCGGAGTGCACCAGCCAGGCATGACTCTGGCCGAGCAGGCAATCCGGGTCCACGCCCAGCGCCTGGCGCCAGTTGGTCGACAGCTGCTGGAAGCGGCCATCGAGGTCGAGCGCGAATACCAGCTCGCTGGCACATTCGAGGTGGCGCAGCAGTCTTTGCTCGCTGCTAAACAGCGCCTGCTCGAACCGGTCGCGCTCGCTGGCGGCAGCCTGTCTGGCGCAGTCAGCCTGCTCGATGGCGGACTGCCAGCGCGCCTCGGTAGCCTGCCAGCCCTGCTGCAGAGAGGCCAGGCTGGCCTGGTGCTGGCGCAAGGCCAGGTCGGCGCGTCGCTTCGCGAGCCAGAGCGCGACCAGCGTGGCGACCAGCATCAGTCCGGTCACCGGAGCGGCCACTGACGGCTCGACCGAGCTGGCCCAGGCCGGCATCGGCAAGCTGGCCAGGCTGATGAACCCGACCGTCAATGAGGGGGCAGCAGATGGAGCAGCCGCACTTTCTCTAGCAGACATAGCATTTGATGATAGGGATTTTCGAGCTATTTCCTCATAGTAATTACCATTAGGATGATCTACCATGGAGCAGCCTTACTCAATACCGGACTCCGAGCCGATTTACCGCCATGACTTGCGAAACCATCTGGGAAAACAAAGGGGTGCTCAAGCGCCTGTCGGGTCATGTGTCGGCTGACGAATTCGTGAGCTCGGTCGAGGCGATACAGGCTGATCCGCGTTTCGATGACATCCGCTACGTGATCAACGACTTCAGCCAGGTCAGCAGCCATGAACTCGACGCGGATCTGCTGCAGGAGCTCGCCGCGATCCAGTACGGCGCGCAGGCCAGCAATCCGCAGGTGCGGGCGGTCTATGTCGGGCTCGGGGGCGATCCGGTACTGACGCAGCTGCTGCAGTCGATCCTGATCGGCTCGCAGCGCTCGGTCTACCGGGTGGCGCTGTTCGAGACCTTGCCGCAAGCGCGCGACTGGCTGCAAGGCGAGATGCGTTCAGCCTGGCGCAGCGGACTGCCCACCCGCTCCAGCGCAAGCTGAGCCCGGCGCGGGACCGGCCCGCAAGCAGCGCTTAGACTAGCGCCATCATGAGCGCCATCGCCGTCATAGACTTTGAAACCAGCGGGCTGATGCCCGAAGCCGGCGGCCGCGCGACCGAGGTCGCCATCGTGCTGGTCGAGCAGGGCCGGGTCGTCGACCGTTTTGCCAGCCTGATGAATGCCGGGGTCTGGATTCCGCCCTTCATCACCGAGCTGACCGGCATCAGCAACGAGATGGTGCGCGCCGCGCCAGCCGCCGCGCAGGTGATGGCGCAGGCCGCGCAATTCGTCGGCGACCGGCCGCTGGTCGCGCACAACGCCTCTTTCGACCGCAAGTTCTGGCAGTCCGAGCTTGCGCGCGTCGGCCTGGTGGCGGCACAGCCATTCGCCTGTACCGTGCTGCTGTCGCGCCGGCTCTACCCGCAGGCGCCGAACCACAAGCTCGGCACCCTGGCCGACTTCCACGCCCTGCCCCGCAATGGCCGCGCGCACCGGGCGCTGTCCGATGCCGAGGTCACGGCCGAGCTGCTGCTGCGCATCCAGCGCGATCTGCGCCAGCGCCACGGCGTGGTCGCGCCCGAACATGATTTCCTGCAGGCCTTGCAGCAATGCTCCAAGGCCACCTTGCCGCGCTTCTGGCAACGCCAGGCCGGCGCCACCGCCTGATTTTCCCGCTTGCCATGCATACCCCCAGCCAGACCCATACCCAGGACAAGACCCGTACCGACGACCTGCGCATCCGCGCCGTGCGACCGCTGCTGACACCCGCGCTGCTGCAGGAATGGCTGCCGACGCCCGAGCCGGCACAGGCGCTGGTCGAAGCGAGCCGGGCCGAGATCGCGCGCGTGCTGCACGGCCAGGACGACCGGCTGCTGGTGGTGGTCGGACCCTGCTCGATCCACGACCATGAACAGGCGCTCGACTACGCGCGCCGGCTCAAGCAGCAGGCCGACGCATTGCAGCAGGATCTGCTGATCGTGATGCGGGTCTATTTCGAGAAGCCGCGCACCACGGTGGGCTGGAAGGGCTATATCAACGATCCGCACCTGGACGGCAGCTTCGCGATCAACGAGGGACTGGAACGCGCCCGCGCGCTGCTGCTCGATGTGCTGCAGATCGGCCTGCCGGTCGGCACCGAGTTCCTCGACCTGCTGTCGCCGCAGTTCATCAGCGACCTGGTCAGCTGGGGCGCGATCGGCGCGCGCACCACCGAAAGCCAGAGCCACCGCCAGCTCGCCAGCGGCCTGAGCTGCCCGATCGGCTTCAAGAACGGCACCGACGGCGGGGTCAAGGTCGCGGCCGACGCCATCGTCGCCGCGCAGTCCGAGCACGCCTTCATGGGCATGACCAAGATGGGGCTGGCGGCGATCTTCGAGACCCGCGGCAACCAGGACTGCCACCTGATCCTGCGCGGCGGCAAGCAGCCCAACTACTCGGCCGCCGATGTCGCAGCCGCCTGCGCCGTGCTGCGCACGGCCGGCCTGTGCGAGCAGGTGATGGTTGACTGCTCGCATGCCAACAGCAGCAAGCAGCACCGGCGCCAGATCGAGGTCGGTGCCGATGTGGCGGGCCAGATCGCCGCTGGCGAACGCCGCATCACCGGCCTCATGGTCGAAAGCCATCTGCACGAGGGCCGGCAGGACATCGTGCCGGGCCAGCCGCTGCAGCCCGGGGTCTCGGTGACCGACGCCTGCATCAGCTTCGAGCAGACCGTGCCGCTGCTGCAGCAGCTCGCGCAGGCGGTGCGGACCCGGCGCGCGCTGCAGGCAACGGAGCCTGACGCGGACTGAGCTTGCTCCGGGCCGGTCGCTGCGCGAGAATGCGCGGATACCCCCTACCCTTTCCTGGACAGGAGCCTTCCGCATGAAAACCGCAATGGATCTGGTCGCCGCCGCCAAGGCGCAGGTCGCCGAAATCCCCGTCGCTGACGCCGAAGCCGCGATCCGCGACGCCGATGTACTGCTCGACGTGCGCGAGGCCGAGGAGTTTGCCGCCGGCCATCTGCCCGGCGCGATCCACGCCTCGCGCGGGCTGCTGGAGTTCAAGCTCAGCGGCTCGCCGCAGCTGGCCAGCCGCGACCTGAGCTTCGTGATCTATTGCAAGACCAGCGGTCGCGCCGCGCTGGCCGCGGTCGCGATGCGGGAGATGGGCTATCTGAACGTGAAGTCGATCGCCGGCGGCTTCGACGCCTGGGCGGCTGCCGGCAAGCCGGTGCACAAGCCCGAGCTGCCGCCATTCAACTGAAGCGCCCCTGGCTGGCGCAACGCCTGGCTAGGTCGGAACGGCTTGTCCAGACCAGACCTACTGTTGCTTCAGCCGATGAAGCGCCAAGGTCAGCTCAGCGCTGGAGCGAATTCCCATCTTCCTCATCGCATTGTGCTTGTGGACTTTGACAGTACTCTCGGTCACGCAATGATCAAAGGCGATCCGCTTGTTTGCCTTGCCCAGCGCCGACTCAAGGACAACTTCCTTCTCTCTGGGAGTCAGTGTTTCGAAACGTCGACGCAAATCGGACAGTTGCGACCGTTCATCTAGCGTGGTGCTGGCCCGAGAGAGGGCCGACGCGATAGCATCGAGCAGATCGGTATCCTTGAATGGTTTCTTCAGGAAGTCGATGGCCCCCATCTTCATCGCACGAACTACCAGGGGAACTTCGCCGTGACCCGTGATGAAGATGATGGGTATGCCCTTGCCGCTTTCCAGCAATTTTTTCTGAAGCGACAGCCCGTCAAGACCAGGCATTCGGACGTCTAGCACGACACAAGCCACCTCATCAAGCGGCTCCAGCTCCAGAAAATCAAGCGGCGAGGCAAAGACCTTGACAGCCATGCCTGCGGAGCGGATCAGGCTGTTGAGAGACTCCCTTACCGATGCATCGTCATCGACGACATAGACAGTGGCACGGGAAGAAACGTGATCGGTCGTCATGGACTCTCCGGAATATTGAAGACGAAATTAGCACCACCTCCCACCGCCCTTTTCAGCCTGAGCCGACCGCCATGCTTCTCCACGATGGAGCGGCAGATTGCCAGTCCCATGCCGAGCCCGTTGGACTTCGTCGAAAACAGGGCATCGAAAATATTCTCGCCGTACTCGGGCGAAACGCCTGGCCCAGTGTCGGAGACCGAGAACACCACGCCTTCAGCCGGGTCTCGCTGCACGGTGATAGCCAGCACACGGCTTGCAGTATCCTGGTTTTGCATGGCATCAACGGCATTCACGGCCAAGTTGAGCAAGACCTGCTGAAGCTGGACTGGGTCCGCAATGGGATCTGGCAGAGCCGGATCGATCTTCACGTTCACCTCGATACTCGACTCCTGCAGCAAGGACTGCAACATGAGCAGCAGATTCTCGACAATGCGCCCGACATTGACACGTTCCTGTTTCACCTCGCCTCGACCGAGAAACTCCCGAATGCGCGCAATCACGTCACCGGCGAGGGTCGCATCACGGTTGACCCGATGGAGCGCGGCTGCCACCTCCTGGTAATCCGGCAGGTCCCGCTCCATCCACCGCAAGGCCGCCTGGCTGTTGGTGACTATCGCCGAAAGTGGTTGATTCACCTCATGCGCGATAGAGGCAGCCAACTCTCCCATGGCCGTGAAACGGGTGACCCGTGCCAACTCGGCCTGCGTCGCGGCCAGGGAGTTTTCGGCTTCCTTGCGTGAGCTGATGTCTTCGACAATCACAGCCAGTCGCGGCCCCTCCTCGTCGATAGCAGGAATCAGCGACGCACTGACGTTGACCCAGAGCCAGTCCCCATTGGCTTTCTCATAGCGCTTTTGCACCTGGTAATTGCCGATGACGCCATCAAAGACACCATGCACGTTGCGCTTGGTCATGGCACGCTGGGATTCCTCGGCCAGATCAATGAACGAGATGCCGACAATCTCATCCTCGGCGTAGCCGAGCATGCGTTGCAAGGCGGGATTGGCCTTCAAAATCCGCCCTTCCCGATCGGCCAGCGCAATGCCGACCGAGGTGTTCTGATAAAGCCCTTGCCAGCGCCGCTCGGAAATCTGCAGCGCCAACAGCCCCTGCTGCAGCGACTTCCGGCTGGCTACCAGATTGGCCGTCAGTTCTGACACATCAGAAGCCTGGGAGTTGAGCTCGTTTTGCAGCAGGTCGACCGTGCGCTTGACGGTCACCAGGTTGCGCACCCGCGCCCGCAGCTCCTGGGGCGAAAACGGTTTCATGAGGTAGTCCTGCACCAGATTTTCCAGCAGAGTGGCGCGCAGCGCGTCATCGGCCCTTGCGGAAAGCACCAGCACGGGCAGGTTCAGGCAGCGCCCGCTGACGCGCAGCTCGCGCACGAACTGCACGCCATCGAAGTGGGGCATCATCAGATCGGTGATCACCAGGTCCGGAGGGCTCTCCAGGGCGGATGCGAGGGCCTCCGCACCATCGGTCACCAGTGTGACGTTGTAGTCGTCGATCAGCACGTCATACAGGAAATGGCGTAGATCGGGATTGTCCTCGGCGACGAGAATCCGTGGGAGCCCGGCTTTATGCGCCCTGGCCGGGGGACTGAGGGTCGCTGACAGATCCAGGCTGGAATGATTTGACCACGCCACGGTCTCGCTGCTCTCACGAACAAAAACACCTTTCGGTGCTCGCATCGGCATTTCCACCTGAAAGATCGCACCACCCCCTGGAGCATCAAGCACAACTACGGTGCCAAGATGCAGCTCAACGAACTCCTTGACGATGTTCAGTCCCAAGCCGCTGCCACCAACCGACAGCCCATCCTGGCCTTGAGCGAAACGGGAAAAAATCTGCTCCTTCAGCTGCGGCGGAATACCCGGTCCGTTGTCCTGCAGGCTGAACAGGAATCGGCGATTGGCCACCCGCTGAAGGGAACAACTGATGCGCCCCCCCTTGGGGGTGAACTTGAACGCGTTCGACAGCAGATTCACCATGATCCGCACAATCTTGGCCCGATCGACGTCCGCATACAACTCGTCCGCGCCGTTCAGCAGCAGGGCAATTGATCGTTCCTCCGCTGCGGCGGCAAAGCTCGCAGCAACATCCCTGAGCAAGGCCGTGACGTTGGCACAGACATAAGCCATCGGCATCTGCTGTGCATCGATGCGCGCCAAGTCGAGCAGATCGTTCACCTGCTGCTGCAGGGACTCGGCATTGCGCTTGATCGTGGCCAGCCGGAAGCGGTCCCGCTCCACTGCCGGACGGGCTTGCGCCTCCTTCAGGAGTTGATCGATGGGCCCGAGAATCAGCGCCAGTGGCGTGCGCAAATCATGGCTCACGTTGGCGAAGAACTTGGTCTTGAAACCATCGATCTCGCGCAACCTCTCCAGCGCCAGTTGCAGCTCGCCATTCTTGCGCGTGAGTTCAGCCTCGATGGCGATCTTCTCGGTAATGTTTCGCCCCTCCGGCAACAGAAATGCGATATGGCCTTCATCATCGTGGATCGGTGTCAGAGAAAAATCGACGTAGATCGATTTGCTTCCCTGTTGGTCGCCAAACACCTCGATATCACAACGGACAAACTCCCCTCGCCTGGCAATCGCCACCATGTCGCGCACCCGGCGACGGGCCTCATCCGAGATCGCCCACCAGCGCGCCTCCCAGAAGGGTTTCCCCACCACATCCTCGAGCAGCACCCCCGCTCCGTCCAGCGCCGCCTGGTTGATTTCCAGGACGGTCCCGTCGACATCAAGCAATCCGAGGAACTGATACATCGCATCCACGATGATGCGGGCCAGCTTCTGCCGACGCATCTCCGGTGGCTCACCCACGGTGAGAGCAACACCCTTGACGGAAACCAGCGTTGGCGGGTCTGAGGTAAATAATTCGGGATTCATAGCGCTAGAAAATCGAACCGGACCCAGATAGTGGACCCATGTCTGACAAGGTGAAAACAAAATGGCGAGGGTGACCTCGCCAGAACTCCACTGGAAAAAAGCGATATCAGAAACTGTACCGATAGCCCAGGACGACATTGTTCTGGGAATGCTTGACCTGGATCGGCGCCGAGGTGTTGGGCAGACTGGTGTTGCTCATGGTTTCCTCAAGCGCATGAGAATAAGCAAAGTCAAGCTTGCTCTGGTTGGAGAGCGCATAAGTGAAGCCAGCGCTCAGGTGTGTTTTCGGCGTGGCCGGTATCACCGCGAACAAGGTCGATGAGCGCAGGGCCTGGCTGGCCACTCGCAAGCCTGCGCGCAGGGTGAGCCTGTCGTGCAACTGATAGGCGGTGCCCAGCGCCAGAACGGTCTGATTCTTGTAGTCCTGCGGCAGGCGGATATTGATGTCTCCCCCGCCGTCGGACAGAAACTTCACCTTGATGTCTTTCATCGCGTCTTTCCAGAACACCTGGGACAAGTCAGCCGCCAGCAGCCATTGAGGCGTCACCCGATGGCTGATGCCTAGGTTCAAGGAACTGGGCATCTGGAAGTCCTGGATCTTGATCTTTCCAGCCAAGGGGACTGGCCCGGCAACGGCATCCACTGCGGTCAAGGTTGCACGTCCCGACAGGTCGTTCATGCGGCTCTTGATGGTGTACGAAGCGCCCACCGTCGTGTCCGGTGCGGCCTTGTAGACCATGCCCAGGCGCCCGCCAAAACCCCAGGCATCGACGCCGCTGCCCAGGAGCTTGTCCTGGGTCAGGCTGAAGTGTGCCCCGCGCAGGTCCGGCAGACCGCCCAGCACCGGCACCAATGACCCGCTGGCTCGCCCATTTCCGATCAAGCTGCCGACCTGGTCAGCGCCGAGCAACAGATCCAGGTTAAGGCCCTGCCACATCGCATCGATGCCGCCACCAATGGCAAGCTTGTCGTTGACCTGGAAGCTGGCCGCAAGGGGAATGTCGAGCACCAGCAAGCGGCTGGAATTTTCAAGTCCGGTATCGACCCCACCGCTGGCCCGCGACAGGAAGCTGCGATTTCCATACTCGGTACCCAGCCCACCCTGGGCGAATGCGCCGGCACCGAAGGTCCAGGCGCCGACCCGCTTCGTGTAGGCCAGTTCCGGGGCGAAATAGGGACCTCGGTTGTTGCCGTGGGTTCTGGACGAAGCTGTTTCGCCGCTGGCCTTGTTCTTGACGTCGATCTCGGTTGTGATCAGATCCAGGCCCCCCATGACCTGCTCACTCTCCCGCATCAGGGCCAATGTGGCGGGGTTGGTCATCATGCCAGCGGGACCGACGTCCTGTGCCACCGCCGTCCCCCCCATGGCACGCGAAATCGCCCCAAACCCCTCCAGCCGGAAGACATCAGTGGCTTGGGCCATCTGTGCGCCACCCGCAAGCGTCGACAACAGCATCAAGGGTGCGACCCTCCGCGCAGACATGCCGGCCTTCTCTGTTGCGATTGCCATTCGTGCCATATTGAGTCCCCTTGTTTTCATGTGACAGGCATCAGAAGAATCTATCGAAATGGATCTGCTGGAAGGGCACCTCGCCCTCAACCATCAGCAACTCCTGCAGCGCCTGTGTCATCGGAGGCGGTCCAGCGAAGTAGAACTCGTAGTTCGCCAGGGCGGCGGGCAGGGCACGGCTCATGGCGTGGTGCACAAACCCTGTTTCACCCTGCCAAGCCTCGCCATCACCGGGCATAGAAACCACGGGGATGTAAACGATATTTGCAGCGAAGCCTCCAAGATCGCGCAAGCACTCTCCGCCACAGACATCGCGCGGTGTCCTGGCCCCGTAAAAGAAGTACAGCTTGCGGTCCGCCAGCATGGCCGCCTCGGCCGCGCCACGGGCAATGGACACCATGGGCGCCAGCCCAGAGCCACCAGCCACGCAAACGAGGTCACGAGGCGAATCGGTGCGCAGGTAGGCCACGCCATACGGCCCGTCAAGGCCAATCTCATCGCCCGCGGCCAATGACTCGAACAGCGTCTGCGTGCCCCGGCCATTGGGCACCCGGCGAACCTGGAAATGCCATTCGCCTAGCCCGTTACCGGTGTTGGACATCGAATAGGCCCGCGAGCTGTCGAGACCCGGCAGATCCAGCATGGCGAACTGGCCAGGCAGGAAATCCGCGCCTTGTTCCGCCTGAAAGCAGAATTCTCGAATGTCGTGGCTGATGTCCGCGCTTCTGACCAGGCGTGCACGCTGGCGCCGGGGCAGGATCCTGGGCTGGTATTCCGGGGCTGTCGCAGCCTTGATGGTGATGGACCCCTTGGCTCGACACTGACAGGCCAGATGCCGGCCTCGCTGACGGTCTCGCGCAGTAAGACCAGGCGCATCCGTCCACAAGGTTTCGATTTCCCCATCGACGAGCTCAAATTTGCACCCTCCGCATCCACCAGAGTTGCATTCGTAACCAAAGCCCAAACCGGCGCGCAGCGCCGCACGCAGGATCGTATCGCCCTCAGCCTGTTCGCAGACGGCGCCGTCCTTCTCGTTGCGGATTGTTGATATTGTCATGGCATTCCCTTGCAAGGGTGGGGTCCGAGCCGCAGTCGCAGCCCGGAGGACCAAGTGGTCAGCGGGTCACAGACCCAGTGAACGGCGGAAGTCGCGCGTGGCCGACTTGGCGGCTTCGGCTGCATCGACAACATCGGGCAGTTTTTCGCAGTACGCATCAATGGCCTTGTCGGCCAGCGGCTCCCATTTCCTGATCCAGCCCGAGATCAGCTCCTGATTGCCAGGGGTTTCCAGCGCCATCTTGACCAGCGCAGAAATCCACCGATGGTGACGGGCCACATCCATCAACTGGGCGTCGGTGAGCAGCCCGAGCAAGGTATCCCCGTTGTGACGCGCCGATTCACCCAGTTTGCGCAACACCGCCTCTTCGATCGCAGGCTTGGCCACCAGGTTGATGACCACGATCGCCTCACCCCAGTCCCAAACCGTGAGAGCCTTCTCCATCAGTTCGCGGAAGCCCTGCCAGACCGGATCGTTTTCCCAATAGTTGCGCTCAGCAACGGCAAACCCTTTGTCCGGGAAAGCAAGCGACAGTTCCTTGGTACGGTAGGCCGTGTGGCTCAACCAGCGCAGGCTGTCGGCCATCTGGAAGTAGTTGCAACTGGTGATCGTGCTGGCTGGCGATACCTGTCCGACATAGGCTGACGCCATCTGAAGCGTATGGAAAAGATAGCGAGACGGCGTGTAGTAGCGCGCCAGCGTTCCGGCCCAGCGCGGATCGAGCGAGCTGTCATGCTCACGCTTGCTGAACTGGTCGAGCACCCCGAAGACATAGGTCTCCTGGCCGTCCTGCATCATGTTGTAGGTTCGGTAGACCACCTCGTCCGGGTCGCGGAAGGCGTTCCAGTCCGCATGTTTCAGCAAGGTACCGAAGGTGTTCTTCTTGTACCAGGTATTCATGAACATGTTGGGATCAAGCTCATACGGAGCATTAGGGTCCCGATCGTTGTAATGCAAATTGGCACCAACAATCTCATACTCGCTCGGCTTGCGCCGACGTGCAGCGAGATGACTCCATGTTTTCAGAGGCTTGAGCACTTGGGTTTCCGACATTCTTGTCTCCTGGATTTATTTGACCAAACAGTACAGTGCTTTGGAAGGCTTACATTTTTTTGACGTAATAGAATCGAATCGATTCATCACCACTTTCGATCAGGCCGGCAAAGGAACTCAAGTCCACCTCCAGGTCGTTCATCTTGAATGGTCGACCCAGCTCCTCCTCGATGGTTTCACGATGCAGGATCATCTCCTGGTCGGTATGAATCCGGAGATAAGCCCGCTTGTCATCGACAAAGACCTCTTTGCCTGGATTGTCGATTTTTGCCGCCTCAATGACCGCCATCGCCAACTCGCCAGCACGCATCACTGGGCCAACCATGTTGTTGTAAATGGCCGATCCGGAACTATTGACACTCATTACTCGCTCCTTTTTTATCTTTCACATGCCCATCGGCTTCATCCTGGAAATCGATGGGCAAAGACCCGCTTCAGGTGTGTGCAAAGAGCGGTTGAACACCTTCGGTCTTGATCAGGACATCCGTACCGTCGACTTGAACCGGATACTCGGCCAGGGCACAGTCGCTGGGGTTGACCCCTTTGCCCGATTTGGCATCAAACTGCCAAAGATGTGCTCGGCAGATCAATTTTCCATTTTCAAACCTGCCTTCAACGAGCGGAATATCCTGATGCGGGCATATGCCCTGAAATGCCTTGAATTCTCCACCATCGGCACAGACCAGGAGCACCTCCTGCCCATCCACGGTGAAGGACTCCATCTCACCTTCCCAGAGATCATCCACCGAGCATACTTTTTTAAAGCTCATTACCACTCCAACTTTATCTACCTATGACAGTCCGGCATCAGGCAGTTATTGCCTGGGTGCCTCCCAGATGATTTCCACTGCTTCGGTCGGTTTCAGTCCGGATTCGGAAACCTTCATGGCTCGGGGAAGAAACTCTGCACTGCCTGGTCGACGCACCCGCAGGATATGCCCAGGTCTTGCCCGAACCCGACGCCCGACGGAGTGGACCGCCGCCGCAGCAGCCACCTCGTCCATGGTGTTTTCACTGTCAACGGCGACCAGTTGCAAGAGGAAGTCGCCTTCAAAGTTGGAAGCCAACGGGAACAAAGCCATTTTCAAATCTCCTATTTATGCGCAATGACTGGTGCCCGCAGGCACCATGCCGAACAGCCGCAGCGATTACGCGATCTTCTTGCTGGCACGCAGAGCCCGATAGACCTCGGCCCAGGCGTAGTTATGCGCGTCGTCGCCACATTCACCCGGGGCAATGTCCATGTACTTGAGCGCACCTTCGAGATTCATGGGCTGGATCATTCCGGCCAGGAAGCGATCGACCAGGCTCAAGTGGTCGGCATAGCGTTCCGGTTCCTGCTCGAAGCACCAACGGTCAACTTCGGAGCCGAAGTGGTAGAGGCGACCCTTGTATTCAAGCGGATGGTCCTTGACGTTCCATTTCTTGCCCGGAACCCCAATGATCGGCAGCTGACACATGTTGCAGATGTAAGGCAGGGTTTCCGGATAGGTCATGGCCATGTTGCCGTCAACCACGTTGTCGATGATGACGTCCCAGCATTGACCCCAGCTATCGTTCCAGCCCGGATATTTCTCTTCGAGCCAGGCGCGCTCATCGGGCGTTACGCCTGCAGCCGGATTCCACCAGACGGTGGGGCGCCAGTAATAGACACCCAGGTGCATTCCATGATGGGTGTCATTCAGGCCTTCCAGCAACTGATCCCAGTACCACGGCATGTCCAGCCCCATGTCGGCCAGTGCACGTTCGAATTGGGCGACAATCCATTCCTCCATGAACTCCTTGAACGATTGCTTGCGGTGTTCCAAGGGGGTGTAGTAGTCCATGGCCGGACCCGTCAGCACGGAGAACAGCTTCCAGGCGCGCCAGACGGCAATATCCACCCGCTTTTGCGCTTCTGCTTTCTGGCCGTTCTCGATCAGCACCTTCAAGGCTGGTCCGCCGATCTGGGCATGACGGGACTCGTCGGTCTGGATACTCGAAATGAGGTTGGCAAAGGTATGGTCGCCCGCTTCGGCCGCATCGGCAGCCAGCCCCAGGAACTGCATATTGGTGAAGCCCGTCTCGAAGCTGAAAGTCAGCATGATCGAGACGCTGATGGCATCACGGGTCAGCATGATGTCATCGAAGAAATGGCGCGCTGCAATCATCGCCCATTCATTGGTGTCATAAGCCTTGAAGGCCCAATCCATCTGGCGATCTTTTGCCACATGTTCATGCGGGAAATACAGCTGGATCTGGCCATGCCGCACCTCGTCCAGGCAACCCAGGGTAGCCATGTTGCGCATGCCCGGCGCCTTGGAGAATCGCATCATGCGAGCTTCTGCACTGGCAGCCCCATATTCTCCACGGGCAATTGCGCCATAGTGGGACTTCATGACCGATTTCCATCCGGGATCAGCATTCTCAAAGATCTGACTGCGTTCCAGAGCCGCCTTCACCGAATAGGCGCCAGCGTCTTTCTCCCGCTGGACCTTCACATACTCAGGATAAGTCTGCTTGTACGGCTCGTCGTATTTTTCCCATGCATCCTGCGGCAAACCGAAATTACCGGCCATCAGGGGCGGAAACAACTCGTCCTCCGTGACGTATTTGGGCGTCCAGTTCGTGGTCCTGGCCAAATCGTACCAATCCATCCTGTTAAGCAAAGCCATCTATGTCTCCTTAGTCGCAGGGTTATGCACCCTGCTTGGTCCAAAATCAAGTCAAACGCGGTTGCCAGGCAACGTAACGGATTGATGTTGATCGATTCCATGCGTTGCGCGTCAAGTCTAGGATGAAATGATTTTTCCAGGTATTAGACTTTGGTTTAGACGAGGCTCGCCTATTTGGAAGGCATTGCTCCGGAAATTGCTTGGCGGACTTATTGCCGCTGGTCCATTGCGGGTTTACCCCATGTTCAGGGTTTGCTGTGTTCCGGCCTGCGCGAACCGTAATCAGAATGACGGCAGATGCCTGTGGCTCAGCCACTGATCGAAGCTCGATGCCACCATGCATCAGAAAATCAATTTGCCTATCATTGGCGCAGGACGATTCTTGCTGCAAGGACCGGCATTGTTTCGGACTGGAATGATGGCTTGGGTATCACGCCCGGCAATGGCTGTATTGCAGCCGTGTCTCACGGCTCCGTCGTCGCGGACCGATGACTGATTGCCGATGGCAGCGTCGCCTGCGACTTGTCTGTGCTGTAGTCAGACGCTTGCCGTTCCGTTGTTCCGTACCAGGCCGCATCATCTCGAGTGCCAGCCAGAGCAGATCATGGATAGGCTGCTTGGCTGCAGGACAGCTGTGCCGTGCAGCAGTTGGTCATCTTGTACTTGGCTGGCCTTGGCCCGGCCCGGTCGCGGATGGGCTCCGCCAACGCCGGCTCATGGCGCATTTCTGCAACCTGCGCCCTTCCAGCACCCATGCAGTGGCAGTCAGTTTCCAGTTGAAGCTGCCTGGACATCAAAAGCATGACAGGTCGCAGCTTCAGATGTTGATGCCGCATTTGCCCGTAGCCAGGATGCTGTTCGGCTTCCGTGCGGGCTTGATCTGGCGTTCGACGGAAACGCAAAGGGCGAAGGGGGATACAAGCCCCCTTCGCCCCTGGCTGGCGCAGCGCCTGGCTGGGTCAGAACGGTTTGACCAGGCTCAGTCGCAGCAGATTGCCCTTGGGCTCGGGGCCGCTGCCGCCGTGCACGCTGAATTCCTGGTACGCCGCGCCCTTGAGGAACAGGCCTGCCGAGGCGACCGGGTACACCACCTCGACGCCAGCCGCATGGCGCTCGGCCTTGCCGGCGACGGCAGCGGCGCCCTTGTCATTGCTCAGCTGCCACTGGCTGTAGCCGACCACGCCCAGCGAGTAGGCACCGTAGTTCTTGCCCAGGCCCCATTCCAGCGACAGCTGGTCGCCCGGGCGCACGCCGTTGTCCTTCTTGCCGTTGTACTCGTAGCGGAACAGGGCCGAGCCGGAAATGGACTTCTGCTGGTCGAAGTAGTAGGTCATGCCGCCGGTCAGCATGGTGGACTGGTAGCCCTTGCCCGGCGAGGTCGGATCGCCCAGGGTGTTGGACGCGGTGTCCAGCCAGATGCCGGCAGCAGCGACGGCATCCCACTGGGCGCCGTGCCAGCCCAGCACCAGCGGACCCACGTAGACATCGCCCACGCCGCTGTCGCTCGCGTCCAGCGGGCCGACCTTCACCGAGGTGCGCAGCACCGGGATGATGGTCTCGAAACCGTAGTCGGCACCGAACAGCTTGGTATCGGTGACCTTGACGAAGCGGTTGGCCAGCGCAGTGACCTTGCCGGAACCGCCGATGCCGTCCTTGGAGTCCGGGGCCTGGAAGCCGTTGATGTCGTAATGGACCAGATAGCCCAGGTAGTAGTTGCCGGCCGGCGGCACGCTGGAGCCCTGCAGCCCCTCGACGCCGGTGACGTAATGGCCTTCGGCCTGGGCGGCTCCGGCTGCCAGTGCAGCAGCGAGTGCGACGGCACTCGCGAGGGAGGTTTTGTTTTTCATGTTTCTTCTCTGCCCCCCCCGCAGGGGGGACTCTCAAACGGAATCAGATGTTGATGCCGCTCTTGCCCGGGGACAGGATGCCGTTCGGATCGAGCGCGCGCTTGATCTTGCGTTCGACCGAACGCTTGACCGGACCGTAGCTGTTGGCGACGCGTTCCTGGAAGGCGGTGTTGACGCGGTAGACGGCGTAGCCTTCCTTCTCGAACTCGTCGAGCAGTTCATTGAAGCAGGCGTTGGCGCGCTTGGTTTCCTCTTCGCTGCTGCGGTCGTACAGCACGTCGATCACATGGTGCATGTCGCGCCAGCCGACGATGAACTCGCCGACATAGTCCAGGCCATGCTTGTTCAGGATCTTCTTGGCCAGCGCGTACTGCTTGTCGCACTCGCTGCCGCGGGCCTGGCTGACCGGGGCGAACCACATCGAGCCACCGCCGCCACGCCAGTTGTAGAGGCCGAACTCCTGCAGGTTCGGCACGCCCGACATCAGCTGCGCGCGGTACTTGAACGGCTGGGTATCACCGGCCTCTTCCTGCGTGACGATGCGGCCCTTGCCGGCGCGCTTGATGGTTTCGGTGACGATCTTCCAGTTGACCTCGACCTGCTCGGGCGAACCGTAGAGCGCGCAGTAGACGTTCCAGGCGCCCAGATGCTTGTCCTTGCGGATCTGCGCCAGCACGGAATCCGGCGTGGCGCCCGGCTCGGTGATGTAGTCGGAGCGGCGCACGCCACAGGTGGCGGCTTCCCACAACGTGCCGGCGATCACCACCGCGTTCGGGATGATGTTGGCGATGCGCAGCGGGCGCAGCATCTCGACGATCTCGTTGATGTCGGCTTCGTTGTCGAACTTGATCTCGAACGGCTTGAACACCGGCGGCTTGGGCATCAGCCAGAAGCCCATCTTGGTGCAGATGCCGTAGTTGGACTGGGTGAACATGCCGTCCAGCGTCGGGCCGTAACCCCACTTGAACACCTGCCAGGCCTTGTCGCCCTTGACGCCACCCATGCCGGTACGCAGCACATCGCCGTTGGCCAGCACCAGTTCCATGCCGCACTGCATCAGGAAATGCTCGCCGTAGGGGGTGTAGCCGACGCCGCGGTCCATCGTGTTGCCAACCGGGCCGGCAATCGCCGACGGCGCCGAGAACGACAGCATCAGCGGCAGCTTGTGCTCCTCGATGTAGTCGTAGAGCATCTGGTAGGTCACGCCAGGCTCGACCAGGGCCGTGCACAGCTCGGGGTCGATGTGCAGGATCTTGTTCATCTTCTTGAGATCGAGCACGATCTGGCCGCGTTCGACCGGCGCGGCCGAGCCGTAGCCGAAGTTGCGACCGGTCGAGATGGTCCAGACCGGGATCTTGTACTCGTTGCAGATCTTGACCACGGCCTGCACCTGCTCGACGCTGGTCGCGGTGACGACGGCTGACGGCTGGTGACGCGCATCGGGCACCGCCATCATGACCTTGGTGTAGGGCCGCAGATGCTCAGCCGAGGTCAGCACCTGGTCGGCGCCGAGGGCAGCCTGGAACTTCTTGATTGCCGCATCAAAGCGGTTTTCGCTTACGCCCTTGGGCAGGGCCTGGTATTTGCTTTTCATGGAATCTTGCTCCTGTTCAGATCACGCAGCGCAGTGCGACATAGGCGCTGCCGTTCTCTTGCACGCGGCCGGCTGCGACCGCAGCGCCCGCACCGGCCACCAGGGCCTGGCCCAGCGCGCCAGCCTGTTTCTGGCCAGCGCTGTCCTGGCCGATCCGGTGATGCTCGACCGACAGCACGCGGCCACCGGCCGAGCGCACCAGGTCCAGCACCAGGATGGCGGCGGCATCGTCGAGCAGGCCGACCAGCAGGGTCGGGGTGTCGTCGTTCAGCAGCGCATTGAGCTGCTGGTAGGTCGCTGCCTCGAGGCCTTGCAGCGGCGGGTTGACCAGGGCGCCAGCCGGCTGGCCCACAGCGTTGCGCACGCCGGCCAGGAAGGCTGCATCGAGCGCGCCGCCGCTGACCAGCGGGGTCACGCGGGCAGTCGCATCGGCTGCGGCGGCACCAGCCAGCGGTGTCGCCGCGCTGGTGTTCGCCTGCGCCCAGGGCATGGCTGCCAGCAGGCCGGCAGCGGCCAGGCCTTTCAGGACAAAACGTCGATCATTGCTCATGGCGGCTCTCCTCAAGGGTTCTTGACCGGCGTGCTGGCCAGATAGTCGGCCAGTTGCTGCAGCGTCGCATCGTCGATATCGGTGATGCGGAAGGCGGGCATGGCACGGTTGCCGTTGCGCGCGATGCTGACATAGGTGATCGCGGGCAGGCCGCGGCCCGTGATGACGGGGCCGATGCCCGCCTCATGGCATTTGGCGCAGACCTTCTGGTAGAACTGCTGGCCCGCGTTGACGGACTGTGCCGTGGCCGGCTGGACCGAGGCGAGCGCCAAGAAGGCCAGGCCCCAGGTTGAAGTCATCTTGTTGATCAATTGCTTCTCCTCTGTGATGTATTCGCTCGGAATCGATCGAATCAGAACGGGTAGTGACGCGGCTGGTTCTGGATCGTGATCCAGCGCAGCTCGGTGAAGGAGTCAATGCCAGCCTGGCCGCCGAACTTGCCGTAGCCAGAAGACTTGACGCCGCCAAACGGCATCTGGGCCTCGTCATGCACGGTCGGGCCGTTGACATGGCAGATGCCGGACTCGATGCGGCCGGCGACCTGCCAGGCGCGCGAGACATCGCGACCGAACACGGCGGCGGCCAGTCCGAACTCGTTGTCGTTGGCACAGGCCACCGCTTCCTCGACGCCATTGACGCGCACGATGGCCTTCACCGGCGCGAACGACTCCTCGCGGTAGATTTCCATCTCGGGCGTGACATGGTCGAGCAGCGTGGCCGGCATCAGCGTGCTGTCGGCCTTGCCGCCGCACAGCAGCTTGGCGCCCTTGGCCAGCGCGTCGTCGATCAAGGCGTTGCAGCGTGTGACCGTGGCCTGGTCGGCCACCGAGCCCAGCACCACCGGGCCCAGGCGCGGGTCGCCCAGCGGCAGGCTTTGCGCGCGTGCCGTCAGCTTGGCGACGAACTCGTCGGCCACGGCCTGGTCGACGATCAGGCGCTCGGTCGACATGCAGATCTGGCCCGAGTTGGCGAAGGCGCCAAAGGTCGCGGCAGCGACCGCGGCGTCGATGTCGGCATCGTCGAGCACCACGAACGGCGCCTTGCCGCCGAGTTCGAGCACGGCCGGCTTGAGGTACTTGGCGCAGGTCTGGGCGATCAGCCGGCCGACCTTGGTCGAGCCGGTAAAGTTGACCCGGCGCAGCGCCGGGTGCGCCACGATCGCCTCCACCACCGCACCGGCATCGGCCGGAGCGTTGGTCACGAAGTTGACCACGCCGGGCGGCAGGCCGGCTTCCTGCAGCGCCTCGATGATCAGGCCGTGGGTGGCCGGACACAGTTCGGAGCCCTTGAGGATCACGGTGTTGCCGCAGGCCAGCGGGGTCGAGATGGCGCGCACGCCCAGGATCACCGGTGCGTTCCAGGGCGCGATGCCCAGCACCACGCCTGCCGGCTGGCGCACTGCCATCGCGACATTGCCTGGCACATTGGACGGGATCACCTGGCCGCTGATCTGGGTCGTCAGGGCGGCGGCCTCGAGCAGCATGTCGGCGGCCAGATGGACGTTGAAGCCAGCCCAGATGCCGGAGGCGCCGGTCTCGGCCGCCATCGCGGCGACGAAGGCGTCGGCCTTGGCTGCCAGCGACTGCGAGGCCTTCATCAGCAGGCCGCGGCGCTCGCCCGGACCCATGGCGGCCCAGGCCGGGAAGGCCTTGGCCGCCGCCTCGACGGCGGCCTGGGCATCGGCGACCGTGGCGGCCGGTGCCCGCGTGGCCACGCTGTGGTCGAGCGGATTGCGGCGCTCGAAGGTCGCGCCGTTCGATGCAGCCCGCTGCTGGCCACCGATCAGCATCTGGATTTCGTTCATTTCGTTCGTCCCGGAAAAATCTGAAGAGGACCGAATGGTAGGAAGGCAGGGCCGAACCGGCTTGTCCTGGAGTGCACAAAAGGCTTGACTGACAGCGCAAGGCCGCTAGGGAATGCACCGGCTTGCCACTGCGGCGAGTCCGTCAGATAATGAAAAAATGATGACTGGCTCCATCCTTTCCACCGATGAGCTCCCGTCGAACGAGCGGGCCCAGGCTTGGCGCGACTGGATGTCGACGCTGTTCTTCGGGCTGGAGTCCGACCTGTACGGCGCCGAGGTATTCGACGGTCATCTGAGCAATGCGCGCGCCGGCGACGTGTTGATGACCCGGCTCGATGCCAACCGCCACCGAGTGATCCGCAGCCCCGGGCTGGCGCGTGCGAGCGAGGCCAGCTACATCAAGATCATCGCGCCCTGGGAAGGCAATGCCGCCGTCGAGCAGCATGGCCGCCAGGCCTGGGTCAGGCCGGGTGGCTGGGCCATCTACGACACCACCGGCAGCTACGAAGTCGCCAACCCCGAGCGTTCGCAGCACCTGATCGTGATGCTGCCCAAGGAGCAGTTGATCGAGCGCGGCCTGCGGCTCGACCCGCTGATGGGCCGGCATGTGGGCGGAGCCAGCGGCATCTCACGGGTGGCACTCGAGGCCATGCGCCACACCTACCAGGAGCTGCCGAGCATGACGCCCGAGGCCGCGCGCGGTGCCGGCGACCTGATCCTGGAAATGGTGCGGCTGTCGCTGCAGGAGCTGGCGGGCCGGGGCAATGGCGCGACCCAGCGCGAGGCGTTCAAGGACCGGATTCGCGACTACATCGGTCAGCATCTGCGCGACCCGGCGCTGTCGATCGACCGGATTGCCGAGGTGCTCAGGTGCAGCAAGCGCCATCTGCATCAGGCCTTTTCCGACGAGGAAGTCACGCTGGCCCAGTTCATCCTGCAGCGCCGGCTGCAGGCCTGCATGCGCGACCTGCGCAATCCCCAGTACCAGCCGCGCACGATCACCGACATCGCGTTTTCCTGGGGCTTCAATAACGGCGCCCATTTCAGCCGCGTGTTCCGCGAACATGCCGGACTGTCGCCGAGCGATTTCCGCGCCGCCTCGCTGGCAGCGGGTTTGCTGCCGCACTGAGCCGTCACCGGCTGGCGCACTCGAAAAGTCGGGCTGCCGGCTAACGCGCCGCGCAGCCGCGGCAGACCGCCAGTGCCAGCCGATGCAGCGCCTGCCAGGGATCGGCCGGCCAGTCGGCGTCCTTGAGTCCCTTGACGATGCCGTCGACCTTGTGCGCGTCCTGCAGCCACTGCGCGAGCTGGACCGGACTCAGGCGCGGCAGCACGCGCTCGAAGCGCTTTTCCTTCGCGCCCCAGATCCGCTGCTCGCGCAGCACCATCGGCAGCGGCCGGCCATCGGCGACCGCGCGCTTGACACGGTTCAGCGCCCGGATGTCGTCGGCCAGCGCCCAGTGCACCAGCACCGCGGCCTCGCCCTCGGCCTGCAGGCCGTCGAGCATGCGCTGCACCCGCGCCGGCTGGCCGTCGAGCACGGCCTCGGCCAGCTTGAACGGGTCGTAGCGCGCGACATTGAGCACCGCGCTCTCGACCTGCTCGAAGCTCAGTTCGCCCTGCGGGTGGAGCAGCGCCAGCTTCTGGATCTCCTGGTGTGCGGCCAGCAGGTTGCCCTCGACCCGGTCGGCCATGAAGGCCAGGGTACGCTGGCCCTGCTCGCCCGAGGCGACGCGCTGGCCCTGCTGCTGCAGGCGCTGTGCGATCCAGCCCGGTAGCTGGGCCCGCTCGACCGGATCGATCCGCACCGTCACGCCATGGGCGTCGAGCGCGCCGAACCAGGCGCTTTTCTGGGTCGCGGCATCGAGCCGTGGCAGCAGCACCAGCGTCAGCGTGCTGTCGTTGCCGGCCGCCCCGGCGGCGATCTGCTGCAGCGCGACCGAACCTTCCTTGCCCGGCTTGCCGGACGGGACCCGGATCTCGACCAGCTGCTTGTCGGCGAACAGGCTCAGGGAGCCACCGGCGGCCATCACCGCGCTCCAGTCGAAATGCGCGCCAGCGACAGTGAAGACGCTGCGCTCGCTGTGACCCTGGGCGCGCGCGGCGGCGCGGATCGCGTCGGCCGCCTCCTGCTGCAGCAGCGGATCGTCACCGTGCAGGGTATAGAGGGTTTTCAGCCCGCGCTGCAGCTGCGCGGGTAATTGGAGGGCGGGGACTTGCATGGTGTGCGTTTGATTGTAGAGTGGCCCATCACCCCGAGGAGAACCGCATGGACTGCTCATCCTGCATCAGCCTGATCGGCGCGCCGACCGACATCGGCGCCAGCGTGCGCGGCGCCTCGATGGGGCCGGAGGCGATGCGGGTCGCCGGCCTGCAAGTGGCGCTCGAACAGCGCGGGCTGCTGGTGTTTGACCAGGGCAATCTGGCCGGGCCGGCCAACCCCGACCAGCCGGCGCAAGGCGGCTACCGCCATCTGGCCCAGGTGGTCGACTGGAACCAGCGCGTGCACGAAGCCGTGCTGGCCGAGCTGCGGCAGGACCGGCTGCCGCTGTTGCTGGGCGGCGACCATTGCCTGGCGATCGGATCGATCAGCGCGGTCGCGCGCCATTGCCGCGCGCGCGGCCGGCGCCTGCGCGTGCTCTGGCTCGACGCCCATGCCGACTTCAATACCCGCGAGCTGACGCCGAGCGGCAATCTGCACGGCATGCCAGTGGCCTGCCTGTGCGGCCTCGGACCGCCCGGATTGACCCGACTCGGTGGTGAAGGGCCGGCGCTGCGACCCGGGCAGCTGCGCCAGCTCGGCATCCGCAGCGTCGACCCGGGCGAGAAGCGGCTGGTGCACGAGCAGGGCCTCGAGGTCTACGACATGCGCTACATCGACGAACATGGCATGCGCCACGCGATGGAGCAGGCGTTGCTCGGTGTCGATGCCGACACCCACCTGCATGTCAGCCTGGACCTGGACTTCCTGGACCCGGAGATCGCGCCCGGCGTCGGCACCCCGGTGCGCGGCGGACCGAACTACCGCGAGGCGCAGCTCTGCATGGAGATGATCGCCGACAGCGGCCGGCTGTCGAGCCTGGACCTGATGGAGCTCAACCCGGCGCTCGATCTGCGCAACCGCAGCGCGCGGCTGGCGGTCGACCTGATCGAGAGCCTGTTCGGCAAGAGCACGCTGATGCGGCCGCGCGACGGCGCCTGAAGCACACCAGCTAGCCGGGCGGGCCTGTGTGGCCGGGTATCAGAGTCCCTGGAGAGCTGCCAGCCGGCGCATCAGCTGGCGCACGATGTCGGACTGCATCTCGCGGTAGAGCAGTTCTTCCTCGGCCTGCTTGCCGAGCACGAGTGCCTCGTCATAGCTGAGGTCGCGCTCCTGCAGCAGCTCGAGA
>JAPLPQ010000049.1 GCA_026400105.1 Burkholderiales bacterium
CCACAGAGAGGGGTAGTCGGCCCGGTGCTCCTGCACCATGCGAACGGCGCGCTCGCGAACCTCAGGTGAGAACTTGTTTGACTTTGTCATGGCTCCATCTTCTCAGACGTTGGAGCCTCCTCGATTTCCGGGGCGGTTCAGAACCGGTCACTTCCTGCAGCGAGAGTCAGCTCCTGGCAGCTTGCCGACACCGTGATCCAGGAAGTCAATCTTCACGCTACCTCAACTTGGCATCAGCCCGGACCGATACCTTCTGCGCAGCCCGTCACTGCAGGATGCCGCATGCACAAGCCCCACTAGCCGCCACCGCATCGCTCCCTGCACCCGCTTGCGCAGTATTTTGTTGCACTGCAACATGAAAGGACTATGCTGAACGCTTCAGGCTGGGTTTGATGCCTCTGAGGGCATGGACCCAGCCTCCCTACCACTGAGACTCCAATGCCATGACATCGCGCCCAGATCAGACCTTGATTCGACGCTGGCTCAGCGGGCTGGGCTGGGGTGCCGGTCCCGAGCCTCGGGTTTCGCCTGCACCGGCAGGGCCGCTGCGCATCAACCTGGCCCTGCAGGGCGGCGGTGCCCATGGTGCCTTCACCTGGGGGGTGCTGGACGCCTTGCTCGACGAGCCCAGCCTCCAGGTCGAGGGCCTGAGCGGCAGCAGCGCCGGCGCCATGAATGCGGTGCTGTTTGCCGACGGCTGGAGCAAGGGCGGGCGCGTCGGCGCGCGGCGCAGCCTGGAGTCGTTCTGGACCGAGATCGGCAAGCAGATGCCCTGGGGCCTGATGGAGCAGCAGCGGGACGATCGGGTCGGGCTGTCGCCGCTGGGCAAGATGCTGTATCGCTGGTCGGGCATCTTCTCGCCCGCGCAGCTCAACCCCTTCGACCTGAACCCGCTGCGCGACCTGCTGGCCAGTCAGGTGGACTTCGAGCGGCTGCGTCAGCAAAGCCCGTTCAAGCTGTTTGTCGGCGCGACCCAGGCCAGCTCCGGCAAGCTGCGGATCTTTCGCGAGCATGAGCTCACGGTCGACATGATGCTGGCATCCGCTTGTCTGCCCAAGATCCACCATCCGATCCAGATCGATGGCGAAGTCTATTGGGATGGCGGCTTCACTGCCAACCCGCCCGTGTCCCCCTTGTTCTACGACTGCGAGAGCCGGGACCTGCTGCTGGTCCTGCTCAATCCGCTGCTGCGCCACGGCGTGCCGCTCACCCTGTCCGAGATCGAGGCCCGCAGCACGGAGCTGGCGTTCACGGCCAGTTTCATGGGCGAGATGCGGATGCTGGTCCAGGCCATCAGGGCCAGTGCGGCCGCACCCGCCGGCCTGGAGCCAATGAAGCCACTGCAGCCAATCGGGCAACTCGAGCAGCGCCTGCAGCAACTGCGCTTTCACATGATCGATACCCGAGAGCTGGCCACCTTTCACCAAAGCGACACCAAGCTGCTGGCCTACGGGCCGTTTCTCGAGCAGCTGCGCGATCAGGGACGAGAGCGCGCCCAGGCCTGGCTGAGCGGATCGTCGGCAGCGCTGGGCAAGCGCTCTTCCATCGATGTCGAAGCCTTGTTCGGCTGAGGCTGCCAGTGCAGGTGCCGCCAGCGCCGCAGGCGCCCGGATACCGGTCGCTGCATGCAGAAGGCCCGCGCGCAGCGGGCCTTGAGAGTCGGGTCAGCCGCCTTACTTGAGCAGGCTGCCCAGGTCGAAGCCGCTGTCGGCCGCCTGCTCGGGTGTCGGCGAGAGGCCGGCTATTGTTTATTGGACTTTATCTTAAAATGGATAAATTATCTTTCCATAGATAAAGTTGGATAAACATGATTCACTACTCTCGCACCACGCTGGCACAGAACTTGACCGTAGCCCTGCAAGGCAAGGCGCTGTTCGGCGATGCACACAACGGACTTTTCCTGGCCGCGCCTCGTCGCACAGGCAAGTCCACCTTCTTGCAGGGTGACTTGCGGCCGGTGCTGGAGGCCGCGGGCGTCGTCGTGGTTTATGTCGACTTGTGGTCGGACCAGCGGCGCGACCCGGCCCTGCTGGTGGCGGATGCCATTGGGCGTGCCTTGTCGCTGAAGCTGGGTCTGTTAGCCAAGGTCGCCCGCAAGGCAGGGCTGGAAAACGTCAGCATTGCTGGCACACTTAAGATCGACACCAGCAAGATCGGGCGCATTGATGGCCTGACCTTGTCCGAGGCGCTGCGGACCCTGCACGAAACGGCCAAGGCGCCCCTGGCGCTGATCATCGACGAAGCCCAACATGCCCTGACCAGTGAAGCGGGCGAGGCCATGATGTCGGCGCTCAAGTCGGCGCGCGACCAGCTGAATCGTCCGGGTCAGGTCAATCTGATGCTGGTCATGTCGGGCTCAGACCGCGACAAGCTGCTACGTCTGGTCAACACCAATGGCGCGCCGTTCTTTGGTTCGCAGATCACCCGCATGCCCGAGCTGGATCAGCATTTCATCCAGCATGTAGCCTCACTGATCGAGGCCCAGCGGCCCGATCTGAAGCCAGTGGATCAGCAGACCTTGTTGCAGGCGTTCGAGAAGTTTGGTCATCGGCCCCAGTTTTTCATGGAGGCATTGGGTCAGGCCTTGAGCCCCCTGTCGGGCTTGACGGGTCGTTTCGAGACCGCAGTGCTGGCGGCGGCAAACCAGAAGCAGTCGGACGATGAGCGGCAAATGGAGTCGAACTACCTGGGCCTGAAGCCTCTGGAGCAAGCCGTGTTGTGGCGTTTGCTGGAGCAGGGAGCGCGCTTTCGGCCTTACGACGCCGAGGCTTTGCGCTTCTACAAGGAGAAGACGCAAACCGCCGTCAGTCCGCAAAAGGCACAGAATGCGCTGGAGGCGCTGCGCGAGCGCAACCCGGCCCTGGTCTGGAAGTCGGCGCGTGGCGAGTATTCGGTCGACGATGCCGCCATGCACCGCTGGTTTCAACAATGTGTCCAGCACGGTACATGGCCCCCGCAAGTGCCCGGCCAGGCTCAACACGAGCTCGGCCTGAACGAGGATGCGGAGGATTGAAGTGCTCTGGACTGCCGGCCAGTCGCCTTACTTGAGCAGGCTGCCCAGGTCGAAGCCGCTGTCGGCCGCCTGTTCGGGCGTCGGCGAGAGGCCGGCGTCGAGCAGCTTGCGCGCCTGCAGGTGGTCCTTGGCCGCGTTGACGCTGTCGACCGCGATCAGTTTTCCGGCGCGGTAATGGTAGACGCTGAACGAGGCACCGCCCATGTCGCCCCGCACCGCCCAGGCTTCAGCGCCGCCCGACAGGCCCGCCATCTGCAGCTTCTTGTCGTACTGGTCGCTCCAGAACCAGGGCGTGGCCGTGAACGGGCGCTCCTGGCCCAGCAGCGCGGCGGCAGCCGACTTGCCCTGTTCGGTCGCATTCTGCACCGATTCGAGCCGGATCAGGCTGCCATCTGGCAGGCGGCGCGCGGTGCAGTCGCCCGCTGCCACGATCGCCGGGTCGCTGCTGCGGCAGCAGGCGTCGACCACGATGCCGCGCTCGCATTCGAGCCCGGCGGCCTGTGCCAGGCCGTCATTGGCATGGACGCCGATACCGACCACCACCAGACCGGCCGGCAGCAGGCTGCCGTCGGCCAGGCGCACGCCGCTGACCGCGTTGTCGGAGTCGGTTTCGAGCGCCTCGATGCGCGCGTCGAACACCAGCTTGACGCCGTGGCCGCGGTGCAGCGCGGCGTACCAGTCCGACAGCGCGGGCGCCAGCACCCGGCCGAGCAGGCGCGGTGCGGCTTCGAGCACGGTGACGTCCAGGCCTTTCTTGCGCGCGGTCGCCGCGACCTCGAGCCCGATGAAGCCGCCGCCGATCACGACCACCGGCCGCTGCTGCTGCAGGCACAGCTCCAGCCGTTGCGCGATCGCGTCGGCGTCTTCCCGCGAGCGCAGCGCATGCACGCCGGCGGCATTGCCACCGGGCAAGGGCAGGCTGCGCGGGGTCGAGCCGGTCGCCAGCACCAGGCCGCTGTAGGGCAGGGCGCTGCCATCGGCCAGCAGCACCTGCTGGGCGGCGCGGTCGATTGACGCCACCTTGACCTCGGTGCGCAGCTCGATGTGCTTGCGCGCCAGCATCTCGGGCGCGCGCATCACGAGCTGGGCGCCGTCCATCTCGCCGGCCAGCCAGGCCTTGGACAGGGGCGGGCGGTGGTAGGGGCCATGCGGCTCGTCGCCCAGCAGCGTGATGCTGCCTTGGTAGCCGCCGGCACGCAGCGATTCGGCCGTCTGCACGCCGGCCTGGCCGGCGCCGATGATCACGATGCCAGCCTGGATGCTGTCGCTCATGGCGCTTATTCCTGGATCGCGGGCAGGTTCAGGATCAGGCCGGCCAGTGCCGGCGCGGCCTTGAGCTGGCAGGCCAGGCGGCTGTTGGCGCGGCGCTCGGCGGCGACGTTCTCGAGCATGTCGAGCTCGGAGGCGCTCGCCGGCGGCAGGTCGCCCAGGCGGGCTTCGTCGACATAGCAGTGGCAGGTGGCGCAGGCGCAGGAGCCGCCGCATTCGCCGAGGATGCCCTCGACGCTGTTGGCGATGGCGCCTTGCATCAGGTTCCAGCCGTCCGGCAGGTCGACGGTGGTGGACTGGCCGCTGGCCTCAACATAGGTGATCTGGGTCATGGTGGTTTCCGAAAAGCGAAAGGGCTGCCGCCAGTCATGCCAGCGGCAGCTCCAGATTACAGGATGATCAGGCGGCGGTGCTCAGCTGCAGCACCAGCGGGCTGCGGAAGGTCGAGGATGGCATCCAGGGCAGCTGGTCGGCCACGCGGCGGTATTGCGGCACCACCAGGTGGAATTCCTCGAACGCGATCTTGACCGCCAGCCGCGCGATCGCCGTGCCCAGGCAGGCATGCACGCCGCCACCGAAGCCCAGGTGGCCGCGTGGCTTGCGGCTGATGTCGTAGCGCTCCGGGTTCGGGTACTGGCGCTCGTCGCGGTTGCCCGAGCCGTAGGCCAGGCAGACGAAGTCGCCTTCCTTCATGGTCTGGCCGTGCAGTTCGACATCCTTCATCAGGCGGCGGCGGAAGCGCTGGGCCGAGGTGTTGAAGCGCAGCGACTCCTCGATCGCGTCGGGCAGCAGCGCCGGGTTGGCGACCACGGCCTGGCGTGCCTCGTCATAGGTCGCGAGGTTGTAGGCGAACATCATCATGAAGCCGCCGAGCGACTCGACGCCAGCCATGATCAGCGTGGTGGTGGTCAGCAGCACCTCGTTGTCGTCGAGGCGGTCGCCGTCGATCTCGGCCAGCGCGAAGTTGCTGATCAGGTCGTTGCGCGGCTCGGCGCGACGCATGGCGATCACCTGGGCCGCGTAGTCCTTCATCCAGTTGAAAGCGGCGATATGCTCGGGGCCCTTGGCACGGGTGCGGGCGTCGGACTGCACCATCAGCACGGCGTTTTCGCGCACGATCTTCTCGTCGACGATCGCCTCGTCGCCCATCGGCAGGCCGAGCGCGGCCATCAGCACCTTGACGGTGAACTGGGCCGAGACATCCTTGAAGTCGAATTCCCTGGCGCCCTTGAGCTGGCCGAACACTTCCTGGGCGACGGCGCGGATCGGTTCTTCCAGTGCCAGCAGGTTGCGCTTCATGAAGGCGTGCTGGATCAGGCCGCGCAGGCGGTCATGCTTTGGTGGGTCCGAGCTGCCCAGGGTCGAACCGGCGCGGCCCGGCAGCTCGGTCATCAGGTTGCCGCTGGCCGAGGAATAGGTCTGCCAGTCCTGGCCGGCGCTCACGATGTCCTGGTAGCGCGACAGGATCCACATCTGCGCTTCCTCGCTCCAGAAGCAGGGGAATTCGTCGCGCAGGCGCTGGTAGTACGGGAACGGGTCGGCGTCCACCGCGGGGGAATAGGGGTCGAAATGGAAGTCGGTCATCTTGTCTCCTCAAACTGGGATGGATGTGACTTTAAGGCCATGCGTAAGCCAGTAACAGGCAAAATAAGGCTTAAAAATGGTACTTTTCGTTCAGAATCAATCCGGCATGAAAAATACCGATCCGATCGAGTCCCGTTCCGGCCCAGTCCAGCCCCGACCCAGCCGGCGTGCGCCGGGCAGCGGTGCGGTGCCGCGCTTTGCGCTCTACGGCGAGGCGGCCAGTCCGGGCCAGGAGATGCTGCACATCGAGGAGGTCTGGTCGCGCAGCAGCCTCTACCACTGGGAGATCGACGCCCACCTGCACCAGGGCCTGTACCAGATCCTCTGGGTGCGCCAGGGCCAGGTCTCGGTGCTGCTCGACGAGTCGCATGAGTCGGTCGCCGGGCCGGCGGCGATCGTGATTCCGCCCGGCGTGGTGCACGGTTTCCGTTTCGAGCCCGGCACCGATGGCCTGGTGCTGACGCTGAGCGCGCGCTTCCTGGTCGAGGGCGAGTTCCAGTCGGTCGGCGAGGCCTTCCGGGCCCTGTTCTCGGGGCCGGCCGTGGTGCGCTTCGAGGCCGGCGAGGCGCCGATGCAGCGGCTCGATGCGCTGCTGCGCGAGCTCGCGGCCGAGTTCATGCTGCCCGGCAATGCGAATTCGCCGGTGCCGCTCTGGCTGGCGCGCGCGCTGGTCTGGCGCCTGGCCCAGGCTTGCGACCGGCTGCGCCAGGCCGGCGGCGCAGCGGCGCACCGGCACCAGGCGTTGTTCACGCGCTTCCTGCTGCTGGTCGAGCAGCATTTCCTCGAACATTGGTCGCTCGAGCAGTACGCCTCGCGCCTGGGCCTGAGCACGCCGCGGCTGAACCGGCTGGCGCGCGCCGAAAGCGGGCGCTCGGCGCTCGAATTGGTGCATGAGCGCCTGACGCGCGAGGCCTGCCGCCGCCTGGTCTATATCGCCGCGCCGGTGGCGAATGTGGCCGAGGAGCTCGGTTTTGCCGATCCGGCGTATTTTTCGCGCTTTTTCAAGCGCCGCATCGGCATGAATCCGCACCGTTGGCGTCAGGCCCAGCTTGGCGGGCCTGAGCTGGCCCCTGCGGCGACCTGAGCGCTGCGCCCGGATTTTGTGCCAGCAGTGCACCATCATGGTGCTTCAAGATGGCATGTCGCTTGCTGAGTCAAGGCCTATGCAGCGAGACACCATGACCCCAGCCGCCTCCACCCTCCCGATCGACACCTTCCTGCCCTATATGCGCGATGTCGTGCGCTGCGAGCAGTCGCTGCACGAGCTGCACCTGATGTGGCGCATGATCGAATCGTCGGCCAAGATGAACTGCCCGCTCGAGGCCAGGAGCATCCTGCCGACCATGGCCGCCACGCGTGCCGGCTTCAAGCGGCTCGAGCAGGAGCTGGTCGCCAGCCTGGTCGGCGAGAAGGTGGCGAATGTGCTCGATGCGATCGGCACCAAGGCCCAGTACGTGATCGACATCGTGGTGCGCAACCTGTATGAGCGCACCGCCGATGTCGGCTTCCTGGCGCGCGACCGCGAACTCTGCGCCTTCGTCGCCGCCGGCGAGAGCGCTGAGCTCGAGCGGGTACGCGCCCGCCTGCGCGCCTACCGCAGCCTCTACACGGTCTATGACGACATCCTGCTGCTCGATACCCAGGGCAATGTGCTGGCGCATCTCGACGACAGCCGGCCGGTCCAGCGCAGCCAGGACGCCCTGCTGGCGCAGACGCTGGCCAGCGACGGCTTCGTCGAGACCTTCCGCGCCACCGACCTGCGGCCCGGCCAGGCCCAGGCGCTGATTTATTCGCGCCGCATCCTGCATCCGGTCAGCGGCGCCGTCATCGGCCTGCTGTGCCTGAGCTTCGATTTCGAGGCCGAAATGGCCAGCATCTTCCGTTCGCACCGCGACCGGGAAGGGCGCGCCAACATGCTGCTGCTCGACGCCAACGACCGGGTCATCGCCAGCGCCGATCCGGGCTGGATCGCGCTCGGCTCCCAGGTTCCGGTCAACCGCTCTGGCCAGCCGCGGCTGCGGGTCCATGGCGGGCGCGAATACCTGGTGCGCACCTTCGCGGCCGAAGGCTATCAGGGCTATCAGGGGCCCGCGGGCTGGCAGGGCCAGGTCATGATTCCGGTCGATCTGGCGTTTTCCGCCGGCAACCGCCAGCCGCTCGAAAACCTCGAGCCGGCGCTGGCCAGCGGCCTGCTGTCCCATGCCAGCTCGTTCAGCCCGCCGCTGTACGAGATCATGCGGGCCACCGAAACCATCCGGCGCGTGGTCTGGAACGGTCAGGTGGTCTCGGCCGGCCAGGATGGCGGGCACCTCAAGCTCAAGAGCATCCTCGAGCAGATCAGCGAAACCGGCGCGCGCAGCAACGAGCTGTTCTCGCAGTCGATCAGCGATCTCTATGAAACCGTGCTCGAGTCCAACCTGCACAACGCCGAATCGGTCGCGCACCTGCTGGTCGATCTGCTGGACCGCAACCTCTACGAGCGCGCCAACGACTGCCGCTGGTGGGCGCTGACGCCGGAGCTGCGCGCCGTGCTGGCGACTGCGCCAGGCGAGCCGGTGCCGGACATGAAGCCGATCCTGGACTACATCAACCAGCTCTATACCGTCTACAGCCGCCTGTTCGTCTACGACTGCGAGGGGCGCATCCTGGCCAGCAGCCATCCCGAGCAGCCTGGCCTGCCGGGCGACAGCGTCGTCGGCCAGCATATCGACGCCGAGACCCTGGGCGCCGTGCTGCAGCTGCGCAGCGAGCAGTCCTACCATGTGACGCCATTCGAGGGCTCGCTGCTGTCGGGGGGCATGCCGAGCTATACCTATCACGCCGCGATCCGCGATCCGGCCCAGTCTGATCGCGTGCTGGGCGGCATCGGCATCGTCTTCGATGCCGGGCGCGAATTTGCCGCCATGCTGCACGGCAGCCTGGGCCAGCAGAGCGGCGTCACGGCCTTCTACATCGACCGCCAGGCCAGCATCCTGTCGAGCACCGACGCGACGCGTCCGGTCGGCAGCCGGCTCGACATCGATGCCGACTTGCTGGCGCTCAAGACCGGCCGCAGCGTCGCGCGCATCGTGATCCATGACGGCCATTACGCGATCCTGGGCTGTTCGGCCGGCCAGGGCTACCGCGAGTTCAAGGTCAGCGACGGCTACACCGAAGAGGTGCTGGCGCTGGTGTTCAAGCCCTTGGGCGAGGTGCGTGAACGCAGCAACGCCGTGCACCCGGCGCTGGCCGGCGCGTTCACCGACGCCGCGACCACGAACGGAGGCGGGCGGGAATATGCCACCTTCTTCGCTGGCGACAGCCTGCTGGCGCTCGACGCCAGCCATGTGCTCGAGGCGCTGCCGGCCTCCGAGCTGACGCCGATGTCGGTCGGCGGTCACCCCTGCCGCATCGGCATGCTGTTGCCGCATGGCGAGGCGCTGGCCAGCCAGTTCGTCTGGGTCTTCGACCTGGGCCGTCTGCTGCACGGCCAGGCCTCGGTGGTTAACAACAGCAGCCAGGTCATCATCGTGCGTCATGCCGGCCAGACCCTGGGCCTGCTGATCGACGAACTCCATGGCGTGCCCGAATTCTCCGAGCGCCAGATCCAGCCGCTGCCCCTGGGCCGTGCCGCCGAAGCCGGCCGCCTGGTCGAGCGACTGATCCGGGCCGACGACGGGCGGGTGCTGATCCAGCTGCTCGAGGTCGAACCGCTGTTGCGCGCCCTGCTGAGCCGGCCGGCCGTGGTGACCGAGGTGACCGAGGCCTTGCCGGTCGAGGTCCTGCCGACCTGACGCTCGCTGGCGGCCTCAGCCGCGCCGCCGCGCCAGTGCCGGCGCCACGCTGGCTTCGATCTGCTCGCGCAGCCAGCGGTGCGCCGGGTCCTGCTGGTAGCGCGCATGCCAGATCAGGTACATCGGCAGCGTCGGGCAGGGCAGCGGCGGCTCGGCATGGGCCAATCCGGCCAGCGTCTGCTGCGCCAGCAGGCCCGGCACGGTGGCCAGCAGCGGCGTTCCGAGCATGAAGGCGGGCAGGGCGCTGAAGCTCGGCAGCAGCAGGCTGAAGCGTCGCTGGATGCCCTGGCTGATCAGCAGCTGGTCCAGGTCCAGCCGGCGCTGCGGTTCGTACAGCACGGTGGCGTGACTGGAGGCCAGGTAGTCCGCCAGATCGCGCGGTGCTTCGCGCACCCGTGGATCGTAGAACACGCGGTAGCGGTCCTCGAACAGGCGTTTTTGCAGGATGTCGCTGCCGTCGGGCGGGCGCGGGCTGATGATCAGCTGGCATTCGTCGCTGCGCAGCATTTCGAGTCGCGGCACGCCCGACGCAATCACGCGCAGCGTCACGCCCGGCGCCTGGGCGCGCAGTCGCTGCATCAGTCCCGGCAACAGCAAGTCGCGCTGGAAGTCGTTGGCCGCGATCGTGATGCGGGTCTGCCAGCGCGCCGGATCGAACTCGCCGCCACGGGCAAAGCGCTCGATCTGGCCCAGCAGCTCGCGCGCCTGCGCCGCCAGCGCCTCGGCCTGGGCGGTCGCGACGATGCCGCGCCCCGACTTGACGAACAGCGGGTCCTGCATGATCGCGCGCAGCTTGTCGAGCTGATGGCTGACCGCCGACTGCGTCACGTCCAGCGCCTGTGCCGCGCCGGTGATGCTGCCGGCCTCCACCACCGCGACCAGCAACTGCAGCAGGCGCACATCGAGATCGGACCAATCGAATTTGTTCATGCAATATATGATGACTAATCACTTTATTTTATGTGATTGCCTGGGCACACTCGAGTCATTCCTGTTTTCGATTCCCCGAGGAGACAACCGTGAGCCAAAAGATCACCATTCCCGGCACCACGCCTTTCGACGGCGCCGAGGCCATGAAGGGCTATGCCCTGAACAAGATGTGCTTCTCGTTCAACGACAAGGCCAAGCGCGACGCCTTCGTCGCCGACCCCGAGGCCTACATGAACCAGTTCGGCCTCAACGAGCAACAGAAGGCCGCGATCCGCTCCAAGCAGGTGCTCGAGCTGATCGCCGCGGGCGGCAATGCCTATTACCTGGCCAAGTTCGCCGGCATCTTCGGCCTCGACATGCAGGACATCGGCGCCCAGCAGACCGGCATGAGCAAGGAAGCCTTCATGGCCAAGCTGGCCGCCTACGCCCAACCATAATTCCGGAGCACAGACAAATGGCACAACTCATCGGCGGCCTCGCCACCTCGCATATCCCCGCCATCGGCAAGGCGCTGGCCAAGGGCCTGCAGCAGGAACCCTACTGGAAGCCCTTCTTCGACGGTTTCCCGCCGATCCAGCAGTGGCTCGGCGAAGTCAAGCCCGACGTGCTGGTGGTGTTCTACAACGACCACGGCCTGAACTTCTTCCTCGACAAGATGCCGACCTTTGCCGTCGGTGCCGCCGCCGAGTACAGCAATGCCGACGAGGGCTGGGGCATCCCGACCCTGCCGTCGACCCCGGGCAACCTCGACCTGTCCTGGCACATCATCAACCGCCTGATCGCCGACGAGTTCGACATCGTGACCTGCCAGGAGATGCTGGTCGACCACGCCTGCTCGCTGCCGTTCAAGCTGTTCTGGCCCGAGCATGAAGTCGCGCCGGTGCAGATCGTGCCGATCAACATCAACACCGTGCAGTTCCCGCTGCCGACGGCCAAGCGCGTCTACAAGCTGGGCCAGGCGGTGGGTCGTGCGATCCAGTCCTGGGACAGCGACAAGAAGGTCATGGTGCTGGCCAGCGGCGGCCTGAGCCACCAGCTCGACGGCGAGCGTGCCGGCCATATCAACACCCAGTTCGACCAGCAGTTCATGCAGAGCATGGTCTCCAACCCCGAGTGGGTGACCCAGTTCAGCGACCTCGAGCTGGTCGAGAAGGCCGGCACCCAGGGCGTCGAGCTGCTGATGTGGCTGGCGATGCGCGCCGCGCTGACCACTGCCGGCTCGGGCGTGCGCAAGGTGCACAGCAACTACTACCTGCCGATCTCGAACACCGCCACCGGCGTGATGGCGCTGGAAACCCTCGAGTAAGCACCTGCTGGATGAAGTTCGGCCCAGCGCATCGAAGCGGATGCGCTGGGCCGAATCGTTTCTGGCGACTGGTTCTGCTACGACTGCTTCAGCGGTAGACCAGCACCGGGATCTTCGAGTGCGTCAGCACCTTCTGGGTCTCGCTGCCCAGCAGCAGCGCCGTGACGCCGCGCCGGCCGTGCGAGGCCATGAAGATCAGGTCGCAGCCCTGGGCCGTGGCGGCCTCGATGATGGCCTCGTGCGGCTTGCTGCGCACCAGCAGCACCCGGGCACAGGGCACGCCGGCCTCGGCCGCGATCCGCTCGGCAGCCTGCAGGATTTCCTGTGCGCGGCCTTCCACCTTGGCATGGAATTCCTGCTCAATGGTCGCAGAACCGATGCCGCCCAGGCTGCCGACGGCGCTCGGCATCGGCGGCTCCGCATGGCAGAAGGTCAGGCTGGCTCCGGCCTCCTTGGCGAACGAGACGGCGCGCGCGACGCTGTCCTGCGACAGCGGCGAGCCGTCGGTGGGCACCAAAATATGCTTGAACATGTTCAGTCCTTGTCCTTGTCCTTGCCCTTGAGCGGGAGTGAATCAGTGACCGCCGGTCGCCGCCGGGTCCACCTTGCGCGTGGGCTTGGGCGCCAGCCAGATCACGCTGGCCGCGACCAGGAACGCGATGCCGACCAGCCAGAAGATCTGGTTGGTCGCCAGCATCACGCTCTGGCCGGTGATCAGTCCGTCGAGGTTCTGCAGCACGGCGTCCGGGCTCAGTCCGCTGCTTTCCAGAAAGGTCTGCACGCTGTGGTCGGCATCGGCGACACCGACCAGTTCGGCATGCTGGCGCGTGATGTCGTCGTCCCAGACCGTGGTCACGAGCGAGGTCGCGAAGGCGCCCGACAGGGTGCGCAGGAAGTTCATCAGTCCCGCCGCGTTGGCCATCTCGCTCTCGTCCACGCTGCCCATCGCCAGTCCGGTCAGCGGGATGAAGAAGAAGGGCAGGCCCAGCCCCATCACCATCAGCGGCATCGAGATGCTCCAGTAGTCCATGTCGGTCGTGGCTCCGGTGCGCCACAGCGTCACCAGGCCCATCAGCACCACGCCGCCAAAGACCAGCCGGCGCGGATCGACCTTGGCCGACAGGCCGGCGGCCAGCGGAGCCACCAGCACAGCGAACACCCCGGTCCAGGCCGTGGCCTTGCCGGCCAGCGCCGAGGTGTAGCCCATGAAGCTCTGCAGCCAGAGCGGGGTCAGCACGTTGATCGCGAAGAAGGCCGCGAACGCCAGGCTGATGGTCAGCACGCTGACCGAGAAGCCCCGGTGCCGGAACACGCGCAGATCGACGATCGGGTGCGGGTCGTGCAGCTCCCAGATCAGGAAGGCGATCAGGCCGACGACTGCAACCAAGGCCAGGCCGACGATCTCAACCGAGGCAAACCAGTCCAGGTTCTTGCCCTCGTCCAGCATCAGCTGCAGCGCGCCGACCCAGACCACCAGCAGCAGCAGGCCGATGCGGTCGATCGGGTTGCGGATCAGCGGCGCTTCGTAGCGCTTGAGCAGGCGCCAGCCGATGAAGGCGCAGCCCAGCGCGATCGGCAGGTTGATGTAGAAGATCCAGGGCCAGCTGTATTCGCCGCACAGATAGCCGCCCAGGATCGGGCCCAGCACCGGCGCCACCAGCGTGGTCATGGACCAGAGCCCGATCGCCGCCGGTGCCTTTTCGGCCGGGAAGATGCGCAGCAGCAGCGTCTGCGACAGCGGCATCAGCGGACCACCGGCCAGGCCCTGGCAGATGCGCGCGAACACCAGCATGCCCAGCGAGGTGGACAGGCCGCACAGCGCCGAGAACAGGCCGAACAGGCCCATCGCCGTCACGAAGACCCGCACCGCGCCGAAGCGCGCCGCCAGCCAGCCGGTCAGCGGCACCGTGATCGCCTCGGCGACCGCGTAGGAGGTGATGACCCAGGTGCCCTGGCTGGTGCTGGCGCCCAGGCTGCCGGCGATGTTGGGCACCGACACGTTGGCGATCGTCATGTCGAGCACGGCGATGAAGTTGGCCGAGGCCAGGATCAGGGCCGCGAACCAGAGCATGCCCCCGCTCAGGGGGGCATCGCGGTCATTCGCAAGTATGGCGCTGCTCATGTCACATCACCCTTACTGGGCGCCGCTGCGCGTGTCGATCTTGACCGTCATCGACAGTCCGACCTTGAGCGGATGGGCTTCGAGTTCCTGGGCATCGAGGCGGATGCGCAGCGGCAGGCGCTGCACGACCTTGATCCAGTTGCCGGTGGCGTTCTGGGCCGGAATGGCGGCGAAGGCCGAACCCGAGCCGCCGGACAGGCCTTCGACCACGCCGTGGTAGGTGACCGAGCTGCCGTAGAGGTCGGACGTGATGGTCGCGCTCTGCCCCGGGCGGACCTTCTGCAGCTGGCCTTCCTTGAAGTTGGCGTTCACGTAGATGTCCTGTACCGGCACCACCGACAGCAGTGGGGCGCCGGCTGGCACGCGCTGGCCGAGCTGGACCTGGCGCTTGGCCACCACGCCGTCCATCGGGGCCCGGATCACGGTGCGCTCGAGGTCGATCTTGGCCTGGTCACGCTTGGCACGCGCCAGCGCGATCTCGGGGTTGCTGTCGCCGCTGGCCTGGTCGATCAGGGCGGCATTCGCTTCCCTGGCGCCTTGCGCCGCGACGCGGTTGGCGCTGGCCTGGACAATGGCGGCCTTGGCTGAGGCCAGATTGGCCTGCGCGGCCGCATGGGCGTTCTGGGCCTTCGTCAGCTCGTCGCCCGAGACCGAACCCGAAGCCAGCAGCGCCTGGCGCCGCTTGAGGTCGATCTGGGCCCGCTCGAAGTCGGCCTGGGCTGCGCTGAGCTGCGCCTCGGTGCGCTTTTCCTCGGCGACGCGGGCGCTGACCTGGGCCGCCAGTCCGCCGTCGTTGGCGACATAGGCGCGCACGCGACGCACCGCCCGTCCCAGTTCGGCCTCCGCCTGCGCCAGGGCCAGCTGGGCGTCGGTCGGATCGATCGTGACCAGCACGTCGCCCTGCTTGACCGCCTGCGTGTCCTTGACCTTGACCTCGGCGACGGTGCCGCCGATTGCCGGGGTGACCTGGGCCACTTCGACCGCGGCGTAGGCGTTGTCGGTCGAGACGAAATGCGACGCGTACAGCGTCCAGTAGGCGGTGGCGGCCACGGCCACCACCACGACGCCACCCCCGAGCGCCAGCAGGCGCTGATTGCGGCGTTGCTTGAGGGTCAGGTCGGTGCTGTTGTCTTGCGTCATGTCGATTTTCCTTGTGCGGTACGGGTGTGGTGCTGGTGCGATATCAGCGTTGGGCGACCTGGTAGCCGCCACCCAGGGCGCGCTTCAGGGCAATGTCGAGCGTGAATGAACGGGCTTGCAGCTCGGTCAGCGCGTCCAGGCTGCCCAGCAGCAGGTCCTCGGCCGACAGCACGTCCAGGTAGTTGGCCAGTCCGCCTTCGTAGCGCTGGCGCGCGATGCGGTAGGCCTCGGTGGCGGCGGCCACCGTCTCGCGGCTCTTGTCGAGCTGCGCCGCGAGTGCCTTTTGGCTCAGCGCGCTGTCGGCCACCTCCTGCAGCGCGCGCGCCAGCGTGCCTTGGTAGCGCGCCACGGCTTCCTCGTAGCGGGCTTCGCTGGCGCGCAGCTCGCCGCGCAGGCGTCCGCCATTGAGCAGCGGCAGCGAGATCGCCGGCCCGACGCTGCCGATGTCCGATCCGTTCTTGCCCAGCAGGTCCAGCCCCAGCGACTGCACGCCGACAAAGGCCGACAGGTTGACGTTGGGGTAGAACTCGGCGCTCTTCTGCTCGATCCGGCTGGCTTGCGCCTGGGCCTGGAGCCGGCTTGCGATCACATCGGGCCGCCTACCCAGCAGGTCGAGCGCGAGCTGCGCCGGCAGGCCGAATGACTGCTCGAGCTTGACGCGGGGCCGCTCGATCGACAGGCCGCGGTCGGGTCCGGCCCCGATCAGTACCGCAATCCGGTGCCGCTGCAGGCCGATCTGTTCGTCGAGTTGCAGCAGCGCGCCCTCGGCGGCCGTGCGCCTGGCGTCGGCCTGGCGCACGCTGGCGCGGTTTTCCATCCCGTTGTCGAAGCGCTCGGCCAGCAGGGTGGCGGTCTTGCGGCGCACCTCGATCGACTGCAGCGCCGTGTCGCGGCTGGCGAACAGCCGGCTCAGCTCGGCATAGGCGCTGGCGATGCCCGACGACAGCAGCAGGCGTGCCTGGGCCCATTCGGCCTGGCTGGCTTGGCGCTCGGAGGTCGCTGCAGCCAGGGCGGCGCGGTGGCGGCCCCAGAAGTCGAGTTCCCAGCTGAAATCCAGCGTCGCGCGGCCGTAGTCGTTCCAGCCATCGGTTTTTTGCGAGCGGGGAAACAGGTAGTTGTAGCTCAGCTTTTCCTCGGTGATCGAGGCGTTGGCGCTCAGCTGGGGGCGCAGCGCGGAAGCCGCGGTCTGGGTCGCGGCGTCGGCCAGCCGCAAGCGCGCCGTTGCCACCGCCATGTCGGGCGAGCCGCGCAAGGCTTCATCCACCAGGGCCGCGAGCTGGGCATCGCCATAGCCGGCCCACCAGCGCTCGACCGGCCAGTCGGACTGGGGCGCGTTCAGCGCCTGGGCGCTCTGGAAATCGGCCGGGCTTGCCAGGGGCTGGCGCTCGGCCAGGTCGGGCAGCTGGGCGCATGCCGCCAAGGCCATGACGCTGCCCAGGGTCAGCAGTGAGCGAAAGCGCCGCGATGGCAGGGGTGGGGTTGCAGCAGGCGAGAACGGCATCACGGCTCCATTAAATAACTGTACTGTTTAGTTTAGCATTGACTCGGAACGGGGACAAGATAAAATGTACGGTCTGGTTTAAAAAAAGGATGTCGCCATGAGAAAAAAAACCGAGACCAAGAGACAGGCGATCCTCGATGTGGCGGCCGACCTGTTCCGGGAAACGGGCTTCGAGCGCGCCTCGATGTCCGAGCTCTGCCTGCGCGTTGGCGGCTCCAAGGCCACGCTCTACAACTACTTCTCGTCCAAGGAAGAGGTGTTCGCCGAGGTGCTGATGCAGGCGACCGAGGACCAGTTCCAGGCCACCCACGAGGCACTCGATCCGACGCTGCAAGACATCACCCAGGGGCTCGAGAGCTTTGGCCGTGGCTTGCTGACCTTGCTCTATTCGCCCCAGGTGCAGGCGGCGCGCCGGCTGGTGGTGTCCGAGATCGTGCGCTCCGACCTGGGCCGCACCTGCTACGAGCGCGGCCATGCCCGCAGCGCCGCCGAGGTGGCCGAGTTCCTGCAGCAGGCGATGGACCAGGGCAAGCTGCGCCAGGCCGATCCGAAGATCGCCAGCCTGCACCTCAAGGGCTTGCTCGAGGCGGAATGGATCGACCGCTTCATGTTCCAGATGCTCGATGCGGTCGATCCGGAGCAGATCGCCGCCTCCGTCAAGCGGGCTGTCGCCGTCTTCATGGCCGCCTACGGGCCGCAGGGCAGCGGCTGCTGAGCTTTCCCGGTTCTGCGGCCGGATTCAGGCTGACGCGGGCAGAGGAATGTGGAAAGTGATGGATGTGCTTGCAATTGCCAATATTGACAAGTCAAAGGGTTTACCCTAACATCCCGCCCATTGTTTGGACTAAAAAGATGTTTTCCATGATCTCTGCTCTCACGATGCCGCTGGCCCGCGTCATGACCGATCCGGTCCGCGGCGCCATGACGCTGCCGTTCGAGGCCGCCCGCCAGCAGTATTCCCTGGCCGTCAAGGTGGGCCTGCAGCCCAACTCCATGCTGGCCTACCGCAATCACTTCAAGTCGCTCGACCAGCTCGAGAAGGCCACGCTGGGCGCCTTCGCACGCCAGGTCTGAGTCCAGCCCCGCACCGGCGGCCTCGCCGGCGCCAGGCAAAAAGAAAGAAGCCCGGGTCTCGCGACCCGGGCTTCTTTCATTGGGGCAGCGCTGGTGGCGCTGGCATCAGTTCAGCGTGTCGATGAAGCTGCGCAGCTTGTCCGAGCGGCTCGGATGCTTGAGCTTGCGCACCGCCTTCGATTCGATCTGGCGGATGCGCTCGCGCGTGACGTCGAACTGCTTGCCGACTTCCTCCAGCGTGTGGTCGGTCGACATCTCGATGCCGAAGCGCATGCGCAGCACCTTGGCCTCGCGCGGCGTCAGCGTGTCGAGGATTTCCTTGACCACGTCGCGCAGGCCGGCCTGCATCGCGGCGTCCATCGGCGCGGTGTTGGCGTTGTCCTCGATGAAGTCACCCAGGTGGCTGTCGTCGTCGTCGCCGATCGGGGTTTCCATCGAGATCGGCTCCTTGGCGATCTTCATGATCTTGCGGATCTTGTCCTCGGGCATCTCCATCTTCTCGGCCAGGATCGAGGCATCGGGCTCGAAGCCATGCTCCTGCAGATGCTGGCGGCTGATGCGGTTCATCTTGTTGATGGTCTCGATCATGTGGACCGGAATCCGGATCGTGCGCGCCTGGTCGGCGATCGAGCGCGTGATGGCCTGGCGGATCCACCAGGTTGCATAGGTCGAGAACTTGTAGCCGCGGCGGTATTCGAACTTGTCGACCGCCTTCATCAGGCCGATGTTGCCTTCCTGGATCAGGTCGAGGAACTGCAGGCCGCGGTTGGTGTACTTCTTGGCGATCGAGATCACCAGGCGCAGGTTGGCCTCGATCATCTCCTTCTTGGCGTAGCGCGACATCGCCTCGCCTTCGTTCATGCGCTTGTGGATCGCCTTGAGCTGGTCGAGCGGCACCACCACTTCGGTCTGCAGGTCGATCAGCTGCTGCTGCAGCAGCTGGATTGGCGGGATATGGCGTGCCATCGTCACGCTCCACGGCTTGTTGGCCGCGGCCTGCTTCTCGACCCACTGGCGGTTGATCAGGTTGGGCGGGAATTCCTTGACGAAGGTTTCCTGCGGCATGCGGCACTTGTCGACGATGATCTTGCGCAGTTCGCGTTCCTTCTTGCGCACGCCCTCGACCTGCTGGCGCACGGTCTCGCACAGCTTCTCGATCGCCTTGGCGGTGAAGCGGATGCTCATCAGGCGCTCGGTCAGCGCGGCCTGCGCCTTCTTGTAGGCCGGGGTGCCGTAGCCTTCGCTGCTGTAGATCTGCTGCAGCTGCTCGGACAGCGCGCGCATGTCATCGAAGCGGCTCAGCGCCTCGCGCTTGAGTTCCTCGAGCTTGCGCGTCAGCGCCTTGGAGCCGCCCTTGCCGTCGTCGTCATCGGCTTCGTCGTAGCTGTCGAAGTCCTCTTCGGCCACGTAGTCGTCGGCCTCGTTGGCGTTGGTGAAGCCGTCGACCACGGTCGAGATCACCACCGCGCCGGAGCGGATGTCCTCGCCCATGGCCAGGATTTCCTTGATCGTGGCCGGCGACTGCGAGATCGCGGCCACCATGTCGTGCAGGCCGCCCTCGATGCGCTTGGCGATCTCGATCTCGCCTTCGCGCGTCAGCAGCTCGACCGTGCCCATCTCGCGCATGTACATGCGCACCGGGTCGGTGGTGCGGCCGAATTCGCTGTCGACGGTCGACAGCGCGGCTTCGGCTTCTTCCTCGGCTTCCTCTTCGGTCGCGGCGGTCGGGCCGGTGTTGCTCAGCAGCAGGGTCTCGGCGTCCGGGGTCTGCTCGTAGACCGCCACGCCCATGTCGTTGAGCAGTGCGACCACGACTTCGAGCGTCTCGGCCTCGACCAGCTTGTCGGGCAGGTGGTCGTTGATCTCGCCGTGGGTCAGGTAGCCGCGGGTCTTGCCGATCTTGATCAGCTTCTTCAGGCTCTCGCGGCGCAGCTTGGCTTCTTCTTCGGTCAGGACGGTCTCGTCGAGGCCGAATTCCTTCATCAGCGCGCGTTCCTTGGCCTTGCTGACCTTCATGCGCAGCGGCTTGACCTTCTCGACCGGCGCATCGGCGACCGCTTCCTCGGCCACCGGTTCCTCCGCCAGCAATTCGTCGATGTCGCTCAGGTCGGCATCATCGAAGCCGACTTCACCGACCGCCTTGACCTCGGCCTTGGGCTTGCGACCGCGCTTGGCCGCTGCCGGCTTGGCTGCCACCGGCAGGTCGCTGCCGCCTTCGACCGGGGCCGCTTTCTTGCGGGCGGCACGCTTCTTGGGGGCGGCGGCGGATGCGGCCTGGGCAGCTGCAGCCAGCAGTTCGTCTGCGGCTTGGATCAGGGAGGCTTTGGTGGATTTGGTGCTCACGTACGGCGCTTTCTGCCGGGGCGCAGGCGCCGCGGCGGTTGGAACGGTGGATTCAATGGCTTAGCGCGATCCGATCTGGCAAGGCCAGACGGTCCGACCCCACGCGGGAGGTCGGCAGGCAAGCTGGGTGGGCGAACATTTGGTGTGCAGTCCTTGCGGGTTTAGCGTGGCTGGCTATTGGCCGGGGAATGTTTCCCTGTTGCCCGTTCAGGGGCTTTGGCCGGTCCGGAGGTGCTGCTGTCGCGCTTGCGTGACAAGTGCTTGGATTATACCCGCAGGCGCTAGTTCCCGGCTTCGAGCGATTTTCTGAGCGCCTGCAGTTCCCGGTAGCGTTCGAGCGCCTGCGGGTCCTGGCCGACCTGGGCGATCAGCTCGGTTTCGCGCTGCTTGAGCTCGTCGATATGCAGCCGGCGCATCAGCTCGCGCAGCTCGCGCCTGAGGTCGGCCGGCGAGGGCAGGGTGACTCCGTTGCTGCCGGGTTCTTCCTCGTCCTCGGGCCGCTGCAGCGCCAGGCCGCCGGCATTGAGCTCGAGCGCGAGCGCCTCGAACGGCTGCTCGCGCAGGGCCTCGCGCAGCGCGGCCCAGGGCTGCGGGCCATGCTCGTGCCATTGGGTCTCGAGCCAGGCGAACAGCGGGCCGTGCGGCGCCGGCTCGTGCGCCAGCAGCTGTTGGTCGTCGGCGCTGAGCCAGTCCCAGGCCTCGGGCGTGGCCAGCACCAGGCGCGCCACCCGGTCGGTGCGCCCGAGCAGTCCGCGCGCGCCGCTGCGCCTGGCGGGCGGGCGCCGGCCGTTGCCGTCGCTGGCCGTGCTGCTGCGGCGTTCGGCGTGCTCGCGCAGGAAGCTGTCGCTACCTTGCTCGTAGTCGTGGTCGCCTGGCGGCTCGTGGCGCTGGCTGCGGCGTGGCGCCTGTGCCTCGGAGCTGGCACCGGAGTCCGCCCTGGCCTTGCGTCCGGGCAGGCCGCGGCTGCGGTCGCGCTGCTCGCTGGCCGACCAGATCCGGTCGAGCTCGCGCGCGTCGAGCCCGACCGCGTCGGCAAATTCGCCCAGCAGCTGGCGCTTGAGCGCGCCGTCGGGCATCGAATGCCAGAGCGGCTGCGCTTGCGCCGCCATGCGCGCGCGGCCCTCGGCGGTCTCGAGGTCGCAGTCGCTGGCCGCAGCTTCCTGCAGGAAGCGGCTCAGCGGCATCGCCTGCTTGATGCTCTGCGCGAAGGCGTCCGGGCCATGGGCACGGATGAAGCTGTCGGGATCATGCTCGGGCGGCAGGAACAGGAACTTGATCGAGCGCGTGTCGCTGGCCCAGGGCAGGGCGGCCTCGAGCGCCTTGCGCGCGGCGCGCCGGCCCGCGTTGTCGCCGTCGAAGCTGAACACCACCGCATCGGTGAAGCGAAACAGCAGCCGCAGATGGTCGGCCGTGCAGGCCGTGCCCAGGGTCGCGACCGCCTGCGCGAAGCCGAGCTGGGCCAGCGCGACCACGTCCATATAGCCCTCGGTCACCAGGCAATAGCCGGCCTGGCGGATCGCGCTGCGGGCCTCGAACAGGCCGTACAGCTCATGGCTCTTGTTGAAGACCGGGGTCTCGGGCGAGTTCAGGTACTTGGGCTCGCCCTGGTCCAGCACCCGGCCGCCAAAGCCGATGCATTCGCCCTTGACGTTGCGGATCGGGAACATGATCCGGTCGCGAAAGCGGTCGTAGCGCTTGGCCGGCCTGGCCTCCTCGCCCGCGCCCGCTGGCGTTTCCTCGGACGCGATCACGAGTCCGGCCTCGACCAGCTGCGCGCTCTGGTAGTCGGGCAGCACGGTAGAGAGGAAGCGCCAGCCCTCGGGCGCATAGCCCAGGCCGAAGGCCTTGGCGATCTGCCCCGACAGGCCGCGGCCCTTGAGGTAGTCCTGCGCGCGCTTGGTCTGGCACAGCTGCTGGTAGTAGCTGGCGGCGACCTTGTCGAGCAGGTCGTTGAGCGTGGCCTGCTGCTGGCGCTGCTCGGCGGCGCGGGCGCGCTCCTGCGGGCTCACGTCCTCCTGCGGCACCTGCAGGCCGGTTTGCTGCGCGAGGTCCTTGACCGCCTCGACGAAGCCGATGCCGGTGTGCTCCATCAGGAAGCCGACCGCGTTGCCATGCTTGCCGCAACCGAAGCAGTGGAAGAACTGCTTGGTCGGGCTGACGCTGAACGAGGGCGACTTCTCGCCGTGGAAGGGGCACAGCCCCATGAAGTTGGCGCCGCCCTTCTTGAGCTGCACATAGCGACCGACGACCTCGACGATGTCGACGCGCGAAAGGAGTTCCTGGATGAAAGACTGAGGTATGGCCACGGCGCCATTTTCGCCGATGCTGCGCTGCGATGCCCACAGACAGGAAATGGCATTCATCCTAAAATTGATGCAATCACAAGAACAATGCTCTCAAGGCGCTCAATTCCGGATGTCGATCGAACCATTTTCCTCTCAAGTCGGACTGTCGCGGCGCGCCTGCCTGGGGGCTGGCCTGGCCTGGCTCGGCACCCTGGCCGGCTGCGCGACCCTGATCGATCCGGCGGGCTCGCAAGGCCCGGCGGTTGTGACCCGGCCCGATGCACCGACTGATACCTTGCCCGAAGCCCCGCGCACCCGGGCGCCCCGCATCGGGCTGGCGCTGGGCGGCGGCGCGGCGCGCGGCTTCGCCCATGTCGGCGTGATCCAGGTGCTCGAGCAGCAGGGCCTGCTGCCCGACCTGGTGGTCGGCACCTCGGCCGGCAGCCTGGTGGCCGCGCTCTACGCCAGCGGGCGCAACGGCGCCGAGCTCGAGCAGGCCGCGCTGCGCATGGAGGAGGCCGCGATCACCGACTGGACGCTGCCGCTGTTCAACCGCGGCCTGCTGCGCGGCGATGCGCTGGCGCGCTATGTCAACGCGCAGGTGCAGGGCAAGCCGATCCAGGACATGAAGCGCCCGCTCGGCATCGTCGCGACCGACCTGGCCAATGGCCAGAGCATGCTGTTCCAGCGCGGCGATACCGGCACGGCGGTGCGCGCCTCCAGCGCGGTGCCGGGCGTGTTCTCGCCGGTGGCGATCGGCGGGCGCGAATATGTCGACGGCGGCCTGGTGGCGCCGGTGCCGGTGCAGCAGGCGCGCCAGATGGGGGCCGAGTTCGTGATCGCGGTCAATATCTCGAGCCCGCCCGAGGGCAACGCCACCAGCGACACCTTCAAGGTGCTGATGCAGACCTTCGACATCATGGGGCAGACCATCAACCGCTACGCGCTCGCGGAGGCCGATTTCGTGCTCAAGCCCGAGTTGCGCGGCGTCGGCAGCGCGGATTTCTCGGCGCGCCAGCGCTCGATCGCGGCCGGTCGCGCCGCGATGCAGGCCGCCTTGCCGCGCCTGCGCGAACGGCTGCTGGCCAGGCGCGTGCCGCTGCCCCCGATCGGCGGCTGATGCCGGTGGCGGGCGCAGGTCGCGTCCGGCAAAAAAAAGCCCCGCGATGACCGCGAGGCTTGTGAAAGGCCCCTGAACCTGTGTTCCCTGGGACCCGAGGAGACAACCTCAAACTTGTGCTGGGCCGGTCGATCCGGCCCTGATGGCCGCAGGTTTCAGCGCTTCTTGCTGGCGGGCTTGGCGCTGGTATTCTGGGCCAGGGTATGGATGTTGGACTGGGTCATTTCGGTGGCTTGCTTGACGGCCTTTTGCACCTGATCCATGGCGCCCGAGGCGGCATTCATGGCGCTGCGCATGGCCGTGACCAGGGGCTCGGAGCCTGCCGGTGCGTTGCGGGCCACGTTGTCGAACAGGGCCATGAACTTGTGCTGGGCTTCGGCCGACTGGTCCTCGCCTGCCTTGGTGAATTCGGCGCCGGTGTCGGCGGCGATCTCGAACAACTGGCGGCTGTAGGCGCTGACCTTCTCGGCCAGCGGCTGCATCAGGGTGGCTTGCAGCTCGAGCAGTTCCTGCGCATCCTTGATGCTGAGCAGGGCCTGGGTCTGGCTGGCGGCTTCGTTGACGGTGGCGCGGGTCGCCTGCAGATTGAGGTCGACCATGCGCTCGACCCCTTCGAAAGCCTTTTGCGTCAGGCCGAACAGGGTTTCGATATGGGCTTTTTGGGCGGCGAGGATTTGTTCGGCGGTCAGCATGTCTTGTCTCCTGTTGGATTGGGCTTAGGGATCAGGACGCCTGTCGGGCATCAGGATCTTGATTGCTGCAGTGCAGCATAGAAACAATTATAGGGAGATGCGCCAGCTTTGCAAGGCCTGGGTCAGGGTTGGCGGTTGACCCAGGCCGGCATCGGGTTGGCGGGTTTGCGCCAGAATATCGTGGTGCAAGCCTTTTATTCCGACCAGTTCGTGTTGCCCTTGCCCGACGGGCACCGTTTTCCCATGGCCAAGTACGCGCTGCTGCGCGAGCGCCTCGAGCAGGAGCTGCCCGAGTGGCGCCTGGCCCCGGCCCTGCCGGCCAGCGCCGGCGAGCTGGCGCTGGTGCACCATCCGGCCTATATCGCCGCCGTCGCCCAGGGCACGCTGACGCCGGCCCAGCAGCGCGAGATCGGTTTTCCCTGGTCGCCGGCCATGGCCGAGCGCGCGCTGCGCTCGGTCGGCGCGACGCTGCAGGCCTGCCGCGCTGCCCTGTCGGGCAGCGGCCTGGCGGCCAATCTGGCCGGCGGCACCCACCATGCCTATGCCGACAAGGGCGCGGGTTTTTGCGTCTTCAACGACGCCGCGGTGGCCGCGCGCGTGATGCAGGCCGAATGGGGTCGGCGCGGCGAGGCCTGGCGCCGCCAGCCGCTGCGGGTGGCCGTGATCGACCTCGACGTGCATCAGGGCAATGGCACCGCGCGCATCTTCCAGGGCGACGACAGCGTGTTCACGCTCTCGCTGCATGGCGAGAAGAACTTCCCGTTCCGCAAGGAGGCCAGCGACTGCGACATCGACCTGCCCGATGGCTGTGGCGACGCCGACTACCTGGCCGCGCTCGAGCAGGGCCTGGCCGAGCTCGAGCGTCGCTGCGCGCCCGGCCTGATCATCTACCTGGCCGGCATGGACCCGCACGAGAACGACCGGCTCGGCCGGCTCAAGGTCACGGCCGACGGGCTGGAGGCGCGCGACCGGCGCGTGTTCGACTGGGCCTGGCAGCGTCGCATCCCGCTGGCCATGACCATGGCTGGTGGCTACGGCCGCGACATCGCGATCACGGTCGGGCTGCAGGTCAACAGCTACCGGGTCGCGCTCGACTACGGGCGGCGCTGGCAGTCCCTGTCGGCCGCCCGGGCCTGAGGCCGCTGCTGGCCATGCTGGCACAATGTTTCCATCCGGGCCTTGCCGCGCTGGTGGCCCGGCCAACGACAGGAGACCAGTCTTGAGCCTTGACAATGCCCCTGGCGCCGCTGCGGCGCCCCTGGACCCGGCGAGCGTGGATGCCGCCATCAATGGCCGCCATTCCGTGCGCGCCTTCTTGCCCCAGCCGGTGCCGCGCGAGCTGCTGAGCCAGCTGCTGCAGCTCGCCAGCCGCGCGCCCTCGGGCACCAACACCCAGCCCTGGAAGGTCTATGTGCTGCAGGGCGACAGCCGCGACCAGCTGGTCGCCAAGGTCTGCGCCGCGCATGACGAGATGCGGGCCGACCCGCAGCTGGCCACGCAATACCGCGAGCCCTACGACTACTACCCCGAGCAATGGGTCAGCCCCTACATCGACCGCCGGCGCGAGAACGGCTGGGGCCTGTACGGCCTGCTCGGCATCGGCAAGGGCGACCGCGAGGCGATGCACCTGCAGCAGCAGCGCAACTTCCGCCTGTTCGACGCGCCGGTCGGCCTGATGTTCACCCTCGACCGCGTGATGGGGCGCGGCTCGCTGCTCGACTACGGCGGCTTCCTGCAGAACCTGATGGTCGCGGCCCGCGCCCATGGGCTCGACACCTGCCCGCAGGCGGCCTGGAACGCCTTTCACAGCATCGTGCTGCCGCATATCGGTGCTGGCGAAGGCGAGATGCTGGTCTGCGGCATGGCGCTGGGCTATGCCGACCCGCAGGCGCCGGTCAACCGCTTCGAGACCCCGCGCGAGCCGGTCGAATCCTTCACGCGCTGGCTCGACTGAGCCGACTCCCATCGCCGTGCGCGTGCGCACGGCCGGCCTTGCCTTAACATTCGCTCTCTTTTTCTAGCTAGGAAGCTCTCATGATCACCACTCCCTCCGGCCTGCAGTATGAAGACACCGTCGTCGGTACTGGCGCCGTCGCCCAAGCCGGCCAGCGCGTTTCCGTGCATTACACCGGCTGGCTCTACAACGACGGCCAGCAAGGCGCCAAGTTCGACAGCAGCAAGGACCGCGGTCAGCCTTTCGTGTTCCCGCTCGCGGCCGGCCATGTCATCAAGGGCTGGGACGAGGGCGTGCAGGGCATGGCCGTCGGCGGCACCCGTCGTCTCGTGATTCCGGCCGAGCTGGGCTATGGCGCCCGCGGCGCCGGCGGCGTGATTCCGCCCAACGCGACCCTGCTGTTCGAAGTCGAGCTGCTGGCGCTCTGATCCACGCCTTGCTGGCCCCGGTGGCCAGTTCGGGCCAGTGCCGGCATCGGCGCTGGCCCTTGTTTTTGGGAGCGCGACGTTCATGAGCGAGATGCTGTTGGCCGCACTGGCCCTGCTCAACCTGGCCGGACTGGGCTGGTTGGCCTGGCGGCTGGATCGACCAGGGCCAGCGACCGAATCGCCCGAGCAGATCCTGCAGCGCCAGGTCATGGCGCTGGCGCTTGAGCAGCTGGCCGACCAGATCGACCGGCTCGAGCGCGAGCTGCGGCGCGAGATCGCCGACTCCGCGCGCGGCCAGCGCCAGGAGCAGGCGCAGGGCCTGGCCGGCTTCCAGCAGGCCCTGCTCGGCCAGGGCGCGCAGGCCACGCGCAGCCAGGGCGAGCGGCTCGACGCGCTGGCGCAGCAGATCGTGCAGCTGCGCGGCAGCCTGGGCGACAGCATGAGCCAGCAGTGGCAGGCCCTGAGCGACTCCAACGCCCAGCGCCTGACCGAGCTGCGCGCCACGCTCGAGGCCCAGCTGCAGCAGCTGCAGCAGAGCAACGCGGCCAAGCTCGACGAGATGCGCGCGACCGTCGACGAGAAACTGCACCGCACGCTCGAGACCCGCCTGAGCGAGAGCTTTGCCCATGTCGCGCAGCGGCTCGAGCAGGTGCACAAGGGCCTGGGCGAGATGCAGGCGCTGGCCGCCGGAGTCGGCGACTTGAAGCATCTGCTGACCAATGTCAAGACGCGCGGCATGTTCGGCGAGGCCCAGCTCGCGGCGCTGCTCGAGCAGGTGTTCGCGCCCGAGCAGTACGCGGCCCAGGTCGCGACCCGGCCCGGCAGCCGCAATGTGGTCGACTTCGCGCTGCGCCTGCCCGGCAAGGGCGAGGACGGCGCGCCGGTCTGGTTGCCGATCGACGCCAAGTTCCCGAACGAGGACTACGAGCGCCTGCTCGACGCGCAGGGCCGTGCCGACCCGGTGGCGGCCGAGCAAGCGGCCAAGGCGCTCGAGACGCGCATTCGGCTCGAGGCCCGTTCGATCGCCGACAAATACCTCGAGCCGCCGCACACCACCGACTTCGCGCTGCTGTTCCTGCCGACCGAGGGCCTGTATGCCGAGGTGCTGCGCCGCCCCGGCCTGGTCGAGGCGCTGCAGCGCGAGCACCGGGTCACGCTGGCCGGACCGACCACCTTGCTGGCCATGCTCAACGCGCTGCAGATGGGCTTTCGCACCCTGGCGCTCGAGAAGCGCTCGAGCGAGGTCTGGCAGGTGCTCGGCGCGGTCAAGACCGAGTTCGGCAAGTTCGGCGATACGCTGGCACGGGTCAAGACCCAGACCCAGACCGTGCTCAACAGCCTCGAGCAGGCCGAGGTGCGCAGCCGCGCCATGAGCCGGGCCCTCAAGCAGGTCGAGGCGCTGCCGCCCGACCGCTCGGCCCAGATGCTGCCGCTGCCGGGTGCTGGGGACGACGAGACCTGAAGCGCCGCGCATTGGGTTAGACTTGCAGCAGGGTGTCGGTGGCATTGGGCCTCGGCAGGTTTTTGCGTAGGTCGGGCCGCCACGCGGCTCTGTCACGACCTTCCCCCTATGTCACCAACCCAGATCCAGCTTGTTGCCGCCGCCATCTTTGGCCTGGCGCTGCTGCATACCTTCTCGACCAAGTACTTCGAATACCTGGCGCATACCCGCCCGACCCATGCCGGCGTCTGGCATCTGCTGGCCGAGGTCGAGATCGTGTTCGGCTTCTGGGCCATGATCCTGATGGTCGTGATGTCCTTCATGGTCGGCGAGGGCGAGGCGCTGGCCTACCTCGACGGTCGCAACTTCACCGAACCGCTGTTCGTGTTCGCGATCATGGTCGTGGCAGGCAGCCGCCCCGTGCTGCAGGCCGCCTCGGCCGCCGTGCAGGCCATCGTGCGGGTCATTCCGCTGCCGCGCAGCATGGCCTTTCTCTTCACCACGCTGGCTGTCGTGCCGCTGCTGGGCTCCTTCATCACCGAGCCGGCCGCGATGACCCTGGCCGCGCTGCTGATGAAGGACCGGATCTTTGCGCGCGCTTCCACGCCGCTCAAGTACGCGGCGCTCGGCGCGCTGTTCGTCAACGTCTCGATCGGTGGCACGCTCACGCCCTATGCCGCGCCGCCGGTGCTGATGGTCGCCAAGGCCTGGGGCTTTGACCTCAGCTACATGCTGACCCATGTCGGCTGGAAGGCTGCCCTGGCCGTGCTGATCAACGCGGCGGGCGTGACCTTCCTGTTCGCGCGTGAACTGCGCGGCATGGAGCATCAGTCCCAATCGCCCTACAGCGGGGTGCCGCGGTCGATGGTGGCGGGCCATCTGCTGTTCCTGCTGGCCATCGTCCTCCTTGCCCATCACCCGGCGGCCTTCATCGCGGTGTTGCTGCTCTTCATGGGCATTGCCACTGCCTACCCGGCCTACCAGGATCGTCTGATGCTGCGCGAGGGCCTGCTGGTCGCCTTCTTCCTTGGCGGCCTGGTGGTGCTGGGCGGCATGCAGCAATGGTGGTTGCAGCCCTTGCTGCTGCTGATGAACGAGACCCAGGTCTTCTTCGGCGCGGTCGCGCTGACCGCGATCACCGACAACGCGGCGCTGACCTACCTGGGCTCCCTGGTCGAGGGCCTGACGCCCGAGTTCAAGTACGCCCTGCTGACCGGCGCCGTGACCGGTGGCGGCCTGACCCTGATTGCCAATGCGCCGAACCCGGCCGGTGCCTCGATCCTCAAGAGCACCTTTGACCATGGCGCGATTGCCGCGCACGGCCTGTTCGCCGGGGCGCTGGGCCCGACCCTGGTCGCTATCCTCTGCTTCCGGCTGTTTCCCCTCTGAGCGGCCGGCTGATTGCGCCCTGCGGCGCGGCTGGCGCTTGCACGGGCTGCCGGTCAGGCTCGCGTATCGCGCTGGCTTGTCAGGCTTGCCTGGCAATTCCCGTCCGGAAGACTGTCACGGCATTCTGTCCCAGCCAGACCTGATCAGTGATCAGCTGCCAGGGCAGGGGTCGGGCAGGTCGTAGAACTTCCGGATGCCTTCCCAGGCCTGCTCGGGCTCGTCGACATACTGGATCAGCTCCAGGTCCTCGGGCGAGACCGCGCCTTCCTCGACCAGCACCTCGAAGTTGACGATCCGCTGCCAGTAGTCGCTGCCGAACAGGAAGATCGGCACCGGCTTGGCCTTCTTGCACTGCACCAGCGTCAGCACCTCGAACAGCTCGTCGAGCGTGCCGAAGCCGCCCGGAAAGGCGACCAGGGCCTTGGCGCGCATCAGGAAATGCATCTTGCGCAGCGCGAAGTAGTGGAACTTGAAGCTCAGCTCCGGGCTGATGTAGGGGTTGGGCTCCTGCTCGTGCGGCAGCAGGATGTTCAGGCCCACGTTGAGCGCGCCGCGGTCATGCGCGCCACGGTTGGCCGCTTCCATGATGCCGGGGCCGCCGCCGGTCGCGATGTAGAGCCGGTCCGCCTCGGCACAGCCCAGGCTGTAGTCGGCCACCAACTGGGCGAAGCGGCGCGATTTCTCGTAGTAATGCGCGTTGCGCACCAGCGCCTGGGCGCGCCGGATCGCCGCCGCGTCGCCGCTGGCCTGGGCCTTGTGCAGCTGGCGCTCGGCCTCTGCCGGCTCGCGAAAGCGCGCGCTGCCGAACACGACGATCGTGTTGTTGACGCCGAGCGCTTCTTGCTCGAGGTCGGGCTTGAGCAGCTCGAGCTGGAAGCGGATGCCGCGCGTCTCGCGCCGCAGCAGGAACTCGTTGTCGACAAAGGCCAGCCGGTAGGCGTCGCGCTGGGGTCTTGTGCCGGCCTCGGAGGTCAGGTGCATCTCGACCACCGCATCGGCCAGGCGCCTGGCCTGCAGGTCGTGGATGTGGTTGCCGTTGCTGTCCGCAGTGTTGCTGTCTTCCATGCGCACCACTGTAGCAAGAGCCGGCAGGCCTGCTGTCACGGAACGAAAAAATCTTCGCAATGCCGGCCTGCCGGCCTCCTTGGCCGACTGTCGATCAGTTCGATGCATTTCAATCATTAACCGTCAATCAGTTGTCATAAATTTTTATGCGTCTCATGAGACTGCTTTGTGGTTTGGTCAGTATTTGGCCGAAATTTAGGGTAAACCATGACAATTTAGCGTTGGTGTTGGGCTTGCAAGCTCTGATCTTTTGCATAAACTACGACAACACGTTTACCTAAAACTGATTTCAAGTAGACGGCCGATTACCCCACATGCACAAGGAAACTCTATGAGCAAGCTTCAAGCCAAGACAGTGATCGTGACCGGTGGTGCCGGTGGCATCGGAGGCGCGACCTGCCGTCGCTTCGCCGCCGAGGGCGCGAAAGTCGCCGTCTTCGACATGAACCTGGAGGCGGCCGAGAAGGTCGCGGCCGACATCCGCGCCACCGGCGGCCAGGCCGCAGCCTTCAAGTGCGACATCACCGATCGCGCCGCGGTCGACGCTGCCGTGGCGGCCACCGAAGCCCAGCTCGGCCCGGTCGATGTGCTGGTCAACAACGCCGGCTGGGATGTCTTCAAGCCCTTCGTCAAGACCGTGCCGGCCGAGTGGAGCAAGCTGATCGACATCAACCTGACCGGCGCGCTGCACATGCTGCACGCCGTGCTGCCGGGCATGTCCGAGCGCAAGTCGGGCCGCATCGTCAACATCGCTTCCGACGCGGCGCGCGGCGGCTCCTCGGGCGAAGCCGTCTACTCGGCCTGCAAGGGTGGCCTGGTCGCGCTGTCCAAGACCCTGGCGCGCGAGCACGCCCGCCACAACATCACGGTCAACGTGGTCTGCCCGGGCCCGACCGACACCGCCTTGCTGGCGGGCGTGGCCGAAGGCGCGCGCGATCCGGCCAAGCTGATCGAGGCCTTCCGCAGCGCGATCCCGCTCGGCCGCCTGGGCCAGCCCGACGACCTGGCCAGCGCCATCGTCTTCTTCGGCAGCGACGACGCGTCCTTCATCACCGGCCAGGTCATCAGCGTGTCTGGCGGCCTGACGATGCACGGCTGATCCCGATTTCCCTTCCTTACGAACCTCCGAGGAGCCTCACATGAATTTCGAAGACATCCTGTACGAAGTCCGCAACGGCGTGGCGTGGATCATCATCAACCGCGCCGACAAGATGAACGCGTTCCGCGGCACCACCTGCGACGAGATCATCAAGGCCATGAACAAGGCCGGCTACGACCGCAGCGTCGGCGCCATCGTGCTGACCGGCGCCGGCGACCGTGCCTTCTGCACCGGCGGCGACCAGTCGGCCCATGACGGCAACTACGACGGCCGTGGCACCATCGGCCTGCCGATGGAAGAGCTGCATGCCGCCATCCGCGACACCCCCAAGCCCGTGATTGCCCGCGTGCAGGGCTTCGCGATCGGCGGCGGCAACGTGCTGGCCACCATCTGCGACCTGACCATCTGCTCGGACAAGGCCATCTTCGGCCAGGTCGGACCCAAGATGGGCTCGGTCGACCCGGGCTACGGCACCGCTTTCCTGGCCCGCGTGGTCGGCGAGAAGAAGGCGCGCGAGATCTGGTACCTGTGCAAGCGCTACTCGGGCGCCGAGGCCGTCGCGATGGGACTGGCCAACCTCTGCGTGCCGGCCGACCAGCTCGACGCCGAAGTGCAGAAATGGGGCGAGGAACTGTGCGAGCGCAGCCCGACCGCGCTGGCGATCGCCAAGCGCAGCTTCAACATGGACACCGCCCACCAGGCTGGCATTGCCGGCCTGGGCATGTACGCGCTCAAGCTCTACTACGACACCGATGAATCGCGTGAAGGCGTCAATGCGCTGAAGGAAAAGCGCAAGCCCGAGTTCCGCAAGTACGCGAAGTAATCCTGTCCATCGGAGTCCGAGTCATGCAAGTCGATGTGCCCAATTCGTCAGCAGCCGTGTGGTGGCCAGACCGCAGTACTGTGGAAAACGCCAATCTGACCCGGTTCATGCGTGAACTCGGAGCCGAGAGTTTCGAGGCGCTCAACGAGCTGTCCGTGGCCGATCCGGCCCGCTTCAATGATGCGCTGATCCGCTTCCTCGACTACCGCTTCCAGCGCCCCTATGACCAGGTGCTCGACCTGAGCCAGGGGCTGCCGTTCGCCCAATGGTGCGTGGGCGGCCAGACCAATATCGTGCTCAACTGCATCGACCGCCGACGCGGCACCGAGCGCTACTCGCAACAGGCGCTGGTCTGGGAAGGCGAGGACGGCCAGATCTCGAGCTGGACCTTTGCCGAGCTGGACCGCGAGACCTGCCGCCTGGCCTGGGGTCTGCGTAGCCTGGGCCTGGGTCGCGGCGATGTGATCGGCATGTACCTGCCCAACCTGCAGCAGGCCGCTGCCGCCATGCTGGCGGTGGCCAAGATCGGCGCCATCCTGCTGCCGATGTTCTCGGGCTTCGGTGCCGACGCGATTGCGCAGCGCCTGAACGACGGGCGGGCCTTGTGCCTGATCACGGTCGACGGCTCCTTGCGCCGTGGCAAGCCGATGGGCGCCAAGATCGTGGCCGACGAGGCGCTGCTGCAATGCCCGAGCGTGCAGCATGTCGTGGTGCTGGTCCACCTGGCCACCGCACATGGCTGGACCGAGGGACGCGACCACTGGTGGCATGAACTCGCCGCCGGTGCGCCCGAGGACTACACGGCCGTGCCGACCGAGGCGATGCCGGCCGACGCGCCCTTCCTGCTGATGTTCACCTCGGGCACCAGCGGCAAGCCTAAGGGAGTGGTGCATTCGCATTGCGGTTTTCCGGTCAAGACGGCGCTCGATCTGTCGATCTGCATGGACCTCAAGCCCGAGGACCGCTTCCTCTGGATGTCGGACATGGGCTGGCTGGTCGGGCCGATCCTGGTCTTTGGCGGCCTGCAGGTCGGCGCCACCGTGGTGCTGGCCGAGGGCGCGCCCAACTATCCGCAGCCCGACCGCCTGTGGCGCCTGATCGAGCGCCACCGCGTCAGCTACCTGGGCCTGGCGCCGACGGTGGCCCGGCTGTCGATGTCGCTGAGCGACGAGGCCATCGACGCGGTCGACCTGAGCTCGCTGCGCGTGATCGTCTCGACCGGCGAGCCCTGGACGCCCGAGGCCTGGCAGTGGACCTTCGAGCGCATCGGCAAGCAACGCGTGCCGCTGCTCAACTATTCCGGTGGCACCGAGGTCGGCGGCATCCTGACCGGCACCGTGATCCATCCGCTCAAGCCCTGCGGCTTTGCCGGCCCGGTGCCAGGCACGGGCGCCGATGTGGTCGATGCCGAAGGCGTCAGCGTCGGCCCGGGCGTGACGGGCGAGCTCGTGATGCGCAGCCCCAGCATCGGGCTCACGCGCGGGCTGTGGCAGGACCGCGAGCGCTACCTCGAGAGCTACTGGTCGCGCCTGCCGAACCTGTGGCTGCATGGCGACTTCGCCAGCCGCGACGCCGACGGCAGCTGGTATGTGCATGGCCGTTCCGACGACACGCTCAAGATTGCCGGCAAGCGCACCGGCCCGTCCGAGATCGAGGCGCTGCTGATGGCGACCGGGCTGCTGGTCGACGCCGCCGCGATCGGCGTGCCGGATTCGATCAAGGGCACGGCCGTGGTCTGTGTCTGCGTCCCGCGCCCTGGCATCGAGACCGAAGGCCTGGTCAAGCGCCTGTCGACCGCCGTGACGGCCGGACTCGGCGGGGCCTTCAAGCCCGCGCAGGTGGTCCTGGTCGACGACCTGCCACGCACCCGCAACATGAAGATGATGCGCCGCGTGGTCCGCTCGGCCTGGCTCGGCGAAGACCCGGGCGACCTCAGCACGCTGGTCAACCCGGAAGCGGTCGATGCCATCCGCGCCGCGCTTGCCGCCGACAGCCAGGCCTGATGTGCATGACCTGGCGCTCGAGCCGGGTCCGTCAAGGCTCACCTGACAACTCTGAAACCACTTCAATTCATTCCGTACGAGGCCCGAGACCATGAACCAGAACCCCATCCCCTATATCGACGAAGACCTGCAGGCGCTGCAGGAGTCCGCGCGCCGCTTTGCCGACGAGCGCGTCAAGCCCGGCTTCCTCGAGCGTGACCAGACCCGCGTGCTCGACCGCGCACTGCTGCGCGAGATGGGCGAGATGGGCTTCATCTGCCCCGAGCTGCCGGAGCAGTTTGGCGGCCTGGGCCTGGGCACCGTCGCCGCTGGCGTGATCCACGAGGAGATCGCGCGCGCCGACCTGAGCTTTTCCTACCTGAACCTGCTGGCCTCGCTCAACGGCCAGATCCTGTCCAAGTATGGCAACCCGGAAGTGGTCGGTCCCTGGCTCAAGAAGCTGATCGCGGGCGAGGCGATCTGCGCGATCGCGCTGACCGAGCCGCGCGGGGGCTCGGACGCGGCCAACCTGCGCCTGAAGATCGAGCGCGACGGCGACCATTACGTCATCAACGGCGAGAAGACCTCGATCTCGGCGGCCGACCAGGCCGACATCGCGGTCGTGTTCGGCCGCACCGGCACACCGGAGGACAAGGCGCATGGCGTGACCGCGCTGATGGTGCCGATGAACAGCCCGGGCATCACGACCAACCGCTTCGATTGCCATGGCCAGCGCGCCATCGGCCGTGGCTCGATCTTCTTCGAGAACGTGCGCGTGCCGGTCAGCCACCGTCTGGGCGACGAGAACAAGGGCTTCGTGCAGGTCATGCACGGCTTCGATTTCTCGCGCGCGCTGATCGGCCTGCAGGTGCTGGCAGTGGCCCGCGTCGCGCTGGAGGAAACCTGGGAATACATCACCCAGCGCGAGGCCTTCGGCCAGCCGCTGTCCGCCTTCCAGGGCGTGACCCATCCGCTGGCCCAGTTCGACACCGAAGTCGAGGGCGCGCGCCTGCTGTGCTACCAGGGCCTGTGGCTCAAGGACCGCGGCCTGCCGCACACGGCCGAGGCCGGCATGGCCAAGTGGTGGGGCCCCAAGCTGGCCTACGACGTGATCCACCAGTGCCTGCTGTGCTACGGCCATGGCGGCTACGACCGCGGCGTGATGGAGCAGCGCATGCGCGATGTGCTGGGCTTCCAGATCGGCGACGGCACGGCCCAGATCATGAAGACCATCATCGCGCGCGTGCGCGCCGGCCGCAAGTTCGTGCCGGCCTGATGCCCGACACGACCGACGCTACCCACAAGAACATCAGAGGAGACAAACATGGAATTCGACGCCGTACTGCTGGCCCCGCGCCGCGCCCGCATGATCGAACAGGGTTTCTGGCACGACCGCACCATCAACGACGAGCTCGATGCCTGCGTCCTGGCCTGTCCGACCAAGCAGGCGCTGACCGCCTATCGCACCGATGCCGGTGACGTCAAGCGCTTCAGCTACCGCGAGCTGGCGCAGATGGCGGACCGGGTGGCCGTCGGCCTGTACCGCCTGGGCGTGCGCAAGAACGACATCGTGGCCTGCCAGCTGCCCAACTGGTGGCAGTTCACGCTGACCTACCTGGCCTGCTCGCGCATCGGCGCGGTCATCAATCCGCTGATGCATATCTTTCGCGAGCGCGAGCTCGGCTTCATGCTCAAGCATGGCCAGGCCAAGGTGCTGATCACGCCCAAGGTCTTCCGTGGCTTCGACTTCGAGCAGATGGCCAACAGCCTCAAGCGCAGCATCCCCGAGCTGCAGCAGCTCGTGATCGTCGACGGCGACGGCGCCGACAGCTTCGAGGCCCTGCTCAGCGGTCCCGCCTGGGAACAGCAGGCCGACGCCGCCGAGATCCTGAGCGCCAACCGCCCGGGCCCGGACGACATCACCCAGCTGATCTACACCTCGGGCACGACCGGCGAACCCAAGGGCGTGATGCATTCGGCCAACACCACCATGGCCAACATCATCCCCTACGCCCGGCGCCTGCACCTGGACGCCGAGACCGTGGTGCTGATGGCCTCGCCGATGGCGCACCAGACCGGCTTCATGTACGGCCTGATGATGCCGATCATGCTGAAAGCCAGCGCGGTGCTGCAGGATGTCTGGGAGCCGAAGAAGGCGATCGAGGTGATCCGCACCGAGGGCGCGAGCTTCACGATGGCATCGACCCCGTTCCTGACCGACCTGACCCGCACCGTGGCGGACAACGCCACTCCGGTGCCGACGCTCAAGACCTTCCTGTGCGCCGGCGCGCCGATCCCGAGCGCGCTGGTCGAGCAGGCGCGTGCCGTGCTCGGCACCAAGATCGTGTCGGCCTGGGGCATGACCGAGAACGGTGCCGTCACCACCACGCGGCTCGAGGATGACGACGAGCGCGCCTTCACGACCGACGGCCTGCCGCTGCCCGGCGTCGAAGTCAAGGTGGTTGATGTCGACGGCAAGACGCTGCCGGCGGGCGAGGCCGGCAGCCTGATGCTGCGCGCCTGCTCCAACTTCGGCGGCTACCTCAAGCGTCCGCACCTGAACGGCACCGATGCCGACGACTGGTTCGATACCGGCGACCTGGCCCGTATCGACGCGCAGGGCTATATCCGCATCACCGGCCGCAGCAAGGACGTGATCATCCGCGGCGGCGAGAACATCCCGGTGGTCGAGATCGAGAACCTGCTCTATCGCCATCCGGCCGTGCTGCAGGCCGCGATCATTTCCTATCCCGACGAGCGCATGGGCGAGCGCGCCTGCGCCGCCGTCGTGCTCAAGCCCGGCCAGAGCCTGGACCTGGCCGGCCTGGTCGAGTACTTCAAGGGCAACAAGATGGCGATGCAGTACATCCCCGAGCGGCTCGAGATCCTCGAGGCGATGCCGGCGACGCCTTCCGGAAAGATCCAGAAGTTCAAGCTGCGCGAGCTGCTCCAGCAGCAGCTCGCCAGCGCCTGAGGCAGTTCATCGACATACCCATATAAATCACAGGAGACAACGATGACAACCCAGCCAACTTCCCACACCCGCCGCCAGCTGATCCAGACCGCAGTCGCCTCGCTTTGCACGCTGGGAGCGCTCGGCAGCGTGCAGGCCGAGCAGGCCTGGCCGACGGCCAAGCCGATCCGGATCGTGGTCGGCTTTGCCCCCGGCGGCACCACCGACGTGATGGCGCGCGCGATGGGCGCCTCGCTCAGCGAGGCGCTCGGCCAGACCGTGCTGATCGACAACAAGCCGGGCGCGAGCGGCAACGTCGCGGCCAGCGAAGTGATCCGTGCCCAGCCCGACGGCTACACCTTCCTGGTCGCGCCGACCTCGTTCGAGACCGCCAATCCCTTCCTGTTCAAGCAGACCATCAGCCCGTCCAAGGACCTGACCCCGATCGCCGGCGTCGGCAAGAGCCAGATGTACGTGGTGGTGAACCAGCAGTCACCGTTCAAGGACGCGCGCGAGCTGGTCGCCTATGCCCAGAAGAATCCGACCAAGCTGTCCTACACCTCGGCGGGTGCCGGCACGCCGCCGCACCTGGCAGGCGAGCTGTTCAAGCAGTCGGCCAAGTTCTTCGCGGTGCATATTCCCTACCGCGGCGCGGCGCCCGCGCTGCAGGATGTGCTGGCCGGCCAGGCCGACTTCGTGATGGACCCGGGCATCTCGTTTCCGCATGTGCGCGCCGGCAAGGCCCGCATGCTGGCGGTCGCGGGCGCCAAGCGCAGCTCCTTCTTCCCCGAGGTGCCGACGCTGTCCGAGCTCGGCATGAAGGGCGCCGAGCTCGACATCTGGTTCGGCATGTGGGCGCCCAACGGCACGCCGCCCGAGGTTAGCGCGCGCATGGCCAGCGAGATCGGCAAGGCGCTGGCGCTGCCCGGCATCAAGACCCGTTACGAGGCGCTCGGTGCCGAGCCGGTGGGCCTCAACAATGCCGATTTCAGGAAGCTGCTGGCGGCTGAAACCAAGCAGCTCTCGACCGTGATCCGCGACAGCAAGATCAGCGTCGACTGAACCTGACAGGAGAAAAAATTGACTGATACGCCCATACTGGTTTCGACCGCGGGCCGCGTCGGGCTGATCAGGCTCAACCGGCCGGCCCAGCTCAACGCGCTCAACGACGCGCTGATGGACGCGCTCGGCGCCGCGCTGCTGGCCTTCGATGCCGACCCCGCTATCGGCGCCATCGTCATCACCGGCAGCGACAAGGCCTTCGCGGCCGGCGCCGACATCGCCGCGATGGCCGATTACGGCTACATGGATGTCTACGGCAGCGACTTCATCACGCGCAACTGGGAGACCATCCGTCAGGTGCGCAAGCCGGTGCTGGCGGCGGTCGCCGGCTTCGCGATGGGCGGCGGCTGCGAGCTGGCGCTGTCTTGCGACATCATCGTCGCGGCCGAGTCGGCCCGCTTCGCGCTGCCCGAGATCAAGCTGGCCATGATGCCGGGCGCTGGCGGCACCCAGCGCCTGCCGCGCGCCGTCGGCAAGGCCAAGGCGATGGACATGTGCCTGTCGGCGCGCATGCTCGACGCGCAGGAGGCCGACCGCTATGGCCTGGTCTCGCGCGTGGTGCCGGATGCCGAGCTGTTCGAGCGCACGCTGGCGCTGGCGACGCAGATCGCGGGCTATTCGCTGCCGGCGCTGCTGGCGATCAAGGAATCGGTCAACCGCGCCTGGGAGTCCTCGCTGGCCGAGGGCATCCTGTTCGAGCGGCGCGAGCTGCATGCGCGCTTTGCCAGCGCCGACGCCAAGGAGGGCATGCATGCCTTCCTGGACAAGCGCAAGCCGGCCTTCCAACACCGTTAATCTTTTCACAGAGCAAGACCATGGCCCTCGACCAAGAATCATTTGACATCCTGTTGCCGACCATCCAGCGCTTCATCCGCGAGCGCCTGATGCCGGCCGAGAACCACCTCGAAGAATTCGACGAGGTGCCGGCCGACATCATCGAGGACATGAAGGAAATGGGCCTGTTCGGCCTGACCGTGCCCGAGGAGTTCGGTGGCATCGGCCTGTCGGTGAGCCAGGAAGTGCTGGTCAACTACGAACTGGGACGCACCGCCACCGCGTTCCGCTCGGTGTTCGGCACCAATATCGGCATCGGCTCGCAAGGCATCCTGATGGACGGCACGCCCGAGCAGAAGGCCGAGTACCTGCCCAAGGTCGCCAGCGGCGAGCTGATCATGTCGTTCGCGCTGACCGAACCCGACGCCGGCACCGACGCGGCCTCGCTCAAGACCCGGGCCGAGCTCGATGGCGACCACTACGTGCTCAACGGCACCAAGCGCTACATCACCAACGCGCCGCGCGCTGGCGCCTTCACGCTGATGGCGCGCACCGGCGGCCCGGGCGCGGGCGGCGTGTCGGCCTTCATCCTGCCGGCCGACCTGCCGGGCATCAAGCTCGGCAAGACCGACAAGAAGATGGGCCAGCGCGGCACCAAGACCTGCGACGTGATCCTCGAGAACGTGCGCGTGCCGGCGTCCCACATCATCGGCGGCGTGCCAGGCCAGGGCTTCAAGACCGCGATGAAGGTGCTCGACCGCGGCCGCCTGAACATCTCGGCCGTCTCCTGCGGCATGGCCTCGCGCATCCTCGATGAGTCGGTGCGCTATGCCTGCGAGCGCAAGCAGTTCGGCAAGCCGATCGGCGAGTTCCAGCTGATCCAGGCCATGCTGGCCGACAGCCAGGCCGAGCTGCTGGCGGCCTGGTCGCTGGTGCGCGAGGTCGCGGCCCGCTTCGACCAGAAGCCGGCCCATCTGTCGGACCCGGATGTCTCGATGCGCGTGTCCTGCGCCAAGCTGTTCGCGACCGAGATGCTGGGCCGCGTGGCGGACCGCGGCGTCCAGGTGCATGGCGGCGCCGGCTACATCAACGAATACCCGGTCGAACGCTTCTACCGCGACGCGCGCCTGCTGCGCCTGTACGAAGGCACGACCCAGGTCCAGCAGCTGATCATCGGCCGCGAGCTGCTGCGCCAGCAGGGCTGATCAGCCCTGCGCCGCTGGTGTCCGGGTGCCCGCCAGGCTCAGGGCAGGGCATCGGCCCGGGACTTGTTGTTCAGCAAGCTCAGCAGCAGCTCGTCACGCTGCCTGAGCAGCGGTTCTGCGGGATGTGCGGCGAGGACATCCTCGATGCCTGCAGCGACCGCGGCAGCGAGTGGCGGGCCGACCGAGACCTGACCGAGATCTTTCCAGAGGGCCTCGACGGCCTGCCACAGCGGCTTGTTGAACAGCTCGGCGATGCCGCCTGCGCCGCCGGACAGGTGCAGGTTGAGGAAGGGGCCCAGCAAGGCCCAGCGCAGTCCCGGGCCGTGGGCGATCGCGGCATCGACGTCCGCGACGCTGGCCACGCCGCTCTGCACCAGATGGAAGGCCTCCTGCCACAGCGCCGCCTGCAGGCGGTTGGCGACATGGCCGGAAATTTCCTTCTTCAGGTGGATCGGATGCTTGCCGACCTGCCGGTAGAAAGCCATTGCCCGCTCGATCGCCTCGGGCGAGGTCCGCGTGCCGCCAGCCACTTCGACCAGCGGAATCAGGTGGGGCGGATTGAAGGGATGGCCGAGCAAGACCCGCTCAGGGTGGTGGGTGCAGGCATCCTGGAAGGCGCTGGCCATTAGCGTCGACGAACTGCTGGCGAGGATCGCCTGCGGCGGCGCCACGGCATCGATGCGTCGAAATAGCTCGCGCTTGAAGTCGAGCTGCTCGGGCCCGTTCTCCTGCACGAACTGCGCATCGCCAACGGCTTCCTCGATCGACGTCGTGAAGCGGAGCTGGTCAGGGCAGGCGCCCTCGGTCAGTCCGATCGACGCCATCGACGGCCATTGCGCCGCCACATAGTCGCGCAGCCTCTGCTCCGCACCGGGGGCCGGGTCGCAGGCGACCACCTCAAGTCCACGCGCCAGGAAAGCGGTGACCCAGCCCGCCCCGATGACACCCGTCGCAATGACTGCAACGCGCCTGATTTCTTGTGAATGCATAAGTCTGTTTGCTTTCTTGGTTCCAGCAAGAGCGCGGGCAGCCCCCCGAGGGGGCGCCGTAGGCTGGTGTTCGTTTAGCGGATGGCGAATTCGGGCTTCGGGCCGGTCTTGCGTGAAAGACCGAGCATCTCGCGCGCCTCGGCCGGCGTTGCGGGCTCGAATCCCATGTCACGGATGATGCGCACCAGGCGCTCGACCAGACGCTGGTTGGTCGCCAGATCGCCAGCGGCGTAATACAGGTTGTCCTCGAGGCCGGTACGCGCATGTCCCCCGAGCAGAATCGACTGGATCGAAGCCGGCAGTTGCGCCGGGCCGATGCCGCTGACGCCGAAGATCGCATTCTTGGGCAACAGATCGATCATGAACTGGAAGGTCTTCGGCGAGTAGGGCATCGCGCCCTGAAAACCGCGATGCACGTTGAGGACCATGTTGATGAACGGCGGGTCGTCATCCAGACCCTCCTCGATCAGGTTGCTGACATCCTGCACGATATGGGTCGGGCTGAACACTTCCCACTCGGGCTTGATGCCGCGTGCCTTCATCGCTGCCGCCAGTTCTCGGTTCTTCGACGGCGGGCTGTTGAACATGATTTCCTTGCCGCCGAAGATCAGATTGACCGTCGTGGCATCGAGCGTGCACATCTCGGCGCCAGCCTCGATGCCCTTGATCCGCTCCTCCCACAGCGTTTCCCACTGGCCATTGGGCAGCTGCTTGACGACATCGCCATTGACACCCCCCCCGGTGGAGTTGTTGATGATGATGTCGGACTTGGCACGAATGCGCGCGTTGATGTCGCGATAGATGTCCGGATTGCAGGTCGCTTCGTCATCGGGGCGACGGGCATGAACCGCCACCAAGCTGGCACCCGCGTTCCAGCAATCGATCACGTCGCGCGCGATTTCAGCCGGTTGCGTCGGAAGATGGGGGTTCTGTTTCTTGCTGGCCATGCCCCCGGTCGGTGCGATGGTCACGATGATTTTTGGCTTGCTCATGCTGGGGTGCTCCAGTGAAAGGATCTGAATGGGTGGGCCGCCGCATCGTGCGGGCGGCCTGGGGGTGTGACTGCGGTCAGTGCGCGGCCGAGCTGTTCGCGTTGCCGACGCGCACGGCGCTCTTGGGCAGCGCAATCAGGATCGTCAGTCCACCCACTATGACCAGCGCGGTCAAGGCACCCAGTCCCATCTGGATGCTGCCGGTGCTTTCCTTGATCCAGCCGATCAGCGTCGGGCTGACGAAGCCGCCGAGGATGCCCAGCGAGCTGATCACGGCGATGCCGGCAGCAGCCGCCTCACGGCCCAGGTAGGTCGGCGGGATCGACCAGAACAGCGAGCCGCCACCGAAGATGAAGAAGGCGGCGATGCACAGCAGCACCATCACCGGCGCGAAGGCGCTGCCGAGGAAGGAGGTGGCGAACAGCGCGCTGACTCCGAGCACCAGGGTGCCGCCGACATGCCAGCGCCGTTCCTTGAAATGGTCGGAACTGCGGCTGATCACCAGCACGCCGATGGCGCCGAAGATGTAGGGCACGGCGGTGTACCAGCCGATGGTCGCCACCGAGCTGATCCCCTGGTTCTTGATCATCGTCGGCAGCCAGAAGGTGACTGTGTAGACCGCGCAGGCGCAGCAGAAGTAGACGAAGGCCAGCACATAGGTCTTGGAGTCGGCCAGTGCGGCGGCCAGTTTGCCGTGGTGGCCGGGCTTCACATCGACCTTGTGGTCCGCATCGAGCACGGACTGCACCAAGGCCTTTTCGCGCGCGTTCAGCCAGGGGGCCTGACTGGGCTGGTTCGGCAGCAGGCGGTAGAGCAGGAAGCCCAGCAGCACCGTCGGCAGGCCTTCGACGATGAACAACCATTGCCAGCCGTGCATGCCGCCCAGGCCCTCCATGCCGCTCATGATCATGCCCGACAGGGGGCCGCCGAGCACGCCCGTGATCGGCATGCCGAACAGGAACAGCCCGGTCACGCGGCCGCGGCGGTGGCTCGGATACCAGTAGGTCAGGAACAGGATGATGCCGGGGAAGAAGCCGGCCTCGAACATGCCCAGCAGCAGCCGGATGCAGTAGAACTGCCAGGCCTCGGTGACGAAGGCTGTCGCGGCGGAGGTCAGCCCCCACAGCACCATGATGCGCAGGAAGGTCAGGCGTGCGCCGATCTTCTCGAGCAGCAGGTTGCTCGGCACCTCGAACAACAGATAGGTGACGAAGAAGATGCCAGCGCCCAGGCCGTAGACGGCATCGGAGAAGGCCAGATCCTGCTTCATCTGCAACTGGGCGTAGCCGATGTTGACGCGATCGAGGAAGGCGAAAATGTAGGCGATCAGCACGATCGGCATCACTCGCCAGCTGATCTTGCGGTAAACGTCATCCTCTGCCGACGGGATTGATGGGGCGTAGTGGCCTGCGACCCCTGCGGTCGCCGACGTGGCTTGGTTCATTGCGTGTCTCCTTGTGATGGCCAGATGCCATGACACGCATCATCCCGGGCGGCTGGCAAAGGCACAGTCGATCCGCCGACAGTTCAACCTAGGGTAAACACGAGGTCCTGGGAGGCGTCGGGCTTCGCGTCCGACGACTGGGACGGCTTACTGCATCAGTTGTTGCAGACCGGGCAGGTCGAGCACGACGATGCCGCCATATTCGTTGCGGATCAGGCCGGCATCCTTGAAACGCATCAGGGCGGTGTTGCAGCTCTGGCGCGAGACTGCAGCGAGGTTGGCCAGTTCTTCTTGCGACAACTGCAGGTGGCGCTCCCCGCGCGGGTTCGGCAGCGGGTGCAGCATGCCCAGCAGCGCGAGCGCGACCCTGCTGTCGGTGCCGTGCAGGCCGTAAGCCGCCAGATTGCCCATGAACCAGTGCATGCGCTCGTTCATCTGCGTCAGCAGGAAGTCGTTGAACGAGGGCCGGTGCCGGCGCAGCCAGTCAAAGGTATCGAAGGGCAACTGTGCGACCCGGCTGTGGCGCAGTGCCACCAGATCCGACTGGCGCGGTGCGTTGCGGATCAGCGTGCCTTCGCCAAACCAGCTGCCCACCGATTGACCCGCTAGCGTGACGGTGCGCCCGTCGCGCGAGGTGATTGACCACTTGATCAGGCCTTCGATGACGCCGAGCCAGACATGCTGCCGTTCGCCATGATAGCCGAGCGAGTCGCCCTGAGCCACCACTCGCTCCGAGATATCGCCGCGAACCTGTCGCTGCGTCGGTTCGTCGAGCTCGGTGAACCACTTGGATTGCGCCAGCAGCTCATCGAGGGTGAGCGAGGTCGGGTGGGCACGTTGTTGTCGAGTGATCTTGCTCTCCTGAAGCGCTGCGGCCCGGAGGCCGCATATTGGCTCCCCGAACAGCGGGAAAACCCTGGTAATGACTGTCGGCGAATCGACTGCGCCTTGGCGAGCTGCCGCGAACAATGATGACTACAGGAGTACCAGTGTGAACCCCATGAAAAAGACCATTGCTTACCGTGTCGATGTCCATTTCGGTGACTGTGATCCGGCCGGAATTGTATTCTTCCCCAATTTTTCGCGCTGGATGAATGCCGCTACCGATCACTTCTTCCTGGCCTGCGGCTTGCCGCCATGGCGCGCGATGAAGGAGCTGCCGGGTTGCGTCGGCGGGCCGCTGCTGGAAATCCACACCCGTTTCCATGCCTCCGTCACCTATGGCGAACGCATCGAGATCCACACCTGCGTCGAGGAATGGCGTGGCAAGGTCTTCCTGATGCACCACCGCGTCATGCGCGGTGACGAGCTGATCTGCGAAGGGCGCGAAACGCGTGCGCTCTGCGTGCGTGACGACAGCGGCAAGCTCAAGGCGGTCCCCATCCCGGAATTCATCCGTTCCGCCTGCGCCTGAGTGGCGGTGACGCAAGCCGCGATTGCGCATCTGAAGCGCTCGGCCGCAGGGTCGCTCATCGTGATGTCATCGCTGGCCGGGCGCTTTGGCTATCCCAATCGCAGTCCTTACTCGACCACCAAGTGGGGACTCATCGGCTTCATGAAGACCTTGTCGCGCGAGCTCGGTGAGTTCGGGATTCGCGTCAATGCGATCCTCCCGGGCGCCGTGGAAGGGCCACGCTTGCAGCAGGTCTTCGAAGGCCGCGCGTCGGTCTCCGGGCGCAGCGTCGCGCAGGAGGAGGCCGCAGCGCTGGCCAATCAGTCGCTCAAGCGTTTTGTCGATCCGGCAGACATTGCGGCCATGGCGGTCTTTCTGGCCTCCGACGCCGGGCGTTCGATATCGGGCCAGATGCTTTCGATCGATGGGGATTCACAGAGCGCCTCCTAGAGCAGCGGCCCCTGCTGCTGCGCCGCCCGCGCCAGCAGCCAGGTCTTGAACAGGGTCAGCGCCACCCGCTCGGGCAGGTCGGGCTGCACCAGGTAGTAGCTGCGCCGGCTCAGCACCGGGTGGGCGCTGGCGACCACCAGGCTGCCTGCGGCCAGCTCGGCCTCGATCAGCAGCGTCGGCATCAGCGCGACCCCGAGTCCGCTGGTGGCGGCTGCCACCTGCATCGAATACTGCTCGTAGCGCGGTCCGGCCATCGCGCGCAGCGCATCCACCCCCTGGCTCTCGAACCACTGGCGCCAGGCGTCGGGCCGGGTCGACTGCTGCAGCAGCGGCAGGTCGGCCAGTGCGGCCGGGCTCAGCTCGCTCCTGCCGCGCAGCAGCGCCGGACTGCAGACCGGCACCACCACTTCCTCGAACAGCAGTTGCGCCCGCGTGCCGGCCCATTGCCGCACCTGGTCGCCGGTGCCGGCAAAGATGGCAGCGTCCACCCCGGTGTCGCCGAACAGGAACGGGCGGGTCTGGGCATCGATATGCACCGTCAGCTCGGGCTGCTCGCGCGCGAGCCCGGCCAGGCGCGGGATCAGCCAGCGCGTGGCCAAGGTCGGCACCACGGCCAGGGTCACGCTCTCGCCCTGGCCGCGCCGGCCCATCAGGTCGAGCGTGTCGCGCTCGAGCGCATCGAGCCGCTGCGCGACCTGGCGCGCGTAGTCGGCGCCGGCCGGAGTCAGCGTCATGCCATGCTGGGTGCGCCGGAACAGCTCGACCCCGAGCGACTCCTCGAGCGTGGCGACCTGGCGCGACACCGCGCCCTGGGTCAGGAACAGCTCCTGCGCGGCGCGCGTGAAGCTCTGATGCCGCGCGGCGGCGACGAAGCAGACCAGCGCCTGGGTCGAGGGCAGTTTTCTTCTCATATGGCTACTGGCAATGGCGAAGAATCAGTCGTCGAACAGTTCGCTGAGCCACGACTTTTTCTTCTTTTGCGGATATTGTCCCTGGTTGTAATGGCCTGGATGGTGCTGGCCCTTGCCGAAATCCGAATACTGGAAGTCACGCGGTGCCTGTTGGTGGTAGGCCTGCTGTGGCGCCTGGGGCAGGGCGGCTGGCTGGGGCAGGGCAGTGGACTGGCTGTCCGCGCTGCGCTCGATCAGCTTGTCCAGCTCGCCGCGATCAAGCCAGATGCCGCGGCATTTCGGGCAGTAGTCGATTTCTATGCCTTGGCGCTCGCTCATGGCGAGCAGGGTGTCGGGACAGACAGGGCATTGCATGGTCTCACCTCGTTCGGGTTGCTGGGTAGGAAACAAATGTAGTCTGGTGCAGCCGGTGCTGGCCGCCAATCATGGAACCCGCGCGATTTGCTGCAGTGAGCGTGACAGCGACGAGGTGCTGGGATTTTCGACAAAAACGCATTGCTTGCCGTTTCGCTTGCAGAAATCCTTGACCCGCCAGTAGGCGTTGTGGCTGATGCAACCGGTCTGGCAGATGACCAGGTCGGCTGCGCCCAGCACGGCATCGAGCGCCCCCTGGTGGTTTTCCAGGCCCCCGTCGTGATGGGCAAACTGACCGCCCGCCCGCTCGATGACATCCCGGTAGCGGGCCAGGTTGCCATTGCGGCCACCGACACACAGGACGGTCTTTTTCCCGAGATGGAGCGTGATCGGTGCTTCCTTGATCGGGTCCTGCTGAGGCTCGCTGGCCAGCGCAGGCGCGTCTTCCGGTCCGCGCAGGCTCAGCGCGCGTTGCGCTTGACCGAGCTGCTGGCGCAGCTGCGCATTCTGCGCTTCGAGCTCGGCTTGGCGGTTCGCGAGCTGTTCCAGCTGCTTGCGCAGCCTTGACGTGTTTTCATAGTCCGGCAGTGACGCCCTGAGCTGCTGCAGGTCCTGGACCAGGAAGGCGATGCGGGACTCCTTGCCGATGGTCGCGGCTCGCTGCCGCACCAGCTGGCTGTTCAACTGCTCGATCTCGGCAGATTTCTCCGCGAGCAATTGCGTGCAGCGTTGCTGCGCCTTGCCCAGCTCCCGGGCCAGAACGCCATGCTCCCTGAGCAGCAGGTTGAACTTGCCAAGGTCGACCCGGATGGCCGCTCCCGCCTGGTGCTGCAGCATGTGCATGTCCCTGAGAACCACTTCCTGCAACACCTCGTCGCAGCGTGGATGCGTCAGCGCGGCCCAGAATGCGCCAGCGACATCGCCTCTGCGCACCGCATCGGCCCACAGCCCGGCCAGGCCCTTGCTGGTCTTGGCCACCCTGAAGGCCTGCACCGTGCTGGCGTAGCGGGACTCCAGGTCTTTCTGCAGCAGCTCCGACAGCCGGTTGCGCTGCAGGCATTCGGACACGGCGCCGACGTGGACCTCGTAGTCATCGGCCATCGCCTGGCCGCCCAGCGCCTTGTTGACCAGATGGCGCAGCGTGCTGAGCGGAAAACACACGCCGACCAGCGGGCAGTGGCACTGGTGCGGCAAGTCCCAAAGACGCCGGCGCCGCGACCCGGCGGATGCCGCGACGGTACTGATGCATTGATCACACATGCGAACGCCTTGCTCTGCGGGTCGAAGTGGCCGAGTGCTCCATGCAAACCTCCTGGAAAACAAGTAAGTGGCTCAATTGTAAATGAGAATCATTGCTATTTGATGCCGGGGTGCAGCTGGGCTTGGCAAGACGTACCAGGGCTGCTTTCTTCTCATGTCTGGAGCCTGGGAGTACGGGTTTTCCTGAATGGGGTTTATACCTAATTCTGATTTAGATATTTAATATTCTCATATCTTGTTGAAAAAGATTCATGCAGGGCGTTTGAAATCAGAACTACGATGAGCTGGTCAAATTCACTGGGTTGCGCATGACCCGTACCGAAAGCGACCGTTCGCCATCTGGTCAACCTCGAACGGCACAACACCTGCGCGGGCAGCCACAAGGTGCCAGCGTTGATCCCAGGCCGCGCCATTGCAGGTATCCACCGCCTTCACTAACTGATCAATATGCAGACCAGCTTCCTGCCCCAGATGCTCGATGGTGTTCGAGTGCTCGACTTATCACGCGTGCTGGCAGGGCCATGGGCCGGCCAGTTGCTCGCCGACTACGGCGCCGATGTCATCAAGGTCGAGCGCCCGGGCTCCGGTGACGACACCCGCGCCTGGGGGCCTCCCTGGTGGGGTGAGGGCACAGACCGGGTCGCTGCCTATTTCCTGTGTGCCAACCGAGGCAAGCGCTCGCTGGCCATCGACATTGCCAGCCCTGAAGGCATCAGCCAGGTGCGAGAGCTTGCACTCGAAGCCGACATCCTGATCGAGAACTACAAGGTAGGTCAGCTGGCCAAGTACGGCCTGGATGCGGCCAGTCTCCAGGCGATCAACCCGCGACTCATCTACTGCTCCATCACAGGCTACGGACAAAACGGCCCGCTGTCGCACAAGGCGGGTTACGACTTTGCCATCCAGGCTGAAGCCGGCTTGATGAGCATCACCGGAGACAAGGGGGGGGAGCCCCAAAAGGTGGGCGTGGCCGTCACTGACCTGATGACCGGGCTGTATGCCGTGACCGCCATCCTCGCCTCGTTGCATGAGCGCGCACGTACCGGACAGGGCCGGGTGATTGACGCCTCCTTGTTTGACGTTCAAGTGGCGATGCTGGCCAACCAGGCCAGCAACCAGCTGGTTGGCCGGACCAATCCGACGCGGATGGGCAATGCACATCCGAACATCGTGCCCTACCAGGTGTTTCCGACCCGGGACGGGCACATGGTGCTGGCGATTGGCAATGACGGCCAGTTTGCGCGCTTCTGCGAGGCCGCCGGTTATGCCGATGTCGCTGCGGACCCGCGTTTTGCCACCAATCCCGCCCGGGTCGCACACCGCGCCGAGCTGGTGCCCTTGCTTACGGGCTGGACCATGTCGCGCAGTACCGCCGACTGGAGCGGCCTGCTGGACCGGGCAGCCGTGCCTTGTTCCCCCATATTGGACATCGAGCAGGTGATGGCGCATCCGCATGTCAAGGCGCGCGGCATGGTGCTGGAGTCTGCCGACAGCAGCGTGCCGCCGATGATCGCGAATCCGATGCTGTTCGATGGCCAGCGCCCGGCAGCCCCGCTGCCACCCCCTTCGCTGGACGGCGACCGGCAGGGTGGCCGGTGGTCGGATCTGTGTTGAGCATGAGAATCAAGGAGACAAGAACATGAACCGCAAGCAATTCCTGCTGGCTGCACTGGCCGCCACATCCTGCCAGTTCGCCTGGTCGCAGGCCTGGCCGCAGAAAGTCATCAAGCTCCAGGTCCCTTTTTCCGCTGGCGGCACGACTGACATCATTGCCCGCAGCATTGCCGAACCGCTGGGCAAGGCACTGGGTCAGACTGTGATCGTCGAGAACAAGGCCGGTGGCGGGGGCACTGTCGGCGCAGCCGAGACCGCACGGGCTGCGCCCGACGGATATACGCTGGGCATTGCCACTGTCTCGACCACGGCCGCCAACCCGGCGATCAACCCCAGGACTCCCTACCACCCGATCAATGATTTCACGCCCATCATCAACATTGCCGCCACGCCCAATGTGATTGCCGTCCATCCGGATTTCCCGGCCAAAGACTACCGCAGCCTGCTCAGCGAGCTCAAGAAGAGTCCCGGAAAATATTCCTACGCCTCGTCAGGCACGGGGGGAATTGCCCATCTGCAGACCGAGTTGTGGAAGGGACTGACAGAGATTTTTCTGACGCATATTCCGTACCGGGGTAGTGGGCCGGCACTCAATGATGTCGTGGCCGGTCAACTGCCCATGATCTTCGATCAGCTTCCTTCGGCGCTACCTTTCATCAAGGCCGGGAAACTGGTACCGATTGTGGTTGCAGCACCACAGCGTGTTGCACAGTTGCCAGACGTGCCGACTTTCAAGGAAGTCGGCTTGGAGTCGGTCAACCGAATGGCCTATTACGGCATAGTCGGGCCCAAGAATCTGCCGCGTGAAATCGTCGACAAGGTCAATAGCGCGGTGCGCATGGCGCTGGAGGATCCTGCGGTGCGCATGCGCATCGAGAACACGAGTTCGATCATCGTGGCAAATACACCGGAGCAGTTTGCAGCCCAGATCAAGTCCGAGTTCGAGACCTACAGGAAAGTCGTGGTCGACAGAAAACTCAAGCTCGACTGAATTTTTGATTGAAAAGCGAATCATCAGGGAAAACCACTAGGTTTTGCTGATGATGGCCTGCACAAAAATAGACGGCTTCAGGTTAGTATTTGCATGCATTTCGTGACTTGAATTTTTTTAGACACGAAATGAAGCGCTTCATTTTTGATTGAATTCGAGGAGATACCTGTGCTGAAGAAAATTAAAAGACTGACTACTGCAGTTGCCTGTCTGACCGTCATGGCCGCTGCACCGACTCAAGCTCAAGAGATCAAGATAGGAGCCTTGTACCCGTTCAGTGGCGGTCTGGCACTTTTGGGCGATGAAAGCTTTCGCGGCACCCAAATGGCCGTGGATGAACGCAATGCCAGCGGCGGCGTCGATGGAAAAAAGGTGGTCCTGGTGAAAGCCGATGCCGTCGATGCGAACCAGGCGGTCGGCGAAGCTCGCCGCTTGACATCGGTTGAGGGTGTCTCGGCAATTTTTGGCAGTTTCTCGTCCGGTGTCTCTACCGCTGCCACACAAGTGACTGAACTGTCGGGCGTACCATATTTTGAGCTCGGTGCGGTTGCAGACACTATCACGGCAAGGGGCTTCAAATATGTGTTTCGCAGCAACTCAACGGCCAAGAGCTTTGCTGATCGCAGCATCGAATCGATAGTCAAGGTCATCGCTCCGATGCTGAAGACTGATCCCAAGGCGCTGAGAATTGCCATCATCTATGAAGATGGCCCTTACGGTACCCTGGTCAGTGGCTTCCAGAAGGAGGAGGCCAAGCGCTTGGGACTGAACGTGGTCGAAAGCCAGGCTTACTCGGCTAAAAGCGTTGACCTGTCCTCTCTTGTGCTTCGACTCAAGGGCGCCAGCGCCGACATCGTTCTGCAAACCTCGTATCAGAACGACACCTTGCTGTTCTTCCGCCAGTCGGCGAGTGCCGGCTACAAGCCTCGGGCCGTGATCGGCGCTGGCGGTGGCTATTCGTTGCAGGAAACTGCCCAGGCGCTGGGTGCTGGAATCGAGGCAGTCTATAACGTGGATTTTCCTCAAGTCACCATGAAAGAGGCGGGTGCGCCAGGCTTGAAAGAATTCGTGGCTGCATATGAAAAGCGCTATGGATCGGCGCCACGTTCGGGTCACAGCCTGGTCAACTATGTGGGTGCCAAGTCGTTCCTTGACATCATGTCAGCTGCCAAATCCACAGATCCTGAGAAAATCCGTCAATCGGCGCTGGCCTATCGCAAGCCGATTGGTTCCAGTGCTGCCGGCTGGGGCTTCCATTTCGGAGAGAACGGGCAGAATCAGCTGGCCTCCAGCAACTTGATGCAGTGGCAAGGCGGCAAGCTGGTGACGGTGTACCCTGAGCATGTCGCCACGGCAAAGCCCGTGCCTGGAAAACAGTAATCCGTTCGCCAGACAGGCATTGAGCAGTTGCAGTCGTGCGATGACCGTGTCTCGCACGACTGCAAATGAGGGAGGTATTTTTATGAATATCGATTTTTATTCTGATGCAGCTGAATGGCTCGCAACAAAGATCTGGGATCTTGCAGCATGAATCCATTTCAATTTGAAACAGCTCCACGCATCGTCTGCCAGCCAGGAGCTATCGGTCAACTGGGTACGTTCGCGCGCAACCTGGGCATCTCGCATGTCCTGCTTGTCACCGACGCCGGACTGCAGCAAGCGGGATTGACGCAAGCGGCTGTGGCTTCCTTGTCGGCAGCTTCGGTGGCTGTTTCCATCTTTTCCGATGTGCAGGCTGACCCGCCAGAGGCCTGTATCTTGCAAGCCGTTGCGGTCGGCCAGTCTGCAGCTGTCGACGGCGTGATCGGATTTGGTGGCGGCAGTTCACTCGACACGGCGAAGTTGGTGGCCTTGCTGCTGCGCACGCCGCAACTCCTGCAGAACATCTATGGCGCTGGACTCGCGCGCGGGCCACGGTTGCCGCTGATCCAGGTTCCCACCACGGCTGGCACCGGGTCTGAAGTCACCTGGGTCTCCGTGGTCACTACGCCCGGACACGAGAAGAAGACCGTGGTGTCTTCCTTGTTGCTGCCTGACTTGGCATTGCTTGACAGCCAGTTGACCATCGGCTTGCCGCCAGCCATTACTGCCATGACCGGGATAGATGCCATGGTTCATGCGATCGAAGCGCTGACTACGGTACTGAAAAGAAATCCGATCTCTGATGTGCTGGCTTTGAAGGCCTTGCAGATCCTGTATTCCAACCTGCCGGCAGCGGTGGGCGATGGCCATGATCTCGTGGCGCGCGAGCAGATGCTGTTCGGCTCCTTGCTGGCCGGAATGGCGTTTGGCAATTCATCCGTCGGAGCGGTCCATGCCCTGGCCTATCCACTGGGCGGGCACTTCCATATTCCGCATGGGCTTTCCAATTCCCTGCTGTTGCCGCATGTGCTGCGCTTCAACCTGGAATCGGCTCAGACAATTTATGCTGAAATGGGACGTGCCATCTTGCCTGGTCTGCTGGCGACCGACGATGGCCATGCTGCCGCAGCGTTTGTGCAGGCAATTTCGCAGCGGGTAGCCGGCATGCCCTATGCGCAAACCTTGCGCCAGGCAGGCATCGCGCACAGCGAGTTACCGCTGCTGGCGCGTGAAGCAATGAAAGTGCAACGCCTGTTGGACCACAATCCTCGTCCGATCGGATACGAGGATGCACTTGCGATCTACCAGGCCGCATTCTGATGCTTGTCAAGCGGCAAAGTCATGCGGTGGTTCAGGGCAGCCGCCTTGCACCTGGTTGGCCGCTGCTAGGGAAAACACTTAGATTTTAGTTGGTCGGATCGCTTGAAAAATGAAGCGCTTCATTTTAACATGGCGGGAAGAGAAGGCACATTCTCGTTTTTTTTCATTGAAAAATGAAGCGCTTCATTTTCATCGGTCAAATTTTGAAGGAGACAACAATGATCAAGCATTTCAAGCAACTTGCAACGGCCATGGCTTGCATGACCGTCATGGCTGTCACACCGTCACAGGCGCAGGATGTCAAGGTGGGTGCACTCTACCCATTCAGCGGTGGCCTGGCCTTGCTCGGCGACGAGAGCTTCCGTGGCGTGGAAATGGCCGTTGAAGAGAGAAACACCAGTGGCGGCATCAACGGAAAGAAAATCACCCTGTTGAAGGCCGATGCAGTAGATGCCAACCAGGCGGTAGGTGAAGCGCGGCGCTTGACGTCGGTCGAAAATGTATCCGCTATCTTTGGCAGCTATGCCTCCGGCGTTTCATCTGCCGCGACCCAGGTCACCGAGTTGGCCGGAGTACCATATTTTGAACTGGGTGCAGTCGCTGACACGATCACTGGCCGAGGATTCAAGTACCTGTTCCGCAGCAATGCGACAGCCAAAAGCTTTGCTGATCGCAGCATCGAATCAATTGTCAAGGTGATTGCTCCGAGTCTAAAGACAGATCCCAAGGCACTGAAGATCGCCATCATCTATGAAGATGGTCCCTACGGGACACTGGTGGGCGGATTCCAGAAGGAAGAGGCCAAGCGTCTTGGCTTGAACGTTGTTGAAACACAGGCCTATTCGGCCAAGAGCGTGGACTTGTCTTCGCTGGTGTTGCGCCTGAAAGGATCGGGCGCCGATGTCGTGCTGCAGACCTCCTATCAAAACGACACCCTGCTGTTTTTCCGTCAATCTGCAAGCGCTGGATTCAAGCCAAAGGCGGTGATTGGTGCCGGCGGCGGGTATTCCTTGCAAGAGACGGCGCAGGCACTGGGGACTTCGATTGAAGGGATTTTCAACGTTGACTTCCCGCAAGTCACGATGAAGGAAGACGGTGCGCCAGGCTTGAAGAACTTTGTTGCAGCGTATCAGAAGCGATATGGAGTCCAGCCCCGATCCGGACATAGCCTGGTGAATTACGTTGGAGCGAAGGCTTTCCTTGATGTCATGGTGGAAGCCAAGTCAACAGACAAGGACAAGATTCGATCAGCGGTACTTGCCTACAAGAAGCCCGTTGGCTCCAGTGCAGCAGGATGGGGCTTCCAGTTCAGCGAGAACGGTCAGAACCAATTGGCCTCCAGCAACCTGATGCAATGGCAAGGTGGCAAGCTGCTGACGGTGTTCCCGGAGTCGGTTGCTACAGCAAAGCCCATTGCTGCCAAATGAGGCGCTGCGCGACCTGTTGTTAATTTTTTAAAGTTGCGCGAGGCTGGTCTCTCGCAACATGGGGGTTGCTGTGTCGATATTTATTCAGCTCTTGGTTAACGGACTGCTGCTAGGCGGTGCTTACGCCATCATCAGCATTGGATTGACCCTGATATTTGGCGTCGTCCGGGTCGTGAACTTTGCTCATGGCGAGTTCCTGATGATAGGCATGTATGCCGTCTGGCTGCTAGCGCAACATGCAGGACTGCATCCATACGCTTCAGCAGTCCTGGTGGCGGTGCTGCTCTTTGTGTTTGGTGCATTGATGCAGCGACTTGTCATCCAGCCGCTGTTGACAGCCGATGCTCATATCCAGATATTTGCAACTGTCGGTGTTTCGACGGCGCTGCTGAATCTTGCGCTGATGCTGTTTGGTGCAGACATTCGAAAGGCCGAAGTAACCCTGGGTACCGAGCCCTTGACGCTGGGTTCGCTGACCTTCGTGAGCGGGCAAGTCATCACCTTTGTGGTCGCTCTTGCCGTGGCTACTGGAATGCACCTGTTCCTGAAGCACACCTACACTGGCCGTGCATTCAGAGCGCTGGCCCAGAATCGGGTATCTGCTGCCCTGATGGGTGTCAATGTCAATAAATCCTACATCCTGGCATTTGGCATTGGAGCCGGTCTGGTTGGCCTTGCTGCCGGTCTGCTGGCCGTCCAGTATCCAGCCTTTCCGACTGTGGGTCAGTATTTTGTCCTGACAGCTTTCGTGATCGTCGTGCTCGGTGGCATGGGGAGTTTGCCGGGTGCTGTCATCGGCTCTATTTTCATTGGACTGATTGACAGTCTGGCAGGTTACTACGTCGGTCCGGCACTGAAGGAAGTTGTCTACTTCCTTGTTTTCCTGGCCATTCTTATTGTGCGTCCTACCGGTCTGTTCGGTCTGGGTCGCGGATCTGAGTAAAGGACATCCCATGATGCCCCCCATCTTGAACCCACGGGTCTATATCGGACTTCTGGCGCTGTCGGCCATTCTGTTGCTGCCTCTGGCGCTCCAGTCGTCATTTGTGTATCACCTGGCCATCCAGGTCTGTGTCTTTGCCGGATTGGCGACGGCCTGGAACATCGTTGGTGGATTTGCCGGACAGTTGTCGCTCGGGCACGCCGTCTTTTACGGTATTGGCAGCTATTCGGCGGGCCTGCTGGTAGCGAAATTTGGCATCTCGCCCTGGATCGGGATGTTTGCGGGTGCTGCAATCTCATCCGTGGTTGCCCTGCTGATTGCCTATCCCACCTTGCGCTTGCGCGGCCCCTTCTTTTCCCTGGCAACGATTGCTTTCCTGGAGGTCGTTCGCCTGCTGGTCACCCACTTCGAGGGCTGGACGGGTGGATCGGCTGGCTTGAACATTCCGTTGCAGATCGGACTGCCCTGGATGATCTTCCGCGAAAAATGGGCCTATCTGCTGGTTGCCTTCGGATTCTTCGTCGTCACACTGCTGGTGGCATGGCTGATCCGACGCTCGCGTTTCGGTTTTTATCTGATCGCTGTGCGCGAGCGCGAGGATGCTGCCCGTGCCGTGGGTGTCAATGCGGTGCGTGCAAAGATTGCGGCCGCAGTCATATCGGCGGTACTGACCAGTCTGATTGGCAGCTTCCACGGCATGTACCTGACGTTCCTGGAGCCTTCGGCGGCATTCTCGCTTGAGCTCTCGATCCAGATTGCCATGTTTGCGCTCATCGGCGGTCTGGGAACGGTGGCCGGTCCGGTGGTGGGTACCGTGCTTGTGCTGCCTGTGGCTGAGTTGGCGCGCGGCTGGCTGAGTGCGTTTGGCAATGGAACTCACGGTTTTGTCTACGGCATGCTGCTGGTGTTTGTCGTGCTGTTTTTCCCCCGTGGTCTGGTCGGCCATCTCAGCCAGCATGTTCTGCGTCTGATCGACCGTCTGCCGAATGGTCATAAGGCCAAGGCAGCAGAACCCGCCAGGCCGGTCGTCCAGAAGATCACCACCAGCCTGGGCCAGCCCATCTTGAAGGCCGAGGGCCTGCACAAGCGGTTTGGTGGTCTGAAGGCCACCGACGACGTGTCGCTGACCTTGCATGAAGGCGAGATCCTGGGCGTCATCGGTCCCAACGGTGCCGGCAAGACCACAGTCTTCAACCAGTTGTCGGGTTTCATCCGGCCAGACCAGGGCACGGTGAGTGTTCGGACCGGGGCCGAGTGGAGTGCGCCGCGGTCTCCGGAAACCTTTGCCAAGGCCGGTGTCGGACGCACGTTCCAGATCGTGCAGCCGTTTGCAGGTCTGTCGGTGATGGAGAACATCATGCTCGGCGCCTTCATGCACACCCGCTTGCGTTCGGAGGCTGAGGCTGTCGCGCGTGAAGTGGCGCACCTGACGGACCTGACCGCGTTGCTTGATACCGAGGCGCGCAGTCTCACGGTTGGTGGAATGAAGCGCCTGGAAGTGGCGCGAGCCCTGGCCACCAGGCCACGGGTCCTGCTGCTGGACGAAGTGCTGGCCGGATTGAATCCTTCTGATGTGGCACGCGCGATTGAAATGATCAAGAGGATTCGAGATTCCGGTGTTTCGGTCCTGATGATCGAACATCTGATGCAAGCGACCATGGCCTTGTCTGACCGCATCGTTGTCATCAACGTTGGCAAGGTGTTGCGCGAGGGCAAACCTGCTGATGTCGTCAACGACCCGGCAGTGATCGAAGCTTATTTAGGAAAGGGCTACACCCATGCTCAAGCTGCGTGATGTAACCGCGGGTTACGGAAAAAGTGAGGTTCTGCGTGGTGTCTCGCTCGAGGTGCATGCAGGTGAGGTGGTCACGCTGGTAGGTGCCAATGGTGCCGGCAAGACCACTACGCTGAAAACCCTTTGCGGCCTTGTCAAGGCACGCAGTGGTTCGATCGAGTTCGACAGCTTGAATTTGACCAGTCACGCCCCGCATGAAATTGTGGAACTTGGCATCACGATGATTCCTGAAGGGCGGCAACTGTTCCCGTTCCTGACCGTCGAGGAAAACCTGCTGATGGGTGCTTACAAGACTTCGGCTCGTCCATTTCACAAGGAGCGCATGGAGAAAGTCCTGGAGATTTTTCCGCGTGTCAAGGAGCGACTGGCACAGTTGGCCGGTTCCCTTTCCGGCGGCGAACAGCAAATGGTGGCGATTGCGCGCGGCATGATGGCCGACCCGCGTTTGCTGGTCTTTGACGAGCCGTCACTGGGCTTGTCTCCGCTGCTGGTGGATCAGATGTTTGATGTGGTGCGAACCGTCGCCGATCAAGGTACAACGGTGTTGCTGGTCGAACAAAACGTTTTCCATACCCTGCAGATCGCTGATCGCGGCTATGTTCTGGAAAATGGCTGCATCACCCTCAGTGGCACAGGTCGCGAATTGCTGGATAACCCGCATGTGCGACGCGCATACCTGGGACATTGAGATCACCCGATCAGGAGGCAACAAGTGGAAGATACATTGACGCACAAAGGTCGCGTGGTCCTGGTGACTGGCGGTGGTGGTGGCATTGGTTCGGAGATCGTCAGGCAATATGCCCGCCAGGGTGCCGCCGTAGGCGTGGTCGATTGCTCGCCCGAAGTGGCCAATGCCCTCGTTTCAACCCTGGCGGCCGAAGGCTGCAAGGTGCATTTCGCCGCGGCTGACGTCGCAAGCTATGCGGATTGCGAGGCGGCCTGCCGCAGCGTGGTCGCGGCCTTGGGGCCTGTTGACACCTTGATCAATAACGCGGGAATTTCACCCAAGCATTCAGGGCTTCCGTCACCGATCTGGCAGATGGAGCCGGCGGAATGGCTTCAGGTGATGGATGTCAACCTAAACAGCGTGTTCAACTTTACCCGTTTGTTGGCACCGGGCATGGTGCAGCGCCGTTTTGGTCGGATTGTCAGCATGTCTTCGGTCGCAGGAAAAGCCTATCTGGATATCGTTGCGGCGCACTACAGCACTACCAAGGCAGGCTTGATCGGCCTGACGCGGCACTTGGCGGGAGAGCTTGGCCCACATGGCATCACCGTCAACGCACTTGCGCCCGGTCGGGTCGATACCCCGATGGTGGCCGGAGCGCCGCGCGAAGCCAATGATGCGGTCATTGCCGTGACTCCCCTGCGGCGTCTAGGTAAACCGGTTGAGGTGGCCGATGCCTGCCTGTTCTTGACTTCAGACCAGTCGAGCTTCATCACTGGGCAAGTCATTGATGTCGCCGGCGGCTGGCTGATGACCTGAAATAAATTCCGAGGAACAATTCAATGAACACCAAGTTGCACAAAAATTTCATAGCGGGTGAGTGGGTTGAAGGAGCCACTGCTGGATTGAACATCAATCCGTCGGATACCCGGGATGTCATCGGTGAATACAGCCGAGCTGATGCGGCCCAGACCGAACAGGCGATTGACTCGGCCTACGAGGCGCAGAAAACATGGGCCCAGTGGACTGCCGAGCAGCGTTCCGACGCGCTGGATAGAATTGGTGCCGAGGTGCTGGCCCGTCGCAATGAACTCGGCGAACTGCTGGCGCGCGAAGAGGGCAAGACGCTTGCAGAAGGCATTGGGGAGGTGGTTCGCGCCGGTCGTGTCTTCAAGTTCTTCTCGGGCGAAGTGTTGCGTCTTGCCGGCGAGAAACTGCCTTCCATCCGACCGGGCGTCGATGTCGAGGTGACACGCGAACCTGAGGGTGTGGTCGGCATCATCACGCCGTGGAACTTCCCGATCGCGATTCCTGCCTGGAAAATCGCGCCGGCGCTGGCTTTTGGCAACGCTGTCGTCTTCAAGCCGGCAGATCTTGTTCCGGGCAGTGCCTGGGCCTTGTCTGAAATCATTGCCCGTGCCGGACAGTTGCCAGCCGGCACCTTCAATCTGGTCATGGGACCCGGTTCCAAGGTGGGCCAGACGCTGGCCCATTCGCGCAAGGTGCGGGCCCTTACGTTCACGGGTTCCGTATCCACCGGCCGCAGTATCGGCATGACCTGCATGGAGCGCGGCGCAAAGGTTCAGCTGGAAATGGGCGGCAAGAACCCGTTGGTGGTGCTCAATGATGCGGATCTCGAACTGGCCGTGTCGGTTGCCATCAATGGTTCCTTCTTCTCCACCGGCCAGCGCTGCACCGGTTCCAGCCGTCTGATCGTGGAAGACGGCATACACGACCAATTTGTCGCGGCCATGGCGCAGCGCATGGCCGCACTGCGGGTGGACCATGCGCTCAAGGCCGGTACCGATATCGGTCCTGTGGCATCGCAAGACCAGCTCGATCAAGACCGCCATTACATCGAACTGGGTTGTCAGGAGGGCGGGGTCCTGCACGCTGGTGGTGAATTGTTGCAACGTGACACTCCGGGCTTCTATCTGGCGCCGGCACTCATCACGCAAACGCACAACGCCATGCGGATCAACCGCGAGGAGGTATTCGGTCCCGTGGCATCCGTGGTACGCGTGCGCGACTACGAGGAAGCGGTTCACCTCGCGAACGATACCGATTTCGGACTTTCTTCCGGTATTTGCACCACTTCCCTGAAGCATGCTACCGATTTCAAGCGCCGTTCGACGGCAGGGATGGTCATGGTCAACGTGCCGACCGCCGGGGTGGACTACCACGCCCCGTTTGGTGGAAGAAAAGGATCGAGCTATGGACCCCGCGAGCAGGGATCTCACGCGCGTGAGTTCTATACCTCTGTCAAGACTGCCTACACACTGGCCTGATCACATGCATCAAATTACTGGAAACACCCGGATTTTCGGCATACTTGCCGATCCCATTCAGCACGTCAAGACACCGCAAGGCATCAATCAGCATTTTGCAGCCGAGGCGTTTGATGGCGTGATGGTGCCCATTCATGTCGGTGAAGGCGAGCTGGCCACCGTGGTGCAAGGCCTGCGTGCAGTGAGAAACCTGTCCGGTTTCGTGGTCACCGTACCCCATAAATCGGCCATGGTGGCCTTGTGTGATCAGGTCTCTGCGGCGGCGCGGCTCATCGGTGCAGTGAATGTGGTGCACCGTTCTGCCGACGGCCGTCTGCACGGCACCATGCTGGATGGCGAAGGCTTCGTCGCGGGCCTGCGCCAACAGGGTATCGAGCCTGCCGGCCTCAGTGCTTACCTGGCCGGAGCCGGAGGCGCTGCTAGCGCGATCGCTTTTGCGCTGGTACGGGCCGGAGTCAGCCGTCTCACGGTTGCCAACCGCACGAGCGACAAGGCACTGCAGCTGATCGAGCGCATCCGCTCCATCCATCCTGCTGCCGTTTTGAACGTAGGCACGGAAGATCCATCAGGGCATGACCTGGTGATCAACGGCACATCGCTGGGCTTGCGCCCGGGTGATGCGCTGCCGTTGCATGCAGACAAGCTGCAGGCCTCGCAGGTGGTGGCCGAAATCATCATGCAGCCCGCCGAGACCCCGCTCTTGCGTGCGGCCAAGGCGCAGGGGTGCCGGATTCATTTTGGCGCACCCATGCTCTCGTCGCAGTTGGCACTGATGGCGGCCTTCATGCGGGGCAACCTGGGGCAGCTTGAGGTGGCACCATGAGTGCCGAGGCACTGTTGCTGGCCTTGCGCCAATCGCTGGGCGAACTTGCCGTCCTGACCGACGAACAGGACCTGGAACCCTACTGCCACGACTGGCGCCACATGTTCAAGGGACGTCCCTTGTGTGCGCTGTTGCCGCGCAATACCGAGCAGGTTGCCGCGGCGGTTCGACTCTGCGCGGCCGCGGGCTACTCCGTCGTGCCTCAGGGCGGAAACACCGGCCTGTCCGGAGGCGCTACGCCGGATGACAGTGGCCAGCAGGTCGTGCTGTCTCTGACCCGGATGAATGCGATCCGTGACATCGATGTCGTGGGCGAGACGATCGAAGTCGAGGCCGGCTGTGTCTTGCAAACCGCACAGGAAGCTGTGGCGGAACAAGGGCTGCTGTTGCCGATCAGCCTGGCAGCAGAAGGATCCGCCCGGATCGGTGGCATTGTCTCGACCAACGCCGGTGGCACCAACGTGCTGCGTTACGGCATGACGCGTGCCCGCGTCATGGGCCTGGAAGTCGTTACTGCCGACGGTCAGGTGATCGATGGCTTGCGTAGTTTGCGCAAGGACAACGCAGGTTATGACTGGAAGCAGTGGTTCATTGGTACCGAGGGGACGCTGGGCATCGTGACCGCCGCCGTCCTGCAGCTGGCACCGATGCCCAGGTATCGGGTCACGGCGCTGTTGGCCGTGGCTTCGGCGGAACACTCATTGGCCGTTCTTTGCGCCGCCCGTCGTGCAATAGGCGAGACATTGACGGGATTCGAGCTGATGTCCGGCGCTGCACTCGAGCTGGTGGCACGTCATCAACAGCTCAAGCTGCCGTTGAGCGATTCCGCCTGGTATGTCCTGCTGGAGGCCAGTTCTTCGTTGCCTGGCTTGCGTGAGGCGACTGAGTCCTTGCTCGGCGACTTGCTGGAGCAAGAGATGGCGACCGATGGCGTCGTGGCGGAGTCAGAGCGTCAGGAAGCCGAGTTGTGGGCCTTGCGGGAATCCATTACCGAAGCCGAGGGCAAGGAGGGACGGTCTATCAAGCACGATGTGTCCGTCCCAATTTCCGCTATCCCCGCCTTTCTGGCGCAGGCTGATCAAGCGGTTCAGCAGGCATTTCCAGAGGTCAGGATCAATGCCTTTGGCCATGCCGGAGACGGCAACATCCACTACAACGTCATCGTTTCCCCGGTGGTGGACGCTGCTGCCTTGAATCAGCTGGTGCACGACGTCGTTTGTTCGTTTGGCGGCAGCATTTCTGCCGAGCACGGCATTGGACAGTACCGCGTCAGTGAAATGGTGCGGTGTCGTGCGCCAGCGGAGCTTGAGATCGCACGGTGTATCAAGCATGCCCTTGATCCTCACAATGTCTTGAACCCGGGCAAAGTGTTGCCTCTTCAATGATCCCTGCCGGATCTGATTTTGATTGCGCACGATCATGGAAACATTTGACTACGTCATCGTCGGTGGTGGAACGGCCGGCTGCGTGCTGGCAGACCGCCTGTCGGCCTCAGGCAAGTTCCGCGTTCTTTTGCTGGAGGCCGGGGGTGAGCCTTCCAGCCTGTGGATACCCATACCGGCCGGTTTCAGCAAGCTGCTGACCAACAAGAAATACAACTGGCTGTTCAAGACAGCACCGGAGGAAAATACCAGGGGACGGGTAATTTCCGTGCCCCGTGGCAAAGGCCTGGGTGGGTCAACGCTGATCAATGGAATGATCTATGTGCGTGGGCAACCCGAGGACTATGACGCCTGGGAGGCTGATGGTGCTGTCGGGTGGGGATACCGTGACGTGGCACCTTATTTCAGCAAGCTGGAGAACTACCAGCCTGGCGGTTCGACTCGGGGAAAGGCGGGTCCGTTCCATCTGGAGCAGGTCAATGAACGCTTTCCAATCTCCGATGCTTTCTTGAAGGCCGCGGCCCAGGATGGTCATATTTACAACGAGGATTACAACTCGCCCACCCAGGAAGGATTTGGCTATTACCAGGTCAACCAGTTGAACGGTCGTCGCTGGAGCGCTTATGACGCTTATTTGAAGCCAGCCCGATCCCGGTCCAATCTGGTGGTTGAAACCCATGCTCATGTGTTGCGGCTGGAGCTCAGCGGCAAGCGCTGCACCGGCGTGACTTACCAGCAGAATGGTCGCGAAGTGACGGTCGGAGCTGCGACGGAAGTCGTGCTGGCTGCAGGAGCGATCCAGACACCACAAATCCTTGAGCTGTCAGGGATTGGTTGCCCTGAGTTGCTTCATTCACTGGGTATTCCTGTTCGGCATGTGTCGAGAGGGGTGGGGGAGAACTACATCGACCATTTTGCCACGCGCATGAACTGGCGTGTAAAGAATACGGTCACTCTCAACGAGATGTCCAGGGGTTGGCGCTTGGCGCGTGAGGTTGCCAAATACTTCTCGGCCAAGAAAGGAATACTCACCCTGGGGACGGGTCTGGTTCATGGATTCCTGAAGACTGGGCCGGAGGTACCGACGCCTGATGCCCAGTATTTCATGGTTCACGCCAGTTACGCCAATGCGGCTGAACGCGTGCTGGATCGATTGCCTGGCATGACAATTGGCGTTGCGCAATTGCGTCCAGAGTCGAAGGGCAGCATTCACATCCAGTCCGGCAACCCTTTCGATCAGCCTGTCATTCGCCCTAATTTTCTTGATAGCGAAGTCGATCAGCGCTGCATGATCGATAGCATGAAATTGGCGCGCCGCATCGTCAGTCAACCGGCCATGAAGGACTATATCGATCACGAGATCAGCCCTGGTGTCGGAGTGAAATCGGATCTTGAATGGCTGGAGTTTGCCCGGAGCAACGGGCAAACCATCTACCATCCGATTGCCACTTGCAGAATGGGTTCTGATGAGAATGCCGTGGTGGACTTGCGCCTGAAGGTCAGGGGGCTCGATGGCTTGCGAGTCGTTGACGCCTCGGTGATGCCGAAAATGGTGTCAGGAAACATACAGGGAGCGGTGATAATGGTGGCAGAAAAAGGCGCTGACTTGATCCTTGAAGACCGTCGTGCCTGAGAATCCAGTCAGTTTTCCGAGAGTTCGGTCACTTTCAACCAGGTCGATCCAGTATTCAAATTTATGACAACAACTACCCGTCCCACTCTTGAGGATGTCGCTCGCTTGGCTGGTGTATCTTTAGGTAGTGCCTCGCGCGCATTGTCCGTTCCTGATCAGGTCAAGTCTTCAACATTGGAGCGTGTGACGCGGGCGGTAAAAGAGTTGGGGTATGTGCGCCATGGTCCTGCGCGAGCACTGGCTTCGCGCAAGACGCGGTCTGTTGCCGCCATTTACCCGACGCTGGACAACCCCATATTTGCAGTATCCATACAGTCCTTGCAGCAGACGCTTTGGAGCCTGGGTTACCAGTTGTTTGTGGCCAGCCATGAATATCGACCCGAGCGCGAGCTGGATCTTTTGCGTTCCTTTGTAGAGCGTGGCGTGGATGCTGTGGTATTGGTTGGAACGGACCATGATGATGCTGTCTTCGAGTTGCTTGAGCAGTACATGATTCCCTATGTGCTTACCTGGTCGTTGGACGAGGCGAACAGCCGCCCGTGCGTCGGTTTTTCCTATTACGACGCCACCTTCGAGATGGCACAGCTGGTCCTGGAGTACGGGCACACCCAGGTCGCAATCTGTCCTGGCTTGTCTTATCGCAACGAGCGTGTCCGTGCCCGTATTGCCGCTACGCAGGATGCACTCCAGGCCGCAGGTCTGAAGCTCAGGCCTGAATGGATAATCGAGCAGCCTTTTACCTTCGAGGGCGGAAGACAGGCAGTAATCCAGTTGCTCAGCAATCCGGACCGGCCCTCAGTCCTCATTTGTGGTACCGATCTGCAAGCAGTCGGTGCCATGGCTGAGTGCCGCGAGCAAGGCATCAGCGTTCCTGATGACCTCTCCATCACGGGTTCGGATGACATTGAGCTGGCTCACCTGGTTCAGCCCAAGTTGACGACGGTTCATGTTCCGACAAACGAGATCGGTATCCGTGCCGCGCACCGGATCGTCAGTTTGATAGAGGGGAATTCTGTGTCCGATGAGCTGCCCTTGTTGTCCGGCGTGGTGCTTAGAGACAGCTTGAAGAAAATTGAAAAACAATAAGCAAGGATAGATCATGAGCATGCTTTTTTCAGCTTTCGATCTGGGTCGGATCAGGCTAGAAAACCGGATCGTGATTGCGCCGATGTGCCAGTATTCGGCCAATGATGGCAATGCCAGTGATTGGCACCTGGTGCATCTCGGGCATCTTCTGCTTTCTGGTGCTGGCTTGCTTATTCTGGAAGCCACTGCTGTCGAGGCCTTGGGTCGAATATCGCCGCATGACCTTGGCCTCTGGTCTGACGAGAACGAACTGGCCTTGAGTCATGTTCTGTCCTCTGTCAGAAAACATGCTTCAATGCCTATTGCGATTCAACTGTCCCATGCGGGGCGCAAGGCTTCCAGCCATGTGCCATGGGAGGGTGGGCAGTTGATTCCTGTCGACCAGGGCGGCTGGACTCCTTTGGCGCCTTCGTCGGTCCCGCAGTCGCCCAGCGAGCCTGCACCCGAGGCCCTGGACAAGGAAGCCTTGGTCCGCATTCGAAATGCCTTTGCTTTGGCTGCTCAGCGGGCATGCCGTATTGGTATTGATGCGATAGAAGTGCATGCCGCGCATGGCTATCTTTTGCATCAGTTCCTGTCGCCCTTGTCGAACTTCCGTACCGATGAGTTTGGCGGCTCTCTTTCGAGGCGAATGCGGTTTCCGCTTGAGGTTTTCGAAGCTGTCCGATCGGCCGTGCCAGGATCAATACCCGTTGGTGTGCGGATTTCTGCTACGGACTGGGTCGAGGGTGGTTGGGATATCGAGCAAAGTATCGCTTTTGCAGACGAGCTGAAGCAGCGTGGTTGCAATTTCATCCATGTTTCCAGCGGTGGACTTTCTCCATTACAGAAAATTCCACTAGGACCTAACTACCAGGTGGATTTTGCGGCTTCCATCAGGCGTGCGACCGGGCTGCCCACCATGGCGGTCGGCCTCATCACGGAGCCGCAACAGGCCGAAGACATCATTGCCAGTGGCAAGGCCGATATGGTGGCCTTGGCGCGAGCCATCCTGTTCAATCCACGCTGGCCTTGGCATGCTGCTGCTGTGCTGGGTGGTCAAGTAGAGGCGCCGGCTCCCTATTTGCGCTCTCTGCCGCGTGGCCTGCCAGCCATTTTTGGCGATGTGCGGTTTGGTCAACGTTGAGTGGGAACAATTTTTCATGAAAGCCCCCGGTCTTGCTGGAGCCGTTTCGCCCTAGAGCGATGTTCTTCTCATGTTTTGAGTCTTGATGTACGGGTTTTCCCTTGAGTGGATTTCATCAGGCATGGATCTAGATATCCGTTTTTCTCATATCTTGTTGAGAAAGATTCGTGTCGGCTTCAGCAGATGGCAACTACCATGAGCTTGTCCAATCCATCGATACCCGCATAACCCGTACAGAGGAGCCGTCATGAGTGCCAACGCCCGTTTTTCCTGGTCCGATCCCTTCCAGCTCGAAACCCAACTGACTGATGACGAGCGCCAGGTGCGCGACGCTGCGCACGCCTACTGCCAGGAAAAGCTGCTGCCGCGCGTGCAGCTGGCCTTTCGCCACGAGTCGACCGATCCGGCCATCTTCCGCGAGATGGGCGAGCTCGGCCTGCTGGGCGTGACCATCCCCGAGCAGTACGGCGGCTCGGGCCTGAACTATGTCTGCTACGGCCTGGTGGCGCGCGAGGTCGAGCGCGTCGACTCCGGCTACCGCTCGATGATGAGCGTGCAGTCCTCGCTCGTGATGGTGCCGATCAACGAATTCGGCACCGAAGCGCAGAAGCAGAAATACTTGCCCAAGCTGGCACGCGGCGAATGGATCGGTTGCTTCGGCCTGACCGAACCCAACCACGGCTCCGACCCGGCCAGCATGATCACCCGCGCCCGCAAGGTGGCGGGCGGCTATTCGATCAGCGGCGCCAAGATCTGGATCACCAACAGCCCGATCGCCGACGTGTTCGTGGTCTGGGCCAAGGACGATGAAGGCGCGATCCGTGGCTTCATCCTCGAGAAGGGCTGGAAGGGCCTGAGCGCGCCGGCCATCCACGGCAAGGTCGGCCTGCGTGCCTCGATCACCGGCGAGATCGTGATGGACGAAGTGTTCTGCCCGGAAGAGAACGCCTTCCCGACCATCCGCGGCCTCAAGGGCCCGTTCACCTGCCTCAACAGTGCCCGCTTCGGCATCGCCTGGGGCGCCCTGGGTGCGGCCGAGGACTGCTACACCCGCGCTCGCCAGTATGTGATGGACCGCCAGCAGTTCGGCCGCCCGCTGGCCGCCAACCAGCTGATCCAGAAGAAGCTGGCCGACATGCTGACCGAGATCAGCTTAGGGCTGCAGGGCTGCCTGGCGCTGGGCCGCATGAAGGACGCCGGCCATGCGCCGGTCGAGGTCACCTCCATCCTCAAGCGCAACAGCTGCGGCAAGGCACTCGACATCGCCCGCATGGCTCGTGACATGATGGGGGGCAATGGCATCAGCGACGAGTACGGCGTGGCGCGTCATCTGGTCAACCTCGAGGTGGTCAACACCTACGAAGGCACCCATGACGTGCACGCGCTGATCCTGGGTCGCGCCATCACCGGTCTGGCGGCATTCGCCAACTAATATTCTTCAGCAGTTACCAGGGAAGCAGCAGATGAACGCAGAAAACGGATATGACATCGAAGACCTGCAAGTGGGCATGACCGCCACCTTTGCCAAGACGATCACCGAGGCCGACATCGTGCTGTTCGCTGGTGTCTCGGGTGACAACAACGCGATCCATACCAACGAGGAGTTCGCTCGAACCACGATTTTCGGTGGCCGGATCGCGCATGGCTTTCTGTCTGCCAGCGTGATTTCCGCTGCCGTGGCGAACCGCCTGCCTGGGCCGGGTACGGTTTACCTCAGCCAGTCGCTCAGGTTCAAGGCGCCGGTCAAGCCGGGTGACACAGTGCATGCGACGGTCACTGTCAAGTCCTTGAATCCCGAGAAGGCCAGGGCCGAACTGGATACGGTTTGCACCGTCAAGGGCAAGGTCGTCATCGAAGGCGAAGCGCTGGTGATGACATCTTCCTCGGCTCGTCGTGTCGCGGCAGCGGCCAAAAGCTGATCATTTTCAAATTCGGAGTCAAACATGAAGATCCTCGTCCCCGTCAAGCGCGTGGTGGACTACAACGTCAAGGTGCGGGTCAAGGCCGACGGCACGGGCGTGGACATCGCCAATGTCAAGATGAGCATGAACCCGTTCGACGAGATCGCGATCGA
>JAPLPQ010000073.1 GCA_026400105.1 Burkholderiales bacterium
GGCCTGCATGTCGGTGACCTTGACGAAATCGGCCGCGATGCCGGCCTGGCTGGCGGCCTCGCGCGCGACGGCCTCGAGCTTCTTGCAGTTGGCGCAGCCGGAGCCGAGAATCTTGACAGTCAGCATGTGGTGTTCCTTCGATGGTTGAGGTGGATCAAACGGGAGTGGCCTTGCGCTGACGCTTCCTGAGCCAGGCCAGCCCGGCGCCCAGGACGGCAATCAGCAGGCCCAGGACCAGGCTCAGCGGCAGCCAGCCCAGGCCATCGACCCAGGCGCCGTACAGCAAGCCGGCACAGATGCTCAACAGCGCCACCAGTCCGACATAGGCGGCGGTCTTGCGGCGCCCGATCACGGCCGCGACCATCAGCATGCTCTGCAGGCTGAGCTCGGGGTCGGCCATCAGGTAGGCCAGCAGCGGCCCCGGATGCATGCCGAGGTCGAGGAACATGCGTGCCACCGGCACCTCGACCAGGGTCGGGAAATACATGAAGACGCCAAAGAACACCGCCACCGCATTGGCCTGCAGCGTATTGCTGCCGGCCAGCGACTCGATCCATTCCGGCTTGATCAGTTGACGCACCATGCCGACGATGAAGACACCGGCCACCAGCAGCAGGAAGATCTGCTTGACGAAGCGCCAGGACTCCCAGAGCCAGGCCTGGCGGTCGTCGGCATCGAGCTGGCGCGCAAAATGCCAGCAGGCCCAGAGCGAAGCCGCCACCGCCAGCACGCGGCCGGTCAGTCCGATCTCCAGCCCGCCGGCCACTGGCGTCAGGCGCAGCGCGGCGACCAGCAGCGTGGTCGCGGCCAGGCCCAGCGTGACCCAGGTCCAGCGGTTCGGCCCCTCGATGATGTTCTCGAGCCCCTTCCAGGCGGTGGCGGCGATCAGCAGCAGCAGCGCGATCAGCACCGACCCCTGCAGGCTCACGCCCTCCTCGCCTTTTGCCGCATCGAACGGCACCCAGTGAAACAGCGTTGCCTGCCAGTCCACGGCCCAGGACAGCGGCAGGCTGATGCTCAAGAAGGTCCCGGTCAGCGGCCAGAGCTTGAGCGTGCCGGCGATCAGCACCGCGACCAGCGACAGCAGCAGGCGGGTTGCGGCCGGGCCGACGCTGGCCTGCTCGGCGAACAGGGTATCGGTCTGGGCGTCGTGGCTGGCGTCGTCCCGCCAGAACAGCAGCGCCATCAGCAACCCGATGCCGATGCCGAACAGCAGGCAGAACAGCACCCGGGCCGCTGCGAACTCCGGCCCCAGGATGCTGCCGGTATAGGCCAGCGCCATGATGTTGCCGGCCGGCGCGAAGAACAGGAAGGTGATGGCCGGCCCGATGCCGGCGCCCTTGCGGTAGATGCCGGCAAACAGCGGCACGATGGTGCAGGAGCAGACCGCCAGCAGCGAACCCGCAGCAGCAGCGGCCGGATAGGAGACATGGGCCGGCGTGCTGCGTCCGAGCCAGCGCGTGATGCTGGCCTTCGGGATCAGCGCGGCCATCGCGCCGGCAATGAAGAAGGCCGGCAGCAGGCACAGCAGCACATGCGCAGCCAGGTAGGCCGCCAGACTGCCAGCGCCGCCCTTGAGCAATTCCAATACGATTTCCATCCTGGCCCTCCCCGGGTCAGGTTTTCATTCTAGACAGGATCGGGACCATCGGGGCAGTTTCAGCAGCTGCGTCTGGCATCGCAGCGGCGCAGCCAGAACTTGCGCAGTTCGCTGAACCACAGCACGCTGCTGCCCATCGCCACGCACAGCGCCCATTGCCCCAGCGTCAGCGGCCGGGTGCCGAACGCCAGGTTCAGCCACTGCCATTCCACCACCGCCAGCTGCAAGGCCACGCCCAGCGCCACGGCGGCCCAGAGCAGGCGGTTGTCGAACAGGCCGCGCCAGGCGCTGGCCGACTCGGAGCGGGCATTGAAGGTATTGAACAGCTGCGCGAACACCAGTACCGTGAAGGCCGCCGTGCGCGCGGTCTCCAGTGACTGCCCTCCTTCGATCATGCCGCCGGTCAGCAGCAGGTCGAGCGTGAGCAGGGTGGCCAGCGCCATCACCAGTCCGGTCTGCAGCACGCCCGACCACATGCGCGCGTCGATGATGCGCTCGTCCGGGCGGCGCGGCCGACGCTCCATCACGTCGGCGCCATGCGGGTCGACCCCCATCGCCAGCGCCGGGCCGGAATCGGTGACCAGGTTGATCCACAGGATCTGCGTTGCCAGCAGCGGCAGCACCACGGCGCCGCCGGCGTCGATCAGCCCGAGCGCGCGGGCACCGAGCACGCCCAGGAACACCGTCAGCACCTCGCCCATGTTCGACGACAGCAGGTAGCGCAGGAACTTGCGAATGTTGTCGAGGATGCCGCGCCCCTCGCGCACCGCCGCGACGATGGTGGCGAAGTTGTCGTCGGCCAGGATCATCTTGCCGGCCTCCTTGGTGACCTCGGTGCCGGTGATTCCCATCGCCACGCCGATGTCGGCCGACTTGAGCGCCGGCGCGTCGTTGACGCCGTCACCGGTCATCGCGACCACATGGCCCTGCGCCTGCAGCGCATCGACGATGCGCAGCTTGTGCGAGGGATCGACCCGGGCATAGACCGAGGTCGATCGCACCGCCTCGGCCAGCCCGGCCGCGTCGAGCGCGTCGAGCTGAGGCCCGGTCAGCGCGCTGCCACCGGCCTCGATGATGCCGAGGTCGGATGCGATGCGCGCGGCCGTGCGCGGGTGGTCGCCCGTGATCATGATGATCCGGATACCGGCGCGCTGCGCCTCCTGGATCGCGGCGGCCGCCTCGGCGCGCGGCGGATCGATGATGCCGACCGTGCCGACGAAGACCAGTTCGCGCTCGAGCGCCGCGCCGGCCTGTCCATCCTCGTCGGCGCGCAGCGGCCGGTAGGCCACCGACAGCGTGCGCAGCGCCGCGTCCGACAGCTCGTCGACATCGGCCAGCGCGCGGGCGCGGATGGCCTCGCTCATCGGCACCACATCCATGCCGACCCGGGCCGCGCTGCACAGCCGCAGCAGCACATCGGGCGCGCCCTTGACGATGATGACGCGCCGGTCCTCATACTCGTGGTCGAGCGCGAGCACCGCCATCCGCTTGCGCTCGGAGGTGAACGGGATCTCGGCGATGCGCTCGAAGCGCTCGCGCCGGCGCTCGTGCACGCCGAGCTTGCGCTCGGCGACCAGGAAGGCGGCTTCGGTCGGGTCGCCCTGGATCACCCAGCTGCCGTCGGCCTGCTGGCGCAGGTCGGCATTGCCGGCCAGGCTGCCGCCGCTGAGCATCAGCACCAGTTCGCTGTGCAGCGGACCGGGTTCGACCAGACGGCCCTGGTGCCGGATGTCGCCGACCGGCTCGTAGCCCACGCCCTCGGGGCAGCTGCAGCCCGAGGCCGTCATGACGCGCTCGATCGCCATCTCGGAGCGGGTCAGGGTGCCGGTCTTGTCGGTGCAGATCACCGAGGCCGAGCCCAGGGTCTCGACCGATGACAACTTCTTGACGATGGCCGACCGGCTCGCCATGCGCTGGACCCCGATCGCGAGCACCAGCGACAGGATCGCGGGCAGGCCCTCAGGGACAGCCGCCACCGCCAGCGACACCCCGAGCAGCAGCACCGCCTCGACATCGGCCAGGCTGCGGACTTCGGTCAGCAGCAGCACCGTGACCACCACCACCAGGGCAATCAGCAGCACGGCGCGCCCGAGCATGATGCCGATCTGGCGCACCTCCTTTTGCAGCGGCGTCGCCTGTTCGGGCGTGGTGGCGAGCAGATGGGCGATGCGGCCCATCTCGGTCGCCATGCCGGTGGCAGTGACCAGCGCCAGTCCGGTGCCCTGGACCACTGCCGTACCCTTGAACACCATGTTGGCGCGTTCGGCCAGCGGCGTGTCCGGCGGCAGGACGCTGCGGCCCTTGAGCACCGCCTCGCTCTCGCCGGTCAGCGAGGCCTCCTGCACCCGCAGCGCATTGGCCTGCAGCAGCCGCGCGTCGGCGCCGACACGGTCGCCCTCGGACAGCTGCAGCAGATCGCCCGGCACCAGTTCGGCGCTCGGCACGCGCAGCGGCACACCGTCGCGCAGCACGGCCGAGGTGACGGCAGTCAGCCGGGCCAGGGCGGCGGCGGCACGCTGCGAGCGGATTTCCTGCAGGAAGCCGAGCAGCGCATTGAGCAGCACGATGACCAGGATCACCAGCGCGTCGATCGGCCAGCCGCGTGCGCCCTCCACGCCCCAGAGCAGCAGCGTGATGACCACCGCTGCCAGCAGCAGATAGACCAGCGGATCATGGAACTGCGACAGCAGATGGCGCCAGGCCGGCAGCGCAGCGTCGACCCGCAACTCGTTGCGGCCGAAGCGCTCGAGGCGCTGGCGGACTGCCTCGCTGCCCAGGCCGCGCTCGAGCTCGACGCCCAGCCGGTCCGCCAGCGGCTGGGCCTGCTGGCTCCAGGCGGCCGGCGCCAGCTCGGCATCCGGCGCATCCGGCGCCATCGCCTTCGGTGGCTGTGACATCGAGCTTCCCCCTGGTTCGTGAACGGACCGGCCTCAGAGTGCCGGCTGGTTGACGCGCTGCATCAGCGCCGCGGCGCTTTCCTTGCGCTCGCTGTAGCGGTCGACCAGATAGGGTGCCACATCGCGCGTCAGCAGGGTGAACTTGACCAGTTCCTCCAGCACGTCGACGACCCGGTCATGGTAGCTCGACGGCTTCATGCGGTTGTCCTGGTCGAACTCGAGGAAGGCCTTGGCGACCGAGGACTGGTTCGGGATCGTGAGCATGCGCATCCAGCGCCCGAGCACCCGCATCTGGTTCACGGCGTTGAAGGACTGGCTGCCACCGCAGACCTGCATCAGCGCCAGCGTCTTGCCCTGGGTCGGGCGGATCGCGCCCAGGCTCAGGGGAATCCAGTCGATCTGCGCCTTCATGATGCCGGTCATGGCGCCGTGGCGCTCGGGCGAACACCAGACCATGCCCTCGCACCACTGGGTCAGCTCGCGCAGCTCCTGGACCTTGGGATGGCTGTCGGGTGCGTCGTCGGGCAGCGGCAGCCCGCTCGGGTTGAAGATCCGGGTCTCGGCGCCCATGGCCTGCAGCAGCCGCGCGGCTTCCTCGACCAGCAGGCGGCTGAAGGAGCGCTGGCGCAACGAACCGTAGAGCAGCAGCAGGCGCGGCGCATGGGTGGAAGGTGTCAACGGCCGCAGCTGCTGCGGGTCGGGTAGCCGGAAATGCTCGGCGTCCAGCTGCGGCAGATCCGCCAGCGGCTGCGCTACCGACAGGGCAGAAGGCAGGGCCCGGCGCCCATCGGCGTCGATCACGGCTTCGCCGTCCTCCTTGCTGAAGGCGCCGCGCTGCGGATCGGGCAGGATATCGAGCACGGCCTCGGACGGCCGGCACAGCCTGACGCCCAGCGGCGTGACGACGATCGGGCGCTGGATCAGGATCGGGTGCTGGCCGATGAAGTCGAGCAACTGCTCGTCGCTCCACTTCGGGTTGCCCAGGTCCAGCGCCTCGTAGGGCGTGCCCTTCTTGCGCAGCAGGTCGCGCACGCTCAAGCCAAGGCGCAGCAGCAGCACCTTGAGCTCGTCGCGGCTCGGCGGGGTCTTGAGGTATTCGACCACGTTGGGCTCGACGCCGCTGTTGCGGATCAGGGCCAAGGTGTTGCGCGAGGTGCCGCAGTCGGGGTTGTGATAGATCGTGATGTTGGACATTCGGCTTTCCCTTACTTCTGGTGATCAGGTCTGCGTCGCGGCGGAGAAATGCCGACGCTTGAACCGCAGCGACAGGTTGACCAAGGCGATCATGATCGGCACTTCCACCAGCGGACCGATCACGGCAGTGAAAGCCGCGCCGGAGTCGATGCCGTAGACCGCGATCGCCACCGCGATCGCCAATTCGAAGTTGTTGCTGGCGGCAGTGAACGAGCAGGTCGCGCATTTGTCATAGCTGATTCCAACGCCCTTGGCGAGATAGAAAGTCAGCAGGAACATGAGCACGAAGTAGATCAGCAGCGGGATGGCGATCTTGACCACATCGAGCGGGATCGTGACGATCAGCTTGCCCTTGAGGCTGAACATCACCACGATCGTGAACAGCAGCGCGACCAGGGTGATCGGGGCTATCCTGGGGACGAAACGCTCGTGATACCACTGCTTCGAGACGAACTTGAGCATGACGAAGCGTGTCAGGAAACCGGCGATGCAGGGCAGTCCCAGATAGGTCAGCACGGTGCTGGCGATCTGCCCGATCGAGAGATGAATCTCGGAGCCCGACAGGCCGAGATATGGCGGCAGCACCGTGACGAAGAACCAGGCGTAGACGCTGTAGAACAGCACCTGGAAAATCGAGTTGAAGGCGACCAGGCCGGCGGCGTATTCGGTCGAACCCTTGGCCAGGTCATTCCAGACGATCACCATCGCGACGCAGGGCGCGATGCCGATCAGGATCAGCCCCACCATGTAGTCGGGGTTGTCGGGCATGAAGGTGACGGCCAGCGCGAACATCAGCAGCGGCCCGACCACCCAGCTCAGGAACAGCGACAGCCCGAGCACCTTGGTGTCGCGAAAGACATCCGGCAGCTCCTCGTAGCGCACCTTGGCGAACGGCGGGTACATCATCAGGATCAATCCGATCGCGATCGGGATATTGGTCGTTCCCGACTGGAAGCCGTTGATGAAGGCCTCGATGCCCGGCACAAAGTAACCCAGGCCCACGCCCAGCGCCATGGCGGCGAAGATCCAGAGCGTCAGATAGCGGTCCAGGAAAGAAAGTTTTTTGGTGATTTCGCTCACGGCAGGCTCGGGGTGAAATGGCTGTTCTGGCACGGGATCAAGCAAAAAACCTGGACTGAGGGTACAGCCCAGGCAGACGGTCGGAAACGGTAACGGCTCAGGCCTGACCGATCCGCTCCAGTTCGGTCTGCAGCGACAGCCGGCTGAGCTTGTCGAAGGACAGGTTGGCCAGCAGCGAGATGCGACGGTTCAGCACCAGGAAAGCGTCGGCGAAGGCCTTGCGCCTTGTGATTTCGTCGCCTTCAACGGCCACCGGATCGGGCACGCCCCAATGCGCCGAGATCGGCTGACCCGGCCAGACCGGGCAGAGCTCGGCCTTGGCGTTGTCGCAGACGGTCAACACGAAGTCCATCTGGGGCGCATCCGCGGCGGCGAACTCGTCCCAGTTCTTGCTGCGCAGGTTCTCCAGCGGGTAATGATTGCGCTGCAGCAGCTCGATCGCATAGGGCTGCACCTGACCGGCCGGCTGGCTGCCGGCACTGTAAGCCTGGAAGCGGCCCATGCCCTGCAGGCGCAGGATGGATTCGGCCATGATGCTGCGCGCCGAGTTGCCGGTACAGAGGAACAGGACATTGAAGGTACGGGAGGGCATGGTCAAGCTTTCAACAGGTGCTGCATTGCAGGGGGAGGGAGGGATTCAGGCAGGGTTCGCCGCCGCAGCAGTTGGCGGTCAGGAAACCCAGCAATTCGTTCATCGAGTCGACCTGCGCGCGGTAGATGATGTGGCGACCGTCGCGCGCCTGGCTCACCAGGCCGGCGTTGAGCAGCTCCTTCATGTGAAAGGAGATCGAGGTCGGCGCAATGCCCAGCGCTTCGCCCATGCGCGATGGCGTCGCACCCCCGGGCCCGGCCACCACCAGCAGCCGGAACAGGCGCAGGCGCGATTCCTGCGCCAGCGCGCCCAGCGCCTTGACCACTTCGGTGTCGTTCATGCTCGCTTGCCTCTTGAATGATGCAGAAGGTTCAATATTAATTGAATAATTGCAGCAAAATATGACAAGGCGATGTCTGCCGGCCGCTTGGTGGGCCAGTCCTGCGCCAAGGGAACGCCGGACCGGCCCGGCAAGACCCGTCAGCCCAGACCAGGCTGGTAAACCAGGGTCTTGCCGGCCGCCGCATCGACGGTATAGCTGCGGCTGTCGATCCGGTCGACGAATACCCATTCGCCCTTGGCCGCGCTGGCAGTGAAGGTCATCTTGAGGAAGCCGCGCCGCTTGGAATCCATCCAGTCGAGGTCGTCGATCACGTTCTCGAAGATGAACTTGACCTGCTCCGGCGGCAGCGCGGCCAGATAGTTCTCCAGCCCCGGCGAGCTCACGCTCGAGGTCGCAAATTCCTCGCCGACCTTGCTGCCGTCCACCAGCGTCAGGCTGCTGTGCCAGGCGTTGTGGGTGTCGCCGGCCAGCACGACCAGCTTCTTGCCGAGCTGGGCGGCGGTACCGAGCACATATTCGCGCGCGGCCGGATAACCGTCCCAGGCGTCGAGGTTGTAGCCGAGCCCGGGGTTGATGGCCGGATTCAGCAGCGCCTGCTGCACCGGGGTGCGCGCGGCGACCGGCGTGGCCTTGGCCATCAGGTAGTCGGTCACCGCCTTGGCGCCGTCCGCGACGGCGGTCGGCGAGGTATTGGCCGGATTCAAGGCGTTCAGGATCGAGACCGGCACCGTCATGCGCGCCATCAGCACCTGCTGGCCCAGCACCTGCCAGCTTGCCTTCGAAGCGGCCATCTGGCCCTGCAGCCATTTGAGCTGATCAGTGCCCAGCAGCTGGCGCGTGGGCGAGGACAGCGCAGCCAGCGCGGTGGCCTAGGTCGCCGGGTTGAGCAGCTGCTCGATCGTGACCTGCTGGTCGCGTCCGATCAGTCGCGTGTCGAGCATGTGCAGCGACAGCAGGTTGCCGAAGTCGAAGCTGCGGTAGATCTGTCCCTGGTCGGCGCCGCTGCGCACCGGCATCCATTCATGCCAGGCCTGCTGCGCCGCCGCGCGGCGGGCGGCAAAGCTGCCTTCCTTGGCCGGATCGTGGTTCTCGGCGCCGTCCCGGTAGGCATCGTTGGCGATCTCGTGGTCATCCCAGACCGCGATCATCGGCAGGCGCGCGTGCAGGTCCTTGGCATCCGGGTCGCTGCGGTACTGGGCATGGCGCAGGCGGTAGTCCGACAGCGTCAGCAACTCGGTAGCGGGTTGCACCACGCGGCCGAGCTGGGCCGCCTGGGCCGAGGCATAGCCGTCGGCCGCGTATTCGTAGATGTAGTCGCCCAGGTGCAGCGCGAACTGCGCATCGGACTTGGCCACCTCGGCATAGACGTTGAAGAAGCCGGCCGGGTAATTGGCGCAGGACAGCACCGCCAGCCGGACCTCGCTGACCGAACCAGTCGGCAGGGTACGGGCCCGGCCCACCGCGGAGGCATGCCGGCCCTGGCGAAAGCGGTAGCAATACTCGGTGTTGGCGGCCAGTCCGCTCGCGTCGACCTTGGCCGTGAAACCGGTCGCGGCAGTCGCCGTCACGGTCCCGCTCTTGACGATGTTGGCAAAGCTGTTGTCGCTCGCGACCTCCCAGTTCAGCTCGACCTCGACCTCGCTGTCGGAATAGCGCGCATGGGTCCAGAGGATCACGCGGTCCGACAGCGGATCGCCGCTGGCGACGCCATAGAGGAATTGAGGTACAGCGTCATCACCGCCGCAGGCACTCAGGACGGTGCCGGCCGACAGGGCCGCAGCAACAGTGGACAGACGGATGACGAAATCGCGGCGATGGATCGGGTTCATGGGCTGGTGAAGGAAGTGAAAGTTTTCCTCACCTTAGACGCCGTTTGTGAAAGCATGTTGAAGGCGGAATCTTCATCAGGATGAACAATGGCAGCTCGGGCCAGCAGCCATGGCCTGCCACGAAAAATTAATCGTTCTGTCAAATGCAAGCGTTAGGCTCTGTGGCATCTGTTTTCAATTAGAAATTCAACCATGTCACGCATCGACTTCAAGTTCATCCCGCTGCGACCGGCGGCAATGGCTGCGCTGGCCACCCTCACCTTCGGCTTGGCCGCCTGCGGCAGCGATGACATCCGCTACAAGGCGATCGACATCAACATCGCCCACATCAACGACCACCACTCGCAGCTCGACCCGATCGCGGCCCAGACCCTCAAGCTCGACGGCGTCGACACCCAGGTCGATCTGGGCGGCTTCGCGCGCCAGACCACGGTCTTCAAGTCGCTCGCCGGCACACCCAACCTGCTCAAGCTGCATGCCGGCGATGCCATCACCGGCACCCTCTACTACACCTTCTTCAAGGGCGAGGCCGACGCCAAGCTCATGAACAGCATCTGCTTCGATGCCTTCACGCCCGGCAACCACGAGTTCGACGACGGTGACGAGGCGCTCAAGACCCTGCTCGACAAGCTGGCCGATCCGCTCAACGGCGGCAACTGCGGCATGAGCACGGTTTCGGCCAATATCCTGCCCAAGGCCGGCACCGCGCTGGCACCTGCTGGCGGCAAGGCCTATCTGCAGCCCTACCTGATCAAGAAGATCGACGGCGTCGACGTCGGCATCGTCGGCCTGACGGTCGCGGCCAAGACCGTCAACTCCTCGCGCCCGCTGGCCAGCACCGAGTTCAAGGACGAGGCCACTGCCGCGCAGAAGGCGATCGACGAGCTGCGCGCCCAGGGCGTGCGCCATGTCGTGCTGCTGTCCCACCTGGGCTACGAGGCCGACAAGCTGATCGCGCCGCAACTGACCGATGTCGACGTGATCATCGGTGGCGACTCGCACAGCCTGCTGGGTGACTTCAGCGCGGTCGGCCTGAGCTCCTCGTCGGGTAGCTACCCGACCAAGGTCAAGAACAAGTCGGGCGAGACGGTCTGCATCGGCCAGGCCTGGGAATACGCCAAGGCCTATGGCCTCATGAACATCAAGTTCGACGACCAGGCCCGCGTGCAGGACTGCGGTGGCCAGGCCAAGCTCGTGATCGGCGACAGCTTCAAGCGCAAGGACGCTGCAGGCGCCTGGCAGGCCATGGCCCCGGCTGACAACCAGGCCCTGGTCGCCAAGCTGGCCAGCAGCCCCAGCGTGCAGGTAGCAGCGCTGGATGCCAGCGCGACCGCGACGCTCAAGACCTACTCCGACCAGGTCGCGGCACAGAAGGCAATCAAGATCGGCACGGCCAGCGAGGCGCTCTGCCTGGTCCGCATGCCGGGTGAAAGCACCAACCGCAGCAGCGGCGTGACTGGCTGCGAAAGCGCCAACACCCTGGCGCGCGGCAGCGATGCGGCCCAGGTCGTGGCCGAGGCCTTCCTGAACGCCAGCAAGCGGGCCGACTTCGCGCTGCAGAACGCCGGCGGCGTGCGCACGCCGATCGCGGCGGGCGACATCAGCATGAACACCGCCTTCACCGTGCTGCCCTTCACCAACGTGCTGGTCGAGATGAACCTGACGGGCGACCAGATCATCGCCGCGCTGGAAGATGGCGTGGCCAACTACGACGCCAGCAGTTCGACCGGCTCCCACCCCTACGCTGCCGGCCTGCGCTGGGATCTGGACCTGAGCAAGGCCAAGGGCCAGCGCTTCAGCAACCTGCAGGTACGCAACAAGACCACCGGCGCCTGGAGCGCGATCGACAAGAGCAAGACCTATGTGCTGGTGACCAACGACTTCGTCGCTGCCGGCGGCGACGGTTATGCCACGCTGGGTACGCTCTACAAGAGCGGCGCCTATGTCAACACCTACCTGCTCTACACCCAGAGCTTCGTCGACTATGTCAAGGCCAAGGGCAGCATCGCCCGCCCGGCCCGCGCTGACTACTCGCACCAGCAGGTGATCAGCAAGGCTGGCGTCACCCTGTCGGCCAACTGACGCCGCACGCAGCAGCAAGAAAGCCGGCAATGCCGGCTTTCTTTTTTGGCTCTGACCGGCTCCCGGGAAGCTGGGCCGGCCCATGAGCCGGTCTAGCGCGTCAGGCCGGCCATTCCGTCCGACAGACCGGCGCGCCAGCGCTGCCAGCCGCGCGCGCGCAGCTCGCAGGCCGGACAGCTGCCGCAGCCCCAGCCCCAGTCGTGACGGTGTTCGCGATCACCGAGGTAGCAGGTGTGGCTGTGCTCGACGATCAGGTCGACCAGCGCCTGGCCGCCACCGGCCACGCCCGAATCCGCGCCGAGCTGCTCGGCCAGGGCCCAGGTCTGCGCCTTGTCGATCCACATCAGCGGGGTTTCGAGCAGCAAGCGCCGGTCCAGCCCGAGCGAGAGCGCGACCTGCAAGGCCTTGATCGTGTCGTCGCGGCAGTCGGGATAGCCCGAGAAATCGGTCTCGCAGACCCCGGTCACGATCACCTGCAGGCCGCGGCGGTAGGCCAGCGCCGCCGCCAGCGTCAGGAAGACCAGGTTGCGCCCCGGAACGAAGGTGTTGGGCAGGCCGCTGGCCTCGATCTGGAACGCCATCTCGCGCGTCAGCGAAGTCTCGCTGACCTGACCCAGCACGCCGACATCGAGCACATGGTCCTGACCGAGCCGCTCGGTCCAGGCCGGGAACTGGCGCCGCAGCTCGGACAGCACGCACAGGCGTGCCTCCATCTCGACCGCATGACGCTGGCCGTAATGGAAGCCGAGGGTTTCGACGCGCTGATAGCGCTGCAGGGCATGGGCCAGGCAGGTGGTGGAATCCTGCCCGCCCGAGAACAGGACGAGAGCGGTGGTATGCATGGGCGCTATGGTAAGCCCGCAGCACCCGAGATCGGGCTGGCAGCGGTGATCGCGGCCAGCACCGCCTCGAGCGCCTGGTTGAAGGCCGGCAACAGGCTCAGGTCTTGCCGCTCGAGGCCGGCCTCGAAGCTTTGTGCCACCTGCTGCAAGGCCTGCGCGCCCAGGGTCGGCGCCAGCCCCTTGACGGTATGGACCAGACGAGCGGCATCCTTGAATTGCTGCTGTTGCAGCGACTCGGTCAGCTGGGCGGTCGCCGGCGTGAACTGCTCGACGAAGCTGGCCAGCACCGCCTGCAGCAACTCCATGTCCCCGTCGAGTTCCTGCAGGGCCAGTCCGAGGTCAAGCACGACCGGCGCCTTCGGCTCGGGCCGGACCGTGGCAGGCAGATCAGCCTGGCAGGCGGCGGGCGCGATCCATTTGATCAGGGTATCGGCCAGTTGCAGCGGATCGATCGGCTTGGCGATGTGATCGTTCATGCCGGCCGCCTCGGCGGCCTGGCGATCCGACTGCCGCGCCGCAGCCGTCAGCGCGATGATCGGTATCGAGCGGCCCGCTTCGGTCGCGCGGATGGCGCGCGCCGTCGCAAAGCCATCGAGCACGGGCATCTGCAGGTCAAGCAAGATGGCATCGAAATGCTGCAGCCGCACCTGCTCCAGCGCGGCCCGACCGGAATCGACGGTTTCGGCCAGCAAACCCATCTTGCGCAGATAGGCGCTGGCCACCAGCAGGTTGACCTCGTTGTCGTCGACAATCAGCACCCGGGCGCCCCGGATCGGAACCGCCCGTTCCGCCAGCGGAGAAAGCCGGCTGCGCGCATCGGCCGCCGCGAACGACGACCGCTGCCCCGCAGCCAGCACCACCCCGCCCTCCGACCGGCTGGGGCAGCCCAGCCTGATCGTGAACCAGAAATGGCTGCCCTCGCCCATCTTGCTGCTGACACCGATCTCGCCCTTCATCAGCTCGACCAGTCCCTTGCTGATGCTCAAGCCCAGTCCGGTACCGCCGTAGTAGCGCGAAGTCGAGGCATCGGCCTGCTGGAAGGCGGTGAACAGCCGCTCCATATGGGCCGGCAGCATGCCGACCCCGGTGTCGATCACCGAGACATTGAGCAGCACCGTATCCGGCCCACGCTCCAGGCATTCGGCCTTGACGCGGATCGAGCCGCGCTCGGTGAACTTCAGTGCATTGCCGATCAGGTTGTTGAGCACCTGCAGCAGGCGCAGCGGGTCGCCGAGCAGGACTTCAGGCAGGTCGGGATCGCATTCGACCGACAACTCCAGCTGCTTTTGCTGGGCCCGGATCGCGAACAGGGCCTCGCTCTTGTGCAGCACGTCGGCCACGCACATCGGAATCGATTCGACCTGCAGCAGGCGCGACTCGATCTTGGAGTGGTCGAGAATGTCGTTGAGCACCCCGAGCAAGGCCGTGCTGGCGGTCTCGATCTTTTCCAGATAGTCGCGCTGCTCGGGCGCGAGGTCGGTATCGAGCAGCAGGTTGGACAGGCCGATCACCACCCCCATCGGGGTGCGGATCTCATGGCTCATATTGGCCAGGAACTCGTTCTTGGCCTCGTTGGCCGCTGCCAGCTCCGAGGTGCGCAGCTCCAGGCTCTTGCGGTAGTTCTCGAGCTCGGCTTCCACCACCTTGCGCTCGGAGATGTCGCGCAACAGGGCCAGCACGAAAGTCTGGCCCGCCCATTGCGCCCGGCTCAGCGAGACCTCGGCGAAATAGCGGCTGCCGTCCTGGCGCTGATGCTGCGTTTCATAGGAACTGCCCGCGCCATCGGCCTGCTCGATCAGCTGCCGGATCTGCGCCGCGCTGTACGCCAGCTCCCACTCATGGAGATAGCGCCCGGTCAGCTGCTGGCTGGTATAGCCCAGCAGGGAAGCGGCCTTGGGATTGCATTCGACCACCCGGCCCTGGGCATCGCAGATCAGGATGCCGTCGCTCGCATGGGTGAACAACGCATGGCGGCGCGCGGCTTCATTGGCAATCACTTCCTGGCTGCGGTGCTGGCGCGCCTCCTGCTCGGCGATGGTGTCGAGCAGCTCGTTGAAGTCCAGCCCGAGTTGCGCCAGCTCGTCGCCGGTTTGCGGCGAGGCCACCCGGGCCTGGCGGTCCCCCTGGCGCACGGCCTTCATCGTCTCGCCCATGCGCTCGAGCCGCAGCGTCAGGACATGCCCGAAACGCAGGAACAGCAGCGAAATCGCCAACATCACCAAGGCCAGCAGCAGCGAGATCGACCCCAACACCCAACGCAGGATGCGCTGATAGGGCTCGCGCGGAAAGCTCGTGCTGATCATGCCCACGCGTTGTCCGTTACCGTCTTGCAGGGCTTCGAAGCCAGCCATGTAACTCGCCCCATCGTAGTCCAGCACGCCCAGCCAGGGCTGGCCCTGCCCCATCACGGTCTGAATGACCTCGGGCACAGCGGATCTGCCCAGCAGGCGCGTGCCTTCATTGCGCTGCACGCTGACCGCGATGCTGAGGTCATCGAGGTAAATCGCAGTCACGCCTTCGGCGTTATCGAGCAAGGTACCGATCGGGAAAATGATTTCCCGCATGTGATCAGTCAGTGAATGATTCCGGTTCAGCAAGGTACCGCCGACCAGGGTCAGATCGGGCATGCTCAGCGACAGCGGGAAATGCGCCGCGGCATTGACCAGCAAGCCATGCGCCGAGGTCACGGCCTTGCCGCCGGTCTCGTTGGCGGGCAATTGCAATTGGCCAGGAAAATTCGGCGAGAAGGCGCGCAACTGCTCAGGCGTGAACTTCTCGTAGGCGGCGCTGGTGACACCGATACGGGCCTGGCGTATCACGTAGGAGTCGGGCAGGTGCTGGCCCGACATCGCGCCCGTGCTGCTGCCCAGGATCCGGCGCTCGTCGCTGATCACCAGCAAATAGTCGAGCCCGCTGTTCTCGGCTGCCGTCTGCAAGGCCTTGTTGAGCGCCAGCTCGTCAGGGGCTTGACCGATGGCCTGCCTGACCTCCTGTTGCAGCGAAGCCGACCTGACCAGCTGCTCGACGCGATTGCTGTTCTGGGTCTTGAGCAGTTCGAGATAGTTGCGCGCCCCCGCCAGGTTGCCGTGCAAGTTGGCTTTCAGCAGGGTTTGCTTGTCTGCCACTGCGATCAGGACTCCGATCACGACCGGAAACGCCACCAGCAGCGGCATCAAGCCCAGCATCAGCATGCGCACGCGCAAGGAATGACTCCAGGCCGGCGACTCGAATTTGTACCAATGCCATGCCTGCGCGATCTTGCTGCGCCAGCGTGTCACGCGCTGCGCTGCCGGCTGGCCCGACGATCTGCTTGATGCCATTTTAGGTAGAATTTGCTAATGAATAAGACGATGATTTTATTAGCTATAGGCTTGAACCTGGCGCTAGGAGGATGCGGCCAGAAGGAGCCGATCAAGATCGGCTTCATCGGCGGCTTGACGGACCGCAACTCCGACAACGGCCAGTCCGGCCTGACCGGCGTGATTCTGGCAGTGGAACAGTTCAATCGCCAGGGAGGCCGGGAAGGACAGATGGTCGAACTGGTGACCAAGGATGACGCGCAAAACCCCGCGACGGCGCAGCAGTCGAGCCGCGAGCTCGTGGCCGCCAAGGTCGAGGCGGTGATCGGCCCCTTCACGAGCGGCATGGCCAAGGTCATCGTCCCGATCACCGCACAGAACGGTATCTTCCAGGTCAGTCCGACCATCACCTCGATGGACTTCTACGGCAAGGACGACAACCTGTTCCGCATCAACCGGACCACGCGCGACTATGCCGAGGACTACGCCAGCGTCTTGATGAGCCAGGGCTTGCTTCGCACGGCAGTGGCCTACGACACCCGCAACCTGAACTTCACGGCTTCCTGGCTCAAGGAGTTTCGCGCGGCGGAACAAGCGGCGGGCCAGAGCCTGGCGGCAGAGATTCCCTATGAATCCGGCGACAGCACCGACTTTGGCCAGGTCATCAGCCAGATGCTGGCCAGCAAGCCCGACAATCTGGTCTTCATTTCCGGTGCGCTCGACGTGGCCAGGCTGGCCCAGCAGGCGCGCAAGCAGGCGCCCAAGCTGCCGATCGCGGCCGCCGAATGGGCCGCGACCGAGCAATTGGTCGAGCTCGGTGGCGAGGTGGTCGAAGGCCTGCTGATCGTGCAGAACTACGACCGCGACGATCAGTCCGAGCGTTACCGGGATTTCGCCGATGCCTTCTACAAGCGCTTCCAGCGCCAGCCGGGCTACAGCACGGTGGCAGCCTATGACGCGACCACCGTGGTGCTGACCGCGCTCAAGAACCGCAGGCGCGGTGAAACGCTCAAGCAGGCGGCCTTGCGCAGCGGCCCCTACCAGGGGCTGCAGCAGACCATCGTGTTCGACGCCAACGGCGACACCCGACGCCAGGCATTCTTCACGATGATCCAGAACGGACGCTACGTCAAGCTGCAGGATTGAGAGACCTGAAGGGGCGCACCCAGCGGGTTTTGCACCCGCGCAGCGCCCTGGTTTGACAAGTTCAGCGCAGGAACTGGGCCGCCATTGCGCTGGCACGCGCGTCCCAGGCCGCGCGCACGCGCCTGAACAACTGCCAGCCGGCCCAGCCGCGCCGGCCCCAGCGCAGCAGGGTCAGCGGCCGGCGCCAGGCCAGCAGCGCCAGCGCGGCGGCCGGCACCAGCGGATGCTCGCGCAACCAGACCCCGGCGGTCCAGGCGCGGTCGGCACCGCGCAGCAGCGGCGCGAGGCCTTCGCCATGGCGCTGCAGGCGCTGGCGCAGCTCGGATGACTGGAGCAGCAATTCATGACGGCGCATCCAGAGGCGCTGCTGACGCGGAGTCATGCGGTCAGGGCGAAAGACGCTGATCGTCCTGCCTGAGCTCTTCGAGGCTGGCGTCGAACCAGCGCTGAGTCGTCTGCCAGCGTTGGCGCAGCAGCACCAGCGCGACAAGACCCAGGGTCAGGAACAGGGTGGAGAAGACGGCCAGCGCCAGCAGGCGATGACTGTCCCACAGCAGCACCGTCAGCAGCACCGCGAAAAAACCCAGCCCCAGGCCGAGGAAGAGCAGCGCGGCCAGACCGGCGAGCAGCAGCTCGACGCTGGCCAGGGCATGCTCGCGCGCCTCGACCCCGAACAGCTCCAGCCGCACGCGCAGCAGGGCTACGCCATCGTGCAGCCAGCCACGCAGCGCCTGGGTCACGCGCTCGGGTGCCGGGTCGGCGTGCGGTCGGTCTTCTGCAGCCATCACGCGCACGCCGGGGCGAACATCAACGGCGGCCGATCAGCATGCCGACCAGCAGGCCGGCACCGGCAGCGATGCCGATCGCCTTCCAGGGGTTCTCGTGCACGTAGTGATCGGTCGCCTTGGCCACCTGGCGCGTGCTCTCGCGCAGCGCCGCTTCGGCGTCGGCCAGCTTGAGGCGGGCCAGGCGCAGATTGGTCTGCATGCGCTCGCGCAGCTCGGCGATCTTCTCGCCGGTCTGGGATGCGGTGGCAGCCAGCAGCTCCTCGGCATCAGTCACGACAACCTTGAGGTCAGCGACCAGTTTTTCCTTCGGAGCGAGTGCGGTATCGAATTGGTTCATGGTGCTTCTCCCGTCAAAATGACTACACGTGACTCACTATATCAGGCGGCTTGCGTGTTGCGCAAACGGATGTGGAGCTCGCGCAACTGCTTCTCGTCGACCTCGCTCGGAGCCTGGGTCAGCAGGCACTGGGCGCGCTGGGTCTTGGGGAAGGCGATCACGTCGCGGATCGACTCGGCCTTGGTCATCAGCGTGATCAGGCGATCGAGGCCGAAGGCCAGGCCACCATGCGGCGGCGCGCCGTACTGCAGCGCATCGAGCAGGAAGCCGAACTTGAGCTGGGCGTCCTCGGGCGAGATGTTGAGCGCGGTGAAGACCTTGCTCTGGACATCGGCGCGGTGGATACGGATCGAACCGCCGCCGAGCTCCCAGCCGTTCAGCACCATGTCGTAGGCCTTGGCGATGCACTTGCCCGGATCGGTGTCCATGTAGTCTTCATGGCCGTCCTTCGGTGCGGTGAAGGGGTGGTGGACCGCGTTCCAGCGCTTGCCTTCGTCGTCGTACTCGAACATCGGGAAGTCGACCACCCACAGCGGGGCCCAGCGGTCCTCGAAGAAGCCCAGCTTCTTGGCCAGCGGGCTGTGACCGATCTTGATGCGCAGCGCGCCGATGGCGTCGTTGACGACCTTGGCCTTGTCGGCGCCGAAGAACAGGATGTCGCCGTTCTGCGCGCCCGAGCGCTTCAGGATCTCGCTGATCGCCTGATCGTGCAGGTTCTTCACGATGGGCGACTGCAGGCCGTCACGGCCGGCAGCAACATCGTTGACCTTGATCCAGGCCAGGCCCTTGGCACCATAGATCTTGACGAAATCGGTGTAGGCGTCGATCTCGCTGCGGCTGATCTCGGCGCCGCCGGGCACGCGCAGCGCGACCACGCGGCCGTTCTTGTCCTGTGCCGGCGCGCTGAAGACCTTGAAGTCGACATCGGCCATGACATCGGTCAGCTCGGTGAACTCGAGCGTGACGCGCAGGTCGGGCTTGTCCGAGCCGTAGCGGTGCATGGCTTCGGCATAGGGCATGCAGGGGAACTCGCCCAGGTCCACACCCATGGTGTGCTGGAACACGCTCTTGATCATGCCCTGGAACATCGAGCGGATGTCCTCTTCGGTCAGGAAGCTGGTCTCGATATCGATCTGGGTGAATTCCGGCTGGCGGTCGGCGCGCAGGTCCTCGTCGCGGAAGCACTTGGTGATCTGGTAGTAGCGGTCGTAGCCGGCCACCATCAGCAGCTGCTTGAACAGCTGGGGCGATTGCGGCAGCGCGAAGAAATGGCCGTCATGGACGCGGCTGGGCACCAGGTAGTCGCGCGCGCCTTCGGGCGTGGACTTGGTCAGCATCGGCGTCTCGATGTCGATGAAGCCGTTGGCATCGAGGAACTTGCGCACCTCCATCGCCACCTTGTAGCGCAGCATCAGGTTCTTCTGCATGTAGGGGCGACGCAGGTCGAGCACGCGGTGCGTCAGGCGGGTGGTCTCGGACAGGTTGTCGTCGTCGATCTGGAACGGCGGGGTCACCGAGGCGTTGAGCACGACGATCTCGTGGCACAGCACCTCGATCTTGCCGCTCTTCATGTTGTCGTTGGTCGTGCCCTCGGGACGCGCGCGCACCAGGCCCTTGACCTGGATGCAGAACTCGTTGCGCAGGCCTTCGGCGATCGCGAACATCTCGGGACGATCCGGGTCGCAGACGACCTGGACATAGCCCTCGCGGTCGCGCAGGTCGACGAAGATCACGCCGCCATGGTCACGCCGGCGGTTGACCCAGCCGCACAGGGTCACGGTTTGACCCAGCAGGGCCTCGGTCACCAGACCGCAGTATTCGGAACGCATTGCCATATTGAGCTTTCTAGAAATATCGGAGATGGGGCCTCAGGCCTGGCTGCTCGGCCCATCGGCGGGCTGCAGCGTCTTGGGGCCACCGGGCACGATCACGCCCATCGAAATCACATAGGTCAGCGCCTCGTCGACGCTCATCGTGAGCTCGACGCAATCGCGCTTGTGCACCATCACGAAGTAGCCGCCGGTCGGGTTGGGCGCGGTCGGAACGAAGACGCTGACATAGTCCTGGCCGTTGAGGTGGCGCGCGACGTCGCCGCCGGGCGCGCCGGTCAGGAAGGCGACGGTCCACATGCCCTCGCGCGGCCACTGCACCAGCAAGGCCTGGCGAAAGGCATTGCCCTTCTCGGAGAACAGGGTGTCGGAGACCTGCTTGACGCCCGAATAGATCGAGCGCACGACCGGAATCCGGTGCAGCAGCGCGTGCCACCAGTTGACCAGCTTGTTGCCGATGAAATTGGACGCCAGCGCACCGATCGAGAGCACGATCAGCAGCGCAAACAGCACGCCCAGGCCCGGGATGTTCATTCCGAGCAGCTGCTGCGGCTGCCAGGCCTCGGGCAGGATCCTGAGCGTCTGATCCAGCGTCGAGACCACCCAGTCCAGCACCCAGAGCGTGATGACCAGGGGCACCAGGGTCAGCAGGCCGGAGAACAGCCATTTGCGCAATGCGAACATGTCTTTGCCTTCGTTTCAGTGGCAGGCACAGGAGCCGCCACAGCCGGCGGCGGGCGCCGGGCTGTCGCTGGCGGCCGGAGCCGCCGATTCGGCCGGCGCGGTGGCCGGCGCGGAGGTGCCGCCGGCACCGCTGGTGCTGCCGCGGAAATCGGTCGCATACCAGCCCGAGCCCTTGAGCTGGAATCCGGCGGCGGTCAGCTGCTTGCTGAAGGTCGCCGCACCGCAGGCGGGGCAATCGGTCAGGGGTGCGGCGGAAATCTTTTGCAGGACGTCCTTGGCATGGCCGCAGGACTCGCACTTGTAGGCGTAGATGGGCATGGCGTTACCGTTCGGGTCGGGAAATGGAAAACCCTTGATTATAAATTGGGGTGGGATTCGCGTTCACCAGAGTCGCACGCGCACCAGCAACTGCATTGCCAACAGCCCGAGCACAAAGCCCAGCCCGCCGTAGATCAGGCCTTGCAGCAGGCGGTTGGTGCGACGCTGCTCGCTCAGCAGGGCCCGCAGCTCGCGCGACTCGTCGCCCTTGCGCTGGCGCAGGAAGTCATGCAGCAGGCGCGGCAACTCGGGGATCAGCTTGGCGTACTGCGGCGCCTCGGCCTTGAGCTGCTGCCAGAACATCCTGGGGCCGAGCTGGTCGATCATCCACTTCTCGAGGAAGGGCTTGGCCGTGCTCCAGAGGTCGAGCTCGGGGTCGAGATCGCGGCCCAGGCCCTCGATATTGAGCAGGGTCTTTTGCAGCAGCACCAGCTGGGGCTGGATCTCGACGTTGAAGCGGCGCGAGATCTGGAACAGCCGCATCAGCACCATGCCGAGCGAGATCTCCTTGAGCGGACGGTCGAAATAGGGCTCGCAGACCGAGCGGATGCCGGCCTCGAGCTCGTCGACCCGGGTGTCCTCGGGCACCCAGCCCGACTCGATGTGCAGCTCGGCGACCCGCTTGTAGTCGCGCCGGAAGAAGGCGGTGAAGTTCTGCGCCAGGTATTCCTTGTCGAACTGGGTCAGCGTGCCGACGATGCCGAAGTCGAGCGAGATATAGCGCCCGAAGGTCGCCGGGTCCAGGCTGACCTGGATATTGCCCGGGTGCATGTCGGCGTGGAAGAAGCCGTCGCGAAAGACCTGGGTGAAGAAGATCGTGACGCCGTCGCGCGCCAGCTTGGGGATGTCGACGCCGGCCTCGCGCAGGCGGGCGACCTGGCTGATCGGCACGCCCTTCATGCGCTCCATCACCAGCACCTCGGTGCGGCACCAGTCCCAGTACATCTCGGGGATCAGCACCAGGTCGAGGTCGCTCATGTTGCGCCGCAGCTGGGCGGCGTTGGACGCCTCGCGCACCAGGTCGAGCTCGTCATGCAGGTACTTGTCGAATTCGGCCACCACCTCGCGCGGCTTCAGGCGCTTGCCGTCGGCCGAGAACTTCTCGACCCAGCCGGCCATCAGGCGCATCAGGCCCAGGTCCTTGTCGATCACCGGCAGCATGCCGGGACGCAGCACCTTGACCGCGACTTCGCGCCCGTCGTGCAGCACGGCGAAATGCACCTGGGCGATCGAGGCGCTGGCGACCGGCTGCTGGTCGAAGCTGGCGAACACCTGGTCGAGCTTCTGGCCGAAGGCGCGCTCGATGGTGGCGACCGCGACCTGGCTCGGGAACGGCGGCACCCGGTCCTGCAGGCGCGCGAGCTCGTCGGCGATGTCGGGCGGCATCAGGTCGCGTCTTGTCGAGAGCACCTGGCCGAGCTTGACGAAGATCGGCCCGAGCGCCTCGAGCGCCTCGCGCAGGCGCTGGCCACGCGGCGCCTTCAGATCGCGCCCGATCGTGATGAGACGGCGCAGGGCACGCAGCAGCGGATTCGGAAAGCCCGACAGCAGCAGCTCATCGAGGCCGTAGCGCAGCACGACCCAGACAATGAAGAAGCCGCGCAGGAAGCGGCTCATGATGCGGCCTTGTTGCGGCGCTCGGCGGCCTGCAGCAGGAAGCCGCGCAGGCCCTGCACCAGCATCCGGCCGGCAGCGGCCAGCTGGTGCGCAATCGGGTCACCGAACAGGCGCGACAGGTCTTCCTCGAGGTCCCAGCGCAGGTTGTCGACCAGCCAGGCGACCTCGGCCGCCAGCTGCACATCGCCCTGGATCTCGACCGGCGGCTTGCCGCCTGCCAGCAGGGTCTGCGCCAGCAGCAGCGGCGAGGCCTCGGCCACGCGCAGTTGCAGGTCGGACGACTCGCCGGGCTGCGACAGCGCCAGCAGGCCGGCCGGGGTCGGTTGCAACACCAGCTCGATGCTGCCCCAGCTCAGCTGCAGCCGCTTGCCCTGCTGGCGCCGGAGCCGGTCCATGGCCTGGGGCTCCTGCTGCAACACATGGTTGAGCAGCAGCACGAGGCGGTTGTGCAGTTCGGCGCGCAGCCAGGCCGGCGGTGCCGGCAGCTTGGAGGCGAGTTGCTGCAGCAACTCAACCGGCGGCAAGGAAAATGGGGGCTTGTTCATAGGTCCCCCGATTTTGACGGATAAAGCCAGACCTTTTATTGCATGGCCTGAACACCCGCGACCAGCCAGCCCTCGGCACCGCTGCTGGGCCGGATGATGCTCCAGACCTCGCGGAAGGGATTGGGGCCGGCAGCGGCGGCATCCCGGATCAGGCCCGAGAACTCGACGCTGGCCAGGTACTCGCCCGCCTGCTCCTCGAGGCCGAGCAATTTGGCGTCGAGCATCACGACCTCGGAGCTCTGGCCGACGGCGTCGGCCTGGTGCTCGCGCTCGAGCAGCTGGGACTGGATCTGGCCCAGCATGTCGTCGGTCATCATCGCGCGCAGCGCCGGCATGTCGGCGCGGTCCCAGGCCGCCTGCAGCTGGATGAAATGGGCCTTGGAGGCCTCGAGGAAGGCCGCGGCATCGAAGCCGGCCGGCAGGCTCGAGTCAGCCGCCCCCCATTGCGGCACGGCACCAGCCTCGCCCGCAGCCGGGTTCAAGGCGGCATCGGAAGCGCCGACCTGCTGTTCCCAGGGCCGGGCCGAGGAATCGTTGCCGACGTTCTTGGCGCTGTAGCTGGCCGGCAGTCGCGCGGCCTCGGGCGCCGCAGCTCCCGAAAAGGGCTGCGCCGGCCCGTCGTTGCGACCACGCCACCAGCCGCGCAGCACCCAAGCCAGCACAGCCAAGCCCAGGATCGCTATCCACCATTCCATTTCAGTACTCCCCTGTCTTCAGGCGACGGTTACAGCCGGCTCAGCACTTGATGCCCAGGTGCAGCGCCGCAACGCCAGCCGTCAAGTTGTGCACATCCACATGACCGAAACCGGCCTCGCGCATCATGCCGCGCAAGGTTTCCTGGTCCGGGTGCATGCGGATCGACTCGGCCAGGTAGCGGTAGCTGCTCTCGTCCTTGGCAATCCACTTACCGAGCTTGGGCAAGATATTAAAACTATACCAGTCATAGGCCTTCTCGAGCGGGGCAGCGACTTTGGAAAATTCCAGCACCAGCAATTTGCCGCCCGGACGCAGCACGCGGTTCATCTCGCGCAGCGCGGCGTCCTTGTGCGTCATGTTGCGCAGGCCGAAGGCCACGGTCACGATGTCGAAATGGCCGTCGGGAAAGGGCAGCTTCTCGGCGTCGCAGACCAGGGTCGGCAGCACATGGCCGTGATTGAGCAGGCGGTTGCGGCCCTCGCGCAGCATGGCCTCGTTGATGTCGGTGTGCACCACCTGACCGTTGGGCGCGACCTTGGGCGCGAAAGCCAGGTCGAGGTCGCCAGTGCCGCCAGCGATGTCGAGCACGCGGTCGCCCGGGCGCGGGTTGGCGACCTGGATCGTGTAGGCCTTCCAGAGGCGGTGCAGGCCGGCCGACATCAGGTCGTTCATGATGTCGTAGTTGGACGCGACCGAGTCGAACACGCTGCGCACATGGCGCGCCTTGTCTTGCTCGTCGACGGTCTTGAATCCGAAATGGGTCTGGCTCATGGCGTCAGTTCCTGCAGGGTGCTTGCCGTCGCTGCGGCTGTTCAATGGGAGTGGCCGCAGGCCGAGCCGGCCTTGCCGGCCATCGGCGCGTCGCGGTCGAGGCCGGCGGCCTGCAGGCGGGCCAGGTAGTCGGTCCAGCGCTGCTCCTGCTCGGCACCGAGCCGGTACAGGTAGTCCCAGCTGTAGAGGCCGGAGTCGTGGCCGTCCGAGAAGGTCGGCTTGACGGCGTAGTGGCCGACCGGCTCGAGCGCGCTGATCTCGACCTCGCGCTTGCCGGTCTGCAGCGTCTCCTGGCCCGGGCCGTGGCCCTGGACCTCGGCCGAGGGCGAGAGCACGCGCAGCAGCTCGAACGGCAGCCGAAAGCGCGCGCCGTCATCGAAGGCGATCTCGAGCACGCGCGACTTGGCGTGCAGCGTCAGTTCGACGGGATGGGGGGTGTTGGGGTTCAGGCCAGCCATGGTCTCTCGCAGAAGGCTCGGGAATCAAAACGCTATCGTAACGCGCGGCAAGCAGGTGGCAAACGGGCGGCAAGCCGCCCGGGCCGGATCAGAAGACTTGCGTGGCCATCGTGGCGATGGCGGCGTCGCAGTCCGCCAAGCGCGCGCGCAGTGCCGCCAGACGCTGCGGGTCGGCCGCGCGCTGCGGCGCGGCCCAGACCGGCGCCGGCCAGCGGCTGTCCCAGTCATGGCGCGCGATCACATGCCAGTGCAGGTGCGGCACCATGTTGCCCAGCGCCGCCAGGTTGACCTTGGTCGGCGCCAGCTGGGCGCGCAGCACGGTCTCGACCGCGCTGACGGCGCGCAGGCAGAGCTGCTGGTCGGCCTCGGCCAGGTCCGAGAACTCGGCCACATGGTCGTTCCAGACCACGCGATAGAAACCCGGAAACTCCGCCGCATCCGGCCCGGTGGCGCGGATGATGCGGAACTTGTCTTGCCGGGCAATCAGCAGCCCGCCGTCCTCGTGGCAGAGCGGGCAGCCGGGCTCAGGGCTGGCAGCCATGTCAGACCAGCACGCGCTCGATGCCGCCGGCGTTGGCCTTGGCAACATAGTCGGGCAGCCAGTTCTCGCCCAGGATATGGCGCGCCATCTCGACCACGACATAGTCGGCTTCGAGCAGGCCGTTCTGCAGGTCCTCGCCATAGCGGCTCAGGCCCTGGAAGCAGCTCGGGCAGCTGGTCAGGATCTTGGTCTTGCCAGCCTGCTGGACGACACCGTTCTTGGCCGCCAGCGCCGCCAGCTCCTGCGCGTTCTTGTTGAGCTCCTCTTCCTTGCGGAAGCGGACCTGGGTCGAGATGTCGGGCCGCGTCACGCCGAGCGTGCCGGACTCGCCGCAGCAGCGGTCGCTCTGCACCACGGTGTCGCCGACCAGCGCCTTGACGGTCTTGATCGGGGCCTGCAGCTTCATCGGGCTGTGGCAGGGATCGTGGAACAGGTAGGCGCCCTTGGCGTCGAGCGTGATGCCCTTCTCGAGCAGGTACTCGTGGATGTCGATGATGCGGCAGCCCGGGAAGATCTGGTCGAACTGGTAGCCCGCGAGCTGGTCATAGCAGGTGCCGCAGGAGACGACCACGGTCTTGATGTCGAGGTAGTTCAGCGTGTTGGCGACGCGGTGGAACAGCACCCGGTTGTCGGTGATCATCTGCTCGGCCTTCTCGAACTGGCCCGAGCCGCGCTGCGGATAGCCGCAGCACAGGTAGCCCGGCGGCAGCACGGTCTGCACGCCGGCATGCCAGAGCATGGCCTGGGTCGCGAGGCCGACCTGGCTGAACAGGCGCTCGGAACCGCAGCCCGGGAAATAGAACACCGCCTCGCTGTCGCTGCTGGTGCCCTGCGGGTCGCGGATGATCGGGACGTAGTCCTTGTTCTCGATGTCGAGCAGCGCGCGCGCGGTCTTGTTGGGCAGGCCACCCGGCAGCTTCTTGTTGATGAAGTGGATCACCTGCTCCTTGATCGGAGCGGGACCGACCGAGGCCGGCGGGGCGCTGGTCTGCTTCTTGGCGAAGCTGTTGAGCACGGTGTTGGCCAGGCGCTGGGCCTTGAAGCCGACGCCGACCATGGCGCTGCGCGCGAGCTTGATGGTCTCGGGGTTGGTCGCGTTGAGCATGAACATCGCAGCGGCATTGCCGGGACGGAAGCTCTTCTTGTCCATCTTGCGCAGCAGGTTGCGCATGTTCATCGAGACATCGCCGAAGTCGATCTTGACCGGGCAAGGCGACAGGCATTTGTGGCAGACCGTGCAGTGGTCGGCCACATCCTCGAACTCTTCCCAATGCTTGAGGCTGATGCCGCGCCGGGTCTGCTCCTCGTAGAGGAAGGCCTCGACCAGCAGGCTGGTGGCCAGGATCTTGTTGCGCGGCGAGTACAGCAGGTTGGCGCGCGGCACATGGGTCGAGCAGACCGGCTTGCATTTGCCGCAGCGCAGGCAGTTCTTGACCGAATCGGCGATAGCGCCGATGTCGCTCTGCTGCATGATCAGCGACTCGTAGCCCATCAGGCCGAAGCTCGGCGTGTAGGCCATGCTGAGGTCGGCACTGCGCATGTCGGCCGAGTCGAACAGGTGGCCGCCGCGCAGCAGCTTGCCCTTGTTGAAGCGGCCCTCGGGGTCGATGCGCTGCTTGTAGCCGGCGAACGGCGCGAGTTCCTCGTCGCTCAGGTATTCGAGCTTGGTGATGCCGATGCCGTGCTCACCCGAGATCACGCCGTCAAGGCTGCGCGCCAGCACCATGATGCGGTCAACCGCCTCGTGCGCGGTCTGCAGCATCTCGTAGTCGTCGCTGTTGACCGGGATGTTGGTGTGCACGTTGCCGTCGCCGGCATGCATGTGCAGCGCGACCCAGACCCGGCCCTTGAGCACGCGCTTGTGGATCGCCTTGCACTCTTCGAGCACCGGCACGAACACCGAGCCGGTGAAGATGGCGCGCAGCGCCTCGCGGATCTGCGTCTTCCAGCTCGCGCGCAGGGAGTAGTCCTGCAGCTGGTCGAAGTAGCTGCGGCCGCTGTCGGCCTGGACCTGGTCGAGGCCGTCCATCCACTGCTGCCACTGGGCGCGCACGCCGCGGATCACGGCCAGCGCGCGCTCGCGGTGCTCCTGCAGCGTGTCGGCGCTCGGCATGTCGTTGGGGTCCTCGACCTTGCCCAGCGGCAGGTTGCCGCGCGCGAAGAAGGTCTCGAGCTCCTGCGCCAGCCTGACCTTGTTGCGCAGGCTCAGCTCGATGTTGATGCGCTCGATGCCGAGCGTGTACTCGCCCATGCGCGGCAGCGGGATCACCACGTCCTCGTTGACCTTGAAGGCGTTGGTGTGGCGGCTGATGGCGGCGGTCTTCTTGCGGTCGGCCCAGAACTGCTTGCGCGCATCGGGGCTGACGGCAGTGAAGCCCTCGCCGGCGCGGCCGTTGGCCAGCCGCACCACTTCGCTGGCGGCACGCGCGACCGCGTCCGGATCGTCACCGACGATGTCGCCGATCAGCACCATCTTGGGGAAGCCGCCGCGCTTGCTCTTGGTCGAGTAGCCGACCGCCCGCAGGTAGCGGTCGTCGAGGTGTTCGAGACCGGCCAGCAGCGTGCCCGAGCGCGTCTGCTCGGCGAACATGAAGTCCTTGATCTCGACGATGCTCGGCACGCCGTCCCTGGGGTTGCCGAAGAATTCCAGGCAGACGGTGCGGGTGTGCTCGGGCATGCGGTGCAGCACCCAGCGCGCGCTCGTGATCAGGCCGTCACAGCCCTCCTTCTGCACACCGGGCAGGCCGGCCAGGAACTTGTCGGTCACGTCCTTGCCCAGGCCTTCCTTGCGGAAGGTCTTGCCCGGGATGTCGAGCCGCTCGCTGCGGATCGGCGTCTTGCCGTCGGCCTCGAAGTAATGCAGCTCGAAGCTCGCGATCGCGGCGTCGTGGATCTTGCCCAGGTTGTGGTCGACCCGCACCACCTCGAGCCATTGCGCGTCGGGCGTGACCATGCGCCAGCTCGCGAGATTGTCGAGCGCGGTGCCCCAGAGCACGGCCTTCTTGCCGCCGGCATTCATCGCGATGTTGCCGCCGACGCAGCTGGCCTCGGCGCTGGTCGGATCGACCGCGAACACGAAGCCGGCACGTTCGGCCGCATCGGCGACGCGCTGGGTCACGACGCCGGCCTCGGTCCAGAGGGTCGGCACCTTGTGGTTGACGCCCGGCAGGTCGATCAGCTCGACCTCGTTCATGCCGAGCAGCTTTTCGGTGTTGATGACCGCGCTCTTCCAGGTCAGCGGGATCGCGCCGCCGGTGTAGCCGGTGCCGCCGCCGCGCGGGACGATGGTCAGGCCGAGCTCGATGCAGGCCTTGACCAGTCCGGCCATCTCGACCTCGGTGTCGGGGGTCAGCACGACGAAGGGGTATTCGACCCGCCAGTCGGTCGCATCGGTCACATGGCTGACGCGGCTCAGGCCGTCGAACTTGATGTTGTCCTTGCCCGTGTGGCGGCGCAGCGCCTTGCCGGCCTGCTGGCGCAGCGCGCCCATCTGCTCGAAGGCGGCCGCGAACTGGCGCACGGCCAGGCTGGCCGCGGCCAGCAGCTCGACGACCAGCGCGTCGCGCTCGCCGTCTTCCTGCGGGCGACGGCGCTTCTCGACCTCGCCCAGGCGGTGGTTCATCGCCTCGACCAGGGCCTGGCGGCGCTTGGGATTGTCGAGCAGGTCGTCCTGCAGGTAGGGGTTGCGCTGCACGACCCAGATGTCGCCCAGCACTTCATACAGCATGCGGGCCGAGCGGCCGGTGTGGCGCTCCTGGCGCAACTGGTTCAGCACCTCCCAGGCGCGGGAGCCGAGCAGACGAACGACGATTTCCCGATCCGAAAACGAGGTGTAGTTGTAGGGAATCTCACGCAGGCGAGGAGTGTCGCCGGCGGCGTCGAGCAGGTGCTGGATCGGGGTGGGTGCGTTCATATCCGGAGCAAATTTCGCCGTGGTACGGGGGGAAGTGATGTTACCGCAGCCCTGGCGGCAGCGGACAGGGGCGGCGGCAAGGCAGTACCGCTAGCGTGGATACGGGGTGCGGCGCGCCCCGATCCCGGGCGCCAGACGGGTCTGCAGCCAGCAAGCCAGGCTGGCGACGACCAGCACCAGGCCGGCATAGGTCGCCATGCGGCCGTCGCGGCCGAAGCCGACCAGTCCCGCCAGCAGCACCAGCAGGCCAGCGCCCGCGAGCGGCCACCAGGCGCGCCACAGCCGCTGCGGCGTCAGCCCGCGCCAGCCGGCCACGGCCGGTGCCAGCAGGGTCGCGAGGCCAAGCGCCGGCAGGGCGAAATTGGCCAGATGCAGGAGCCAGCCCCAGAGCGCCAGGATGGAGGGATAGCTGTCGGTCAAGGGCATCGAAAAACAATCAAAGACGAAAATTTTATAATGTCTTCCCATATGGCTGTCTGGGCGCTAGGAATCAATCACCACACCGCTCCGCTCGACTTGCGCGGGCGGTTCGCGTTCGCGCTCGACCAGCTGCCGGAAACGCTGCAGCGCTTCCGGGCCTCGCTGGCGCGCCAGCCCGAGGCCGCGCTGCTGTCGACCTGCAACCGGACCGAGATCTACTGCGCCGCCGACGAGCTCGAACTCGAGTCGACCGTGCAATGGCTGGCCAGCACCGGCGGCGTGAGCACGCAGGAACTGCTGAACCATGCCTATGTGCTCAAGGGCGACGAGGCGGCGCGCCACGCCTTTCGCGTCGCCAGCGGCCTCGACAGCATGGTGCTGGGCGAGGCCCAGATCCTGGGCCAGCTCAAGCATGCGGTGCGCGCCGCCGACGAGGCCGGCGCGCTCGGCAGCACGCTGCACCAGATGTTCCAGCGCAGCTTCGCGGTCGCCAAGCAGGTGCGCAGCCACACCGAGATCGGCGCGCACTCGATCAGCATGACCGCGGCCGCGGTGCGGCTGGCCGGCCAGCTGTTCGAGGACCTGAAGGACATCAAGGTGCTGTTCGTCGGTGCCGGCGAAATGATCGAGCTGGCCGCGACCCATTTCGCTGCCAAGGCACCCAAGGGCATGGCGATCGCCAACCGCACGCTCGAACGCGGCGAAAAGCTCGCGAGCCGCTTCGGCGCCGAGGTGCTGCGCCTGTCCGACCTGCCCGATCGCCTGCATGAATTCGATGCCGTCATCAGCTGCACCGCATCGACCCTGCCGCTGATCGGCCTGGGCGCCGTCGAGCGCGCGCTGAAGAAACGCCGCCACCGGCCGATCTTCATGGTCGACCTCGCGGTGCCGCGCGACATCGAGGTCGAGGTCCAGCAGCTGTCCGATGTCTACCTCTACACCGTCGACGACCTGGCCGCCGTGGTGCAGACCGGCAAGGAAAACCGCCAGGCCGCCGTGGCGCAGGCCGAGGTCATCATCGACGCCGGCGTGCAGAGCTTCATGCACTGGGTCGGGCAGCGCGATCCGCGCGGCGGCGTGGTCGAGCTGATCCGCGACCTGCAGCTGCAGACCGACGAATGGCGCGCGGCCGAACTGGCGCGGGCGCGCAAGCTGCTCGCGCGCGGCGACGATGTCGATGCCGTGCTCGAGGCGCTGGCGCGCGGCCTGACGCAGAAGATGCTGCACGGCACGCTGGCCGAGCTGCACACGGGCGACACCGCCACGCGCCAGGCCACGGCACAGACGGTCGCGCGCCTGTTCCTGCGCGGCCAGGACAAGCGCACGGCAGGCTGAAGCGCCTCCCGCCGCCCGCCGACCGGCAAGAAGGCGAAAGACCGGGGCGGCCGGCTGACGAAGGTCCGGTCAGCCACAGCAAACACTTGCCATCAAGCCGACATATCTGACGACTATGCTGCCTCAAATTCATTTTTGAGCAGGAGTATCGGATGACGTTCAAACCTTTGCATGCGTCGCTGTCGCTGGCATTCGCACTGGCTTTTGCACCCAGCGCACAGGCACAGACTGAAATCCAATGGTGGCATTCGATGTCGGGCGCCCTGGGTGACTGGGTCGGTGACATCGCCAAGGACTTCAACGGCAAGCAGAGCGAGTACAAGATCGTTCCGGTCTTCAAGGGCAGCTACGACGAGTCGATGACCGCGGCCGTCGCCGCCTTCCGCGCCGGCAATGCGCCCCATATCCTGCAGGTGTTCGAGGTCGGCACCGCGACCATGATGGCCTCCAAGGGCGTGGTGGTCCCGGTCGAGAAGATCATGCGCGACGCCGGCTACAGGTTCGATCCCAAGGCCTATGTGCCGGCGGTGGCGGGTTACTACACCACCCCCAACGGTCAGATGATGTCGTTCCCGTTCAACAGTTCGACCACGGTGATGTGGGTGAACCTCGACGCCTTCAAGGCCGCCGGGCTGCCGACCGACAAGCTGCCGCGCACCTGGCCGGAGGTCACGCTGGCCGCCGCCAAGCTCAAGGCCAGCGGCCACCAGTGCCCCTTCACGACCGCCTGGCAAGGCTGGAC
>JAPLPQ010000015.1 GCA_026400105.1 Burkholderiales bacterium
CAGCGCCTCGGGCCGCAGCCAGTCCAGGCCCCAGGGACCGGCGCGCAGGAAGCCGTCGGCCATCCAGCCCGACTTGGCCAGCGAGGGCAGCATCAGCGTGTAGCACCAGAGCGCGAAGCCCGCCAGCAGGCCGGCCAGCGCGCCGTGACGGGTGGCACCGCGCCAGTACATGCCGCCGAGCATGGCCGGCGCGAACTGGGCCACGGCGGCAAAGCTGATCAGGCCGATGCTGACCAGGGCATAGGCCTCGCCGGCCAGGCGGAAATAGCAGTAACCCAGCAGCATCACGGCCAGGATCGCGAGCCGGCGCGTGTGGAGGATCACGCGGGTCAGGTCGTGGCGGCCCTCGGACCAGCGGCGCGTGCGCAGCAGCACCGGCACCACCAGGTCGTTGCAGACCATGGTCGAGACCGCGATGGTCTCGACGATCACCATGCCGGTGGCCGCCGACAGGCCGCCGACGAAGGCCAGCAGCGCCAGCGCCGGCTGGCCCTGGCTCAGCGGCAGCGAGAGCACGAAGGTCTCGGGGTCGGCCTGGGCGGGACCGAAATGCAGCAGCCCGCCGAGCGCGATCGGCAGCACGAACAGGTTGATCAGCAGCAGGTAGAGCGGAAAGACCCAGGCCGCGCGCCGCAGGTGGCGTTCGTCGACATTCTCGACCACCATGACCTGGAACTGGCGCGGCAGCAGCAGCACCGACAGCATGGCCAGCAAGGTCAGCGCGAACCATTGCGGATGGGCAAAGGCCATGCCCTGGCCCGGCGCGAACAGGCTGGCGAGCTCGGGCCGGACCGCCGCACGCGCGAAGATATCGCCCACGCCGTCGAACAGGCCCCAGCTGACGTAGATGCCGATCGCCAGGAAGGCCAGCAGCTTGACCACCGACTCGAAGGCGACCGCCGCCACCAGGCCCTCGTGGCGCTCGCTGCTGTCGAGGTGGCGGGCGCCGAACATCATCGTGAAGCCCGCCAGCGCCAGCGCGAGGTAGACCGTGCTCTCCTGCCACCAGGCCCGCTCGCGCGCCAGCGCGGGGGGCAATCCAGTCAGGACATCGAAGGCGACCGAGACGCCCTTGAGCTGCAGCGCGATGTAGGGCACGATGCCGACCACCGTGATCAGCGTGACCAGGCCGGCCAGCAGCGGGCTCTTGCCGTAGCGGCTCGAGATGAAGTCGGCGATCGAGGTGATGCGGTAGCGCTGGGCGATGCGCAGCATCTTGCGCAGCACCAGCCAGGCCAGCACCATCGCCAGCATCGGGCCGAGGTAGATCGGCAGGAACCAGACGCCCGAGCTGGCGGCCCGGCCCACGCTGCCGAAATAGGTCCAGGCGCTGCAGTAGACCGCCAGCGACAGCGCATAGACCCAGGGACTCGCGATGACCGAGCGCCCGACCGCCGCGCGCCGGTCGCCGTAGGCCGCGACCGCGAACAGCGTCAGCAGATAGGCCAGCGAGACAGCGACGACCAGCAGCGGCGACATGGTGCGTGATCCCGGGCGCCGGACTCAGTCCGGCTGCCGCTCCATGAGCCAGGCCAGCGCCGCGATCAGCAGGCCCCAGAGCGCGAACAGCGCGAGCGGAAACAGCGGCAGGCCCCAGAGCAGCAAGTCGCGGTTCCAGAGCGCGATCAGCGGGTAGTTGAGCAGCAGGCAGCCGGCCGCGAACAGCGCCAGCAGGCGTTGCGATTCCAGTCTTGGCTTCATGCTCGGTCTCCATGCGGGATCAGGACGCACCCGCAGCGTCGATGTCCAGATTGCCATTGTGGCCCGGCAGCGCTTACCCGGCACTGACTTCCTGCACGGCCTGCCAGCCAGGCCGGTCCGGGTGCAAAATGGCAACAGCCTGACTGCCGCGCCGATTCCCGATGCCCAACGCCTTCAACTTTTCCGCCTCCCCGTTCGACTGCCTGACGCTCGAGGAGCGCCAGCTGGTGCGCCAGAGCGTCAATGTGGGCTATTACCCCGCAGGCGAGGTGCTGCTGGCGCCGCACATGCAGCCGACCCATCTGTTCATCCTGATCAAGGGCCATGTCGTGCAGTGGGACGGCGAGGAACGGGTATCGACCTACGGACCCGACGACTGCTTCGACGGCCGCGCGCTGCTGGCGGGCAAGGTCAGCGACCGCTTCGTCGCCGCCGAGGAGGTGGTGACCTACGAGCTCAGGCAGCAGGCGGTGACGGAGCTGATCGCGTCCAACGCGGGCTTTGGCGCGCTGCTGTTTTCCGACCTCGGCCAGCGCCTGAGCGCGCTGTCGCAGCGCCAGGACCAGCATCAGCTCCATGCGCTGACGCTGGCGCGGGTGGACGAGGCCTATCTGCGGCCCGCGCGCGAGGTCGACGCCGGCACCGACATCGTCTCGGTCGCACGCATCCTGCAGACCGAACGGACCCACAATGTGCTGGTGCGCGACGCGCGCAGCGAGCCGCCCCGGCTCGGCATCTTCACCGTGGCCAAGCTCGCGCAGGCGATCCTGGACGGGCGCCCTCTCGACCGGCTGCCGGTCGGCGACCTGGCCGACTACCCGCTGCTGACGGTGCAGCGCTCGGACCAGATCGGCGACGCGATGACGCTGATGCTGAGTCACCGCGCGCACCGGGTGGTGGTGCTCGACGCGGAGCGGATCGTCGGCGTGCTCGAGTCGCTCGACCTGTTCAGCTTCCTGTCCAACCACTCGCACCTGATCAGCGCCCAGATCGAGCAGGCCCGGGACCTGGAGGCGCTGAGCCAGGCCGCCGCGCAGATCACGCGCATGATCGCGCTGATGCAGCGCAGCGGCATGCGGGTGGCCTTGATCGCCAGGCTGGTGCAGCAGCTCAACGCCCAGCTGTTCGAGCGCGCCTGGCAGCTGGTCGCGCCGGCCGAGCTGGTGGCCAACAGCTGCCTGTTCGTGATGGGCAGCGAGGGGCGTGGCGAGCAGCTGCTCAAGACCGACCAGGACAACGGCCTGATCCTGCGCGACGGCTACGCGGTCCCGGCCGACCTCGACGCGATCTGCGCGCGCTTCTCGCAGGCGCTGGCCGACTTCGGCTACCCAGAATGCCCGGGCCGGATCATGGTCAGCAACCCGGACTGGCGCGCGCCGCTGGCCGATTTCTCGCGCCAGCTGCGCGAATGGCTGATCCTGCCCGACCCCGACAGCCTCATGAAGCTGGCGATCTTCATGGATGCGCATGCGGTCTGCGGCGACGCCGCTCTGCTGCGCCAGGCGCGCGAGGCGGTGCTGGCGCTAGCGCCCGACAACCAGGCGGTGCTGGCGCGCTTTGCCTCGGCGATCACGGCCTTCGGCGAAAGCCAGGGCTGGTGGAACAAGCTGTTCTCGCTCGGCGAGGCCGACAGCGGGCTGGACCTCAAGAAGGAAGGGATCTTCCCGCTGGTGCATGGCGTGCGCAGCCTGGCGCTGGCGCGACAGCTGGCCGAAACCGGCACCGCCAGCCGGATCGCGGCGCTGGTCGCGGACGGCGCGCTCGACGCGACCATGGGCGCCGAGCTGACCGATTGCCTGAGCTTCTTCATGGGCCTCAAGCTCAAGGCCGGACTGGCCGAGATCGATACCGGACGCACGGTCACGGGACGCATCGACCCGGCCCAGCTCAGCCCGCTCGAGCGCGACCTGCTGAAAGACACGCTGGCGGCGGTCAAGCGCTTCAAGGCGCTGCTGCGCCAGCGCTTCCACCTGGACGCGATGTGATGGAGCCGCCGCTGATTCCCGGCCGCTGGGCCCAGGCGATTCGGCGCGAGTGGCGCCTGCGCCAGCTCAAGGACCCGGCCTACGCTTTCCTGTTCGAGCCTGCGCCGCCCGACGAATGGGTCTCGCTGGCCTGCGCGACCAGCGGGCATGACCTGGCGCGCGACCAGATCCTGTCGGTCTGCGCCCTGCGCGTCAGCGGCCGGCAGGTGCTGGCCAGCGAGCGGCTCGAGCTGCTGCTGAAACCGACGCGCCCGGTGCCGCCCGAGGCGCTGCGCGCGCACCGGCTGCGCGAGCAGGAACTGGCGCAAGGGCTCGAGACAAAAGAGGCGATGCAACGGCTGCTGCGCTTCATCGGCAGCCGGCCGCTGCTGGGCTACTACCTCGAATTCGACCTCGCGTTGCTCGAACAACTGATCCGCCCGCTGATCGGGGTCGGGCTGCCGCAGCAGGCGATCGAGGTCTCGGCGCTCTACCACGAGTGGCAGTTCCGCCAGCTGCCGCCCTACCAGCAGCAGGGCGACGCCGCGATCGACCTGCGCTATGCCTCGATGCTCGAGCAGCTGGGACTGCCGGTGCGCGAGGCCCCCGATCCGCTGGACCGCGCGGTGCTGACGGCGCTGGCCTTCATCAAGTTGCGGGAACTGTCGGCGGGCTGAAACCGGCTGGCGGCTGGCGGCAGCCGATCCGGCGCACCGGCACGCACCAGCCGGTGACATCAGCTCGCAAATCGCGCCAATCAGGTCTCAGTCGTTGCGCTGCGGCGCTGGCGCGCGGTCGGCTTGCATCCGGGCCGCAGCAACGACCGCCAGCAGGAACACCGCCGCCAGCAGCAGGAAGCCCTGTGAGTACGCCGTCTGCAGCCCGGCAGCGGAAGTCCCATGCACCGACTCGCGCCACTGCACGAAGACCGCGACCACCGCGATCCCGACGACGCCACCGAGCTGGCGTGCATAGCTGCTGACGACGGCCGCCTGACCGAGCTGGCTCGCAGCGACATGGCGCAGCGCAGCGAGGTTGAGCGCCGGCAGGATCAGCCCGAGCCCGATGCGCCCGACGACGGTCGCAGCGATGATCTCGGAGTAGCTGATGCGGCCCGCTTCGAGCGCGAAGGCGACGAACGAGGCGCCGAAGGCCAGCAATCCGGCAAGCGTGACCTGCTTCGGGGGATAGCGGTCGACCAGGCGGCCCGCCAGCGGCAGCGTCAGCACCAGGGCGATGCCCGAAGGCAGCAGCGCCAGGCCGGCCGCAGCGGCCTGGTACGACAGCACGTTCTGCAGGAAGACCGGGACCAGGTAGGTGGACGCGTAGAGTCCGAATCCATACGAGAACGAGACCAGGCTGCCCATCGCGAAGGTGCGATCGCCAAACAGCTTGAGCTGGATCAGCGGGGCATCGAGCCGGCGCGCGTGGCGCCAGAACAGCAGCACGGCAGCCAGCGCCAGACCGAGCTGGCCCAGCGTCCAGGGCGACAGCAGACCGCTGTGCTGCAAGCTCGCAACCCCCTCGACTATGGCGACGGTCGCCAGCGACAGCCAGCCCAGGCCGGCCCAGTCGAAGCGCCGCGAGACAAGCTCACGCGGCAGCGGCAGCAGGTAGAGCGCCGCGCCGCCGGCCAGCAAGCCGAACGGCAACCCAAGCAGGAAGATCGCTTCCCAGCCGAAGCGCTCGAGCAGCAGGCCGCCGAGCGCAGGTGCGATGGCCGGAGTCAGCGCAATGCTGAAAGTCAGCAGTCCCGACGCCCGGCCCTGGATCTCGCGCGGGAACAGGCGCAGCAGCGCCAGCATGGCGATCGGCTGCAGCACGCCCGCTGCCAGCCCCTGGACAATGCGCGCCAGCACGACGAGCGCGAAGCTGGGCGCGAAAAAGCCGAAAACGCTCGCGGCCATCAGCGTGAGTTGCCCGGCAAGGAAGACGCGACGCAAGCCTATGCGGTCCAGCAGCCAGGAGGTCGGCAGCATCCCGACCGCCATCGCCGCCATGAAACCCGTCATCGCCCATTGCACCTGCTCCTGGCCGATGCCGAAATGCCGCATCATCGCCGGCACGGCGACGTTGAAGCTCGACGTGCTCAGCACGCCGGCCACCGTCCCCAGAGCAATGACCGCCAGCACAATCCATTTGTACGCCGCGCCGTGGCGCTCGGACAGGTCATCGTAGGTGGCGGGGCTGGGGAGAAGTGACATGGCGTTTTCAATCGGGCCGACACCGGCAGACGAATCGGAGCGCGCCGGCGGTGAGTCCAATCCTGAAGTATGACAGCACGCTCTTCGTCCCCGCGCACTGACAAAGAAAAACCGGACCCCTTCGGAGTCCGGTTTTCTTGCCGGGGAGCGGGCCAGGCCCGCTCAGCCGGATCGGTCGGATCAGTGACCCGATGCGCCCGAGGCACCCAGGCCGGTCTCGGAGCGGACCTTCTGCACCGCGTAGGCGGCGCGCTCGTTGGCGGCGTCC
>JAPLPQ010000003.1 GCA_026400105.1 Burkholderiales bacterium
CGCATGAACGCGCAGGGCCACGATGTGTACATCCGACCCGCTGGCGAGCACGGCCTCGTGCTGGTCGATGACCTCAAGCCGCAGGCGCTGGAGCGCATGAAGGCCGCAGGCTTCGCCCCGGCCGCGACCCTCGAGACCAGTCCTGGCCACTATCAGGCCTGGGTCAAGCTGGCGGACCAGCCGCTGTCCGATGAGGTGCGGCGCGTGGCGGCGCAGGGCCTGGCGGAGCAGTACAGCGGCGACTTGAGCAGCGCCGACCCTCACCGTTACGGGCGGCTGGCGGGCTTCACGAACCAGAAGCCCGAGCACACCCGCGACGACGGGCGCCAGCCCTATGTCCTGGCCCACGACTGCCCTGGGCAGGTCGCTACGGCCGCTCCCGCGTACCTGAAGCGCATCGAACAGGCTTTGGAGGCCGCGGAGCGGGCGCACCGCCAGGAGCGGCAAGCGCAGCGTGGCCGGGAACGGGACGGCCCGGGCAGGGGGCGTTGATGGAGTCTTCGCCCTCAAATCCGGCCCTGGCGTCCGAATCCGCCCGGTTGCGGGCTGGGCAGCACCGTTCTCGGCGCTATAGTGGCTGGTCTGCCGATGGTCGGCAGACGACACAAAAGAGAAACGCCTCGAACCCTTTAAGCTTGGCGGCAGGGGGTTGCGAGGCGCTCGGAATGTCCGACGCGCCAAGTATAGCGCGAGGCGGACATGGAGGAAACCCACATGTCCGCATTGAAGAAAAACTACCCGCAACAGCCCCTTTTCGACAGCTGGATTGAGCCCGCGCACTACCTGCGATCGGACAGCTCGAGCGCCTACTTCTCGCTGCTCACGCAGGTCGATGGCCGGACCACGAAGCAACAGCGCAGCTACCCCGTCGCGTCGATGGGCTTTGTCATCGGTGCCTGCGACAAGTCGCTCGATACCTGGATCTCGCAAGCCGAGTTCTGGGCGCCGACCCGGCGCCTGCTGCACTTCATGCGCGTGGGCCTGCTGTTCGTCGACCTCGATACCTACAAGCTGTACGAGTTCGCGGGCCTGAGCGCCGAGGCGCAACTGGAGCTGCTGCTGAGGCTGTGCGAGGCCCAGCGCTTGCCGGAGCCATCGCTCGTGATCTTCTCCGGGCGTGGGCTGCAGGCCAAGTGGGTGCTCGACAGTGCCTTGCCGGCGCGCGCGCTGCCGCGCTGGTCGCTGGTGCAGCACGAGATTGGCCGGCGCTTGGCGGGCCTGGGTGCGGACCCGAACGCCTTGGATGCGTCGCGTGTGCTGCGCCTGGATCAGACCGTCAACAGCCGCAGCGGCGAGATCGTGCGCGTGGTCCATCAATCGGGCGCGCGCTATGACTTCAACCAACTGGCCGACGCCCTGCTGCCGCTGACCCGGGCCAAGCTTCAGCAACTGCGCCAGGAGCGCGCGGAGCGGGCGGCTGACCCTGAGTACCAGAAGCGCTCGGCGACGCGCACCAAGGGCCATCTGACGGCCATCGATACCGGTGCGCTGGGTCACCTGCGCCCGTTCATTGGCGCCCAGCTCGCCTGGGACCGCCTGGCGGACCTGCGCACGCTGGCCCAGATGCGAGGCTGGACTCAAGGCGCGCCGGACGGCTCGCGCGATCTGGCGGTGTTCATCGGGGCTTCCTTCCTGGCGCAGGCGGTGCCGAACGTGCCGCGCTTCTACGACGAGCTGCGCGTGCTCGGGCGCGAGTTTGCGCCGCACTGGACCTTCCGCGAGGTCAACGCCTCGGCGTCTGCCGTGATCGACCGCATGAAGCGCATGGCCAAGGGCGAGACGGTCGAGTACGCGGGCGTGCAGGTGGACCCGCGCTATCGCTGGCGAAACGACACGCTGATTCAGCGCTTCGGCATCAC
>JAPLPQ010000066.1 GCA_026400105.1 Burkholderiales bacterium
CGCCTCGACAACCTCGAGGACCCGTATCGTCTGTTCCGCTGCCACACGATCATGAACTGTGTCGACGTCTGCCCCAAGAGCCTGAACCCGACCAAGGCCATCGGCAAGATCAAGGAACTCATGATCCGCCGCGCCATCTGACGCCTCAACCACGCACGAACCATGAACGACACCGACCTGCTAGACGAACGTGCTCTGAGCAAACTGCGCTGGCGCTGCCGGCGCGGACTGCTCGAGAACGACCTGTTCATCGAACGTTTCTTCGCTGAGCACGAATCTTGCATCACGGTGCGTCAGGCTCGTGCGATGACTGCACTGATGGACCTGTCGGATAACGACCTGCTCGATCTGTTGCTGCAGCGCAAAGAGCCACAGGACGAACTTGCCTGTGACGAAGTCGTCGAACTGCTGGGTGTCATGCGCATCCGGCATTGAACGCAGAGCCCCACCCACAACAGTGCCCCTAGGAGAAGCTATGAAACTCGTTGACAACAAAGCCACCTTGTCGTTCAGCAACGGCGCGCCCAGCGTCGATCTCCCGGTCTATGCCGGCAACATCGGTCCGGACGTGATCGACATCCGCAAGCTGTACGCACAGACCGGCATGTTCACCTATGACCCGGGCTTCCTGTCGACCGCTTCCTGCCAGTCGGCCATCACCTATATCGACGGTGACAAGGGCGAACTGCTGTATCGCGGCTACCCGATCGAGCAGCTCGCAACCAACTGCGACTACCTCGACACCTGCTACCTGCTGCTCAACGGCAACCTGCCCAACGAAGGCGAGCGCAAGGACTTCCACAAGCTTGTGATCAACCACACGATGGTGCACGAGCAGATGCAGAGCTTCCTGAAGGGCTTCCGCCGCGACGCGCACCCGATGGCTGTGCTGACCGGCCTGGTCGGCGCGATGTCGGCCTTCTACCACGACAGCACCGACATCAACAATCCGGAGCATCGCCAGATCGCCGCGATCCGCCTGATCGCCAAGATGCCGACCCTGGTCGCGATGGCCTACAAGTACGGCATCGGCCAGCCCTTCGTCTACCCGCGCAACGACCTGTCCTACGCCGGTAACTTCCTGCGCATGATGTTCGCCAACCCGTGCGAGGATTACGTGGTCAACCCCGTGATCGAGCGCGCCGTCGACCGCATCTTCACGCTGCACGCCGACCACGAACAGAACGCCTCCACCTCGACCGTGCGCCTGTGCGGTTCGTCGGGCACCAACCCGTTCGCCGCCATCGCGGCTGGCGTGGCCTGCCTGTGGGGTCCGGCTCACGGCGGCGCCAACGAAGCCTGCCTGAACATGCTCGAGGAGATCCAGGCCAGCGGTGGCGTCTCCAAGGTCGGCGAGTTCATGGAGAAGGTCAAGGACAAGAACTCCGGCGTCAAGCTGATGGGCTTCGGTCACCGCGTCTACAAGAACTACGACCCGCGCGCCAAGCTGATGCAGGAAACCTGCAACGAAGTGCTGGCCGAACTGGGCCTCGAGAACGACCCGCTGTTCAAGCTGGCCAAGGAACTCGAGAAGATCGCGCTGGAAGACGACTACTTCGTGCAGCGCAAGCTCTACCCGAACGTCGACTTCTACTCCGGCATCGTGCAGCGCGCGATCGGCATCCCGGTCAACCTGTTCACCGGCATCTTCGCGCTGGCCCGCACCGTCGGCTGGATCGCCCAGCTCAACGAGATGATCAGCGACCCCGAGTACAAGATCGGCCGTCCGCGCCAGCTGTTCACCGGCTCCGTCAAGCGCGACGTGCCGCCGCTGGCACAGCGCTGATGCGCTGTCCTGCCTGAACGCATCCGCGATCAAAAGCCCGCCCTGTGCGGGCTTTTTTGTTCCGATCCGGCCACTGGGCCTAAAATCTGAAGTTTGGCCACAACGAGTCACGAGAGATTCACGCATGGGACGCACCCTTTACGACAAGATCTGGGACGAGCATGTCGTCCACGTCGAGGAAGACGGCACCGCGGTGCTGTACATCGACCGCCACCTGGTTCATGAAGTGACGAGCCCGCAGGCCTTCGAGGGCCTGCGCGAGACCGGGCGCAAGCTCTGGCGCGTCAGCTCGGTCGTGGCCACCGCCGACCACAACACGCCGACCACCGGCTGGGAGCTCGGCTATGACGGCATCGCCGACCCGATCAGCAAGGAACAGATCACCACGCTGAACAGCAACATCGCGGAATTCGGCTCGGCAGCCTTCTTCCCCTTCATGTCGCAGCGTCAGGGCATCGTGCATGTGGTCGGCCCCGAGAACGGTGCCACCCTGCCCGGCATGACCGTGGTCTGCGGCGACTCGCACACCTCGACCCACGGCGCCTTCGGCGCGCTGGCGCATGGCATCGGCACCTCCGAGGTCGAGCATGTGATGGCGACCCAGACCCTGCTGGCCAAGAAGGCCAGGAACATGCTGGTCAAGGTCGATGGCGACTGCGCCCCGGGCGTCGGCGCCAAGGACATCGTGCTGGCCATCATCGGCCGCATCGGCACCGCCGGCGGCACCGGCTACACGATCGAGTTCGGCGGCAGCGCGATCCGCGCCCTGTCGATGGAAGGCCGCATGACGGTCTGCAACATGGCGATCGAAGCCGGCGCGCGCGCCGGCCTGGTCGCGGTCGACGACAAGACAATAGCCTACGTCAAGGGCCGTCCGCTGGCACCGACCGGCGCCGAATGGGAAGCCGCCGTCGCCTACTGGCAGACGCTGCACTCCGACGCCGACGCCCAGTTCGACACCGTGGTCGAGCTCGACGCGGCGCAGATCGAGCCGCAGCTCACCTGGGGCACCTCGCCCGAAATGGTGCTGCCGATCACTGCCGTGGTGCCGAATCCGGCCGACGAGCAGGACCCGAACAAGCGCGGCGCGATCGAGCGCGCGCTGAGCTACATGGGTCTGCAGGCGGGTACGCCGCTGGCCCAGATCCCGGTCGACAAGGTCTTCATCGGTTCCTGCACCAACAGCCGGATCGAGGACATGCGCGAGGCCGCTGCCCTGGTGCAAAAGCTCGGCCGCCAGGTCGCTGCCAACGTCAAGCAGGCGCTGGTGGTGCCGGGCTCGGGCCTGGTCAAGGCGCAGGCCGAGGCCGAAGGCCTGGACCAGATCTTCAAGGCCGCCGGGTTTGAGTGGCGCGAGCCGGGCTGCTCGATGTGCCTGGCGATGAACGCCGACCGGCTCGAGCCGGGCGAGCGCTGTGCCTCGACCAGCAACCGCAACTTCGAAGGCCGGCAGGGCGCGGGTGGCCGCACCCACCTGGTCAGCCCCGCGATGGCCGCCGCCGCCGCGATCGAAGGCCATTTCGTCGACATCCGCACATTCGCCTGAGCCCCAAGGAGACCGAGATGCGCTTGTTCACTGCCCTGATCGCCCTGTCCGGCCTGCTGGCCCTGGGCGGCTGCAATACCGTGCGCGGCATCGGCCAGGACATCGGCCAGGCCGGCTCCGTGATCCAGAAGGCCGCCCAGTAAGCGGGATTCCCCATGAAAAAATTCACCCTTCTCAAGGGGCTCGTCGCCCCGATGGACCGCGAGAACGTCGACACCGACGCGATCATCCCCAAGCAGTTCCTCAAGTCGATCCGCAAGACCGGCTTCGGCCCGAACCTGTTCGACGAATGGCGCTACCTGGACGCGGGCTACCCCGGCCAGGACCCGGCCAGCCGGCAGCCGAACCCGGACTTCGTGCTGAACCAGCCGCGCTACGCCGGCGCCTCGGTGCTGCTGGCGCGCAAGAACTTCGGCTGCGGTTCCTCGCGCGAGCATGCGCCCTGGGCGATCGACCAGTACGGCTTTCGCGCCGTCATCGCGCCGAGCTTCGCCGACATCTTCTTCAACAACTGCTTCAAGAACGGCCTGCTGCCCATCGTGCTGCCGGATGCCACCGTGGCGCAGTTGTTCGACGAGGTCGCGGCCAACCCGGGCTACCAGCTGACGATCGACCTCGAGCGCCAGGCCATCGTCAAGCCCGACGGCAGCGAGATCGCCTTCGAGGTGCAGGCGTTCCGCAAGTACTGCCTGCTCAACGGCTTCGACGACATCGGCCTGACGCTGCGTCACGCCGACAAGATCAAGGCCTTCGAGGCCGCGCGCCTGCAGGCCAAGCCCTGGCTGGCCCACACCATGCAGGGCTGAGCCCGGCCTACCTAGACCAGCAGCCGCGGCAAGCGGCTGCCCCGACACGGAAATCTCATGAAAATCGCAGTTCTTCCCGGTGACGGCATCGGCACCGAAATCGTCGCTGAAGCGGTCAAGGTCCTGAACACCCTCGGCCTCGACCTCCAGATGGAGCAGGCCCTGGTCGGCGGCGCCGCCTACGAGGTGCATGGTCACCCGCTGCCCGAGTCCACGCTGAAGCTGGCTCAGGAATCCGACGCGATCCTGTTCGGCGCCGTCGGCGACTGGAAATACGACAAGCTGGACCGCCCGCTGCGCCCCGAGCAGGCCATCCTGGGCCTGCGCAAGCAGCTCGGTCTGTTCGCCAACTTCCGCCCCGCCATCTGCTACGAGCAGCTGGTCGATGCCTCCAGCCTGAAACCCGAGCTGATCGCGGGCCTCGACATCCTGATCATCCGCGAGCTGACCGGCGACATCTACTTCGGCCAGCCGCGCGGACGCCGCATCGCGACCGACGGCCATTTCCCGGGTGCCGAGGAAGCCTTCGACACCATGCGCTACTCGCGCCCCGAGATCGAGCGCATCGCCCATGTCGCCTTCCAGGCCGCACGCAAGCGCAGCAAGAAGGTCACCAGCGTCGACAAGGCCAACGTGCTCGAGACCTTCCAGTTCTGGAAAGATGTCGTGACCGAGGTGGCCAAGGAATACCCGGACGTCGAGCTCGAGCACATGTATGTCGACAACGCCGCGATGCAGCTGGTCAAGGCGCCCAAGAAGTTCGACGTGCTGTTCACCGGCAACATGTTCGGCGACATCCTGAGCGACGAGGCCTCGATGCTGACCGGCTCGATCGGCATGCTGCCCTCGGCCAGCCTGAACGCCAAGGGCCAGGGCCTGTATGAACCGAGTCACGGCAGTGCGCCCGACATCGCCGGCCAGGGCATTGCCAACCCCTTGGCTACAATCCTGTCTGCTGCCATGATGTTGCGTTTTTCCCTCAACCAAGCCGAAGCCGCCGATCGAATCGAAGCGGCGGTCAAGGACGTGCTCGCCGCGGGCTACCGCACGGCCGACATCTGGTCGGAAGGCACGAAGCGGGTGAGCACGCGCGAAATGGGCGACGCGGTGGTGGCTGCCATCACCAAGACCACCATTAAGGGCTGATACAGCTCCGGTTCGTCGCGCCCCCACCCGGCCAGACGAGCCGGGCAAAACCAAACGGGGCTTCCCGCCCCATCTTTTGAAACTTGAAAGGGTTTGCGATGAGCAAAGTGGGCAATCTGGTCGGCCTCGTGGGCTGGCGCGGCATGGTGGGTTCGGTCCTGATGGACCGCATGGTGGCCGAGGGCGACTTCGACCATATCGAACCGATCTTCTTCTCGACCTCGAACGCCGGCGGCAAGGCCCCGGCGCAGGCCAAGCAGCACACCCAGCTGCAGGATGCCAACGACATCGCGGCGCTGAGCCAGTGCGACATCGTGATCACCTGCCAGGGCGGCGACTACACCAAGGAAGTGTTCCCCCAGCTGCGCGCTGCCGGCTGGCAGGGCCACTGGATTGACGCGGCTTCGTCGCTGCGCATGGAGTCCGACGCCGTGATCGTGCTGGATCCGGTCAACGACGAGCTGATCAAGCAGTCGCTGGCCAATGGCGGCAAGAACTGGATCGGCGGCAACTGCACCAACTCGATCCTGCTGATGGGCCTGGGCGGCCTGTTCAAGGCCGGTCTGGTCGAATGGGTCAGCTCGATGACCTACCAGGCGGCCTCGGGCGGCGGTGCCAACCACATGCGCGAACTGCTCAAGGGCATGGGCGTGGTGCACGCGGCAGTGGCCGACGAGCTGGCGACCCCGGCCTCGGCCATCCTCGAGATCGACCGCAAGGTCGCCAAGACCATCCGCGAGGACGTGCCGACCGAATTCTTCGGCGCCCCGCTGGCCGGCGGCCTGATCCCCTGGATCGACGTGCAGCTGCCCAACGGCCAGTCCAAGGAAGAATGGAAGGGCCAGGCCGAGGTCAACAAGATCCTCGGCACCGAAGCCACCATTCCGGTCGACGGCCTGTGCGTGCGCATCGGCGCGATGCGCTGCCACAGCCTGGCGCTGACCTTGAAGTTGAAAAAGGACCTGCCGCTGGCCGAGATCGAGGCCATCATCAAGGGCGGCAACCCCTGGGTCAAGTTCGTCGAGAACGAGCGCGCGATCACCGTCAAGGAACTGACCCCGGCCGCCATCACCGGCGGACTCGAAGTCGGCGTCGGCCGCGTGCGCAAGCTCAACATGGGCCCCGAGTACCTGTCGGCCTTCGTGATCGGCGACCAGCTGCTCTGGGGTGCGGCCGAGCCGCTGCGCCGCATGCTGCGCATCCTGCTGGCGGCCTGACGTGAAACAGGTCGCCGGCCCCTGCCCTGCAGACCGGCTGGCGACCTTGAGCGCCAACAACAATCCGGCCAAGGCCGGAACCTGGCCCCAGTCGCAGCGCCAGCCGCGCACTGTTGCGCGGCCACTGCGCCTGGGCCACAGCCCTTTCTGAGAAAAGACCCATTTTGCGGATTGCACTCGGTATCAGCTATCTCGGCAGCGCCTACCAGGGCTGGCAAAGCCAGCCCAGCGGCCGGACCGTGCAGGACCAGCTCGAAAAGGCGCTGGCGCAATTTGCCGACCGGCCGGTCTCGACCCTGTGCGCCGGACGCACCGATGCGGGCGTGCACGGCCTGATGCAGGTGGTGCATTTCGACACCGAGGTCGAGCGCGTCATGAACTCCTGGGTGCGCGGCAGCAACCGCTACCTGCCCGACGACATCGCGGTGCAATGGGCGCATCAAGTGCCGGCCTCCTTCCACTGCCGCGCCAGCGCGATTGCGCGGCGCTATGCCTATGTGCTGCTCGAGTCGCCGATCCGGCCCAGCCTGGATAGCGGACGCGTGGGCTGGGTGTTCCGCCCGCTCGACCAGGGCGCGATGGAGGAAGCCGCGCAGCACTTGCTGGGCCAGCATGACTTCAGCAGCTTTCGCGCCGCGCAATGCCAGGCGCTGTCGCCGGTCAAGGACCTGCGCCGGATCGACATCAGCCGCCACGGCGCCTACTGGCGCTTCGAGTTCGAGGCCAGCGCCTTCCTGCACCACATGATCCGCAACATCATGGGCTGCCTGCTGGCGGTCGGCCAGGGACTGCGAGCGCCCGCATGGATGGCCGAGGTGCGCGACGCGCGCAGCCGCGAGATCGCGGCCCCGACCTTCTCGCCCGACGGACTCTATTTTCTCGGCCCACGCTATGAGCCGCACTGGGGCCTGCCCGACAACGTGGCCGGCTTCGACTGGCTGCCCGGATGATGAAACGTACCAGAATCAAGATCTGTGGCCTGACGCGCGAGGCCGATCTGCTGCATGCGGTGCAGGCCGGCGCCGATGCGATCGGCTTCGTGCTCTACGCCAACAGCCCGCGCGCCGTCACGCCGGCACGCGCCGGCGAACTCGCCCGGCTGCTGCCGCCGTTCGTGACCCCGGTGCTGCTGTTCGTCAACGCCAGCGCGGCCGAGATCGCGGCCGGACTGCAGGCAGTGCCCAACGCGCTGCTGCAGTTCCACGGCGACGAGACGCCCGAGCAATGCCGGGCTAACGCCCGGCCCTTCCTGCGCGCCGCCCGGGTGCCGGTCGGTGATGGCGCACGCAGCTTCGATCTCCTAGAATATGCCCAGGATTACGCCGATGCCCAGGCCGTGTTGCTGGACGCCCATGTGCAGGGCTACGGCGGCGGCGGCGTCGCTTTTGACTGGACAGCCTTCAATTGGTCACACCCGCAACTAAACGCCAGCGCTCGCCTCGTTTTGTCTGGTGGACTCACACCTGCAAATGTGATCGATGGCATCCGGCTCGTGCGCCCCTGGGCGGTTGACGTGAGCTCGGGCGTGGAGTCCGCCAAGGGCATCAAGAGCCCCGAGCTGATCGACCGCTTCGTCGCTGCCGTGCGCCAGGCCGACGCGACCTGAGACCCGCTGCCTGCAACCCAGGGGGACTGGCAGCCCTCCCAATTCCCGGACCCCAGGGCGCGCCTCAGGCGTCGCCCGCACCAGATCGGAAACACCAGCCATGTTTGACTACCACCAACCCGATGTGAAGGGCCATTTTGGTCCCTACGGCGGCAGCTTCATCAGCGAGACGCTGACGCACGCGATCCAGGAACTCAAGGACGCCTACGCCCGGTACCAGCATGATCCGGCCTTCCTGGCCGAATTCCATTACGAGCTCAAGCATTTCGTCGGTCGCCCGTCGCCGATCTACCACGCCGCCCGCACCAGCCGCGAGATGGGCGGCGCGCAGATCTTCCTCAAGCGCGAGGACCTGAACCATACCGGCGCGCACAAGATCAACAACGTGATCGGCCAGGCCATGCTCGCCAAGCGCATGGGCAAGCCGCGCGTGATCGCCGAGACCGGCGCCGGCCAGCATGGCGTGGCGACCGCGACCATCTGCGCGCGCTACGGCCTCGAGTGCGTGGTCTACATGGGTGCCGAGGACGTCAAGCGCCAGAGCCCCAACGTCTACCGCATGAAGCTGCTCGGCGCCACCGTGGTGCCGGTCGAATCCGGCAGCAAGACGCTGAAGGACGCCTTGAACGAGGCGATGCGCGACTGGGTCACCCATGTCGAGAACACCTTCTACATCATCGGCACCGTGGCGGGCCCGCATCCCTATCCGATGATGGTGCGCGACTTCCAGAGCGTGATCGGCGAGGAATGCCTGACCCAGATGCCCGAGATGCTGGGCGAGCTGCGCCTGCCGGGCAACGGCGCCGAACTGCAACCCGATGTCGTCGTGGCCTGCGTCGGCGGCGGCAGCAACGCGATGGGCATCTTCCACCCCTACATTTCGCACGACAAGACCCGCCTGATCGGCGTCGAGGCCGCTGGCGAGGGCCTGGAGAGCGGCAAGCATTCGGCCTCGCTGCAACTGGGCCAGCCCGGCGTGCTGCACGGCAACCGCACCTACATCCTGCAGAACGAGGATGGCCAGATCACCGAGACCCACAGCGTCAGCGCCGGCCTGGACTACCCCGGCGTCGGTCCCGAGCATGCCTACCTGAAGGACATCGGCCGCGCCGAGTATGTCGGCATCACCGACCAGGAGGCGCTCGACGCCTTCCATTACCTGTGCCGCACCGAAGGCATCATCCCCGCACTCGAATCCAGCCATGCGCTGGCCTACGCGATGAAGCTGGCCAAGACCATGCGCAGCGACCAGACCATCCTGGTCAACCTGTCGGGCCGCGGCGACAAGGACATCGGCACCGTCGCCGACCTGTCCAATGCCGATTTCTACTGCCGCCCGAGCTGCCGCGGCCAGACCGTCAAGGGCGAATACGAGCCCGTCACCCTGAGCCCGCGCGCCTGAGGAACCCGAAATGAGCCGCATCGAAACCACTTTCAAGCAGCTGCAGGCCCAGGGCCGCAAGGCGCTGATCCCCTATGTCACCGCCGGCTTCCCCTACGCCGACATCACGCCCGAACTGCTGCATGCCATGGTCAAGGCCGGCTGCGACGTGATCGAGCTCGGCGTGCCGTTCTCGGACCCGATGGCCGACGGCCCGGTGATCCAGAAGGCCGGCGAGAAGGCGCTGGGCTTTGGCATCGGCATGAGCCAGGTGCTGGCCATGGTGCATGAATTCCGCCAGCAGGATGCCACGACCCCGGTCGTGCTGATGGGCTATGCGAACCCGGTCGAGCGCTACGAGATCAAGCATGGCCAGCACAGCTTCGCGCGCGACGCGGCGGCCGCTGGAGTGGACGGCATGCTGATCGTCGACTACCCGCCCGAGGAATGCGAGGAATTCGCCGCCACGCTGAAATCCCATGGACTGGACCTGATCTTCCTGCTGGCGCCGACCTCGACCGACGAGCGCATGGCGCAGGTCGGCCGCATCGCCAGCGGCTATGTCTACTATGTCTCGCTCAAGGGCGTGACCGGTGCCGGCCATCTCGACACCGATGCGGTCGAAGCCATGCTGCCACGCATCCGCCAGCATGTGAACACCCCGGTCGGCGTCGGCTTTGGCATCCGCGACGCCGCCACCGCCTGCGCGGTCGGCCGCAGCGCCGACGCGGTCGTGATCGGCACCAAGCTGATCCAGCTGATCGAGAACGAGCCGCGCGAGCGCGTCGCCGCCGTGGCCGCCGAGTTCCTGGGCGGCATCCGTCAGGCACTCGACAGCTTGCGCGCATAATTACGGCCATTCGCGAGCCCGGCTGCCATCCAGCGACCGGGCCCTCAACCGCCATCAAGCAAGGAGAATCCATGTCCTGGCTGGAAAAACTGCTCCCCCCGAAGATTTCCCGCACCGACCCGAGCGAGCGCCGCAGCATGCCCGAGGGCCTGTGGACCAAATGCCCGAGCTGCGACGCCGTGCTCTACAAGACCGACCTGGAAAAGAACCAGAACGTCTGCCCGCACTGCTCGCACCACCACCGGATCGGCGCGCGCGAGCGCCTGAACGCCTTCCTCGACGCCGAGGGACGCTACGAGATCGGCCAGGAAGTCATCCCGGTCGACTCGCTCAAGTTCAAGGACAGTCGCAAATACCCCGAGCGTCTCAAAGAAGCACTGGAAGCGACTGGCGAGACCGATGCGCTGATCGTCCAGGGTGGCGCCATCCATACGATCCCGGTCGTGGTGGCCTGCTTCGAATTCGACTTCATGGGCGGCTCGATGGGCTCGGTGGTCGGCGAGCGCTTCGTGCGCGGCGTCGAGACCGCGATCGAGCAGAAGGTGCCCTTCCTCTGCTTCACCGCCACCGGCGGCGCGCGCATGCAGGAAGGCCTGCTGTCGCTGATGCAGATGGCCAAGACCAACGCCGCGCTGACCCGGCTGGCCAAGAAGGGCCTGCCCTACATCAGCGTGCTGACCGACCCGACCATGGGTGGCGTCTCGGCCGGCTTCGCCTTCGTGGGCGATGTCGTGATCGCCGAACCCAAGGCGCTGATCGGCTTCGCCGGCCCGCGCGTGATCGAGAGCACCGTGCGCGTCAAGCTGCCCGAAGGCTTCCAGCGCGCCGAGTTCCTGCAGACCAAGGGCGCGGTCGACTTCATCTGCGACCGCCGCGAACTGCGCGCGACCATTGCCAGCACGCTGGCGATGCTGCAGCGCCAGAGTGCTGACGCGGTAGCCTGAAGCCCGCCCTGGCTTGCCAGGGAAATCACGTCATAGTCCCGCCTTCCGCCCTGGAAGCGGGACTTTTTTCTGAAGCTCGATGCCTGCCGCAGTCAGGCAAACTGCGCGACGCAGGAATGCCTGGACATCCTTTACCGACGCCTGGAGCGGCCGTCGGTGCCATTGCCGATGACGCCGCCGATGGCCGCCCCACCAAGGGTGCCCAGGGTGCTGCCGCCGGTCAGGATCGATCCAGCCACGGCACCGACCCCGGCACCGACCGCTGCGTTCTGCTGCCGGTGGGACATGGGGGCACAGGCCATGATGGCGGGCAGCAACAAGAGAGCGGTCAGGGGCTTTGCCAGCCGGGCGATGATCTTCATGGTCAGGATACCTATACTGAAATGCGTGGACTCTTGGAGTCCGGATACTGTATGAGGATTGTCCGGCGCATCGCAGCCCGAAAATGTTTCAGTGTGCATCCAATGGTTCCAAGTTGTATGCATGGGCTGGTCCGGGATGACCAGGGTCAGGCATGACCCGTCTAAATGCCACTCCTATCAGGACATACCCTAGCGCCCTGGAAAGAACCGTTTCCTTGCTTATGATGCATCTGCCACGGAATGCTGTTCCAGTGGCAACAGATGCAGGTCATCCCCCTGACCGGCTGCGCTATCCCACATAAGAATGCCCGAGGAGTCCAAATGAATCTGATCAAACTGTCGCAAGTGGCCACAGTCGCCGCCGCCCTGCTGCTGGGTTCGGCAGCGAATGCCCAGACGATAGAGGAACGCACGATCCGCATCGGCCACCCGGTCAACGCGGACCATCCGATCAGCTTCGGCGTCAAGAAGTTCTCCGACCTGGTCGCGGCCAGGAGCGGCGGCAAGCTCAAGGTGCGCGAATTCCCGGCGCTGCAGCTCGGCAACGAGATGCAGCAGCTGTCGGCGCTGGCCGGTGGCGTACAGGAAATGTTCGCTCCGGGCACGCCGCCGATCGCCGGCATGGTGAAGGATTTCGCGCTGCTCGACCTGCCCTTCCTGGTCGACACGCCGGAGCAGGCCGATGCCCTGCTCGACGGTCCGTTCGGGCAGGCGCTGCTGGCCAAGCTGCCGGAAAAGGGCCTGATCGGCCTGGCTTTCTGGGAGAACGGCTTTCGCCATGTCACGAACAGCAAGCGCCCGATCAAGCGCCTGGAGGACCTGGAAGGCCTGAAGATCCGCGTGCAGCAGAATCCGGTCTTCATCGAGACCTTCAAGGCGCTCAAGACCAATCCGGTGCCGATGTCGTTCGCCGAACTCTACGGCGCGCTCGAAAGCAAGGCGCTCGACGCGCAGGAAAACCCCTACCTGATCACGCGCTCGGCCAAGCTGAACGAGACCCAGAAATACCTGAGCTCGACCAGCCATGCCTATGGCGTGATCGCCGTCCTGGTCAGCAAGAAGTTCTGGGACAAGCTCTCGAGCGACGAGCAGAAGATCCTGCAGACGGCCGCCATCGAGGCCAGGGATTACGAGCGCCAGGTCAGCCGGGCCCAGGCCAAGCGGGCCGTCGACGAGCTGACCGCCGGTGGCATGCAGTTCACGCCCGTGCCGGCAGCGGAGCTGGCCCGCATGCGCCAGGCGACCCAGGGCGTGGTCGATCGCGTGCTGCAGACCTACGACCCGGCCATGGTCAAGCTGCTGCGCACGGAGCTGACGCGCGTCAAGGCGCTGAAGTAAGCGCCCGGGCTCGGGACGGCAGCGCCAGAATGTCATCTGGCGGCCAGGCCTGACGAACCGATGCCCGACCTCAGCACGTGGCTTGGCAGCCAGACTCCCTCATGCGACACTGTCCAAAGAGAGAAGAGTTGATGCAGATGCGTTTCGAAGGCGTGCTGTCGCAGTGGAATGATGCACGCGGTTTTGGCTTCATCACGCCAAGCGCCGGAGGCGAAGCATTGTTCGCGCATATCTCGGCTTTTCCGCGCATGGCACAGCGGCCGGCCATCGGCCTGCGCGTCAGCTTCGAGGTCGAAACCCACCCGGACGGAAAAAAGCGCGCCAGGCAGATAAGGCTGTCCAGCCACGCTGAATCAGGCCGTGGCTTGCGGTCAATCGATCGTCAGCAACGGCAGCGCAACGGGCGCCGCCGCCTGCCGGTACTGCTTCTGCTGTCCGGCATCGTGCTGGCTGGCTGGACCTTTCAGCGTTACTCGCTTCATGCTGCGACCTGGTCAAATGATGACTTGGCAGCGCAACCGCCAACCTTGCTGCAGCCGGCGGCGCGAAATGCATCAGCTCCGCTGCCGGTAGCGCCTGGTTACCGCTGCGACGGGCGCCAGTATTGTTCACAAATGACGTCTTGCGCCGAAGCGAAGTTCTTTCTGCAACACTGCCCCACCGTGGAGATGGACGGCGACAACGACGGCCTTCCCTGCGAGCGGCAGTGGTGCAACGGGCCATTCGGCAATTGAGGCCGCTGCTCTAGCAACAGACCTTCAACTCAAGGCAGCAAGGACAGCGCGTGCATGTAATGCGGCTCGACCATCAGCTGATCCCATTTGAGCGCCTTGGCCCTGGGCAGCAGGTCTTGCCGGCGCAGTTCGCTGGCCTCGCGTGCGGTCCAGCGGCCCTTGAGCAGCGCCTCGCTCATGCCGGCGAGGAATTCGTCGATCGGCGCGCCGTCCTCGAGCAGTGACTGGTTGCACAGCAGCACCAGGTCGCAGCCAGCCTCGAGCGCGGTGATCGCGGCCTCGGTGTAGCTGAGCTCGCGGCCCCCGAGCTGGCGCGCCCCCTTCATCGACAGGTCGTCGCTGAACACCGCGCCCGTGAAGCCCAGGCGGCGGCGCAGCACCTCGCCGAGCCAGAGGCTGGAGAAGCCGGCCGGGCGCGCATCGACCTGCGGATAGATCACATGGGCCGGCATCACGCTGCTCAAGCTGGCGTTGAGCCAGCCGTAAGGGGCGGCGTCATCGGCCAGAATGGCCTCGAGCACCCGTTCGTCGACCGGCATGTCGACATGCGAATCGGCCGTGGCCCAGCCGTGGCCGGGGAAATGCTTGCCGCAGTTGGCCATGCCGGCCTGGCGCAGGCCATGCATCAGCGCCTGCGCCAGCAGGGTCACCATGCGCGGGTCGCGCGCGAAGGCGCGGTCGCCGATCACGCTGCTGCCGCCATGGTCGAGGTCGAGCACCGGGGCAAAGCTGAAATCGACCCCGCAGGCGCGCAGCTCGGACGCCAGCACATAGCCGGCCGCGGTCGCGGCGTTGCAGGCTGCCAGCGCGGCGGCACCGGTGGCCGAGCCGTCGCCCTCGAGCCAGATATGGCCGAAGGCGCGCATCGGCGGCAGATGGGTAAAGCCGTCACGGCGAAAGCGCTGCACCCGCCCGCCCTCGTGATCGACGCAGATCAGCAGGTCGGACCGGACCTTCCTGATCTTGCGGCAGAGCTTGCTCAGCTGCGCGCGGTTCTCCCAGTTGCGGGCGAACAGGATCACGCCACCGACCAGCGGGTGCGCCAGGCGCTGCTTGTCGGCCTTAGTGAGCTGGGTGCCGGCGATGTCGATGATCAGCGGGGAGTGGGGGGTCATATCTTTCCTGATGGCAGGGTTGCGCCGCCGGTGCGCTCGACCACCACGAAACTGGCGGCGTAATCGGTTTCGTCGGTGACGCTGACATGGGCGCTCAGGCCCTGGCCCTCGAACCAGTCCTTCAGGCCGCGGTGCAGCCGGATCACGGGCTGGCCGCTGGGCAGCTTGGCGATCTCGCAATCGCGCCAGGTCATCGGCATGCGCATCCCCAGGCCGATCGCCTTGCTGAAGGCTTCCTTGGCCGAAAACCTGGTCGCGAGGTAGCGCACGCCGCGCTCGGGCCAGCGCTCGCTGCGTGAGCGCCAGCTGGCCAGTTCGGCCTCGCTGAGGATCTTCTCGGCAAAGCGGTCGCCGTGGCGCGAGAGGCTCTCGCGGATGCGGCGCACGTCGCAGATGTCGGTGCCGATGCCGTAGATCATGGTCCGGGCCGCTGGGTTCAGGCGCGCGCGGCCAGGATGCAGTCCAGATAGGCCCGCACGGTGGCGCCGTAGCCGAGCTCGAGCGCATCGGCGATCAGCGCATGTCCGATCGAGACCTCGGCCACACCCGGCACCCCGCGCAGGAAATCGGCCAGGTTGTCGCGATTCAGGTCATGGCCGGCATTGATGCCCAGGCCGGCGTCGAGCGCGGCCTGGGCCGCGGCGCGGTAGCGCTCGAGCTGCTCGGCCTGCGTCGCATGGCCCCAGGCGGCGGCATAGGGCTCGGTGTAGAGCTCGATGCGGTCGGCCCCCAGCGCCCTGACCTGCGCCATCGCCTCGGGGACCGGGTCCATGAACAGGCTGACGCGCACGCCCAGCGCGCGGCATTCATTGATCAGCGGGCGCAGGCGCTCGCCGTCCTGCGCCAGGTTCCAGCCATGGTCGCTGGTGAACTGGCCTTCGCCATCGGGCACGAAGGTGGCCTGCTGCGGCCGCACCTGGCGCACGATCTCCATCAGGTTGTGAAACGGATTGCCTTCGATGTTGAACTCGCGCTGCGGCCAGTCCTGCATCAGTGCCTGCAGGTCGAACACATCCTGCTCGCGGATATGGCGGCCGTCCGGGCGCGGGTGCACGGTGATGCCCTGGGCGCCAGCCTCGAGGCATTGCTGCGCGGCGCGCGTGACGCTCGGAATGCCCAGGTGGCGGGTGTTGCGCACCAGCGCGACCTTGTTGACGTTGACGGACAAGGCGGTCGACAGGCTGGCGGCAGGCGGGACGCTGAGCAGGGAGGCGGTGGGATTCATGGTGTCGGTAAGGGTTCAGGCGGATGCAAGGGCCGCAGGCGCCGTACGTCCAGCATCAGCTGGCGGGTCTGGAACACGCGCACGCCGCTATGGTAGTGCAGCAACTGGCGCAGCGGCTGGCGCAAGGCATTGCCGCGCGCGCCATGACAGACCCGCAGCAGCGCGGCAAAGGGATGGGGGTCGTCGAGCGCGAGTTGCAGCAGCAGCCAGGAATCGCCAGCCAGGGCATGGTGCAGTAGCGCCGGACTGTCGGCCGCTTCGACCAGGCGCAGGCCGGCCTCGGGCTCGAGCCGGTAATGGGCGTCGGGCAGCAACTGCGCCAGGCTGGCGCATTCGAGGTCGAGCGCCGGCAGCAGGCCCGCCTCGCGCAGGATCAGCAGCTCGAAGGCGCGCACCACGGCGGCCTGCGCCTCCTGGCCCTCGGCCAGCGCCAGCACCGCATCAGCGTAATGGTCGAACAGCTTGGGGTGCGCGTCATCGCGCGCGAGCAGCTTGAGCAGCAGCTCGTTGAGGTAGTAGCCCGCCAGCAGCTTGTCGCCCGAGGGCATCACATGCCCGCCCTGCCACTGGGCGCTGCTCAGCGTGCTGACCTCGGCATCGCCGCCCCAACCCAGGCGCATCGGCTGCAGCGGCAGCAGCACCGGCCGGTACTGGGAGGTCGGACGCTTGACGCCCTTGGCCACCAGCGCGACCCGACCGTGGCGGCGGCTGAACACCTCCAGGATCAGGCTGGATTCGCTCCAGTCGTAGCGGTGCAGCACATAGGCCGGCTCCTCGTGGACGCGCGGCAGCTTAGGCCTGGGACTGGCCATCGGCGCGCCAGCGCTTACTCGTAGCCGAAGCTGCGCACGCGGGCGTCGTCGTCGGCCCAGCCGGAGCGCACCTTGACCCAGAGCTCAAGGAAGACCTTGCCGCCCCAGAGCCGCTCGAGCTCCTGGCGCGCCTCGGTGCCGATGCGCTTGAGCTTCTCGCCCTTGTCGCCGATCACCATGCCCTTGTGGCCGTCGCGCTCGACCACGATGGTCGCGGCGATGCGGCGCAGCTTGCCCTCTTCCTCGAACTTGTCGATGATGACGGTCGAGGTGTAGGGCAGTTCGTCGCCGGTCAGGCGGAACAGCTTCTCGCGCACCATCTCGGCCGCCATGAAGCGCTCGCTGCGGTCGGTCAGGTCGTCGGCATCGTGCATCCAGTCCTGCTCGGGCAGGTATTTCTCGCAGATGGCGTAGAAGCGCTGCACGTCCTTGGCGCTCTTGGCCGACATCGGCACGAATTCGGCAAAGGGATGACGCTGCTGCATCTCGGCCAGCCAGGGTGCCAGTTCGGCGCGGCGGTGCACCATGTCGAGCTTGTTGGCCAGCAGGATGACCGGGATGTTCTTGGGCAGCAGCTCAAGCACCTTGGCATCGGCCGAATGGAAGTTGCCGGCCTCGACCACGAACACGATCAGGTCGACATCGGTCACTGCGCCGAGCACGGTCTTGTTGAGCGAGCGGTTCAGCGCATTGCCGTGCCGGGTCTGGAAGCCCGGCGTATCGACGAAGACGAACTGGGTCGCGCCCAGCGTGCGCAGGCCGGTGATGCGGTGGCGCGTGGTCTGCGCCTTGCTCGAGGTGATGCTGACCTTCTGGCCCACCAGGGCGTTGAGCAGCGTGGACTTGCCGACGTTGGGCTTGCCGACGATCGCGATATAGCCACAGCGCTTGGGTCCGAGCGGCTCGGCCGGCTCGGCTTCGGGGGCTGCCGCTGGCGCCTTGCTGGACTTGCGCAGCGCACCGGCCAGCATGGCGTCGAGATTCTGGTTCGGCTCGGCCTTGACGGCGGGATCGGACTTGGGGGTAAGGGGTCGGCTCATTTCGGATTCTTGTTCAGTTGTTGCAGCAGGGCTGCCGCGGCGGCCTGCTCGGCGGCACGGCGCGAGACGCCGCTGCCGGGTTGGCGCTGGCCGGACTCGATCTCGCACTCGACCTCGAAGGTCTGGCGATGCGCCTCGCCCTTGATCGCGGTCACGCGGTAGGCCGGCAGCTGCATCTTGCGGCCTTGCAGCCACTCCTGCAGGGCGGTCTTGGCATCCTTGCTGCTCGCGCTCATGGCCGGATTGATGTCGACATCCTGATAGAGCCGGCGCACCAGCGCCTCGGCCTGGGCGAAGCCGGCATCGAGATAGACCGCGCCGATGAGGGCCTCGACCACGTCGGCCAGGATGGAGGGCTTGCGCTGACCACCCGAGCGCAGTTCGCCCTCGCCCAGGCGCAGCAGGCCCGAGAGGGCCAGCGTGGCGGCGATGCCAGCCAGCGTGTCTTCCTTGACCAGGTTGGCACGGATGCGCGAGAGCTCGCCCTCGTGCTGGCGGCTCAGTCGTTCGTAGAGCAGGCCCGAGACGGCCAGGCTCAGCACCGAGTCGCCCAGGAACTCGAGCCGCTCGTAGTGGTCGGCGGAATGGCTGCGGTGGGTCAGCGCCCGCTCGAGCAGCGGGACTGAGGTGAAACGGTATCCCAAGCGCTGTTGCAGCGCCAGCAAATCGGCATTCAAAAGCTGTGTATTCCCTTCAGGCCGGCGCTCACTTCGAGCGGCCGGAATAACGCATGACCAGCCAGGCGGGGCCGACCAGGTGGATCTCGCGTTCGTAGGCGAACGCGACGATCACCCGGTCGTTCTGCTTGCTGATCTCGAGGTCGCGGCCTTCGATCGAGCTGATGTCATCGATGGCCGCCGCCTTGTCGAACAGGCTGCGGATCTCGCCCACGGTGCCGCCCTGGGAGGCGCGCTGGGCGGCACGCTGGACGGACTGGTACTCGATCACGGTCGGAACGACCCGCATCAGCACCATGCCGAGCGCCACCACCATCGCGCTGACCAGGATCAGACCGACCAGGCCCAAGCCGCGTTCTCTTGTTCTCATCATCGCCCTCCCGAATGCCATCCTGCCCGCATCTTAAAGGTTGGCGGGCGGATTGCCCATCACTCGAAGGCGCCGATGCGACCCAGGTCGCCGAAATTCATCCAGACGAAGAAGGCCTTGCCAACGATGTTGGACTCGGGCACGAAACCCCAGTAGCGCGAGTCGAGCGAATTGTCGCGATTGTCGCCCATCATGAAATAGTGACCGGCCGGCACCTTGCAGACCACGCCCTCGACGCTGTAGCGGCATTGGTCCTTGTACGGAAAGTCGCTGGCGCCGGGGATGAAGGCCGGACGCTCGTCGTCGTTGAGCGTGTGGTAGGTCTTGCCGCCATGGCGCTCCTCGAACTGACGGGCATAGCGCATCGAATCGGAGTCGAAGAACTCGGGCGCGCTGGCGGTGGGAACGGGCTGGCCGTTGACGGTCAGGCGCTTGTTCAGGTAGGCCACCTCGTCGCCCGGCACGCCGATCACGCGCTTGATGTAGTCCAGGCTGGGCTGCGGCGGGTAGCGGAACACCATCACGTCGCCGCGCTGCGGCTCGTTGTTGGCGATGACCTTGGTGTTGAGCACCGGCAGGCGCACGCCGTAATGGAACTTGTTGACCAGGATCAGGTCGCCCACGCGCAAGGTCGGGATCATCGAGCCCGAGGGGATCTTGAACGGCTCGAACAGGAAGCTGCGCAGCAGGAACACCACCACGATCACCGGGAACAGGCCGGCGGTCCAGTCCAGCCACCAGGGCTGGGCCAGCAGCTTGTGCTGTGCGGCGGCGATATCGACGCTGTCGGCCTTGACGCCCATGCGCTCGAGCTCGGCGCTGCGGCGGGCCTGCTCGGCTGCCAGCAGCTCAGCGGCGGCGCGGCGGCGCGGCAGGAAGACCCGCTTCTCGGCCACCCAGTACAGGCCGGTCACGAAGGTGGCCAGGAACAGCAGCAGCGCGAAATTGCCCTCGACCAGGCCCAGGTACCAGGCCAGGCCGTAGCCACCGAAAGCCGCCAGCAGGACGCCGGTCAGCGTCGCCATTTTTTCGTCGCTCATCATTCCTCCACCTGCAGGATCGCGAGGAAGGCTTCCTGCGGCACTTCGACCGAGCCGATCTGCTTCATGCGCTTCTTGCCGGCCTTCTGCTTCTCGAGCAGCTTCTTCTTGCGGCTGATGTCGCCGCCATAGCATTTGGCCAGCACGTTCTTGCGCAGCGCCTTGACGGTCTCGCGCGCGATGATGTTGGCGCCGATGGCGGCCTGGATCGCGACGTCGAACTGCTGGCGACTGATGATCTCGCGCATCTTGGCGACCACGGCGCGGGCGCGGTAGGCCGACTGGCTGCGGTGCACGATGATCGACAGCGCGTCGACCTTGTCACCGTTGAGCAGGATATCGACCTTGACCACGTCGGAAGCGCGGTACTCCTTGAACTCGTAGTCCATCGAGGCGTAGCCGCGGCTGACGGACTTGAGCTTGTCGAAGAAGTCGAGCACGATCTCGCCCAGCGGCAGTTCGTAGGTCAGCATGACCTGCTTGCCGTGGTAGGCCATGTTGAGCTGCACGCCACGCTTCTGGTTCGCCAGCGTCATGACGGCGCCGACATATTCCTGCGGCATGTAGAGGTGGACCGTGACGATCGGCTCGCGGATCTCCTGGATCCGGCCCTGGTCGGGCATCTTGGACGGGTTCTCGACCATGATGATTTCGCCGTCGCCCTTGACGACCTGGTAGACCACGCTCGGCGCGGTCGTGATCAGGTCCTGGTCGAACTCGCGCTCGAGGCGCTCCTGCACGATCTCCATGTGCAGCAGGCCCAGGAAGCCGCAGCGAAAGCCGAAGCCCAGCGCCTGCGACACCTCGGGCTCGTAGCGCAGCGCCGCGTCGTTGAGCTGCAGCTTCTCGAGCGCGTCGCGCAGCGAGTCGTATTCGCTGGCCTCGGTCGGGTACAGGCCGGCGAAGACCTGGGGCTGGACTTCCTTGAAGCCAGGCAGCGCCTCGGTTGCGAACGGCAAATTGGCGCCGCTGCCGGTCTTGATGGCGGTGATCGTGTCGCCGACCTTGGCCGCCGTCAGCTCCTTGATGCCGGCAATGATGTAGCCGACCTCGCCCGCCCTGAGCGCCGGACGCGGCTCGTTGTGCGGCGTGAAGACGCCAAGCTTTTCGGCGTTGTAGAGCGACTCGGTCGCCATCAGCTTGATCTTGTCGCCGCGGTTCAGCGTGCCGTCAACCACGCGCACCAGCATCACGACGCCGACATAGGCGTCGAACCAGCTGTCGACGATCATCGCGCGCAGCGGGCCGTCCGGGTTGCCCTTCGGCGGCGGCACCTGGGCCACGACCAGCTCGAGGATCTCGTCGATGCCCATGCCGGTCTTGGCCGAACAGGGGATCGCGTCGGTCGCGTCGATGCCGATCACGTCCTCGATCTCGGCGCGGGCGTTGTCCGGATCGGCGTTGGGCAGATCCATCTTGTTGAGCACCGGCAGCACATGCACGCCGAGCTCGAGCGCGGTGTAGCAGTTGGCCACGGTCTGGGCTTCCACGCCCTGGGACGCATCGACCACCAGCAACGCGCCTTCGCAGGCCGACAACGAGCGGCTGACTTCGTAGGAGAAGTCAACGTGGCCGGGGGTGTCGATCAGGTTCAGGTTGTAGATCTGGCCGTCGCGGGCCTTGTACTGCAGCGCGGCGGTCTGCGCCTTGATCGTGATGCCGCGCTCCTTCTCGAGGTCCATCGAGTCGAGGACCTGCTCGCTCATTTCGCGGTCGCTCAGGCCCCCGCAGCGCGAGATCAGTCGATCGGCCAGGGTGGACTTGCCATGGTCGATATGGGCAATGATGGAAAAATTTCGAATGTGATTCATCGCGGGCGGTCGGACTTGTCCAGCGGGGCGGGCGGCTGCCCAACAAAAAAACAGGCGCGCCAGGAATTGACGCGCCCAGAGCCGGAGTCTGGCTATACAGAATAATGTCCGATTGTAGGCAAAACCCCGTTCAACGCGAATTCGGCCTGATCACGAAGTACTGGACCCAGTCGCCGCGGCGCACCAGCAGGTTGACGGCGCGCCCCTTGTCGAGGCCGACCAGCGCGGCCTCGAAGTCCTTCAGACCCAGGATTTCCCGGTTCGCCACCGCCAGGATCACGTCGCCTTCGGACAAACCGGCGCGCGCGGCGGCGCCAGCCGCATCGACCACTACCAGGCCGCCGCGCAGCTTGAGCGCGGCGCGCTCATCGGCGTCGAGTTCGCGCAGCGCCAACCCGAGCGCCTGCGCCGCGCCCGAGGACTTGGCCGACGGTTTCTCGCTGCCAGCCGCCTTGGCGACCTTTTCCTCCTCGAGTGCGACCACGGTCAGGCGCAGGTCCTTGTAGGCGCCGCGGCGCCAGACCGTCAGGCCGACCTTGGCGCCAGGCTTGGTGTTGCCGACCAGGCGCGGCAGGTCGGCCGACTTCTCGACCGCCTTGCCATCGAACCGGACGATGATGTCGCCGGCCTCGACACCGGCCTTGGCCGCTGGCGAGCCCTCCTCGACCCCGCGCACCAGCGCGCCCTCGGCTTTTTTGAGGCCGAGCGACTCGGCGATGTCCGGGTCGACGCCGGCGATCGAGACGCCGATGCGCCCGCGCGTGACCTTGCCGCTGGCGCGCAGCTGGTCCGACACGCGCACCGCCTCGTCGATCGGGATCGCGAACGAGATGCCCTGGAAACCGCCCGAGCGCGAATAGATCTGGCTGTTGATGCCGACCACCTCGCCGCGCAGGTTGATCAGCGGTCCGCCCGAGTTGCCCGGGTTGATCGCGACGTCGGTCTGGATGAAGGGCAGGTAGTCGCCGGTCTCGCGCTGCTTGGCGCTCACGATGCCGGCGGTGACCGTGCTCTCGAGCCCGAACGGCGAGCCGATCGCCATCACCCATTCGCCGACGCGCAGGCGGCCGATGTCGCCGATCTTGACCGGCTGCAGGCCGCGCGCCTCGATCTTGACCACCGCGACATCGCTGCGCTTGTCGGCGCCGATGACCTTGGCCTTGAACTCGCGCTTGTCGGTCAGCGTCACGACGACCTCTTCGGCGCCTTCGACCACATGGGCGTTGGTCATGATGATGCCGTCAGCGCTCAGCACGAAGCCCGAGCCGACGCCGCGCGGGCGCTCCTCGGGGGCCGGGTTCTGCCGCGGCGAGCGCGGGCTGGCGCCCGGCGGCACCGGCAGGCCGAAGCGGCGGAAGAACTCGAGCATCTGCTCTTCCTGGCTGCTGGCCTGGCCTTGCACGACTTTCTCGGTGGTACGGATATTGACCACCGAAGGTCCGACCTGCTCGGCGAGGTCGGCGAAATCAGGCAGTCCGCGCGGCGATGCCGAACCAGTGACGGCAGGCGCGCTAGTGGGCTGGGCCAGGCTGATGCCCGGCTGCCAGAGGACAGTCGCCGTGGTGAAGGCGGCACCCAGGACCAGGGTGCCGGATTTCAGGCGGCGGAGCAGCGATTGAGAAATCGGCATGTACGGCTCTCCAGAGTAGCGATGACTGGTCTTAGATGAGGGTGTCACTGGGCAGATCAAGACCCGGCGCCTTGGCCAAGCACGACACGGGCACAGGAACAGACACATGCACGGTGACCCGGCCAGGCCTCAACGGGTCGCGGTGCGTGACTCGGCCAGTTCGGGGCCTGCCGGTGCCTCATTGTCAAGCAACTGCCAGCCGAAGGCGGCGACCGCAGCGCAGGCGGCCAGGCTCGCCACCCAGCGCCAACGCCAGCTCTCGTCGTTGGCAGCCGCGCGTGCACGCACCTGCGGCGGCATCTCGGCAACCTCGCCGACGTCGGGCAGTGTGTCGCTGGCGAGCCGGGCCATCACGGCGGCGGCGAAGTCCGTCGAGGGCGGGCACGCGTCGTCACCGGCCGACTGGCGCAAGACGGCACCGATGGCCTGGTAGGAGTTCCAGGCCAGGTCCAGCTCCGGACGCTGTGGGCCGGCTTGCAGCAGGTCCGCGAGCTCATCGGGCCGGCATTCGCCATCGACCAGGGCGGACAGGGACTCGCGCCCGTCAGCAGATGGTGTCGGCATGGCGTCTAGGTTCTGTGGCGAATTCATGGGTGGCACAAATAAAAAACAAGGGCTGGCCAAACTTACCAGCGCTTGCCGCCCTGGCGCTCCAGCAGCGGCTTGATGCGGGCCGAGATCGCCTCGCGGGCACGAAAGATCCGCGACCGTACCGTGCCGATCGGACATCCGAGCTGAACGGCGATCGCCTCGTAGCTCAGGCCATCGATTTCGCGCAGCGTGATGGCCTGGCACAACTCGGGTGGCAGGGCTTCCATCGCCGCATTGACCGCCTGCGCGATTTCCTTGCTCGCGAGCAGGGCTTCCGGGGTCGCGTCATCGATCGCCTGCAGCATTAGTTCACGCGTGGCGCCAGAAGTTTCATCTTCATCACTGGATTCGAGCGAACTCATGCTCAGCACCGGGTCGCGCCTGAGCTCGGCGAGCTGGCGCTTGGCGGTATTGACCGCAATCCGGTACAGCCAGGTGTAGAAGGCCGACTCGCCACGGAAGCGGGCCAGCGCGCGGTAGGCGCGGATGAAGGTTTCCTGCGCGAGGTCCTCGACCAGACCGGGGTCGCGCACCAGGCGCCCGATCAGGCGCTCGACCCGGCGCTGGTACTTGAGCACCAGCAACTCGAAGGCCCGCATCTCGCCGGCCAGCGTGCGCTGCACCAGCAGCCAGTCGCTGTGCGCGGAAGAAGTGTTGGAGGGTCCTGCAAGCATTGAACCGACTCTATC
>JAPLPQ010000102.1 GCA_026400105.1 Burkholderiales bacterium
ACCCTGCTCGAGCGGCTGGGACACCGGGCCAGCTTTGCCGTCAATGGCCGCGAGGCGCTCGAACAGATCGAGCAGCGGGACTTCGACCTGATCCTGATGGACATCCACATGCCCGAGATGGACGGGCTCGAAGCGACCCGGGCGCTGCGCGCGCGCAGCGATGACAAGCGGCATATCCCGGTCATTGCCCTGAGCGCCGATGTGATGAACGAGGCACAGGAGCGGGCGCTGGCAGCCGGGATCGACGAGTTCCTGTCCAAGCCGGTGCAAAAGCAGCAACTGCAACAGGCGCTGCTGCGCTGGAGCCGGCAGCGCCACTGAGTCGCGCGGCCCGGCAGGACCGCGAGGTGCAGCCGACTCAGGCCAGCGGCTGGCCCAGACGGGCGCCGGGCGCCAGCGCGACACCGCGCAGGAAATAGGCCACCGGCAGGCGCTTGCCGCCCGCGCGCTGCAGTTCGGTCAGGCGCAGCAGGCCAACGCCTGTCTGCACCCGCACGCCATCGGCATCGGCGCTGCGCACGCTGCCGGCGGGACAATCGGCGCAGGCGGGTTGGTCGCCCTCGGCCACGGCGCTCCAGACCTTGAGCGACTCGCCCTGCCAGCTCGTGACTGCACCCGGGAACGGGTTGAAGGCGCGCACCCGGCGCGCCAGGGTCTGCGCGTCGAGCGACCAGTCGATCAGCGCCTCGGCCTTCTCGATCTTGTACGCGTAGTTGACGCCCTCGGCCGGCTGGGGCATGGCGCTCAGGCCGCCGCAGGCCGCCAGTTCGAGCGCCTCGACGATCAGGCGTCCGCCCAGCACGGCCAGCCGGTCATGCAGGGCGCCGGTGCTGTCGTCGGGGCGGATCGCCAGCTTTTCCACCAGCAGCATGTCGCCGGTGTCGAGCCCCAGGTCCATCTGCATGATCGTGATGCCGGTTTCAGCATCACCAGCCTCGATCGCGCGGTGGATCGGCGCCGCGCCGCGCCAGCGCGGCAGCAGCGAAGCGTGGATGTTCAGGCAACCCAGTCGCGGCAGCTCGAGCGTCCAGGCGGGCAGGATCAGGCCATAGGCCGCCACCACCATGAGGTCGGCGCCAGCCGCCAGCAGGGCCTCGCGCGCTGCGGCGGCATCGGCCGGGTACTTGCCGTCGAGCCTGAGGCTCAGCGGCTGCGACACCGGGATGCCGTGCTGCAGCGCCAGCTGCTTGACCGGCGAGGCCTGCAGCTTCATGCCGCGCCCGGCCGGGCGGTCCGGCTGGGTCAGCACCAGCGGCACCTCGAAGCCGGCGGCCAGCAGCGCCTGCAGCGCCACCGCGGCGAACTCGGGCGTGCCCGCGAAGACGACCTTCAGGCCCGCCATCTCAGCGCTTGGCCTCGCGTTCGGCCTTGACCAGCTTGGCCTTGATGCGGTCGCGCTTGAGCTGCGACAGATGCTGCACGAACACCTTGCCGTTGAGATGGTCGATCTCGTGCTGGATGCAGACCGCGAGCAGGCCGTCGGCTTCGATCAGCCGGCTTTCGCCCTTTTCATCGAGCGCGCGCACCTTGACCGCGATCGAACGCTCGACGCCGTCGTAGATGCCGGGCACCGACAGGCAACCTTCCTCGCCGCGGCGCTGGGTCGGGCTGGCCCATTCGATCTCGGGATTGATCAGCACCAGGGGCTGGTCGCGCTCCTCGCTGACGTCGATCACGACCAGGCGCTGGTGGAAGTCGACCTGGGTCGCGGCCAGGCCGATGCCCTGCGCCTCGTACATGGTCGCCAGCATGCGCTCGATCATGGTGCGGATGGCGTCATCGACCGCCGCCACGGGCTTGGCCAAGGTGTGCAGGCGAGGATCGGGATAACGCAGGATGGTCAGCAGTTCGGTATCGGACATGGGAAGCTATATCGGTAGGAGGCGCAAAACCGCCGCCAGGGGCGCAGCGCAAAGGTGCATATTTTCGCGACTTTTCAGCGCCGCGTCTGGCGATGCGGGTTTTGCGCTTGCCACAAGGGGGGACAGGAGGCAATATCGGCACAGAAATCACTCTAGGGAGGAAGCAATGGCAGCCACGAGCAAGCCCGGGCCGGGCCAAGGGGCCGAGACCCGAGAAACCGCAATGCCAGCCATCGGACCGAGCCAATTGGCGAGCGGACGCCGTGGCCTGCTGGCCGGTGCCGCCAGCATCACGCTGCTGTGGGCGGCGGGCCCGGCGCGGGCCTTCCCGGATTATCCCGTCACGCCCGGTCAGCGCGGGACGGCGCAAAGGGTGGCGCAGGCCGGCGTACCGCTGTCCGAGCTCAGCCCGAATGCCCCGGACCGCTATACCGTCAAGCGCGGCGACACCCTGTGGGACATCTCGGGGCTCTACCTCAGGCGGCCCTGGCGCTGGCCCGAGCTCTGGGGCATGAACCTGCAGCAGATCCGCAACCCGCACCTGATCTTTCCGGGCCAGCTGCTGGTGCTGCACAAGGCCAACGGCCGTGCCTGGCTCAGCCTGGACCAGGGGGGCATGCCCACGGTCAGGCTGTCGCCTCGCGTCAGGAGCGAGAACCTGGCCGAAGCGGCAATCCCGCCGATTCCGCTCGACGTGATCGCACCATTCCTGAACGAGGCGCTGGTGGTCGACGAAAACACCCTGGCCGGTGCGGCCCGGCTGGTCGCCACGCCGGAAAACCGCGTGCTGCTGAGCCGGGGCGACCGGGCCTACGCGCGCGGCCAGTATGGCGACAGCGGCCGCCAGCTCGGCCAGCCGCTGCAGCTCGAGGCGGGCTCGCCGCGCCAGTTCCGCATCTTCCGCAACGCGGTGGCGCTCAAGGACCCGGGCAGCGGCGAGATCCTGGGCTACGAGGCGCAATATGTCGGCCAGGCCGAGCTGGTGCGCTCCGAGGACATCCTGGTCGGCACCGGCGCGGACGGCAAGCCGACGCAGCAGATCGTTCCCGCGACCGTGGACATCACGCTGGCCAAGGAAGAGATCCGTATCGGTGATCGCCTGCTGCCCGCGCCACCGCCCGAATGGCCGGTGTTCATTCCGCACGCCCCCGAGCCGGAACAGCAAGGACAGGTGGTGTCGATCTATGGCAACGCCGTGCGCTATGCGGGCCAGAGCCAGGTCGTGGCGATCAACCGCGGCGCGCGCGACGGCGTCGAGCCCGGTCAGGTGCTGGCGCTGCTCAAGGAGGGCGGCCTGCTGGCGGACAAGACCGATCCGGGCAAGCCCGAGCTGCGCCTGCCGGGCGAACGCAACGGTCTGATGATCGTGTTCCGGGTCTTCGAGCGGGTGTCCTACGCGCTGCTGCTGCAGATCACCGACGGCGTCAAGATCGGCGACCGCTTCGTCAACCCCTGAGCGCCGGCTGTCATGACGCGCGCGCTGCCGGACGCCGAGCGGGATGACTGGCTGCGCCTGAAGCTCACGCCCGGTGTTGGCGATGCCAGCGCGCGCAAGCTGCTGGCGGCCTTCGGCCTGCCGCCAGCAATATTCGCCCAGCCGCGCGCGGCGCTGGCGGCCGTGGTCGGCCCGGCCTTGGCCGAGCGGCTGCTGACCGAGCCCGAGGGCTGGCGCGAACGGTGCGAGCAGACCCGCTGCTGGCTGGCAGGCGATGCACGGCGCCAGCTGCTGACGCTGGGCGACCCGGACTATCCGGCTGATCTGCTGCAGATCGAGGACCCGCCGCTGCTGCTGCACCTGGAGGGCGACCCGGCCGCGCTGCGCCATCCGCTGCGGCTGGCCATGGTCGGCAGCCGCAACCCGACCGCCCAGGGCGCCGACCATGCACGCCAGTTCGCCCGCGCGCTGGCCGAAGCCGGCGCCTGCATCGTCTCGGGGCTCGCGCTCGGCATCGACGGTGCCGCGCACGAGGGGGCGCTCGAGGCCGGCGGCTGTACCGTGGCGGTGGTCGGCACCGGGCTGGATCAGGTCTACCCGAAAAAGCACCAGGCACTGGCGCAGCGCATTGCCGTCCAGGGTGCGCTGATCAGCGAATACCTGCTCGGCACGCCGCCGCTGGCGCCCAACTTCCCGAAACGCAACCGCATCATCTCGGGCCTGAGCCAGGGCGTGCTGGTGATCGAAGCCGCGCTGCAGTCGGGCTCGCTGATCACGGCGCGCCAGGCCGCCGAGCAGGGACGCGAGGTGTTCGCGATTCCCGGCTCGATCCACTCGCCCCAGTCGCGTGGCTGCCATGCGCTGATACGCCAGGGCGCCAAGCTGGTCGAGTCGGCGGCGGACATCCTGGAGGAACTGCATGGTCAGCTTCCACCCGCTGCGACCGGACAGGACCCGGAGCCGGGCGGAACGGCTGACCAACATGGTGCAGCGCAAGGCAAGGACCCGGTGCCGGACGATCCGCTGCTGCGGGTGCTGGGATTCGAGCCGTGCGGACTCGACGCCTTGCAGGCCCGTTGCGGCCTGGACCTGCCGAGCCTGCAGGCCAGGCTGCTCGAGCTCGAGTTCGACGGCTGGGTGGCCCGCCTGCCGGGCGGGGTCTACCAGCGGCGCGCGCGCAGCTGAAAAAAAGCCCCCCGGCCGTCAGACTGGGGGGCTTGCAGATCGAAGGTCTGAGCTCAGACCACGGCGCCGGAATGCGGGTCTTCCGGATCGCCGGCCTTCTTGCCCGATGTCTTGATCAGGTCCTCGCGCTTGATGCCGAGCCACATCGCGATCGCCGCCGCGACGAACACCGACGAGTAGATGCCGAACAGGATGCCGATCGTCAGCGCCAGCGCGAAATGGTGCAGGGTCTGGCCGCCGAACAGCAGCATCGACAGCACCATGATCTGGGTCGAACCGTGGGTGATGATGGTGCGGCTGATGGTCGAGGTGATCGCGTGATCGATCACCTGCACCGAGCCCATCTTGCGCTGGCGCCGGAAGGTCTCGCGGATGCGGTCGAAGATCACGACCGACTCGTTGACCGAGTAGCCCAGCACCGCCAGCACCGCCGCCAGCACCGCGAGCGAGAACTCCCACTGGAAGAAGGCAAAGAAGCCCAGGATGATGATGATGTCGTGCAGGTTGGCGATGATGCCCGAGACCGCGTATTTCCACTCGAAGCGGACCGCGAGGTAGAGCATGATGCCGGCGATCACGAAGGCCAGCGCCTTGAGGCCGTCGGCCAGCAGCTCCTTGCCGACCTGCGGGCCGACGAACTCGGTGCGGCGCAGCGACACCGCGGGGTTCTGTGCCTTGAGCGCGGCCATCATGGCCTCGCTCTGCTGGCCCGAGCTCTGGCCCTGCAGCACCGGCAGGCGCATCAGGACATCGCGCGAGGTGCCGAAGTTCTGCACCGGCACGTCGGCATAGCCGAGCTGGGTCACGACCTTGCGCACCGACTCGAGGTCGGCCGGCTGCTCGTAGGCGACCTCCATCACGGTGCCGCCGGTGAACTCGACCGACAGGTTGAGCCCGCGCGAGAACAGGAAGAAGACCGCCGCCAGGAAGGTGATCAACGACACCGCGTTGAGCACCAGCGCATGGCGCATGAAGGGGATGTCCTTCTTGATTCGAAACAGTTCCATCTCGTTTTCCTGTCAGTCGGCCTTGGCCGAGGCATCGGCCGGTTTCCACACCGTGCCGATCGACACGGACTTGAGCTTCTTCTGGCGGCCATACCAGAGGTTGACCAGACCGCGCGAGAAGAACACGGCCGAGAACATGCTGGTCAGGATGCCGATGCAATGCACGACCGCGAAGCCGCGCACCGGTCCGGTGCCGAAGGCCAGCAGCGCCACGCCCGCGATCAGCGTCGTGATGTTGGAGTCCAGGATCGTGTCCCAGGCATGTTCGTAGCCGGCATGGATCGCGGATTGCGGCGCGGCGCCGTTGCGCAGTTCCTCGCGGATGCGCTCGTTGATCAGCACGTTGGAGTCGATCGCCATGCCCAGCGCCAGCGCCATCGCGGCGATGCCGGGCAGCGTCAGCGTGGCTTGCAGCATCGACAGCACTGCGACCAGCAGCAGCAGGTTGACCGACAGCGCGATGCTCGAGAACACGCCGAACAGCATGTAGTAGATGCACATGAAGATGGCGATCACGATGAAGCCGCCAATCACGCTGTTGAAGCCCTTGGCGATGTTCTCGGCGCCCAGGCTCGGGCCGATGGTGCGCTCCTCGATGATCTCCATCGGCGCGGCCAGGCTGCCGGCGCGCATCAGCAGTGCGAGGTCGGTCGCCTCCTGCGGGCTGTTCATGCCGGTGATCTGGAAGCGGTTGCTGAGCTCGGACTGGATGGTCGGCGCGGTCAGCACCTCGGGGCGGCCCTTCTCGATCAGCACCACCGCCATGCGGCGCTTGATGCCATCGCGGGTGACGGCGCGCATCGCGGCGCCGCCCTTGCCGTCGAGCGTCACGCTGACGACCGAGCTCGAGTGCTGCTGGTCGATCGAGGCGTCGGCGCCGGTCAGGTTCTCGCCGCTGAAGACCACTTCGCGCGACAGCAGCAGCGGCTCCTTGCGGCCGTCGCGGGTCGAATAGATCAGCTCGGTGCCGGGCGGCACCAGGCCCTGTTCGGCTTCCTGCAGGCGGGCCGGGTTGTAGTCGCGCGCGCCCGGCTGGCCATGGGCCTCGACCATGCGGACTTCCAGCGTCGCGGTACGGCCCAGGATGTCCTTGGCCTTGGCGGTGTCCTGCACGCCCGGCAACTGGACCACGATCCGGTCCTGGCCCTGTTGCTGGATCACCGGCTCGGCCACGCCGAGCTCGTTGATCCGGTTGTTGAGCGTGTTGATGTTCTGCTTGAGCGCCTGCTGCTGAATCGCGCGCGCGCCTTCGGGCTTGAGGCGGGCCGTCAGGCGGAACTCGCCTTCGGCCGCGGATTCGGTGAAGACCCAGTCATTGAACTGGGTCTTGAGCAGCTGGCTGGAGGCCGCCAGCGATTCGGCATCGCGCAGCCGGATGTCGAGCACCTGACCCTCGCGGCGCACGATCGCGCGCAGGTTCTTCTCGCGCAAGGCGCTGCGGACATCGCCGGCCATGGCCTCGGCCCGCTTGACCAGCGCGCCCGGCATGTCGACCTGCAGCATGAAGTGCACGCCACCGCGCAGGTCCAGGCCGAGGTACATCGGCGCCGCATGCAGCGACTGCAGCCAGGCCGGGGTGCGCGGCAGCAGGTTCAGCGCCACGACATGGCCGGGATTGGTCGGATCGGTGTTGAGCGCATGGTCGATCGCGTCGCGCGCCTTGATCTGCAGATCGGTGCTGGCAAAGCGCGCCTTGACCGAGTTGCCATCGAACTGGATCGCTTCGGCGGCCAGCCCCTGCTGCGCCAGCACCTGCTCGACGCGGCTGACCATGGACAGGTCGACCTTGATGGTGGCCTTGCCCGAGGAAACCTGGACCGCTGGCGCCTCGCCAAAGAAGTTGGGCAGCGTATAGAGGGTGGCAATCAGCAACGCGACCACGATGGTCACGTATTTCCACAGGGGATATCGATTCATGAGCCTGGCGCTCCGTTCAAAAAGCCGAACGGCCGGACCCAGGTCCGGCCGAACTCAGTCACGAGGGGAATTACTTGACGCTGCCCTTGGGCAGCACCTGCACCACGGCAGAGCGTTGCAGCTGGACTTCGACGCCAGTGGCGATCTCGACGCCGATGTGGCTGTCGCCGATCTTGCTGACCTTGCCGAGCAGGCCGCCAGCGGTGACGACTTCGTCGCCCTTGGCCAGCGCCTCGATCATGGCCTTGTGTTCCTTTTGCTTGCGCATCTGGGGCCGGATCATGACGAAATACAGCACCCCGAACATCAGCACCAGCGGCAGCATGCTCATCAGGGTCGATTGGGTATCGCCGCCAGCGGCGGCCTGGGCGAAAGCGGGAGAAATGAACACTTGGGGTCCTGTCAGAAAAGAATTCAGATGCGGCAGCCCTTGAGGGCCGGCCTGCGGTCATTCTAATCGTCGCCCAGGTCAAAGCGCTCGCGCAAGGCCAGGGCGAAACCGGGTGTACCGCCCAGCGTCAAGGTCAGCGTGTAGCGCGGCAGGCCGTCGCTGGCTGCCTGGCAGGCCAGCCGGCGCGCGGCCGGATCGTAGTCGAGCTCGAGCGCGGCGACGGTCTCGAGACTGGCATGCAGGTCATAGTCCCAGTCGCCGTCGTCCTCGAGCGGGCCGCGCACGCCGGCAAAGCCATGATGCGCCCAGTCCAGCAAGGCGGCGACCTCGGACTGCAGCGCCGGCCATTGCGCGGCACCGACGCTGGCCATGGCCTCGAAGCTGGCAAGACCGCCGCTGTCTTCGCTGCAGTCGAATTGGAGAAAACGCAAGGTCTGGCTCATGGGGGATTCCTTTCAGATCGGCCCGATTGTGCTTCGCCTCTGTGCTTCGACTCTGTGCTGCGACTGCTCGTGACTGGAATCCCTTCAGGCCCTGTCGCCGGCCGGCGCCTGGGCGCGCCATTGCGCCAGCAACTGGCTCCAGCGCTCGAGCGCCGCCGCCAGATGGCGCGCCTTGACATGGCCGAAGCCCTTGATCTGCCCTGGCAGATGCGCGAGTTGCAGCGCCAGCGCATGGTTGTCGGGCGTCAGCGTCGCCAGCAGCTCGTCGATCAGCGCCAGGTATTCAGCCACCAAGGCGCGCTCGCTGCGGCGCTCGTCGCTGCGCCCGAACGGATCGAAGGCGGTGCCGCGCAGGAACTTGAGCCGCGCCAACCCGCGCATCAGGCCCAGCATCCAGGGGCCGTAGGCATTCTTCCTGAGTTCGCCATGCGGGTCGCGGTCGGCCCAGAACGGCGGCGCGAGGTGGAAATGCAGCTGGTAGTCGCCCTCGAAGCGTTCGGCCACCTCGCGCTCGAAGCTGCCGTCGGTGTAGAGGCGCGCCACCTCGTACTCGTCCTTGTAGGCCATCAGGTCGTGCAGATGGCGTGCGACTGCCTCGGCCAACGCGGTTTTTCCGGACACCTGGGCGGCTTCGGCCTGCTGGACGCGGCGCACCGCGTCCTCGTAGCGACGCGCGTAGGCGGCATCCTGGTAGGCGGTCAGCCGCTCGACCCGATACCGCACCAGCCCGTCGAGCCCCGACCTGGGCTGGAAGCGGATCACCTGGGCCGCTGGCGCCAGCAAGGCCTGCACGCGCGCGCCGTCGTGCGCTGCCAGCCGACCCCACTCGAAGGCAGCCAGGTTCTGTGCCACCGCCGTCGCATTGAGCTCGATCGCGCGCCGCAGCGACTCGCGCCGCACCGGCACCCAGCCGCGCTGCCAGGCATAGCCCAGCAGCAGCGGATTGGCGTAGATCGCGTCACCGACCAGCTGGCGCGCCAGGGCCTCGGCGTCGAGCACCGACAGCGCCTGCGCGCCAACGGACTGGCCAAGGATATCCTGGCATTGCGCGCCCGGACTCTTCCAGCCGCCCTGGTGCACGAAGGCCGCCGTTGGTGCCACATGCGAGTTGAGCACGACCCGGCTGCGGCCGGTGCGCAGGCGTGACACGGATTCGGTATGCGCGGCGACGATCGGGTCGCAGCCCAGCAGCAGGTCGGCCTCGGCCAGGCTCACGCGCGTGGTCAGGATGTCCTGCTGCCGGTCGGCGATCTGGACATGGCTCCAGGTCGCGCCGCCCTTCTGCGCCAGGCCGGCGGCATCCTGCGTCACGACACCGCGCCCGTCCAGGAAGGCGGCCTCGCCGATCAACTGGCCGAGCGTGATGACGCCGGTGCCGCCCACGCCGGCGATCAGGATGCCGTAGGGATGCGCCGTCGCTGGCAGCTCGGGCTCGGGCAGATCGTCCAGCCCGGCTGGATCGGGCAGGCCCTTGGCAGCCGTGCGCCGCAGCCGACCGCCCTCGACCGTAACGAAGCTCGGACAGAATCCGTCCAGGCAGGAATAGTCGAGGTTGCAGCTGCTCTGGTTGATCTGGCGCTTGCGGCCGAGCTCGGTCTCGAGCGGCTCGACGCTCAGGCAGTTGCTTTTCTCGCCGCAGTCGCCACAGCCCTCGCAGACCGCGGCGTTGATATAGACGCGCCGCGCCGGCTCGACCAGCAGGCCGCGCTTGCGCCGGCGCCGCTTCTCGGTGGCGCAGGTCTGGTCGTAGATGATGGCGGTGGTGCCCGGAATTTCACGAAACTCGCGCTGCAGGCGATCGAGCTCGTCGCGGTGCTCGACCGGCACCTCGGGCGGCAGGCGCAGCGTGACGCCGCCGGGCAGATGCTGCTCGGCGTTGACGTACTTGAACGGCTCGTCGGTCACGATCACGATCCGGCGCACGCCCTCGGCGCGCAGGCTGTGCACGATCTGCAGCACCGAACAGCCCTCGGGCCGCTCGCCGACCGGCTGGCCGCCGGTCATCGCGACCGCGTCGTTGTAGAGGATCTTGTAGGTGATGTTGACGCCGGCCGCGATGGTCTGGCGGATCGCCAGCAGGCCGCTGTGGAAATAGGTGCCGTCGCCGAGGTTGGCGAACAGGTGGGTCTCGCGGCTGAACGGCTGCTGGCCGACCCAGGGCACGCCCTCGCCGCCCATCTGGGTGAAGCCCTCGGTGTGGCGGTCCATCCAGGTCACCATGTAATGGCAACCGATGCCGGCAATGGCACGCGAGCCTTCCGGCACCACGGTCGAGCGGTTGTGCGGGCAGCCCGAGCAGTACCAGGGCGGACGCTCGGGGGCCGCGCCGCCCGCATAGAGCTGCTGCAGCGATTGCTCGCGCGCCTCGAGCAGCGCCAGCTGGGCCTCGACCCGCTGCGCGATCGCGCTGTCAGGCGGCAGCAGGCCGCGCCGCTGCAGCCGGCGTCCGATCGCGCGCGCGATCAGCGCTGGCGTCAGGTCGGCGGTCGCGCGCAGCAGCGTCCGGCCGCTCGGGTCGGGCAGGCTCCACTCGCCGCCGCTGTGGTCGGTCCCGGACTCGTCGAACTTGCCGAGCACGTCGGGGCGCACATCGGGGCGCCAGTTGTAGAGCTCCTCCTTGAGCTGGTACTCGATGACCTGGCGCTTTTCCTCCACCACCAGGATCTCCTGCAGGCCGGTCGCGAACTCGCGCACCGTCTGCGCCTCGAGCGGCCAGACTACTGCGACCTTGTGCAGACGGATGCCGAGCGCGCGGCAGGCGGCCTGATCGAGCCCGAGGTCGGCCAGCGCCTGCCTGGTATCGCTGTAGGCCTTGCCGCTGGCGATGATGCCGTAGCGGTCATCGGGCCCGGACCAGACATCGTGGTTGAGCCGGTTGGCCCGCACATAGGCCAGCGCGGCATACCACTTGTGGTTCATCAGCCGGTCTTCCTGCGCCAGCGGGGTGTCGGGCCAGCGGATATGCAGCCCGTCCACCGGCATGGGGAAATCAGGCAACACGATCTGCACCCGCTGCGGATCGACCTCGACCCCGGCGCCCGACTCGACCACTTCCTGGATCGTCTTCATGCCGGCCCACAGCCCGGCGTAGCGGCTCATGGCGAAGGCATGAATGCCCAGGTCGAGAATCTCCTGCACGCTGGACGGGAAGAACACCGGCAGGCCGCAGGCCTTGAACACATGGTCGCTCTGGTGCGGCGCGCTCGAGCTCTTGGCCGCGTGGTCGTCGCCGGCGACCGCGATCACGCCGCCCCAGGGCGTGGTGCCGGCCAGGTTGGCATGCTTGAAGACATCGGAGCAGCGGTCCACCCCCGGCCCCTTGCCGTACCAGATGCCGAACACGCCATCAAACTTGTGCGTGCCCGGCGGCGCGTAACCGAGCATCTGCGTGCCCCAGAGCGCGGTGGCGGCGAGCTCCTCGTTGACGCCGGGCTGGAAGACGATGTTGTGCGCCTCCAGATGCTGCTTCGCCTTCCAGAGCGCGAGGTCGTAGCCGCCCAGCGGCGAGCCGCGGTAGCCGCTGACCAGGCCGGCGGTGTGGCGGCCCGCCAGCGCATCGCGCTGCTGCTGCAGCATCGGCAGGCGCACCAGCGCCTGGATGCCGCTCATGAAGACATGGCCGCGCGCCAGCGCGTATTTGTCGTCGAGCGTGACGGCGCCAGGAACAGCGCCGAGCGGGGCGGACTGGGGGACGGTCATCATCAACCTCCTTTTGGCCAGGGTGACGAGCCACAGGCCGGCACCCGATCGACAGGATGAATCCGATCAAAGTGTATGCGGGGCTTGATCCGCTGCACAGCCGTCGCCCCCATCAAGCTGCTGCTGCCTCGCAGCATTCATGAATCTGAAACACTCGTGCCGCAGACTAATCGTTCCTTGATCACATCAATCCGACTTAGTCATGCACAACCCTAACGCCACCTCGCGCCGCAACATCCTGAAAATGCTGTCGGCGGCACCCATGCTGCCGCTGACCACCGGCTTTGCCGGTTCCGCACTGCTGGCCGGCTGCGGGGGTGGCAACGACGCCAGACTCACCGGCGTCACGTTCAGCTCGATGGCGGCACCTACGCTGGCCAACCCGGCTGCCATGGCCACGACCACCGTCGGTTCGGTGATGAGCGCCAGCTTCGACGACGGCACCAAGGCCGACTTCAAGCTGTCCTACGCACCGTTCTTCATCACCGGCAACAAGGTCAGCGACGGCAAGGGCGGCCAGATCCTCGCTGGTGGCTATTTCGACATCAACAACCAGCCGATCATCGACAAGACCGTCGTCGGCAGCGAGCGCCAGTTCTTCTCCGATGCACCCGACGGCACCTCGCTGCTGAGCGTGACCGGCGCCAAGGTCGACGGCGTGAAGGGCAACACCGTGTTCGCGGTCGTGCAGTTCGAATACACCACCTGGGCCCAGGACGGCAAGACCGGCATGTACGGCAAGCTGCCGTCGCCGATCGCCGTGCTGACGCTGGACCAGAATCCCCAGACCGGCAAGCTGTCGCTGGTCAAGTACCACAACGTGAACACCTCGGGCGTGCATGGCCTGTGGATCACCTGCGGCGCCAGCCTGTCGCCCTGGGGCACCCACCTGTCGAGCGAAGAGTACGAGCCCGATGCATTCGCCGCTCGTGACAAGAACTTCATGAACGACTTCAGCCTGAACCTGTATGGTGACGCCACCAAGGCCAATCCCTACCACTACGGCCATATGCCCGAGGTGACCGTCAATAGCGACGGCACGGGCTCGATCAAGAAGCATTACTGCATGGGCCGCATCTCGCACGAGCTGGTGCAGGTGATGCCTGACCACCGCACCGTGCTGATGGGTGACGACGCGACCAACAGTGCCTACTTCGTGTTCGTGGCCGACAAGGAAAAGGATCTGTCGGCAGGCACGCTGTACGTGGCCAAGGTCGGCGCCGGTTTCTCGATCGATCCGGCTGCAGCCGCCGCACCGCTGAGCTGGATCAAGCTGGGCTCGGCGACCAGCGCCGAAATCGAGCAACTGGCCAACACGCTCAAGCCGGCCGACATCCTGGACATCAGGAGCGCTGATCCGGCTGACGCCTCGTTCAAGAAGACCGTCGCCAACGGCAAGACCGAATGGATCAAGGTCAAGACCGGCATGGAAAAGGCCGCAGCCTTCCTCGAAACCCACCGCTATGCCGCCTATGTCGGGGGCAGCCTGGGCTTCACCAAGATGGAAGGCACCACCGTCAACATCAAGGACAAGGTGGCCTATTCGGCGCTGCAGAACATCCAGAGCTCGATGGTGGCCGGCAATGCCGCCAACGTCCCGGGCAACGGCATTTCCCTGCCGAAGCAGCTGGTGGCCGGCGCCGTGATGGCGCTCAACCTCAAGAGCGGCATCAAGGACGACCTGGGCGCCACCATCGCCAGCGAATGGATGCCCGCTGACACCAAGGCGCTGCTGGTTGGCCAGGACCTGCTCGCCGCCGATGGCAAGACGCTCCAGGGCGACGCGCTTGGCAACACCGCCAACCCGGACCTGATCGCCAACCCGGACAACCTGAAGTTCTCCGAGAAGATGCGCACCCTGTTCATCGGCGAGGACAGCAGCCAGCATGTCAACAACTTCCTGTGGGCCTACAACATCGACACCAAGCAGCTGTCGCGCATCATGTCGATCCCGGCTGGCGGCGAATCGACCGGCCTGCACGCGGTCGACGAGCTCAACGGCTGGACCTACATCATGAGCAACTTCCAGCACGCTGGCGACTGGGGCAGCATCCACAGCATCGTCAAGGGCCAGCTCGACCCGCTGATCAAGGCCAACTACAAGTCTGGCGCCGCCGTCGGCTATCTGACGGGCGAACTGACCGAAATCTCCCTGAACAAGAGCTGATATGAACCACCACAGCCCGAAAGACGAATTCAACGACGGCGAAAACGTCAACTTCTCCGACAACGCCCACATGGATGATCTGCTGGCAGCTCGTCTGAGCCGTCGTCTGGCACTCCAGGGCGGCATCGGCGTGACCACCGGCTTGCTGCTGGGTGGCTCGGCAATGGCAGCACAGGGCCAGGCCAGCGGCGCAGCGCGCGCGAAGAAAGCCGCCCTCAAGCTGGGTTTCGGCTCGGTGGCCAAGCACCGCGACGACAAGGTCAGCCTGCCGGCCGGCTACCAGATGAGCATCCTGCACGCCCTGGGCGATCCGCTGCACTGGGGTGACGAGTCCTGGAAGGGCGACGGCAGCGAGAGCGCCGACTCCTACAACCGCCGCATCGGCGACGGCCATGACGGCATGTACTTCTTCGGCCTGGGCGAAGCCGGCAAGTTCGATGCCCGCCGCTCCGACCGCGGCCTGCTCTGCGTCAACCACGAATACGTGGTGGCCCCCTATGCCCTGCATCCGAACGGCAAGACCGGCGGTGCCGCTCGCGTCGCCAGCGAGGTCGAGAAGGAAATCTACGCCCACGGCGTCAGCGTGGTCGAGGTCAAGCGCGACGCCAAGGGCGCCGGCATGGGCATGGTGCGTGGCTCGCGCTTCAACCGCCGCATCACCTCGGCCACCCCGATCGCCTTCGCCGGCCCGGTCAAGGGCAGCGAGCTGGTCCAGACCCGCTTCTCGCCCGATGGCATGAAGACCCGCGGCACCAACAACAACTGCGCCAACGGCTACACCCCCTGGGGTACCTACCTGACCTGCGAAGAAAACTACACCAACGTGATCAGCCGTGCCGCCGGCGATGACGCCAAGCGCAGCGCCAAGGAGATCGCCGGCCTCAAGCGCTACGGCATGACCGACGGCCGCAAGAGCCCCTACCTCTGGGACAGCGCCGGCAGCGACGACCTGTTCGCGCGCTGGAACAGCGCCGTCACCGGCGCCAGCGCGGGCGACGACTACCGCAACATCTTCAACACCTTCGGCTGGGTGGTCGAGATCGACCCGTTCCACCCCGACAGCACCCCGGTCAAGCGCAGCACGCTGGGTCGCTTCAACCACGAGGGCGCCTGGCCGGTGCCGGCCGTCAAGGGCCAGCCGGTCGTGATCTACAGCGGCGACGACTCGCGCAACGAGTACATCTACAAGTATGTCTCGAAGGCGCTGTGGGATGAGGCCGACGTCAACGGTGGCCTGGCCGCCGGCGCCAAGTACCTCGACGAAGGCACGCTCTATGTCGCCAGGTTCAACGCCGACGGCAGCGGCGAATGGCTCGAACTGGCCCATGGCAAGAACGGCCTCGACGCCAGCAACAAGCTCTATGCCTTGGCCGATCAGGCCGACGTGCTGATCCACGCGCGCCTGGCCGCCGACTCGCTCGGCGCGACCAAGATGGACCGCCCGGAATGGGGCGCGGTCAACCCGCTGAACCACGAGGTCTACATGACCTTGACCAACAACAGCAACCGCGTCGCCCACGACGCCACCCCGACCGGCGTGCAGCTCAAGCCCGACGCGGCCAACCCGCGCTACTACAGCGACAGCTTCAACGCCGACGGCAAGACCAAGGTCAACAAGGGCAACCCGAACGGCCACATCATCCGCTGGAAGGAAGCCGGCGCACAGGCGGCAACCCGCTTCAGCTGGGACATCTACCTGTTCGGCGCCGAGGACGATGCCGCTGCCGACGTCAACCTGTCGGGCCTGACCGCGGTCAACGACTTCTCGAGCCCGGACGGCCTGTACTTCGACCCGCGCGGCCTGCTCTGGATCCAGACCGACGACAACGCCTACACCGACGAGACCAACTGCATGATGCTGGCCGCCGTGCCCGGCAAGGTCGGCGACGGCGGCAAGGCCGTGGCAGCTGGCGGCACCGAGACCCGGGTCGGCGCCAAGGCGACGCCCGACAGCGTGCGCCGCTTCCTGGTCGGACCGAAGGACTGCGAGATCACCGGCATCGCGATCACCCCGGACGGCCGCACCATGTTCTGCAACATCCAGCACCCGGGCGAGGAAAGCAAGCTCGACGCCCTGTCCAGCCACTGGCCGGACAGCCAGACCAACCCGGGCTCGACCAAGCGCCCGCGCTCGGCCACGATGGTGATCACCCGCACCGACGGCGGCCCGATCGGCCTCTGATGACAACTGGGCCGGCCTGACGGGCCGGCCCAGGCCACCGTGCAAAACCCCTGCCGCCGCCAGGCGCGCAGGGGTTTTTTCATGTCGATGCGCCATCAGCGGCGCCAGAGGTCAGGCTGGGAATCAGCCCAGATGGCGGGCGAAGAAGGCCAGCGTGCGCTCGCGCGCCAGCGCGGCCGAAGGCGGGTGCGAGGCGCCGCGCTGGTCGCAGTTGAAGCCGTGGTGAGCGTCGTAGCTGTGCAGCTCGACGCCGGGCTGGGCGGCACGGAAGGCCTCGACCGTATCCATCGGAATCCAGTTGTCCTGCTCGGCGAAATGCGCCAGTACCGGGCATTGCGGACGGCGCGCGGCCTCGTCGGGCGTGGTCATGCCGCCACCGTAGTAGGGCACGGCGGCGGCCAGGCCTTGCAGCTCGCAGGCGCTGCGCCAGGTCAGCAGGCCGCCCCAGCAGTAACCGACGATGCCGACCTTGGCGCCGCTGCGGCGCGCCGCCTCGTCGATCGCGGCCTGGATGTCGGCCAGCACGCCGGGCGCCGGCAACGCCTCGACCGCCAGCTTGAGCGCGAAGCCGGCCTGCATGTCGGCGTCGGTGTAGCCGAGCTCGACACCGGACTTGACGCGGTCGAAGGTCGCAGGCGCAAGCGCCAGATAGCCCTCGGCTGCATAGCCGTCGGCCACGGCGCGGATATGCGAGTTGACGCCGAAGATCTCCTGCAGCACCACGACGGCGCCGCGCGGCTGGCCGGCCGGCTCGGCCAGGTAAGCGGAACAGCGGCTGCCGTCGGCGGCGGTGATGGCGATGAGTTGGCCCATGAAAACAGTCCTCCTGAACGATCAAAAACCCATAGGTTAGCGGAGTTCGGCGCGGCGGCATGCCCGACAATGCGGCGATGGAACTCAAGCCGCTGATCACCCTGCTGGCGATCGTCAACCCGCTGGCGATCGTGCCCTTCTTCATTCATTACACCCAGGGCTTTTCCGATGAGCAGCGCCGGCGCACGGTGCTGATCGCCTCGTTCAGCGCCTTTGCCGTGATCGCGGCCTGCGCGCTGCTGGGTCTGCAGATCCTGGACTTCTTCGGCATCTCGCTGGCGAGCTTCCAGGTCGGCGGCGGCATGCTGCTGCTGAACTCGGCGCTGTCGATGCTCAACGCCCAGCCGGCCGAGGCACGCACGACCCAGGACGAGGTCGACGACGCAAACGCCCGGACCTCGATCGCGGTGGTGCCGCTGACGATACCGCTGCTGACCGGCCCGGCCTCGATGTCGACCGTCGTGATCTATGCCGACCAGGCCAAGACGCTGCTGCAGCATGTCGCGCTGGTCGGCTACGGCGTGGTGATCGGCCTGGCCACCGCCATCTGCTTCACGCTGGCGGTGCCGATCGAGCGCGCGCTCGGCAAGACCGGCATCAACGTCATGACGCGGATCATGGGACTGATCCTGGCAGCAATCTCGGTCGAGGTGATGGCGGCCGGGCTGGTCAAGATCTTCCCGGTGCTCAGCAACTGAGATCCGCCGGATCAAGGCTCACTCGTCGGCGTCGGCGTCGGCGTCGGCGTCGGCGTCGGCGTCGGCGTCTGCCTCGGACTCGGATTCCGGCGGCGTCTTGACGAAGGTCACCGGCACCGGCGCATGCTCGAGCATGCCGCGCGAGACCGAACCCAGCGCGCTGCGCACCAGGCCCATGCCATGACTGCCCATGACCACCGCGTCACAGCCCTCTTCCTCGAGCAGCTCGAGCAAGGCCGGCACCACGTCGCCGACCACCACGGTCTCGGAATAAGGCAGGTAAGCGGCCTCGACGAGCTCGACCGCGGGCGCCATCAGGTCGCGCCCGGCGCCGACGGCCACCTCGGCCAGCGCCTCGGCGTCATGCAGCGTCAGCAGTTCGTAGGCCGAAGCCGGCTCCTGCACGTTGACGAGCACCAGCTCGACCTCGAGCCCGGCGCGCGCCAGGGCAATCGCATGCTGCAGCGCCTGCAGCGCCAGTTCGGAACCGTCAATCGGAACAAGCAACTTCATATCCAGCCTCCAATACGGCCGCGCGGATGGCGGCTCGGTCATGGCTATCATAGGCCCGGTCGGACCAGGGCAGCGGCAGGCGCCAGCCAGGACCGTGACCGGTCGCAAACCAGAGGGTAGAACGAGGCCGGACCCGTGCAGGAGGTAGAGTCGCCAATAGGGTTTACCCGCAAGACCGTTCGCGGTCTGCCATCAGGGGCGATAATTTCCCCCATTTTCGCGCCGAAGCTCTCTTGACTTCAGCAAGATCGACACGACATACTTAGCAACATGCAAATGACTACACACCACTCACAAGCCTATCTGAAATTCCTGAACCTGGTCAAAGCGATCCGTGACCTGCCGACCTTTCCGATGCTGGATGCGGTCGAACAGTCGCTGCTCGACAGCTTCGCAGCCGTCTGGCACACCGGCAAGCAGATCACCGTGCTCGAAGCCATGCACATGTCGAAAGAGATTTCGCCCAGCACCGTGCATCGCCGTCTCAAGACGCTGCGCGCCAAGGGCATGATCACCCTGGTCAACGACCAGATCGACAGCCGCACCAAGTACGTGATGCCTACTGCACTGGCCAACCAGTGCTTCGATCAGCTCGGCCAGTGCATGGACGCTGCCAACCAAGCCTGAGCGCCGATCCGGTTTCAGATCAAGGCTTAGCCGCCCTGCTCGCAAGAGCAAGGCGGCTTTTTTGCGTCCGTAGGCAGCGAGCGGGCCACAGATCAGTGCCAGCCGATGCTGGTTATCATCTATTCGACTACTGAAAACAGTTGTTCTCCCCTTGATCACATAAAAAAGCCCTGAAACATGTTCAAGATAAAAAATGCTTCGGTTTCGGTACGCCTGACCTTGCTGATCGTCAGCGCATTGCTCGGCATGGCGGCACTGGCGGCAGTCTTCCTGTTCACCGAGCGTCAGCTGATCCTGGACGAACGAAGAAGCAGCGTGCAGCAGTCGGTAGAAACCGCAACCGGCATCGCGGCCTACTTCGAGGCCCTGGAGCGTCAGGGTGGCCTGTCGCGCGAACAGGCCCAGCAGCAGGCCAAGGCCGCCATCAAGGACCTGCGCTATGGGCAGGGTGACTATTTCTGGGTCCAGGACCTGCAGGGCCAGATGCTGATGCATCCGATCCAGCCCAAGCTCGACGGCAAGAACATGAGCGGCAACCGGGACCCGGACGGCAAGCTGTTCTTCCAGGAAATGGTCGATGTCGCCAAGCGCCAAGGCGCGGGCTTTGTCAGCTACCAATGGCCCAAGCCCGGCAGCGAGCGCCCACAGCCCAAGGTCTCGTATGTCAAGAGCCTGCCCGGCTGGGGCTGGATCATCGGTTCGGGCGTCTATGTCGACAGCGTCAATGCCACCTTGGCACAGCGCGCCGCTGGCATGGCGGCAGGCGGGCTGGTGCTGATGGCAGCGGTGCTGGCGCTGAGCCTGCTGATCACGCGCTCGATCCTGCGACAACTGGGCGGAGAGCCCGACTACGCCGCCGACATCACGCGACGCATCGCGGCCGGCGATCTGAGCGCCAGGATCGAGATCAAGTACCCCGGCCAGGAAAACCTGCTGACAGCACTGCAGACCATGCGCGACCAGCTCGCGGCCGTGGTCAGCCAGGTGCGCCGGCGCTCGGAAAGCCTGGCCAGCGCCAGCAGCCAGATCGCCCAGGGCAACATGGACCTGTCCTCGCGCACCGAGAACCAGGCCAGCGCGCTCGAGGAAACCTCGGCCTCGATGGAGCAGCTGGGCTCGACCGTGCGGCAGAACTCGGACAGCGCGCGCCAGGCCAACCAGCTGGCCCAGAGCGCC
>JAPLPQ010000011.1 GCA_026400105.1 Burkholderiales bacterium
CGACGTGGTGATCGTGGGCGCCGGCCCGGCCGGCCTGGCGACCGCGATCCGCCTGAAGCAGCTCGCCGCTGAAAAAGGCGGCGAGATCAACGTCTGCGTGCTCGAGAAGGGCTCCGAGCCCGGCGCCCATATCCTGTCGGGCGCCGTGATGGACCCGCAGGCGATCACGGAACTGCTGCCCGACTGGAAAGCGCAGGGTGCCCCGCTGAACCAGCCCGTGACCGGCGACGAGGTGCTGTTCCTGTCTCCGACGGGCGTCAAGAAGACCCCCGACTGGCTGCTGCCCGACTGCTTCCACAACGACGGCAACTACGTCATCAGCCTCGGCGCCGTGACCAAGTGGCTCGGCGAGCAGGCCGAAGGCCTGGGGGTGGAGATCTTCCCGGGCTTTGCCGCCTCCGAAGTGCTGTTCAACCAGGACGGCAGCGTCAAGGGCGTCGCGACCGGCCACCAGGGCCTGGGCAAGGATGGCGAGCCGACCGATGCGTTCCAGATCGGCATGGAGCTGCACGCCAAGTACACGGTGTTCGCCGAAGGCGCGCGCGGCCACCTGGGCAAGTCGCTGATTTCGCATTTCCAGCTCGACGAAGGCCGCGACCCGCAGACCTACGGCATCGGCATCAAGGAACTGTGGGAAATCCCGGCCGAGCAGGCCAAGCCCGGCCTGGTGGTGCACACCGCCGGCTGGCCGCTCGACGGCCAGACCTACGGCGGCGGCTTCCTCTATCACCTCGAAGGCAACAAGGTCACGCTCGGCTTCGTGGTCGGACTCGACTACCAGAACCCCTGGTTGAGCCCGTTCGAGGAAATGCAGCGCTGGAAGACGCACCCGTCTATCCGCGCCCATCTGGAAGGTGGCAAGCGCATCGGCTACGGCGCGCGCGCCATCGTCGCCGGCGGCCTGCACTCGCTGCCGAAAACCGTGTTCCCGGGCGGGGCGCTGGTCGGCTGTGACGCGGGCTACCTGAACGCCGCGCGCATCAAGGGCAGCCACGCCGCGATCAAGAGCGGCATGCTGTGCGCCGAGGCAGCGTTCGAGGCCGTCAGTGCTGGGCGCCAGAGCGACGAACTCGCTGCCTACCCGGCAGCGTTCGAGCAGAGCTGGCTGCACGCCGAACTCGATCAGTCGCGCAACTTCAAGGCCTGGTTCAAGAAGGGCAACACCATGGGCGCGCTGATGACCGGCATCGAGCACTGGCTGCTGCCCAAGCTCGGCCTGCCGCGCCCGCCCTGGAGCCTGCACCGCACGCAGGCCGACCATACCTATCTGAAGCCGGCGGCCGAAAGCCCGAAGATCGAGTATCAAAAGCCGGACGGCAAGCTGACCTTCGACCGGCTCAGCTCGGTCTTCATCAGCAACACCAACCACGAGGAAAACCAGCCGGCGCACCTGACCTTGAAGGACGCCAGCGTGCCGGTCAGCGTGAACCTGGCGAGGTTCGCCGGCCCCGAGAGCCGCTACTGCCCGGCGGGCGTGTACGAGTTCATGAACAAGGATGGCGCCGATCAGCTGGTGATCAACGCGCAGAACTGCGTGCACTGCAAGACCTGCGACATCAAGGACCCGACGCAGAACATCGTCTGGGTCACGCCCGAGGGCGGCGGCGGACCCAACTACGCCGGCATGTGAACCGGCGGCGCGCTACAGCACCAGACTTGCCAGCGGCGCCCGGTCCTCAGCCTGGCATCGGACGATTCAAGTCGATCACCTGGTTCAGCGGCACGCCTTCGGGCGCCTCGTAATCCGCCATGACATATATCCGTTCGGCCTGACTGGCACAGTCCAGCAAGCAGCGCGTGATGCAGCGCCTGGAAGGCAGGTCGAGTGCCGCATAGGGCCGGTCCAGCAGGGTCAGTGCGGCGCCGGCTGCCAAGGCGGCAACCAGCGCCACCTTGCGTCTGCTGCCGGTCGACAGCATGAACAGCGCCTTGTCCAGATGAGGCGTCAGTCCCAGTTCGACCTGCAACTCGTCGAGCATGGCATCGTTCCAGCGCGGGTAGCGCCGGCGCAGCTGTTGCCAGTAAGCGCTCACGCTCACCTGGTCTTGCGAACGATCGGCCGGATCGACCCAGAACACCAGCCGATCCAGCTCGGTGGTTGATACGGGTCTGGAATGCAACAGCCATTGCACCTGGCCGGATCGTGGCTTCAAGTGGCCTGACAGCAGGCGCAGCAGCATGCCCATGCCGCTGTCCTCGTCGCTGCAGACCAGCGTGAGTCCGGGCCTGAGCTGCAGTCCGGTCAGGCGCAGCGGCTCCGAGCCTGGACAGTCAAGGACCAGATCCTCGGCCAGCAGCAGGACAGGGTAGGGGGCTGAAATTGACGCTTCGGGCAGTGAAGACATGGGGTTCGAAAACGGTGACATGCTGAAGCAGCCGATTGTCGATGATCGGAGCAGCCTGACCGACCCGTCATCCTGACGCCGCTGGCGAGACGGACTTCAGGCACAGTGTGGTTGAATCGCTTACCCTTCAAGCAAACGGCCAGCCGGGAGCGGTAGCCCCTGGCTCGCTACCGGTTTGGCTGGATATCGCATGAAATCAAGAAGCTGGATATATCGCTTTCTCGGGCTTGCCCTGGTGCTGGTCATGCTGCTTGCGGGCTGGATGGCTTGGCAGAGCCGGGGCGGCATGGACCAGTTCCAAGGTCAGTCGATCGCGGGCTGGACCATCGATTCGGTGCAGCTGGAATCGGTCGAGTCCGGCCGGCTCATGTTCGACCAGTTGCAGCTGAGCCAGGATGGGCAGGGTGGGTCGCGCATCGAGCTCGAGCTGCAAGGCGTACAGGTTGACTTCTCGTTGTTCAAGCGTCACGTCGATCTGCTGCAGGTGCGCCAGGCCAAGGCGGTCTGGCGCGCCGGCAAGGCCAGCGACCTGCAGCCCTGGCCGCGACTGCTCGAGTCCCTGCTGCCATTCACCGAGCTCAGGATCGAGCGCCTGCAAGCCTCGGTCGAGCTGGGCCAGGGCAGGCGCTGGCAGATCGAGACTCCCTTGCAGTTGCAGCAGCAGATCGATGGCCGCTTGCTGCTGCAAGCTCAAATTGACCGCCAGCCGTTGCAACTGCTGGTCACCCCTGGTGCTGAAGTGAAAGCCGAGCTGCATTGGCCATACAAAAGCGACAAACCTTCTGTTGTCGATTTATATGTAACTTACGCAATATCAAATTTACAACCAAAACAAGCAAACAAAAAAAGAAGCCAGATTGAATTGCAGGGCAGATTTCCGCTCGAACTGGTGATACCGCTTGGCAGCTGGCTAGTTGGAAACAGCCAGCTGCCGCGTGGCGACGGCATCCTGAACCTCAAAGCCTTGCTGGAACTTGGTCCCTACGTGGGCCAGTGGACATCGCTCGATGCTCAGCTGCAGGCCGACCAGGCCCAGCTGGAGTGGGGGGGCGTGAGCAACCCCACCCGCATCAATCTGAACGGTCCGGCCTCGGTACAGCTGCGCCCGGGAAAAGAGGGAATCGAATGGTCGACCACCCTGCAGCCTGCATTGAAATGGAAAATCAGCGCCGGACGCGAACCCGCCTGGACAGCCGCCTCCACCCTGAAACAGGCCTGGCGCATCGCACCCGGCCCGCAGCGCTACAGCACCAGCCTGCCGTTCGAGCTGCAACTGAAGGGCAGGGAGGAGCCCTTGGCGCTCACGCTTGACCACTTGCAACTCGATCTGGCACGCAACGCCTCGCTGCACTCCGCCAATGGACAGCTGCGCCTGGCTGCAACCAAACTGCACGCCGACTGGCCTGCCGCGGCGCTCAATACCCAGTGGCGCTGGCAGGACCAGAAACTCGCGCTGACCGGGCAGCTGTCGCTGCAAGGCCAGCCCTTGCTCCAGCTGACGGGCGACTATGCGTTGCAGAACTCCTGCGGCCAGGGCCGGCTGGACTATGCGGGTTCGCTGGTCACGCTCGACCGCCTGCTGCAGCCGCGCCCGAAAAACCTGCAGCTGCTGCGCATCAAGGCCGGCGAGGGCGCGGGCTGGCTGACCGGGCAGCTTTGCCTGCGCCCAGGCAAGGCCGTCGAGCCCGTGGTGACGGGACAGTGGCAGATGAAGCAGGCCGAAATCGGCTGGGACAAGGCGCTGGCCCAGGGGCTGGATCTGGACCTGACACTCAAGGCAATGGCACCGCTGACGGGCAGCCTGGCGCTCAAGCTCGAGACGGCCAGCCTGGCCGGTGGCCTGGCGCTGGCGCCAGCCAGCCTCGAGCTCGACTGGACGGATCGCCTGTTGCAGCTGCACCGGTTCGATGCCGGACTGCTGGACGGAAAACTGTCGGCCGCGCAAGTCGCCCTCGAGTTGCCTGCCAGTCCGGAACAGATCTCGTGGCAGATCCCGCTGAATGTCAGCCAGATCGATCTGGAGCGCCTGTTGACGATACTGGATGTACCGGGGCTGTCGGGCAATGGCCGCCTGTCGGGCCAGTTGCCGCTGGTCTGGACCGCGGCCGGAGTCGAAATCCGCAACGGCCAGCTGTCGAGCCAGCAGGCCGGCCAGCTGCGCTATGTCAGTACGGTGCCTGTGACCGACAACCCGGGCCTGCAGGCGCTGCGTGACTTCCGCTACAGCCAGTTCGGGTTGGATCTCGATTACCAGGCCGATGGCAAATATGCCGTGAACATGCGACTTGACGGGAACAATCCCGAGTTCTACAGCGGGCATCCGATTGCCTTCAAGCTCAAGCTCGACGGTGCCTTGCCCGGCCTGTTCAAGGGCGCGCTGCTGTCTGGTGACTTCGATGCTTACATCCTGAAGCAGTTGCAGCAGGGCATTCTGGAGTAAGGTAGCGTCAGGATTGTCCGCGGCCCTCGCCGCTGGATCATGGAGGAGTCGATGCCACAACATTCACGCGTCATCGGGTTGCTGGGCCTGTCGGCCCTGCTGCTTGCTGCCTGTTCGCCCACGGTCAAGCTACAGGCACCCGACAAGCCGATCGAGATCAACATGACGGTCAACATCAAGCATGAAATCCTGCTCAAGGTCGAGAAGGAAGTGCAGCAGATGTTCCAGTCCGACAAGGGCCTGTTCTGATCCCGCCTGATCAATTGCCCCTATGACAACGAGCAAGCACATGAAAAAAGCATTCAAGGCCGCCGTCCTGGGACTCGCGCTGCTGGTCGGTACAGCGCATGCGATCGAGCTGGCCGATGCCAAGTCGCAGGGCTGGCTGGGCGAACAGCGTGATGGCTATCTGGGCCTGGTGCGCAGCGATGCGCCGCCCGAGGTGCGCCAGCTGCTGGACCAGGTCAACCGCCAGCGCACGGCCCAGTTCGAGCAGATTGCCACCCGCAACAGCATATCGATCAACGACGCTGCCGCCGTGTTCGCGCGCGAGGCCTTGCAGCGCACCCAGCCCGGCAACTACATCCAGGGCCAGGGCGGCTGGGTCAAGAAATAGTCAGTTGCCCTGTTTGAGGGCTTCCATCAAGAGGTCGGGATCGCCGCCCTCGGCCAGATGGCTCTTGTACCAGACCGTCAGGATGGTGCTGACCACCGGCCCTGGGTTGGCCAGCACCTTGTCGAAATCCAGCCCGTTGAGCTGGCAGACCTTCTTGACCAGATCCATGTCGAGGTCGATCGCATCGTCGGCGCAGCGGCGCAGCTTGAGGTCCTCGAAGATATGACCGTCGGGCAACTTGAGCGTGAGAGGGTTGGGCAGTGCGCTGGCCATTGAAGAGTCCTGTGTGAATCATGGAAGGTCTTGGACCCGGGATTTTCGCTCAACTCTGCCGGCCCGCGCGGGTGGGATAATCGCCCCGATTCCTCTACTGCCGCGTCTTTGCCTGGCCGCGGCTCATGCCATGCCCGCGCTTTCGCCTGCCCATCTGTCGCCGCACCACGGTTCTGCGGCTCCCATTGATGCAACCGATTGGCCCCAAGCGCGTGATCTCGGCTTCATGCGGCTGGCGCTCGACGCGGCGCGCCAGTCGGCGCAGCAGGGCGAGGTGCCCGTGGGCGCCGTGCTGGTGCGCACCAGCACCGATACCGATGCCGCGGTTGCCAGCGAGCTGCTGGCCTGCAGCCACAACCAGCCGATCAACCGGCACGACCCGACGGCGCATGCCGAGATGCTGGCCTTGCGCGAGGCGGCGCGCAAGCTGGGCAATTACCGGCTCGACGACTGCGAGCTCTATGTCACGCTGGAGCCCTGCGCCATGTGCGCACAGGCCATGCTGCATGCACGCCTCAGGCGCGTGGTCTATGGCGCGCGCGAGCCCAAGACCGGCGCGGCGGGCTCGGTGCTCGACCTGTTTGGCTACCGCGAACTCAATCACCAGACCGAGGTGGTGGGCGGCGTGCTGGCGGACGAATGCGGCGCGCTGATGCAGGAGTTCTTTGCCAGCCGCCGCCGGCAGGCCAAGCAGGCTGCGACGCCCTTGCGCGAGGACGCGCTGCGCACGCCCGAGCGGCGCTTCGGGCCGGCCTGGCAGGCCTGGCCGCAATGGCAACAGGCGGCAAGCTTCGAGCAAAACCTGCCCGAACTGCAGGGCCTGCGCCTGCACGCGCTGGATCTGGGACCCAGGCAGGCTGACAGCCAGTGGCTGGCGCTGCACGGCCCTGATGCCTGGTGGCCGCAGCTGGCCCGCTGGGCCCAGTCCCGTTCGGAGGCTGGAGAGCGCGTGCTGCTGCCCGACCTGATCGGCTTTGGCCAGAGCGACAAGCCGAAAAAACCGGCCTGGCACCAGCTCGGGCAACATGTAGCCCTGTTGCTGGCCTGGCTCGACTCGCGCGGCGTGCAACAGTTCAACATCGCCTACGCGCCGGGTCAGCAGGTGCTGGCACAGCGGCTGCTCGAGGCCGCGCCGCAGCGGGTCGGCCAGTGGCTGGCACTCGACGGACCTGAACTGGCGCTCTGGACGCCCGAGCTGGGGCAAGCGCCATTTCCCGATGCCGGCCACCAGGCCGGACCACTGGCCTGGCGCGCCAATGGCTGGGATGCCGGCTTGCCGCGCCCGCCGGACAGAAAAGATCGCCAGCAGCACAGCCAGCGCCAGCCCTCCGCACCGTCGCCCAAGGGGGCAAACCAGCCCCGATAATCAGCCCATGGCTCATATCTACATCTATTCACCGAGCGGCGCCGTGCGCGACAAGGCCGCCTTCCGTCGCGGCGTCAAACGCCTGCAGGCCCGCGGCCATGAGGTCGAGATCGATGCCGATGCGCTCAGCAGTCACCAGCGCTTTGCCGGCGACGACGACACTCGCCTGGCCGCGATTGGACGCGCTGCCGCCAGCGGCGCGCAGGTTGCGCTGATCTCGCGCGGCGGCTACGGCCTGACCCGGCTGCTGCCACGCCTTCCCTTTGCCGAATTGCAGCAGGCGATCGAACGCGGCACCCAGTTCGTCGGCCTGAGCGACTTCACCGCGCTGCAGCTCGCGCTGCTGGCGCAGACCGGCAGCCAGACCTGGGCCGGTCCCGCGCTGCTGGCCGACTTCGGCGTGCAAGAGGAGCCCGACGAGATCATGCAGGACTGCTTCGACGACCTGCTGGTCGGCCAGGGCGAGGGCACCGGCTGGCGCCTGCCGCTGTCCGACCTGCGCGCCCACCCCGAGCTCAGCGGCGAGGAGGGCTGGGGCGTCGAGCAGGCGCAGCTCTGGGGCGGCAACCTGTCGGTGCTGGTGTCGCTGCTGGGCACGCCTTATTTCCCGCAGATCGAGGGCGGCATCCTGTTCCTGGAAGACGTGGCCGAGCATCCCTACCGGATCGAGCGCATGCTGACCCAGCTGCTGCATGCGGGCGTGCTGGGCCGGCAGAAGGCGGTCTTGCTGGGTCAGTTCAACCGTTACCAGCTGGTGCCGCACGACAAGGGCTTCAAGCTGCAGAGCGTGGTTGACTGGCTGCGCAGCCAGCTGCCGGTTCCGGTGCTGACCGGCCTGCCTTTCGGCCATGTGCCGACCAAGGTGCTGCTGCCGGTCGGTGCCCGGCTCGACCTGGCGGTCAGCGGGCGCGAAGCGATCCTGTTCTGGGATTGAGCGGTCCCAAGGCGGCGGTCTGGTCCGGGTGAGCCAGGGCTCTCCCCGGCGCCTGAAAACAAAAAGGCTGCGCCCAAGCGCAGCCCCTTCGGAGGTCAAGCCTGGCCGGCTTGGCGTCGGTGGCGTCAGCCGCCCTTGGCTTGCTCGCAGCGCTGGGTGATATGCGCCAGCGCCTCCTCGACCTGGTCGATCAGGATCAGGCACAGGTCGCCCGGCTCGAGTTCGGCCAGCGCGGTATCGATCGCGACGAACTCGCCCTGGATTTCCTGCACGCGCTGGGTTCTGGTCGCACCGATCAGGCCTTCGCGCAGCAGCGCCAGCACCTCGCCGTCGGCGCGGCCGCGCTGGCAGGCATCCTGGTACAAGATGACCTGGTCAAACACCTTGCCCAGGATCTTGGTCTGGTCGCGGATGTCCTCGTCGCGGCGGTCGCCCGCGCCGCTGATCACGACCACGCGCTGCTTGGCCGGCATGTTCTTGACCGCATCGGACAAGGCCTGGATCGCGTCCGGGTTGTGGCCGTAGTCGGCGATCAGCGTCGCGCCCTTATAGTCGAACAGGTTGAAGCGGCCCGGCACGGCCTGGGCGTCGCTGATGAAGGTCGCGAGGCTGGCCTTGATCTGTTCCCAGGGCAGATTGAGTGCCCAGGCCGCACCGATGGCAGCCATCGCGTTGTCGACCTGGAACCGGATCGCGCCATTGGCCGTGATCGGCATGCCCGACAGCGGCAACCGGACTTCGCGCCCGCCCTCGGCCGCGACGACGTCGCCCTGATCGACGAACAGCACCCGCTTGCCCAAGGCGCGATGGGTGGCGATCACCGGGTGGTGCGGGTCGTAGCCGAAATAGGTGATCTGGCCTGGGCAATGCCGGGCCATCTTGACGACTTCGGGGTCGGTGCCGTTGAGCACCGCCATGCCGCCGGGCGCGACGTTGAGCACGATCACGCGCTTGAGCACGCGCAGGTCCTCGAGCGTGGTGATGAAGTTCAGGCCCAGGTGGTCGCCGGCGCCGATGTTGGTCACGACCGCGACCTGGCAGCGGTCGTAGGCCAGGCCCTCGCGCAGCAGGCCGCCGCGCGCGGTCTCGAACACGGCCGCGTCGCAGTCCGGGTGCATCAGCACGTTGCGGGCGCTGCGCGGGCCGCTGCAGTCGCCGCTGTCGGTCTGACGGCCGTTGACGTAGACGCCGTCGGTGTTGGTCATGCCCACGCGCAGGCCGTTGCCCTTGAGCAGGTGGGCGGTCAGCCGCACGGTGGTGGTCTTGCCGTTGGTGCCGGTGACCGCGACGATCGGAATGCGGCCGTCGTCACCATCCGGGTACATGTGGTTGATGACCGCTTCGCCCACATTGCGGCCCTTGCCAAAGCTCGGGCTCAGGTGCATGCGCAGGCCGGGCGCGGCGTTGACTTCGACCACGCCGCCGGACTGCAGCTCGAGCGGCTCGATCACGTTCTGGCAGACGACGTCGACACCGCAGATGTCCAGGCCCACCATCTGGGCCGCAGCTACCGCGCGCGCGGCCACATCGGGGTGGACTTCGTCGGTCACGTCGGTGGCGCTGCCGCCGGTCGAGAGGTTGGCGTTGTTGCGCAGCACGACGCGCTGGCCCAGCACCGGCACCGATTCGGGCGTCAGGTCCTGCTCGCGCAGGCGGTCGAGCGCAATGTCGTCGAG
>JAPLPQ010000080.1 GCA_026400105.1 Burkholderiales bacterium
ACCATCCGGGTACATGTGGTTGATGACCGCTTCGCCCACATTGCGGCCCTTGCCAAAGCTCGGGCTCAGGTGCATGCGCAGGCCGGGCGCGGCGTTGACCTCGACCACGCCGCCGGACTGCAGCTCGAGCGGCTCGATCACGTTCTGGCAGACGACGTCGACGCCGCAGATGTCCAGGCCCACCATCTGGGCCGCAGCCACCGCGCGCGCGGCCACATCGGGGTGGACTTCGTCGGTCACGTCGGTCGCGCTGCCGCCGGTCGAGAGGTTGGCGTTGTTGCGCAGCACGACGCGCTGGCCCAGCACCGGCACCGATTCGGGCGTCAGGTCCTGCTCGCGCAGGCGGTCGAGCGCAATGTCGTCGAGCCGGATCTTGGTCAGCGGCGTGGCGTGGCCGTCACCGCGCTTGGGGTCCTGGTTGACGGTCTCGACCAGCTGATGCACCGTGTGCACGCCATCGCCGATCACCAGCGGCGGATCGCGGCGCGCGGCGGCCACCAGCTTGTCGCCGACCACCAGGAAGCGGTAGTCGATGCCGGGCAGGAAGCGCTCGACCAGGATTTCCTCGCGGTAATGGCGCGCGTTGCGGTAGCCGGCCATGACCTGTTCGCGCGTCTCGACGTTGACGGTCACGCCCTTGCCCTGGTTGCCGTCGAGCGGCTTGACCACGACCGGCCCGCCGAGTTCCTGCGCGGCAGCCCAGGCATCTTCCTCGTCCTTGACCGGGCGGCCAAGCGGCACCGGCACGCCGGCCGAGTGCAGCAGTTTCTTGGTCAGATCCTTGTCCTGGGCGATGCCCTCGGCGATCGCGCTGGTGCGGTCGATCTCGGCGGCCTGGATGCGGCGCTGCTTGCTGCCCCAGCCGAACTGGACCAGGCTGCCCTGGGTCAGGCGGCGGTAGGGAATGCCGCGTGCGACGGCGGCGTCGACGATGGAGCCGGTCGAGGGACCGAGGCGCACATCCTCGTCGGTCTCGCGCAGGCGCGCGATCGCCTCGACCAGGTCGAACGGCCTTTCTTCCAGCGCGGCTTCGACCAGTTCGATCGCGAGGTCAAGCGCCATGCGGCCGACTTTTTCCTCGGTGTATTCGATCACGATCTGGTAGATCCCCGGGTCGGGTGCCTTGGCGGTGCGGCCGAAGCTGACCTTGCAGCCAGCCTCGGCCTGCAGCGCCAGCGTCGCGCGCTCGAGCACATGGGCCAGCGACAGCCGGACCTGGGTGCTGGGCTGTTGCAGGGCGCCGACCTGCGGAAAGCGCTGGCGCAGGTGCTCGACGAAGCCGGGTAGTTGCGACAGGTCGCACTCTGCGGGTGTGAGCGTGATGACGGCCTCGATCGCGGTGTGGCGGGACCAGAGGTTGGGGCCGCGCAGGGCCCGGATGCGGGAAACTTCCATCTTGCTTGATCAACCAGAAAAGGTTTATTCGGCGGTCTCGACCCCGGCGCGAACCAGGGCCGGGTCCATCTCGAGCGCGAGCGCGGCGCCGACGGCGGCCAGCAGGGCGGGCAAGGGCAGATGCTGCTGCAGCAGCCGCTCGACCACCGGATGGCGCAGGTCCATCACGGGGGTTTCCGTCTGGTGTCCGAGCAGCAGGATCTGCTGGTCGCGCACGACCAGGAAGCGTCCAGTCTCCTGGGCGCAATGCTCGGCGCGCAGCGCGTGGTCGGCGTTGACGGTGTAGAACAGCACCGAGCCGTCGCAGAGTTCGGCCAGGCCGGCACAAGCCTCGTCATCGGCGTTGAGCACGGCGCAGCCGGTCGACAGCACGACGTCGATCTGGGTGCGCAGCACCGTACGCATCTGTTCGTGGCTGTGGACATGGTGGTCCTCCAGTCCGACGGGTTCGGGCAGACCGGTCACGACGCCGACCTGGCAACGGTCGTAGGCCAGGCCATGCTCGAGGATGCTGCGCGGCGAACTCTCGATCACCGCCGCCGTCGTGGTGCGGTTCATCAGGATGCGCTGGCCGGACTCCCACTCGCCCGGGGAGGCGGTCTCGATCCTGTCCATCTGCAGGTACATGCCGGCATTGCAGGCCAGGCCGGTGGTGTAGCCGGCACGGTAGAGCAGCCAGCCGGTCAGCATGGCGACCGCCGTGGTGTGCTCGACGCCGCTGATGCCGACCACCGGGATGCGGCCGCTGTTGTCCGGCCCCATCAGATGCTCGACGATGGCCTCGCCGACCGGACGCGGCTGGCCCACGGCGGGCTCGAGGTGCATCAGCAGGCCGGGGCCGGCATTGACCTCGATGATGGCGCCGCCCTGGGCTTCGAGCGGACGCGAGATGTCAGTCGCGACCACGTCGACGCCGGCGATGTCGAGGCCGACGATGCGCGCGGCCAGCGCGGCCATTTCGGCCACCGAAGGGTGGACCAGATCGGTGATGTCCTGGCTCAGCACGCCGTTGCGCTCGAGCAGGATCTTGCGCCCGGCCTCGGGCACCGAGTCGGGGCTCAGGTCCTGGCGCTGCAGCTCGAGCATGACCTTGCCATTTTGCGGCAGCAGGATCGGGTTCAGCGGGAAATGCTCCTCGACACCGCGGCGCGGGTCGGAGTTGATCTGGGCCTCGACCAGCTGTGCCACCGTCGACTGGCCGTCGGCCGTGATGTAGGACAGCTCGCCGCGCACGGCAGCGACCAGCTTGTTGCCGACGATCAGCAGGCGATGCTCCTCGCCCTTGACCATGCGCTCGACCATGACATAGGAGCTGACCTTGGCGGCGATCTCGTAGGCAGCCATGACCTGCTCGCGGGTGTGCAGATTCAGCACCACGCCGCGGCCGCGGTTGGCGTCCGACGGCTTGACGACCACCGGAAAACCGATGTCCTGCGCCGCTTCCCAGGCCTCTTCGGCGTTGTCGACCTCCTGGCCTTCGGGCGTTGGCACGCCGCAGGACTCGAGCAGCTCCTTGGTCAGTTCCTTGTCCTTGGAGATGCCTTCGGCGATCGCGCTGGTGCGGTCGGTCTCGGCGGTCCAGATCCGGCGCTGTTTGGCGCCATAGCCGAGCTGGACCAGGTTGCCGTCATCGATCAGTCGGATATGCGGGATCTTGCGCTGGGTCGCGGCCTCGACGATGGCGCGCGTGCTCGGGCCCATGGCATGCAGCTCGATCAGGGTCTTGAGCTGCTGCACGCAGGCCGCGACGTCGAAGGGTTCGTCGTTGATCGCTGCCATCACGAGGTCGCGCGCATCGGTCAGGGCCCGGATGCCGACTTCCTTCTGGCCGGTGCGCACGACCACCTTGTAGACGCCGCGCTGGTCGGTCGAGCGCGCCTTGCCAAAGGCCGAGGGCAGTCCGGCCAGGTTCTGCAGCTCGATCGAGACATGCTCCATGATGTGGCCGGGCCAGGTGCCGTCGCGCAGGCGCTCGACGAAACCGCCGCGATAACCCAGGCCGCAGTGGTGCTCGTGCAGTCCTGGCAGCCAGGCCAGCAGGCGATCAGTGAAGCCGGGCAGGGTATGGGAGGGGCAATCCTCGAGCGCGCCGATGTCGATCAGGACCTCGACCGCCTGGTGGTAGGTCCAGATGCTGGGGCCGCGCAAATGGTTGATGCGCAGCAGCTGTATAGGTTGGTGCTTCATGTCTGGCGTGCTGGGCGCGAGGTCGGATCGGGAGACGGGAAATGACACCGGATGACCTCGACGAGCGGTTCTGGGTGGGCAGGAATGCGGTAGTGGCTCAGCTTTACAATCTGAACAAACTGAATCAGGATGGCTACCGGGACAGTACTGGAGCACCGATCTCCTGGCCAGCCTGCTGCTGGCGATTTTCTACTTACTTGATGCCTTTCGCGTCAAGCCATCCAAAATAATTTGCAACATGTCGTCACTCAAAGAACAGGTTGAATTGCCGTCGGGATTCCCGGCGGCCTGGCGTTCCGCCGTCGCGGCCCGGCTGAGCGGCTCGCCGGTCCAGGCCTGGCTGGAGCTCGACCTCGACGAGCAGCTGCGTTTCGGTGCCGGTTTGCTGGTGGTCACGGCCGACCAGCTCTGGGCCTTCGAGGGCGGACCCGAGCAGCCCAGCCTGCGCAACTGGGCGCTGGACCAGGAGCTCAAGCTGCTGTGCAGCGACCACAACGGCGTCGGCCTGCTCGAGCTGGTGCAGGACCGCCAGCGCATCGGTGTCTGGCGCTACACCCTGGGCGGCCATGTGCAGGCCAACCGGCTGCTCGAGCAGTTCGAGGCCAGGCGCGAGTTCCTGCTGCACGGCAAGCCGCTGCAGCTGGCTCCCTTGAGCCTGTGTCCGCAATGCCAGTCGCCGCTGGACCCCGAACTCGACGAATGCGAGGTCTGTGCCCAGGTGATCCACACGCCGCCGTCGACCTGGACCCTGTTGCGGCTGTGGCGCTTCGCCCATCCCTACCGCTGGCAGCTGCTGAGCGGCTTCCTGCTGACGCTGGCGGCCACCGCGGCGACCCTGGTGCCGCCCTACCTGACCATGCCGCTGATGGACCGGGTGCTGATTCCGTACCAGAACGGACAGCCGATCGATACCGTGCTGGTGGGCTGGCTGCTCGGCGGCCTGTTCGGCTCGGCGCTGCTGGCCTGGGCGCTGAGCTGGATCAAGACCTATATCCTGGCGCTGGTCTCCGAGCGCATCGGCGCCGACCTGCGCACCACGACCTACGAGCATCTGCTCAAGCTCTCGCTCGAGTATTTCGGTGGCCGGCGCACCGGTGACCTGATGGCGCGCATCGGCAACGAGACCGACCGCATCAACGTCTTCCTGTCGCTGCACCTGCTGGACTTCGCGACCGACGTGCTGATGATCATCATGACGGCCGGCATCCTGTTCTCGATCAACCCGACGCTGGCGTTGGCGACCTTGCTGCCGCTGCCCTTCATCGGCTGGCTGATCCATGCCGTGCGCGACCGCCTGCGCACCGGCTTCGAGAAGATCGACCGGGTCTGGTCCGAGGTCACCAGCGTGCTGGCCGACACGATTCCGGGCATCCGGGTGGTCAAGGCCTTTGCCCAGGAGGACCGCGAGGCGCAGCGCTTTCGCGACGCCAACCGCTACAACCTCGAGGTCAATGACCGGCTGAATCGCCTGTGGTCGCTGTTTTCTCCGACCGTCTCGCTGCTGACCGAGATCGGCCTGCTGATGGTCTGGGGCTTCGGCATCTGGCTGGTGTCGAAGAACAGCATCTCGGTCGGCGTGCTGACGGCGTTCATCGCCTATATCGGCCGCTTCTACACAAGACTCGACTCGATGAGCCGGATCGTCTCGGTGACGCAGAAGGCGGCCTCCGGCGCCAAGCGGATCTTCGACATTCTCGACCATGTCTCGAGCGTGCCCGAGCCGGCCCAGCCGGTCGTGCTGCCCAAGCTGCGCGGCAAGATCGAGATCCGCGGCGCGGGTTTCCGCTATGGCAACCGCGCGGTGATCCGCGACCTCGACCTGACCCTCAACGAGGGCGAGATGGTGGGCCTGGTCGGCCACAGCGGCTCGGGCAAGAGCACGCTGGTCAACCTGATCTGCCGCTTCTACGACCTGGCCGAGGGCGCGATCCTGGTTGACGGCACCGACATCCGCCAGATGGGCATTGCCGACTACCGGCGCCATATCGGCCTGGTGCTGCAGGAGCCCTTCCTGTTCTTCGGCACCATCGCCGAGAACATCGCCTACGGCAAGCCCGAAGCGACGCGCGAGGAGATCGTCGCGGCCGCGCGCGCGGCGCATGCGCATGACTTCATCCTGCGCCTGCCGCGGGGCTATGACTCGCTGGTCGGCGAACGCGGCCAGGGCCTGTCGGGCGGCGAGCGCCAGCGGATCTCGATCGCGCGCGCGCTGCTGATCGACCCGCGCATCCTGATCCTCGACGAGGCGACCTCGGCCGTCGATACCGAGACTGAAAAGGAAATCCAGAAGGCGCTCGACAACCTGGTCAAGGGCCGCACCACGATCGCGATCGCGCACCGCCTGTCCACCCTGCGCAAGGCCGATCGCCTGGTCGTGATGGACAAAGGCCTCAAGGTCGAGGAGGGCTCGCACGACGAACTGATCGCGCGCGAAGGCGCCTATTTCCGCCTCTACCAGGCGCAGCAGCGCCAGGCCGAGGCCAACCGCGACATGCTGCCCGAGGAATGAATACCATGCACAACATGCGTATCGAACGCAACCCGATGGGCCGACTCAAGGTCCAGACCCCCGACGGCGCCTGCCACGAGCCGGTCACGGCCGTGCGCGCCTTCCCGATCCAGACGCCGGCGGCCAACATCTCGCTGGTCGGCCCCGACGGCCACGAGGTGGCCTGGATCGCCGACTTGGCCGGATTGCCGCCCGAGCAGCGCGCGCTGCTCGAGCAGGAACTGCACCAGCGCGAGTTCATGCCGCTGATCCAGCGCCTGGTCGCGGTCAGCTCGTTCGCGACCCCGAGCACCTGGACGGTCGAGACCGACCGCGGCCGCTGCCAGTTCGTGCTCAAGGGCGAGGAGGACCTGCGCCGCCTCAATCCGACCACATTGCTGGTGCATGACAGCCATGGCGTGCAGTTCATGATCCGCGACCCGCTGTCGCTCGACAAGGCCAGCCGCAAGCTGCTCGACCGCTTCCTCTGATCCGCTGATCCATGCATCACCCCAATCCCCGGGCCTTGCTCAAGCCCGCGATGCGCGGCGTGCTCGACCGCATCGCGCGGGCGCAGCGCATGCCGCTGCACCTGCTGACGCCCGAGCAGGCCAAGTTCTTCTACGAGGCCGGTGCCGGCGTGCTCGACCTGCCGCCGCACAAGCTCAAACGGGTCGAGGAGCTCAGCGTGCCGATGCGCGACGGCGTCAAAATCGCGGCGCGGCTCTATGCGCCCGCGCTGCCCGATGCCGAGCCCGGCCTGCCGGTGCTGCTTTATCTGCACGGCGGCGGCTTCACGATCGGCAGCCTCAACACCCACGACAGCCTGTGCCGGCATCTGTCGCACCTGGCGCATTGCGCGGTGCTGGCGCTGGACTACCGGCTGGCACCTGAGCACCGGTTCCCGACCGCGGTCGATGACTGCTGGGACGGCCTGGTCTGGCTGCGCGAGCAGGCGGCCGGACTCGGGCTGGACCCGGAGCGGATCGCCGTCGGCGGCGACAGCGCGGGCGGCACGCTGAGCCTGGTGACCGCGCTGCAGGCGCGCGACGCCGGCATCGGGCTGGCGCTGCAGCTGCTGTTCTACCCGGGCTGCGCCGCGCGCAGCGACACGCCCTCGCACAAGACCTTCGCGCATGGTTTCCTGCTCGAGTCCGAGGCGATCGACTGGTTCTTCGGCCATTACCTGGGTCAGGACGAGGAGCACGAGGACTGGCGCTTTGCCCCGCTGCTGGCGCATGACCTCGACGGCGTCGCGCCGGCCTGGTTCGGCCTGGCCGAATGCGATCCGCTGGTCGACGAGGGCGTGCTGATGGCGGACCGGCTGCGCATGAGCGGCGTGCCGGTCGAGCTCGAGATCTACCGCGGCATGGTGCACGACTTCATCAAGATGGGACGCGCCATTCCCGACGCATTGACCGCGCACCAGGACGCGGCCAGGGCACTGCGGCAGGCGTTCGGGCTGGCGCCGCTGGCCTGAAGCCGCGCACAAGACCACGGGGCCGACAGGTTTTCCCGTGAAAACTTACAATGGCAGGTTGTCCCGGACCCAGGCCCGCCATGAACGCCCCCATCGATGTCTCCTTCTTTCCGCGCGCCGCCAAGCCGCTGACCAGCTATCGGCCCTACTGGGCCAAGCGTTTCGGCACCGCGCCCTTCCTGCCCATGAGCCGGGCCGAGATGGATCAGCTCGGTTGGAACAGCTGCGACATCATCCTGGTGACGGGCGATGCCTATGTCGACCACCCGAGCTTCGGCATGGCCGTGATCGGCCGCGTGCTGGAAGCGCAGGGTTTCCGGGTCGGCATCATCGCCCAGCCCGACTGGCAGAGCGCCGAGCCGTTCAAGGTGCTGGGCAAGCCCAACCTGTTCTGGGGCGTGACCGCGGGCAACATGGACTCGATGATCAACCGCTACACGGCGGACCGCAAGATCCGCAGTGATGACGCCTACACCCCGGGCGATGTCGGCGGCAAGCGGCCCGACCGTGCCGCCATCGTCTACAGCCAGCGCTGCCGCGAGGCCTACAAGGACGTGCCTATCGTGCTCGGGGGCATCGAGGGCTCGCTGCGCCGGATCGCGCATTACGACTACTGGACCGAGACGGTGCGCCGCTCGATCGTGGTCGACAGCAAGTGCGACATCCTGCTCTACGGCAACGCCGAGCGCGCGCTGGTCGAGGTCGCGCACCGCATCGCGCGCAAGGAGCCGCTCGAGCAGATCACCGATGTGCGCGGCACCGCCTTCGTGCGCAGGCAGTCGGGTGACGGCTGGTTCGAGCTCGACTCGACCGAGGTCGACCTGCCGGGGCGGGTCGACGCCCACCTGAACCCCTACCTGATGGTGTCCGAGCAGGCCAAGGCCCAGGGCCAGAGCTGCGCGCGCGACGACGAGGCCCAGGCTAGTGCCGAGGCACAGAATGCGGCCCGCTCCGGCGCAGCGGTCGGCGTTGAGAGTGCTGGCGCCGCGACCGGCGCCAGCCAGGGCGCTGCCATCCAGCCGCTGACCTTCATGGCCAATCCGGCGCTGCAAGCCAAGGGCAAGCCGGCGCGCGACCGCACCGTGGTGCGGCTGCCGAGCTTCGAGGCCATCAAGGCCGATCCGGTGCTCTATGCGCACGCCAACCGCGTGCTGCACCTCGAGACCAACCCCGGCAACGCGCGCGCGCTGGTGCAGGCCCATGGCGCCGGCACGGCGGCACGCGATGTCTGGATCAACCCGCCACCGATCCCGCTGACCACGGCCGAGATGGACTATGTGTTCGATCTGCCGTACGCGCGCAGCCCGCACCCGGCCTATGCCGACGAGAACGGCAGCCACGACGGCGCGACCAAGATCCCGGCCTGGGAGATGATCCGCTTCTCGATCAACATCATGCGCGGCTGCTTCGGCGGCTGCACCTTCTGCTCGATCACCGAGCATGAGGGCCGCATCATCCAGAGCCGCTCCGAGGAATCGATCATCCAGGAGGTCGAGGACATCCGCGACAAGGTCAAGGGCTTCACCGGCGTGATCTCGGACCTGGGCGGGCCGACCGCGAACATGTACCGCCTGGGCTGCCGCAGCCCCGAGATCGAGGCGGCGTGTCGCAAGCCCAGCTGCGTCTACCCGGGCATCTGCCAGAACCTGACCACCAACCACGACCCGCTGATCCAGATCTACCGCCGCGCGCGCAGCCTGCGCGGCATCAAGAAGATCCTGATCGGCTCGGGCCTGCGCTACGACCTGGCGGTCAAGAGCCCCGAGTACGTCAAGGAGCTGGTCCAGCACCATGTCGGCGGCTACCTGAAGATCGCGCCCGAGCACACCGAGGGCGGCCCGCTGTCGAAGATGATGAAGCCCGGCATCGGCACCTACGACCGCTTCAAGCAGCTGTTCGACCAGTTCAGCGCCGAGGCCGGCAAGAAGCAGTTCCTGATTCCGTACTTCATCGCCGCCCACCCGGGCACCAGCGACGAGGACATGATGAACCTGGCGATCTGGCTCAAGAAGAACGGTTTTCGGGCCGACCAGGTCCAGACCTTCTACCCGAGCCCGATGGCGACCGCGACCGCGATGTACCACAGCGGCCTCAACACGCTCAAGGGCATTCACCGCGACGAGCGCGGCGAAAAGGTCGATGTCGTGCGCGGCGACCGCCGCCGCCGCTTGCACAAGGCCTTCCTGCGCTACCACGACCCGAAGAACTGGCCGCTGCTGCGCGAGGCCTTGAAAGCCATGGGCCGCGCCGACCTGATCGGCAACGGCAAGCAGCACCTGATCCCGACCTTCCAGCCGCTGACCGATGACGGCTACCAGAGCGCGCGGCGCAGCAACAGCACGCCGGCGAGCAAGAGTTCCGGCCCGACGCGCTCGGTGCAGGGCGGGGCGCCTGCCAAGGCAGGCAAGCCGGGCGCCGGCCAGGCACCGGGCAAGGCGCAGCCGGTGCGCGGTCAGATCCTGACCCAGCACACCGGCCTGCCGCCGCGTGCGGGCACCGCCCCCGGCAAGCCGCGCGCAGGCAAGCCTGCCGCTCAGTCCGCGGGCAAGAAGCGTTAAAAAAGGGCGCCCCGAGAGGCGCCCTTCTTGTCAGCCGATGCCGCGAGACGCGGCGTTCGTGATCAGGACTTCAGCAGGCCGTTGCGGCCGAAGTCCAGCGGCAGGCCGACATAGTTCTCGGCGATGCTGGTCAGGCCGGCTTCCGAGTTCATCAGGTAGTCGAGCTCGGCGTTCTGGAACTTGCTGCTGATCTCGCTGTCCTCGGGGAAGCGGTGCATCAGCTGGGTGAACCACCAGCTGAAACGCTCGGCGCGCCAGATGCGGGCCAGCGCCAGCTCGGAGTAGCGGTCGATGCCGGCTTCCGAGCCATCCTTGTAATACTCGACCAGGCCGTCGAACAGGTACTTGACGTCGGTGGCGGCCAGGTTCAGGCCCTTGGCGCCGGTCGGCGGCACGATGTGGCCGGCGTCGCCGGCCAGGAACATGCGGCCAAAGCGCAGCGGTTCGGTCACGAAGCTGCGCAGCGGCGCTATGCTCTTCTCGATGCTCGGGCCGGTCACGAGATTGGCGGCGGCCTCGGGGTCCAGGCGCAGCTTGAGCTCCTGCCAGAACGCCTCGTCGGTCCATTCCTCGATCTTGTCGGTCAGCGGCACCTGCAGGTAGTAGCGGCTGCGGGTCTGGCTGCGCTGCGAGCACAGCGCGAAGCCGCGCGGGCTGTTGACGTAGATCAGTTCATGGTGCACCGGCGGCGTGTCCGACAGCAGGCCGAGCCAGCCGAAGGGGTAGACCTTCTCGAATTCCTTGATCGCGTTGCGCGGCGCGCTGGCGCGGCAGACGCCATGAAAACCGTCGCAGCCGGCGATGAAGTCGCACTGGATCTCGTGGCTCTGACCGTCCTTGTCGTAGGTCACGCGCGGGTTCTTGCTGTCGAAGTCGTGCACCTGGACGTTGGACGCCTCGTAGATGGTGGTCAGGCCGGCGGCGCTGCGTGCATCCATCAGGTCGCGCGTGACTTCGGTCTGGCCGTAGACCATGACCTTCTTGCCGCCGGTCCACTTGGCGAGGTCGACCCGCTTGCGCTGGCCCTGATACAGCATGTCGAAGCCTTCATGCACCAGGCCTTCGGCGTGCATGCGCTGGCTGACGCCGGCTTCTTCCATCAGGTCGATGCAGACCTGCTCGAGCACGCCGGCGCGGATGCGGCCGAGCACATAGTCCGGGGTCTGGCGCTCGAGGATGACGGCATCGATGCCGGCCTTGGCGAGCAGTTGGCCGAGCAGCAGGCCCGAGGGGCCGGCGCCGATGATGGCGACTTGGGTGCGCATGGATTGTCTCCTGTGGGGTGTTTCAGCGATGGACCAAGTTTGCTGCCTGTTGCCGCAGCAGCCCAGCCCCATATGGCGGCTTTTGCGCGATCAGCGGAACGATTGTGCGATGATCGCGCAATTAATGACCGACCGGAACTGGAGAGCTACATGACCATCGCACGCGCCGATTTCATCGAGGGCATGGCCAAGGGAATGGCGGTGCTCGAGAGCTTTGATACCGAGCGCCAGCGCCTCAATGCGACCCAGGCCGCGCAGCGCGCCGGCCTGACGCGCGCGGCGGCCAGGCGCCATCTGCTGACGCTCGCGCACCTGGGCTACCTCGAGAGCGATGGCAGCCATTTCTGGCTCTCGGCCAAGGTGCTGCGCTTTTCCGGCAGCTACCTGGCCAGCGCCCGGCTGCCGCGCACGGTCCAGCCGACGCTGAACCGGCTGGCGGCGCAGACGCGCGACGCCTATTCGGTCGCGGTGCTCGAGGGCGATGCGGTCGTGATCGTGGCGCGCAGTGCGGCGGCGCTGGCGCCGGATTGGGCCTCGGACTGGGATGGCAGCTCGCTGGCCGCAGGGCTGCCAGTGCCCGCGAGCGCGCGGCTGATGGCCTACGGCCTGCACCTGGGCGCGCGACTGCCGGCGCACGCCAGCTCGACCGGCCGCGTGCTGCTGGCCGCCTTGCCCGAGCCCGAACTGTCGGCCTGGCTCGAGGGCAGGGCGCTGGCGCGCCTGACGCCCTACACCGTGACCGATACCGGCGCGCTGCGCAAGATCCTGGAGCAGATCCGGCAGCAGGACTGCTGCATCGCGAGCGAGGAGCACGAGATCGGCGTGCATGCGGTCGCGGTGCCGCTGCGCAATCTGCAGGGAAAAACCGTCGGCGCGCTCAATGCCGTGCTGACGCCGGCGCGGCTGGCCAGGGGCGCGATCCAGCGCGAGCTGCTGCCCTTGTTGCAGGATGCTGCGCGCGAATTGCGGGCGCTTCTCTAGGGGCAGTAAAATTCCGGGTCTTTCTCCCACTACAGGCCACCCCGTGACCCAGTACATCACCCCGATCGAAGGCGGCGACGCCCTCGGCAACTTCCGCGCCCAGCAACTCCTGCCCCGACTGCAAGCCGTCAGCGACAAGATCAGCGGCATTTCGGCCCGTTTCGTCCATCTGGTCGACACGCTGGCGCCGCTGTCTGCCGAGCAACTCCAGCAGTGGCAGGCCCTGCTGACCTACGGCGAGCCCTATGAGGGCGAAACCGCCGGCGCCCTGGTCGTGGTGACGCCGCGCATCGGTACCGTCTCGCCCTGGGCGTCCAAGGCGACCGACATCGCGCGCAACTGCGGCTTCGCGGTCAAGCGGGTCGAACGCATCACCGAATACCGCCTGACCCTCAAGTCCGGCCTGCTGTCCAAGGGCTCGCTGAACGCCGAGCAGCTGGGCCAGGTCGCCGCGCTGCTGCACGACCGCATGACCGAGAGCGCCGTCGCCAGCCGCGAAGAGGCGTTCTCGCTGTTCGGCGAGCTCGAGCCGGCACCGATGGAACATGTCGACATCGTCGGCACCGGTCCCGAGTCCGGCCGCCAGGCGCTGGAAAAAGCCAACCGGGCCTGGGGCCTGGCGCTGGCCGACGACGAGATCGACTACCTGGTCAAGGCGTTCCAGAACCTGGGCCGCAACCCGACCGACGTCGAGCTCATGATGTTCGCCCAGGCCAACAGCGAGCATTGCCGCCACAAGATCTTCAACGCCGAGTTCACGATCGACGGCGTGGCGCAGGACAAGAGCCTGTTCGCGATGATCCGTAACACGCACCAGCTCGCGCCCCAGCACACGGTGGTGGCCTACTCGGACAATGCCTCGGTGATGGAAGGCAACCGGATCGAGCGCTTCATCGCCCGTGCCGGTGGCGAGGCCAGCCCGGCCTACGGCAAGCAAGAAGCCCTGCAGCATGTGCTGATGAAGGTCGAGACGCACAACCACCCGACCGCGATCTCGCCCTTCCCGGGCGCCTCGACCGGTGCCGGCGGCGAGATCCGCGACGAAGGCGCGACCGGCCGCGGCTCGAAACCGAAGGCCGGCATGACGGGCTTTACCGTCTCCAAGCTCTGGGGCGGCTGGTCCGACCAGGCCGACGGCAAGCCCTCGCATATCGCGAGCCCGCTGCAGATCATGACCGAAGGCCCGCTCGGCGGCGCTGCCTTCAACAACGAATTCGGCCGTCCGAACCTGGTCGGCTATTTCCGCGAATACGAGCAGACCATCGAGTCCGACGTCGACCGCATCGACCGCGGCTACCACAAGCCGATCATGATCGCCGGTGGCCTGGGCGGCATCGACGCCGGCCAGACGCAGAAGATCCTGTTCCCGGCCGGCACGCTGCTGATCCAGCTCGGCGGCCCCGGCATGCGCATCGGCATGGGCGGCGGCGCCGCCAGCTCGATGGCGACCGGCACCAACGCGGCCGAACTCGACTTCGACTCGGTCCAGCGCGGCAACCCCGAGATCGAGCGCCGGGCCCAGGAGGTGATCAACCACTGCTGGCACCAGGGCGAAGCCAACCCGATCCTGGCGATCCACGACGTCGGCGCCGGCGGCATCTCGAACGCCTTTCCCGAGCTGACCAACGACGCCGGCCGCGGCGCCCGCTTCGACCTGCGTGCCGTGCCGCTGGAGGAATCCGGCCTGGCACCGAAGGAGATCTGGTCCAACGAGAGCCAGGAGCGCTATGTGATGGCGATCGCGCCCGAGTCGCTCGAACAGTTCAAGTCCTTCTGCGAGCGCGAGCGCTGCCCGTTCGCCGTGATCGGCGTCGCGACCGAAGAGCGCCAGCTGGTGCTGGCCGACGCAGGTGCCGAGAGCCCGGTCGACATGCCGATGGACGTGCTGCTGGGCAAGCCGCCCAAGATGCTGCGCGACGTCAAGACCGTCAAGCGTGAGTTCAAGCCGCTCGACGTCACCGGTGTCGAGCTGCAACAGGCCGTGATCGACGTGCTGAGCCACCCGACCGTCGCCTCCAAGCGCTTCCTGGTCACGATCGGCGACCGCGCCGTCGGCGGCATGAGCCACCGCGACCAGATGGTCGGCCCCTGGCAGGTGCCGGTGGCAGACTGCGCCGTGACCCTGGCCGACTACGCCGGTTTCGCTGGCGAAGCGATGGCGATGGGCGAGCGCACGCCGCTGGCCGCGCTCGATGCGCCGGCTTCGGGCCGCATGGCGGTGGCCGAAGCCATCACCAACCTGCTGGCGGCACCGATCGATCTGGCCCGCGTCAAGCTGTCGGCCAACTGGATGGCGGCCTGTGGCGAGGCCGGCGAGGACGCCGCGCTCTACGAGACCGTCAAGACCGTCGGCATGGAGCTGTGCCCGGCGCTCGGCATTAGCATCCCTGTCGGCAAGGACAGCCTGTCGATGCGCACCCAGTGGCAGGCCGATGGCGAAACCAAGAAGGTCACCTCGCCGGTCAGCCTGATCATCTCGGCCTTCGCGACCCTGCCCGACGTGCGCGGCACGCTGACGCCGCAGCTCGACGCCGAACAGGACAGCACCCTGGTGCTGATCGACCTCGGCAAGGGCCAGACCCGCATGGGTGGCTCGATCCTGGCCCAGGTGCTGGACCAGGCCGGCGGCGCCGTGCCCGACCTCGATGACGCGCAGGACCTGATCCAGCTGGTCAACGCGGTCAATGCGCTGCGCGCCGACGGCAAGCTCCTGGCCTACCACGACCGCAGCGACGGCGGCCTGCTGGCGGCGGCGGCCGAAATGGCCTTCGCCGGCCATATCGGCGTCAGCCTGAACGTCGACATGCTGGTCACCGAAGGCGACGGCATCAGCGACAGCCGCATGGACAGCGGCGACGCCAAGAACTGGGCGACCCAGGTCGCCGAGCGCCGCAACGAGCTCACGCTCAAGGCCCTGTTCAACGAGGAACTCGGCGTGCTGCTGCAAGTGCGCACTGCGGAGCGCGACGCCGTGATGCAGGTGCTGCGCCAGCATGGCCTGTCCAAGCACAGCCATTTCGTCGGCAAGACCCGCCTGGCCAGCTCCGAGATCGACACCGGCAAGGGCCAGCTGCAGGTTTGGCGCGATGCCAAGGCCGTCTTCAGCGCCGACCTGTTCGACCTGCACCAGGTCTGGGACAGCGTGAGCTGGAAGATCAACCAGCAGCGCGACAACCCGGCCTGCGCCGACTCCGAGCATGCGGCGGCTGGCGCCGTCAATGACCCGGGTCTGCATGTCGCGCTGACCTTCGATCCGTCGGAAAACGTCGCCGCACCGTTCCTGAACCTGAGCCGACCCAAGGTCGCGATCCTGCGCGAGCAGGGCGTGAACTCGCATGTCGAGATGGCCTACGCCTTCACCGAGGCCGGCTTCGAGGCCTACGACGTGCACATGACCGACCTGCAGACCGGCCGTGCCAAGCTGTCGGACTTCAAGGGCGTGGTCGCCTGTGGCGGCTTCAGCTATGGCGACACGCTGGGTGCCGGCATCGGCTGGGCGCGCTCGATCACCTTCAACTCGGTGCTGTCCGAGCAGTTCCAGGGCTTCTTTGGCCGTGCCGACACCTTCGGCCTGGGCGTGTGCAACGGCTGCCAGATGTTTGCCGAGCTGGCCGACATCATTCCGGGCGCCGAGGCCTGGCCGCGCTTCACGACCAACCAGAGCGAGCGCTTCGAGGCCCGCCTGTCGATGGTCGAGGTGCTCGAGTCGCCCAGCCTGTTCCTGCAGGGCATGGCCGGCAGCCGGCTGCCGATCGCGGTCGCGCATGGCGAAGGCTTTGCCAACTTCAAGCACCGTGGTGACGCGACAAAGGCGATTGCCGCCATGCGCTATGTCGACAACTTCGGCGCCGCGACCGAGCAGTACCCGTTCAACCCGAACGGCAGCGCCGGCGGCCTGACCAGCGTGACCACGGCTGACGGCCGCTTCACCGCCATGATGCCGCACCCCGAGCGTGTCTTCCGCAACATCCAGATGAGCTGGACTGACTATCGTCTGAGCGGCGGCCAGGATGCCTTGAGCCCCTGGATGAAGATCTGGCGCAACGCGCGCAAGTGGGTGGGTTGATCGCCCGGGCGGCCAGACCGCCCACAAGATGAGCGCGAACTGAGCGCCAACTGAATGAAGAAGCCGGCTTGACCCCCATCAAGCCGGCTTTTTTCTGAGCGCTTGATTTTTATCAAGCCTGATCGCGGCAAACTGCCTAGACTGTTAATCAGTACACCCATACAGAAGGAGAACAGATGAGCCAGACAGACCAACCGATCGCCGATTTCTCGCAATGCCACGAAGGCATCTTCCGCAAGCTCGACCAGTTGAGCGAATTGCCCGCGCTGCTCGAGCCGGCGCAGCGCGCGCGCGAGGTGGCGGAAAAGTCGCTCGAGTTCTTCCGCGAAGCCATCTTCGAGCACCACCTCGACGAGGAGCGCGAGCTGTTCCCGGCCGTGCTCGAGAGCGCACTCGATGACGCCGAGCGCTTCAAGATCCAGTCGATGAACAAGCGCCTGACCGACGAGCACCGCGAGCTCGAGAAGATCTGGAAGAGCCTGGAGTCCGGCCTCAAGAAGGTCGTCAAGGGCCAGTTCGGCGAGGTCAATGTCTCCGACCTCGCGCGTCTGGTCAGCCAGTACCGCGCCCACGCCCAGTTCGAGGAGCAGGAATACCTGCCGCTGGCGCAGAAGGTCCTGGGCCGCAACGGCAACCACATGGCGGCGCTGGGCCTGTCGCTGCACATGCGCCACCAGAACCCGACCGCGTTCCAGTTCTACGTCTGACGCGCTGACCAGGCAACGCCAGACATCGTGAAAAACCCGCCTCAGGCTCTCGCCCTGGCGGGTTTTTCATTGGCTCCACTGGCTGGCGGCCAGGCAGCTAGCAGATCAGGCCGGCAGCTGGGCCTTGGGTCGGGTGCGGTAGAACGGCAGCGGCATCGCGGCGGCCTGGTTGATCACGCTGCGCTTGATCTTGCCGACCACATGCATCTCGCAGGGCTTGCAGTCAAAGCGCAGCGTGAGCTTTTCCTTGCCGTTGATCAGCTGCAGCGGCTCGGCCTTGACCTGGCCCTGCACGCCGGTCACGCCCTTGGCCTGCTTCGGGCACAGGCTCAGCGAGAAGCGCACGCAATGCTTGGTGATCATCAGGCTGACTTCACCTTCCTCTTCCTGGCTCTCGTAGGCCGCGGCGATCACCCGCACGCCGTGGCGGGCATAGAAGTCGCGAGCCTTGTGGTTGTAGACGTTGGCCAGGTAGCTCAGCGTGTCTTCCGGGTAGGGCGCGGGCGGCTCGACCGGCTGGGCGCGCGGCAGGCGTTGCAGCGCGCTGGCGCGTGCCGCCTCGAGCTGTGCCACCGCGTCGCGACGCAGCGTGTTGAGCAGCGAGGCCGGCACGAACCTGGGGCCTGACAGCTCGAGCGTGACATCGATCGGCGTGAAGATCGTGTCGCCCAGGCGCTCGAGCTGCTCGCGCAGCTTGGCATCGGCCTGCGCCGGGTCCTTGGCCGCTTGCAGCGCCAGGCTGGCGCTGGCCTCGCCGCAGTGGCCGTCCTCGTCGGTCAGGCTCAGGCGCAGGCCGCCATCGGTCTCCTGTAGCCTGATCCAGGCGCCGATCCGGCGTTCGGCCGATTTCTTCTCGAGCGCGCGCACCCAGTCCATGCTGCGGTTGCGGTTGACCTCGACCCCCTTGCGCAGGTCCTTGAAGCCGTCCATCGGGTCCTTCGGGAAAATGCGCCAGATCCGGCCGCCGTCCGTTCCCTTGCCGAGCTTTTCGACCCGATTGGTCTGCAGGCCGACCAGCTCCTTTTGCAGGTCGTAGTAGCACAGGCCGTCGCCGTTGGCGAGCTCCAGGCTCGGGTCGCTGAGCTCGATCTCGACGCTGTCGGGGTTGATCTTGCTGACCCAGCCGATGGCCTGGCCCGGGTTCTTCGGGCTGTCGAAGGCGCCGATGTCCTCCTGGCGGCACTGCACGAAGTAGTCGGTGAACTCGCGGTTGAAGTTCTGGTCCGGGTCGGGCTGGAAGAAGAAGGTGCATTCGCCGCTCGAGGCGCGCGCAAGCTCGGGGCGCTGCTCGAGGATCTCGTCGAGCAGGACCCGGTAATGCGCCGTGATGTTCTTCACATAGCCCATGTCCTTGTAGCGGCCCTCGATCTTGAAGCTGCGCACGCCGGCGTCGATCAGCGCGGCCAGGTTCTCGCTCTGGTTGTTGTCCTTCATCGACAGCACATGCTTGTCGTGCGCGATGATGCGGCCCTGGGCGTCCTTGACCTCGTAGGGCAGGCGACAGGCCTGCGAGCAGTCGCCGCGGTTGGCGCTGCGCCCGGTGTGGGCATGGCTGATGAAGCATTGGCCGCTGTAGGCCACGCACAGCGCGCCGTGGACGAAGAACTCGATGTTGCAGCGCTCGGGGTCGGTCGCGGCGCGGATGGCGGCGATCTGCTTGAGCGTGAGTTCGCGCGCCAGCACGATCTGGGAGAGGCCGGCATCCTGCAGGAAGCGCGCCTTCTCGGGGGTGCGGATGTCGGTCTGGGTGCTGGCGTGCAGCTGGATCGGCGGCAGGTCGAGCTCGAGCAGCCCCATGTCCTGGATGATCAGCGCGTCGGCGCCGGCGTTGTAGAGCTGATGGATCAGCTTGCGCGCGGGTTCGAGCTCGTCGTCGCGCAGGATGGTGTTGAGCGTGACGAAGACCCGGCTCTGGTAGCGGTGCGCGTGCCGGACCAGGCGCGCGATGTCCTGCACCGAGTTTTCCGCGCTGGCGCGCGCGCCGAACGACGGGCCGCCGATGTAGATGGCGTCGGCGCCGTGGTTGACGGCTTCGATGCCGATGTCGGCGTCGCGCGCGGGCGACAGGAGTTCGAGCTGGTGAGGGAGCATGGGACGGCTAGGGGGACTAATTAGGCGGTGAACAGGCGGCGAATGGCAGCACGGCGACCAGGCTGGTCAAGCGTGCCGTTGCGGGTGCCGCTGATATCGGCAGCAATGCCGGCCTGCCGGCAAGGGCGCTATTGTCCCAGTTTGTCCCGGTTTTGTCCCGCTCGCGGCACCGGTTTGCCAGCCGGCACTTCAAAGGGCTCAAGGGCCAGTCAGAGCGCCAGCTGGCGCCGGCGGCTGAGCTGCAGCGGCCAGTGCCGGGCTTGGCTGTCTGGCGCGAGCGCTTGCGGGCTGTGCGTCCACTCCTGCAACAGGATCTGTCCATCGGCATGCGCATGCACCAGCAGACTGCTGCGGGTGCCGTAAGCCCAGTCGGGCGCATGGACAAACGGGCTCGACAGCTGGCGCTCGACTTCGATCGGGATGCCGGTCGCAGGCAGGTCGTGATCCGGCGCCGCCGGCATCTGCAGCAAGGCGCCCAGCAGCTGATCGGCATCGGCGAGCGGCGAGTCCTGGTCCAGATGCTGCTGCAGCGCCTGCTTGAGCGCGACCGTCTTGGGCCAGGGCGTGTCGAGCGCGGCATTCGACAGGCCGTAGAGGCCGGGCTCCAGCTCGCGGCCCTGCCAGCCTGGCGCCAGCTTGCCGAACCCGTCCGGCGTCGCATCGCTGGCGCTGCCTGCACCAGCGGGTGCGAATTGCGTATCGATCGCCCGGTTGCTGACCCAGTTCCAGCGGCCACTGGCCAGATCGCCCAGCACCAGGTTGAAGCCGCCGTACTGGCTGGGATCGAAGCGCTGCAGCCAGTCTTCGCAGCCCTGGTCGCTGTCGAGCCAGTCCGCCACCAGCTCGCCCCGGCTGCGCGGCGCCGGCTCGGGTGGACCGGTGCGCACATTGGTCAGCATCGCGACCCGGCCGCCTTCGGCCAGGCCGAGCCAGGTGCCGCCGGCCTGCAGGTCACGCCCTGACCAGGCAGTCCGGCCCGAGGGCAACTGCCAGGCCTGCAGTGGCAGCGTTGGGCGGTCCCAGCGCTCGTCGCGGTTGGCGGCAACGATCAGCGGCCAGTCCGGGCTGGCGCCGATGGCGAAGGCGATCAGGCACATGGGGTCCTCGGATTCCTCAGATGTCCTGCAGCAGCTCGTAGGGCAGCGCCAGCGTCTGCAAGACGGCACCGGCCGGCCCGCCGACCGTCAAGGCCTGGCCGTCGAGCGCACTGGTCTGCAGCGACACGATCGCCTCCCAGCCCCGCAGCGGGTGCGGCGCTGCCGCCACGACGATGCCGCAGGGCTGCTCGGCATCCGCCGCATGGAACACTTCCTGACCGACGCCCAGCTCGGACTCGGCATGGAAGATCTGCGCCCGGCGCTTGAGCGCCCCGCGGTACTGGCTGCGCGCGACCACTTCCTGGCCCGGGTAGCAGCCCTTCTTGAAGTTGACACCACCGACCGACTCGTAGTTGAGCATCTGCGGCACGAAGGCCTCGACCACCGGCGCGCCGACCATCGCAACGCCGCTGCGCACCTCGAGCCATTGCCAGAGCGCTGGCGCCAGCTCGGCTGCGGGCTGGGTCGCGCCGCTGGACAGGCAGAGCAGGGCGCGCGTGGCTCCCTCGGCGCCCGGCAGCCGGACCCACTGGCCATCAGCGGCATCGAGCCTGGACCAGGTCGCTGGTGGCAGCTCGGCGGGCAGGCTCGCTCCGAGCGCGCCGTACAGGGCGAAATCGGCCGAAGCGTCGCTGAGCTTGGCCTTGGCGCGCAGCACGAACATCGACAGCCGCTTGAGCGTGGGCGCGAGCAGGTCGCGGCGGCAGACCAGCAGGATTTCCTCCGGGCCGGTTTTCCAGCCGATCAGGCTCGCCAGCATGCGGCCCTTGGCCGAGCAGTAGCCGGCCAGCCGCGCCTCGCCCTGGCCCAGCAGCAGGAAATCCTGCGTCAGCTGCCCATGCAGGAAGGCGGCGGCATCGGCGCCCTGGGCCCGGATCACGCCCCAGTCGTCCAGCCGGGCCAGGCCTTGCAGGGAGGAGGCGTCGAAGCCGAAGTCAGGATTGGCTGGGATCGAGACAGAAGTAGTGGAGGCGCTCATGGTGGCTTTCGTTTTCCTCGGGCCGCCTGCATGGCGGTCGAATATCATTGCGAGCTCTGATTTTCCCAAAGGCCGGATGGTTGTGCAGCGTCGCATGAAAAATAGGTGGATTTCGGTCTTGCTCCTGAGCGTGGCCGCCTGCTTGCTGGCCGTGGCGGGGGCGGTCTACTGGCTGCAGCGGCCGCTCTATCTGAGCGACAGCCCGTCGGCCCAGCCACTGGACCTGTCGATCCCGGCCGGTGCCTCGGCGCGCCAGGTGGCGCAGCAGCTGCAGCAGGCGGGCGTGCAGAGCCCCGACTGGCTGCTCTACGGCTGGCTGCGCCTGTCGGGTCAGTCGCGCCGGATCCAGGCCGGCAGCTACGAGATCGAGACCGGCACCACGCCACAGCGCCTGCTCGACAAGCTGGTGCGCGGCGAGCAGGCGCTGCGCCGCGTCACCCTGGTCGAAGGCTGGAACTACCGCCAGGTGCTGCAGGCGCTCAAGAGCGCCGAGCAGCTGGACTGGGACCTGCCCGATGCGGCGCTGGCGCAGCCTGCCGAGCTCATGCGCGCGCTCGGCCTGCCAGCCGCGCACCCCGAAGGCCGCTTCTTTCCCGATACCTACCTCTACCCCAAGCGGCAAAAGGCCTCGGTCCTGCTGCGCCAGGCCGCGGCGGCGATGCAGCGCCAGCTCGAGCAGGCCTGGGCCGAGCGGGCACCCAATCTGCCGCTCAAGACGCCCGAGCAAGCGCTGATCCTGGCCAGCGTGGTCGAGAAGGAGACCGGCACCAGCGCGGACCGGCCGATGGTCGCTGCCGTCTTCATCAACCGGCTGCGACAGGGCATGCGGCTGCAGACCGATCCGACCGTGATCTACGGCCTGGGTCCGGCCTTCGACGGTAACCTGCGCAAGCGCGACCTGCTGGCAGACACCCCCTACAACAGCTACACCCGCGCCGGCCTGCCGCCGACGCCGATCGCGATGCCGGGCCTGGCATCGCTGCGCGCCACGCTGCAGCCCGCCGCCAGCCAGGCGCTTTACTTTGTCGCGCGGGGCGACGGCAGCAGCCAGTTCAGCGCTACGCTCGACGAGCACAACCAGGCGGTGCGCCGTTATATCCTGGCCCGTTGATTTCCAAGGCTACCTTTCAAGGCCACTTAATGACCCAGAGCACCCCAAGCGGTTTGTTCATCAGTTTCGAAGGCATAGACGGTGCCGGCAAGTCTTCCCATATCGCCGCGGTGGCCGACTGGTTTCGCGCCCATGGCCGGCATGTCACGCTGACGCGCGAGCCCGGCGGCACCCCCTTGGCGGAAAAGCTGCGCGAGCTGCTGCTGCACGACGCGATGGATCCGCTGAGCGAGGCGCTGCTGATGTTCGCCGCCCGGCGCGACCATGTGCTGCAGGTGATCCTGCCGGCGCTGGCGCGCGGTGACGTGCTGCTGTGTGACCGCTTCACCGATGCCACCTTTGCCTACCAGGGTTACGGGCGCGGCTTCGACCTGCAGGTGCTGCGCCAGCTCGAGCAATGGGTGCAGCAGCAGCCCGCGCAAGCCAGCCTGCTCGAGCCCGAGCTCTGCTTCTGGTTCGACCTGCCGCCGGCCATTGCCGCTGCTCGACTGGCCGGTGCGCGCCAGCCCGACAAGTTCGAGTCCGAGGCCGAACCCTTTTTCCAGCGCGTCGCCAGCGGCTATGCCGCGCGCGCGGCCCAGTCACCGCAGCGCTTCGCCCGCATCGATGCCAGCCAGGGCATGGAGCAGGTGCGCGAGCAGGTGCTGCGGCATTGCGAGCAAGTCTGGGGCCAGCCATGAACCAGCAAGCCGACGCCAGCCGCCTGCCGCCCTGGCTGCAGCGCCAGCTGGTGGCCTTGCAGCAGCAGCGCGGCCACGCGATACTGCTCAGCGGTCCGGCCGGCCTGGGCCAGTACCCGCTGGCGCTGGCGCTGGCGCGGTCCTGGCTCTGCGAATCGCCAAGCCCGGAGCAGGGCGCCTGCGGCCGCTGCGCCAGTTGCCATGCGGTCGATGTGCGCACCCATCCCGACCTGTTCGTGCTGATGCCCGAGACGCTGGCGCTCGAGCTCGGCTGGCCGCTCGACGAGCGCACGCAGGACAAGATCGACAAGAAGGAACTCAAGCCCGGCAAGTTCATCCGCGTCGACGCCACACGCGAGGCGGTGGCCTTCACCCAGTTCACTCGCTCGCGCGGCAACACCAAGGTGGTACTGGTCTATCCGGCCGACCGGCTCAACATGGAGTCGGCCAACACCCTGCTCAAGACGCTGGAGGAACCGCCGGGGGCAGTGCGCTTCGTGCTCGCGACCGAAGCGGTCCATGCGCTGCTGCCCACGATCCGCAGCCGCTGCCAGAACCATGCGCTCGAATGGCCGGCACAGACCGAGGCGCTGGCCTGGCTCGAACAGGCGGTACAGGGCGACGAGGCCCTGGCCGGCAAGCCGCAGTCCCGCGAGTCACTCGCCACCTGGCTGCTGGCCGCGGGCGGCCGCCCCGACGAGGCGCTGGCGCTGGCACGGCTCGGGCTTTCCACTTCGGCCTGGTCAGGTCTGCCGCGCTCGATCGCGCGCGGTGACTGGTCGGCGCTGGCCGACTGGGCACCGGCGCGCCAGCTCGACTTGCTGCACAAGATCTGCCATGACCTGATGGTGGTCGCCAGTGGCGGCTTGCCGCGCTTCTTTCCGTCGGCCGACCTGCCGCCGCCACCCCGGCTGTCCGCGCTGCTGCAATGGCAAAAGGCCTTGCAGCAGGCCGCCCGCACGGTCGAGCATCCCTACAACGCAGGTCTGCAACAAGAGGCCTGGGCTGGCCTGGCCCGCTCGGCGTTGACCCCTAACTGATTACCCGACATGTTCATCGATTCCCATTGCCACCTGAACTTCACCGAACTGCGCGCCCAGCTGCCCGAGATCCTGCAAGCCATGCAGCAGGCGCAGGTCGAACGCGCGCTGTGCATCTGCACCACGCTGGAGGAATTCGACGGCGTCCACCAGCTGGCGCTCGCCCATGACCGGCTCTGGGCCACGGTCGGCGTGCATCCCGACAACGAGGGAGTGCGCGAACCCTCGGTCGAAGAGCTGATCGAGTTGTCGCGGCGCCCGCGCGTGGTCGGCATCGGCGAGACCGGCCTCGATTACTACCGCCTGGGCGAGCGCAGCCTGGCCGACATGGAATGGCAGCGCGAGCGTTTTCGGCGCCATATCCGTGCCGCGCGCCAGACCGATCTGCCGCTGGTGATCCATACCCGCAGCGCCTCCGACGACACGCTGGCGATCCTGCGGCAAGAGGGGGGTTTCGGACCGCAGGGGGCAGGGGAGCTGCCGCTGGCGCGCGGGGTGTTCCACTGCTTCACCGAAAGCGTCGCGGTCGCCAGGGCCGCGCTCGAGCTGGGCTTCTACATCTCGTTCTCGGGCATCCTGACCTTCAAGAACGCGACCGACCTGCACGAGGTCGCGCGCTTCGTGCCGCTGGATCGCTGCCTGATCGAGACCGACAGCCCTTATCTGGCGCCGGTCCCGTACCGCGGCAAGACCAACACGCCGGCCTATGTGCCCCATGTGGCGCAGAAATTGGCCGAACTCAAGGGGCTGCCGCTAGAACAAGTCGCTGCCGCTACCCGGGCCAACACGCTGGCGCTGTTCCAGGGCATGGCGCTATCCTGAGGTCCCAGCATCCAGAGCAGGGCTGACCGACATGTCCGACATCCCCATCCTTCAGATTCGATTGCATACCGGACTGCGTGCCGGACCGAGCCCGGTCGCATCCGTTGATCCTGGCCAACCTGGCCGGCGCCGGGCGGTCGTGCATCTTGCTGCAGCACTGCTGGGCGCAGGGGTCGGCCTGCCTGCAATCGCGGGATCCTACGAGGATTTCCTGCGCGCCTTGCGCCTCGATGAGACCGAGACCCTGCGTCGCCTCCAGCGCCTGGGCTTCGACTTCAATACCCGGGACGAGGGCGGTCAGCCCGGTTTGCTGCTGGCGCTGCGCTCGGACTCGCTGCGGGCGGCCGAATTCCTGATCGCCCAGCCCGGGATCGACCTCGATGCCCTCAGCGCCAATGGAGAAAACGCATTGATGCTGGCTGCGCTGCGCGGTCATGTCGGACTGTTCAAACAGCTGATCGGACGCGGCGCCGAAGTCAACCAGCCGGGCTGGACGCCCTTGCATTACGCCGCTACCCAGTCGGATTCGTCCAGCGTCGAGATGGTCGAGCTGCTGCTCGAGCACCATGCCTACATCGATGCGGCGTCGCCCAACGACACCACGCCGCTGATGATGGCGGCGCGCTACGGCAATGTGGAAACGGTGAAGCTGCTGATCGATGCCGGCGCCGATGTCACGCTGCGCAACCAGCAGGGCTTGAGCGCGCGCGACTTCGCCCGCGCCGCCGAGCGCCAGGAGGTGGCCGACCAGATCAACCGGGCACTGCGCGCCAAGCTCGGGCCGCCGACCTGGTGAGAAGCTTGGGTTATTGCTCCTTGGCTTCGTGGAAATCGGCTGCACCCGATTTCCAGTAGGCCGACACCCGCACGGTATCGCGAGCCAGCTGCTTGTCCAGCAGCAGGATGTCGCGTATCTGTGCCATCGATGTCGCCTCGCCGGCACACCAGACGAAGCCTTCGCCGGGGGGGAACTGAAGTTGCCGAATCGCGTTCACCAGCCCTTCTGATGTAGCAAGCCACTGCAGCTGCAAGTCGGCCTTGCTCCGAAAGTTTCTTTCATCTTGCGACAGCGGGAGGTGGAGCAGAACCTGTGCATGCGTGCCTTCCGGGAATTCCTCCAGACGGCGTTGAATCGCTGGCAATGCCGAAGCATCACCCGCCAGTAGGTGCCACGCGTAGTCGGTCGGAATGACCATCGAGCCACGGGGGCCGCCGATGACAGCTGGGTCCCCAACCTTCGCTTGGCGAGCCCACTGGCATGCAGCACCAGCTTCGTGCAGGGCGAACTCCAATGTCAGCTCATTGCTTTCCGGCTTGAAGCGCAGCGGTGTGAAATCCCGTCGGTGCGTGAGGCCCGCAGAGTCGGTGAGGATGAGTTTGACGTGATCGTCGAACGACAGGGATACGAAGGCGGACAGGGACTCGCCAGTGAAGGTAATCGCAAGAAACCCAGGGCTGATGGCTTGGATGTCACGGACTCGTACTTCGTGCCTGAGCAGTTCGTGCCGAACGCGCTGTATGCGCCGGGCGAAGGAGGGCTGATTCATGAAATCTTGAATATGGTTGATAATGTCATCAATTATGAGCAAAGAAGTTGATAACGTCAACCATATGACCACTCCCGTAGATGCTGATGTACTGGAGATCATCCATGCCGTGATGCATCAGGTGCGCTCGCGTCAGATGCGTGGTGCGGGAACGGCTCCGCACGACATCACGCCGATGGAGGGCAAGGTATTGGGGTTCTACTCCAGGCATCCAGGTGCGACACCGAGCGATCTGGCGATACACACGGGCCGTGACAAAGGACAGATCGCCCGCCTGATAGCCGGTCTGAGGGCCAAGAGCCTGTTGGAAGCCCGCGCCGACGCTCAAGATGGTCGGGTGACCCGACTTTTCTTGACCGAGGGGGCCCATGCCCTGCATGCCGACGTGCAGCGACAGCGCAAAGAGCTGTCAGCGCTTGCCGTGGCAGGAATGGAGGCCGAACAAAAACAGCAGCTGCTGGCGCTGCTGCTGCAAATAAAACACAATTTGGAGCAGCAGCCCTGAGCAACGACATTCAGTAGACCCCATTCGCTCGCCGTCAGGCTGACGAGATCAGGGCGAAACTGAAACGGATCCCTCGTGCGCTCAGCGCAGCGTCTTCCTGCGCACCGGCGCGGCAGCGGGAGCCGCGCGCCTTGACGGCTTGAGCCGGGGCTGGCTTGACTTGGCGGGCTCGGCGGCCAGCAACACCGGCTGGCGCTGGGCCTCGCTCAAGGCCGTCTGCAGGACAGCAGCACGGGCTTTTTCCTCCTCGAGGTATTTCTCCAGCGTGCGGACCAGCGCATCGGCGGCCTTGCGCTTTTCCTTTTCGCCCGCGAGTTCGCGCTCGACCACGCGCGCGGCGTCGATCGACAGCAGGCGTTGCCGGCGTTCCTCGTCGCTGGCGGCATGCGCCTGGCGCAGCGCCAACTCGAGCTGGCCCAGGCGATCGGCTGACTGGTCCAGCCGCGACTGCAGCACGGCGGCGCGCTCGGCCGAGGCGCGGTTTTCCGTTTCGGATCGAACCAGGGCGGCCTGCAGCTCGTCGAGACGCAGCGATTGGGCGGCGTTCTGCTGCGCAAGGGCCAGGGTCTGCTGCTGGTTTTGCTCCAGCCGCGACTCAAGCGCCTGCAACGCCTCGCGCGCCAACTGCTGTTCGGCAGCGGCCGCTTGCTGCTGGGCCGCCAGTTCGGCTGCCAGCTGCGCGCGCAGCTGCACCGCCTCGGCCTCGTAGGGGCGGCGGATCTCGTCCTTCATGAGGTCGAGCAGGCGTTCGAGCCAGCGGTTGAGTCCCTCGACCATGTCGGCCGGCAGCGCCGGGTGCGCCACGCCCAGGGTATTGGCCCGCACCAGGCTGCGCCGATAGGCCGCCACGCAATCCTGTGCCACGCCGGCGGTGCCGACCGGTATCGCCGGCAAGCCCGCCGGCCGCTGGGCATTGAACAGCTGCAGCAGTCCGACCAGCCGGGCGCCGGTCGGCACATCGCCCTCGAGCCGGGCCACCAGCCGCGTCATCGACGAATAGGCCTCGCGCGCCGTGACCTGTTGCGCCGCCAGTGGCGCCAACAAGGCCAGCAAGGCCTGGCGCAGCTGCGTTTCCGGGTCGCTGGCGGCGGGACTGTTTTCGATCAGGGGGTCGGTGGCTTGGTTCATGGGTTTTTCCGGCTCTGCTGCCGGTTTTGTGCTGATGATTTTACTGTCAGTCATTTTGCGTATTTTATTGACGTAATACGTAATATAAATACCTTTGCATCCTTTGTGTTTCTGTTAATAAGATCCTGGTTCCGATAATTCACATTATCGGAACCAGGATCTTATCCGGCAGGGGAGTCAGCCCAGGCAAACACGGCACAATCGATCCAACGTCCCCAAGAGCCAGAACCCCCTCAGAAAATGCCTGAAAACACCGCGCAATCCCAAGAACTCGTGCTGGACGGCTTCGTCATTCCCGCCGGGGCCGGCAACCAGTCGCCCGGGCTGCTGTTCGACCTGACGGCGGTCGGCAACTGGCTCGAGCCGTTCCGGCGCAAGAGCCCGCACACGCACCGGGCCTACCAGCGCATCGCGGCCTACTGGCTCTATTTCCTCGAGCAGACCCATGGCTACCACGCCGACTTGCTGCTGCGCGCCGGACCGATTGACGCCCATGATTTCCTGCGCGCGCTGACGCACGAACCGCTTGACGCCGAGCGTTCGCGCCAGCCCTCTGTCCTCGCTTCAGGCTCGGGTCAGTTCGAACTCGCCCGCCTGGCGCCGGCACCGTTCTGGCAGGACCACGCCCCGCGCGCGCTGCCGAACCATTTCGGCGTCGCCAGCAACCCGTTTGCGCGCGCCAAGTCGCCGCGCTCGGTGGCCCAGGCCATCGCGTCGCTGTCCTCGCTCTACAAGTTCAACAACACCAAGCGCTCGGCCCAGGACCAGGCCTTGCTCGACTTCAACCCCTTTTCCGACCTGGGTCGCTTCATCGTCAAGCAGGACGCCAAGACCGACCGCGTCTTCGAGCCCAACGCCTACCTGCGCATGCTGTCGGCGACCGACCGACTGCTCGCTCAGGCCGAGACCCAGACCCAGCAGCAGCGTGCGATCCGGCTGCGCTGGATCACGGTCGCGCTGTTCAACCTCTGGATGCGGATCTCCGAGCTGTCTGGCCTGCGCATGAGCGACATCCGCCAGCGCGGCGGCGTCTGGTTTGCCTCGGTCCATGGCAAGGGTCGCAAGGTGCGCGCGATCGAGATCACGCCCGCCGTCATGAAGGAACTGATGGCCTACCGCGAAGCGCTGGGCCTGCCCGCGCTGCCGCAGCGCCAGGAAACCGACATCCCGGCCGTGGTCTCGCTGCGGCGCAGCGCCAGCCATTACCCCTCGATGACGCCGCGCGCCCTGTTCGGCGAAGTCAAGGATCTGGGAACGGCCGCGGCCGACTGGCTGCTCGAGTCGCACCCGAACCCGGCAGATCTCGAGGTCCAGTCGCTGGCCGAACGGCTGCGCCAGGTCTCGCCGCACTGGTTCCGGCATTCGGGCGCCTCGGAAGCGATCAACGGCCATTTCCCGATCGCCGACGCGGCCGAACGGCTGGGCCACAAGGATCCGGCCATCACGGTGCGCATGTACTACCACGGCGACGCCAAGCGGCGCGTCGGCGCGCTGCAGGCGCTCGAGCAGGCCCGTCAGGAAGACTGACGAGCGCCCTGCCCCGGCCGGTTGCAAAAAATTGGCACCGATCCCGGATCGGGCGGATTTTCAACATAGAATATCGGCTTCGGGTGATTAGCTCAGCGGTAGAGCACTGCATTCACACTGCAGGGGTCACATGTTCGATCCATGTATTACCCACCAGAAAAAACCTGACTGCTTTCCTCCGGGACGGCAGCCAAGGGCGATTAGCTCAGCGGTAGAGCACTGCATTCACACTGCAGGGGTCACATGTTCGATCCATGTATCGCCCACCATACCCAGCAAGCCGCGAGGCCTGCGCGGATCGTTAGCTCAGGGGTAGAGCACCACATTCACACTGTGGGGGTCAGTGGTTCGATCCCACTACGATCCACCAAACTAAAGCACTCAACGCGCACAGCTTGAGTGCTTTTTTCATGGCTCAACCCTGCCCCAGCCGCTCCCGCAGGAGTTCGATGAAACGCCGCGTCTTGGCGGGTAACAGCCGCGTTTCCGTCATCGCATAGACGGGGCCGGGTACACCTTGCCAAAGCGGAAGCACCCTTTGCAAGCGCCCGTTGGCCAGTTCGTCAGCCACCATGACCACCTTGGTCCATTTGCAGCGCATGAACCACGGCAGCCAGTTCCGCGCGTACGGGCGGCACTCCAGCAGGTCTTCGTCGTGGCGCCGCACCCCATATTTCATGTTACGATGAAAGTTCGGGTGCGTTGTTCAAATCCATGAACAACGTTAAACGGGAAGCCGGTGACACTGCCATTGCAGTCATTCCGGCGCAGCCCCCGCTGCTGTAAGCCAGACGACTCTGCCCATTGCCACTGTGTTCACGAACATGGGAAGGCGCGGAGAAGGATGAAGGCGAGCCAGAATACCGGCCCGAAAAATGTCAGCACCATTCCCCGGGGTGACGGGAAACTGCTTCGACAGGCCTAGCTTCGCTCAGGTCTGTTGTTTGCATTCGTCCTCCGTTTGGTGTTTTTTCAACATTCGACGGGAGGTTTCGAATGCACATCATGGAAGGTTTCCTGCCACTCGAGCACGCGCTCGGCTGGTCGGTAGCAGCTACCCCTTTTCTGGCCTACGGCCTTCATGCGGTACGCCGCGACATTCGCCAACACCCTGAGCGGCGCATGTTGCTAGGCGTCGCTGCCGCGTTCAGTTTTCTGCTGTCGGCGCTCAAGCTGCCTTCGGTCACTGGCAGCAGTTCACACCCCACCGGCGTGGGTTTGGGTGCCTTGCTGTTCGGCCCCTGGGTCATGGTGCCGATCGCTTTTGTGGTGTTGCTGTTTCAGGCTTTGCTGCTGGCGCACGGTGGATTGACGACCCTGGGGGCGAATCTGTTTGCCATGGGCATCGTCGGCCCGTTCGTGGCCCATGGCCTGTTCCGCCTGTCGCGCCTCTTCGGTCTGTCCTGGACCGGAGCGATTTTTCTGGGGGCCTGCCTGGGCAACCTGGCGACTTACCTGACCACCTCGCTGCAACTGGCCTGGGCCTTTCCCGATCCGGTTGGAGGTGTCGCGGGCTCTTTGGCCAAGTTCGCTGGAATTTTTGCGCTGACGCAAATCCCGCTGGCCGTCAGCGAGGGCTTGCTGACCGTTCTGGTCGTCAAGGCCTTGCGCCGCTACCACCCGGATGAACTGAGCCAGATGCGGCTGTTCCCGGCGGCGGGAGGCCGGGCATGAAGAAAACCAATCTGCTGATCGTGGCCGCCTTGTTGGGCCTGACTATCTTGCCACTGTGGTGGGTGAACGGTATCGAGCCGCCAGCCGGTATCGAATGGTTCGGCGGGTCAGACCGTCAGGCACAAAACATGATCCTGGCCCTGGCGCCGGATTATTCAGCCTGGTTCGAGCCCCTGTGGCAACCGGCCAGCGGCGAGATCGAATCCTTGCTGTTTGCCCTGCAAGCGGCACTCGGTGCTGGGTTCATCGGCTACTGGTTCGGTGTGTCGGTCACCCGGCATGAACTGCGCCAGTCTGAGCCGGCTCGCCTGCCTGATCCGATCCAGTCCCGTGTGGATTGTTGAGCGCTCGGCGCACCACAACCGCTGGTACGCCGTGACGCCCGCAGCCAAAGGCATTTTTGCCCTGGCGGGGTTGGCCGCGGCTTATCTGGCGCAAACACCTGCTGCGGCCCTGGCTGTGGCGGGGGCCTGCTTCGTGGCGACGTGGCTCGGTGCTGGCGTGCGCCTGGGCTGGTACCTGCGCGTGGCGGCTGCCCCGCTCGGTTTCCTGGCATTGTCTGCGCTGTCCCTGCTCAGTTCCATCGCCTGGTCTGCCGAGACGGGCTGGACGTTGCGCCTGCAACCCGCCGCGCTGACGCCGGCCATGATGGCCAGCGCTCGTGCCCTGGCGGCGCTGTCGGCCTTGCTGGCACTGGTGCTCACCACGCCCTTGTCGCATCTGCTGGCCCTGTTGCGCCGGCTGCACTGCCCCGAGGTGCTGCTGGATCTGATGGTGCTGTGCTACCGCCTGCTGTTCGTGTTTGCCGACGCCAGCCGCGACACCTTGGCCGCGCAATCGGCCCGGCTCGGGTTCAGCAGCCCGGTGCGATCGCTGCGTTCGATGGGTCTGCTGGTGGGCAATCTGGCCGCCCAGGTGGCGTTTCGGGCCAGCGGTCTGCAGACGGCTGCCGAGGCTCGGTGCTGCAGCGACGGCAGCTTGCGCTTCTTGACGCCCCTGTTTGTCCACACTGGCCGCCACATTGCGCTTGGCAGTGCCGCCGGGGTGGGTTTGCTATTGCTGGCCTGGAGACTGTCGGTATGACCGCCGTGCTGGAACTGATCGAGGTCGGGCATGTTTACCCCGACGGGCGTGCTGGCATGCAGCATTGTTCCTTGCGTTTGCGCGCTGCGGCCCGCCACGCCATTCTGGGCGCCAACGGCGCGGGCAAGACGACCTTGCTGCAACACCTGAACGCGCTGTTGCGCCCTCAGGCCGGCCAGGTGCATTTTCAAGGGCAGCCGATCGACTACCGGCGTCAAGGCTTGCAGCGGGTGCGCCAGGGGGTGGGTCTGGTGTTCCAGAACCCCGACCGGCAGCTGTTTTCCGCCAACGTGTACGAGGACGTGTCGTTCGGTCCGCTCAATCTGGGGCTGGGCGAGCTCCAGGTGCGGCATCTTGTCGAGCAAGCCCTGTTGGCGGTCGGCATGGCCGAGCATGTCGACCGGCCGGTGCAGGAGCTGAGTTTCGGCCAGAAAAAACGCGTCTGCATCGCCGGGGTGCTGGCCATGCAACCCCAGGTGCTGCTGCTCGATGAGCCAATGGCCGGGCTGGACGCAGACATGCAGCATGACCTGACGGTCTTGCTCGACGGACTGATCGACCAGGGCGTCACCGTGGTGCTGACTTCGCACGATGTGGACTTTGCCTATCGCTGGGCTGACGACATCCACCTGCTGGCAACTGGCCGCTGCAGCGCGTCGTTCCCGGCTGCCGACCTGCCGCAGCACACCGAGGCCTTGCGTGCCGCAGCACAACCCTTGCCGATTGTCCTGCGCCTGCATGCGGCGCTGGCCGAGCGGGGCTGGATCGCCGAGCAGACGGCGCCACGCAGCGTCGAGGCCTTGTTGGCCACCTTGCCGCCCGCCCGCACTGGCATCGGTCATCCGTTTTCCTCCACCCTTTCCGAACCCCGATTCCTATGATCCCCGCACTCACCGGCACCGTCTGGTTCGTGGGCGCCGGCCCCGGCGACCCGGAACTCATCACCGTCAAGGGCCGCAGGCTGCTGGAGCAGGCTGGCGCAGTGCTGTTCGCCGGCTCGCTGGTCGACCAGGCTGCCACCCGATACGCCCCGGCGGCTTGCCTGATCCGGGACTCCAAGGACATGACCCTGGAGGAGATGACGCAATGGCTCACGGAACAAGCCCACCAGCACCAGACGGTGGTACGCCTGCAGACCGGCGACCCGGCCCTGTACGGCGCCTTGATCGAGATGACCCGACCCTTGACAGCCGCCGGCATCGCCTGGGCGGTGGTGCCCGGTGTGTCGTCGGCCATGGCTTCGATGGCGGCGGCCGGGGAATCGATGACCCTGCCTGAAGTGACCCAGAGCGTGATCTTCACACGCGTCGAGGGCCGCACTCCGATGCCGCCCGGGGAAGACCTGGCCGCGCTGGCGGCACATCACACCACGCTGTGCATCTTCCTGTCGATCACCTTGCTGCACAAGGTCGAGGCCGGTTTGCGGGCCGCCGGCTGGCCCGACGCTGCGCCCATGCTGGTGGTCCACAAGGCCAGCTGGCCTGGGGAAGAACGCATCGTGCGCGGCACCCTGGCCGACATCAAGCAGCGTTGCCGCGACGCGGGCATTGTCAGTCAGGCCATGGTCATCGCCAGCCCGACGCTGGGCGCTGCCGGCTGGGACCAGCTGGTGCGCTCCAAGTTGTACGACCCCGCTTTCACCCACCGTTTCCGAAAGGCCATCACATGAGCAGCACGACAGACACCCTTCTTCTCGTGGGGCACGGTTCCCGCGAGGAAGCGGGCAATCAGGAAATCCATACCTTTGTCGAGCAATGGCGTGCCCGCCACCCGGACTGGCGCATCGAGCTGTGCTTCATCGAATTCGCGCGGCCCTCGCTGCACGACGGCCTGGTGTCGGCGGCACAGGGTGCCCGCCGGGTGCTGGTGCTGCCCCTGATCCTGAACGCGGCTGGCCATGTGAAGATGGAAATCCCGGAGGCGATCGAGCACGCGCGCGAACACACGCCGGGCGTGGAGTACCTGTACGGCCCGCATCTCACCGCTTGCGATCCGATCCTTGCCATCCTCAAGCGTCGCCTGCGCCAGGCCATGGCCGCGCTGGACATGCCTGACCCCACCACCACCGGGGTGGTGTTGCTGGGGCGTGGCTCGTCGGACCGTGCCGCCAACGGCGACATGGCCAAGATGGCGCGCTGGCTGCAGGAAGAAACCGACCACGAGCTGGTCGATCTGGCTTTCACCGGCATCACCTACCCCAGGCTGGAACGGGTGGTGCAGCGCCAGGTCCTGCTCGGCATCAAGCAGGTGATCGTGCTGCCGTACTACCTGTACACCGGCACCTTGATGCAGCGCATCCAGCGCCAGGTGGAACACTTGCGTGGCCAGTACCCGCAGATGCGTTTTGCCTGCGGCACTCAGTTCGGCCTGGAGCCTGAAATCTTCGAGCTGCTGGAGCAGCGCGCTGCGGACCTGCAAGCCGGCAAGCCCGAGAGCAAGATGCCTTGCGACGGCTGTAGCCTGCGCGAAATTGCCCATGACCTGGGGCATGGGCATTCCCATGCGCAGACCCATGAACACACCGTCCCGCTGCTGTTGCAGGGCGCCCTGGCGGAGGCCTTGGCATGAGCACGGTCAATACCGTCACCGAACAGCTGACAAGCGCCGGACAGGCGATCGAGCATGACAGCTTCGCCATCATCGACGCCGAGGTGGGGGCATATCCCTACACCGAGGTTCAGTGGCCGATCGTGCGGCGCATGATCCACGCCAATGCCGATTTCGAGTTCAACGGCCTGACCGACTTCCACCCCGAGGCGGTGAGTGCCGGCATCGCCGCCATGCTGTGCGGCGGTACGCCCGTGGTGGCCGATGTGGAGATGATCTGCTCGGGCCTGTCGACCCCCAGGCTGGCCCACTTTGGCATGCGCGCCCATCAGTTCATCAGCGATGCCGATGTGATTGCCCAGGCCCAGGCCGAAAACACCACCCGTGCGGTACAGGCGATGCGCAAGGCCCAGCGCCAAGGCTTGCTTGACGGCGCCATCGTGGGCATTGGCAACGCGCCCACAGCCTTGATCGAACTGGTGCGCCAGATTCGCGAGGAAGGCGTGCGGCCCGCGCTGGTGGTGGGCATGCCGGTGGGTTTCGTTTCTGCCGCGGAGTCGAAAGACCTGATGGCCGGACTCGACGCGGTGCCCTGGATCGTGATCCGGGGCCGCAAGGGAGGCTCGACCCTGGTGGTGGCGACACTGCACGCCTTGCTGGCGCTGGCCGAAGCGCGTCAGAAAACCCTGACATCCGCCCAGGCCTGACACCGCATGATGGACAAGAACTCCCCGCGCGGCACGCGCACCGGCTTCACCACCGGAGCCTGTTCGGCCGCAGCTGCACGAGCGGCTGCGATCGGGCTGGCTCAGGGCCAGGTACCCGCCGAGATTGAAAGCCTGCTGCCCAACGGCAGCCGGATGTCTTTTGCGGTCCAGGATGGCCGCTGCGACGAGCGGACCGCGCATGCCATGGTGGTGAAGTTCGCCGGCGACGACCCGGACTGCACCGACGGTGCCCACCTGAGCGTCGACCTGCGTGTGCTGCCGCACCAGCCAGGCACCCTGCTCTACCGCGCCGGCGAAGGCGTGGGCACGGTGACGATGCCGGGCCTTGGCCTGGAGGTGGGCGGCCCGGCCATCAATCCGGTGCCAAGGCAGAACATCCTGGACAACATCCGCGAGGCGGCCCCGGGCCTGCTGGCCGAGCACGGACTGGAAATCACCATCAGCGTGCCAGGGGGCCAGGACATGGCCCGCAAGACCACCAACGCGCGCCTGGGCATCCTGGGAGGCATCAGCATCCTGGGCACCACGGGCATCGTCAAGCCCTATTCGACGGCGGCCTGGCGTGCCAGCGTGGTCCAGGGCATCCAGGTGGCGGCCACGCTGGGTCATGGCGTGATTGCCCTGACCACGGGCGGTCGCACCGAAAGCTTTGCCATGACCGAGCTGCGCCAGCAGCGCCCCGAATTGCCGGCGGCCTGTTTCGTGCAGATGGGCGATTTCCTGCGCTACGCCCTCGACGAGGTCGTGGCGCAAGGCATCCGCCTGGTGGTGCTGGGCGTGATGGTGGGCAAGCTCACCAAGATCGCCCAGGGCGAGACCATCACCCACGCCAACCGCGCCGAGGTCGACACCGATCTCGTCGCTCGCCTGGCACGCGGCATTGGTGCCAGCGAGGCGGACTGCCAGGCCATCGCTCAGGCTGAAACCGCGCGCTTTGGCGCCGAACTGATGGTGGAGCGCGGACTGGGCCCGGCCTTCCACCACGCGCTGGCTCAAGCCGCCATCGACACCCTGACCGCACCCGAGCGCTACGGCAGCGCCTTCCAGCTGCGGGTGCTGGTGTGCGACTTTGCCGGCCAGAAAGTGGCCGACCTGTGGTCGGCTCCAGCCGATGCAGGCGCCTCGCCCGTCACTGCCGGGCGCACCGGCATTGGCCATCTCCAGCACCCGGACTTCGACACCGAATGACAAGCCACTCCCTGCGCCAAGATCCCAACCCCTGCCGCGTGATCGGCGTGCTCGACGATGGGGTGGCCAGCCTGGGCGCCACCGCACTGGCCCACCTGCGCTGCGCCGATGTGGTGGTGGGCGGCAGCCGCACCCTGGCGCTGTTCGCACGCGAATGCAAGCCCGGCGCGGTGTTGCATGACCTGACGGGACAGCTCGGCGCCCTGCCCGGCTGGATACGCGCGGCCCGGGCCGCGAACCAGGCCTGCGTGGTGCTGGCCACCGGCGACCCGCTGTGCCATGGCATTGCGCCTTACCTGGCGCAGCAGCTGTGCCTTGATGCGCTGGAAATCCTGCCCAATCTGTCCACCCTGCAGCTGGCTTGCGCCCGGATCGGCCTGGCATGGCAGGACGCTGCCATCGTTTCCGTGCATGGCAAGGATGCCGGCGAATGGACGCGCGGCAGCCGCCCCGAGCATGGCCTGTACCCGCTGGCGCAGGCCTTGCGCGCGCAGGACCGCCTGCTGGTGCTGACCAGCCCGGCCAACAGCCCGGACCGGCTGGCCCGTCTGTTGCTGGCCGAGGGGCTGGGCGACGACTTCCAGTTCGCGGTCGCCGCCGACCTGCTGCAAGCCACTGAACGGGTGTGGCCGCAACTGGACCCAGCGGACGCCGCCCGGATGGATTTTCCGGCGCTGAATGTGGTGCTGTTGTGGCGGATTCGGCCACGGCCTATGCCAGTGCAGATGGGGCTGGCGGACCGCGCCTACGAGCAACGCCAGCCTGACAAAGGCCTGATCACCAAGCAGGAGGTGCGCGCCGTCAGCCTGGCCAGGCTGCAACTGCGCGCCCACAGCGTGGTCTGGGATATCGGCGCCGGCTCGGGCTCGGTGGGACTGGAGGCGGCACGGCTCTGCCCGCAGGGCCATGTGTATGCGATCGAGAAGAACGAGGCCGACCATGCGATTGCCGGTCGCAACCATGCCGCCTTCGGCGTCAGCAACTACAGCCTGGCGCTGGGCAAGGCGCCGCAGCAGCTGGACCACTGGCCCGATCCGGATGCCGTGTTCATCGGCGGCTCGGGTGGCGAACTGGCCGGGCTGATCGAGCTCGTGCTGCGCCGCTTGCGCCCGGGCGGACATCTCGTGATGAACTTCGTCACCCTGGAAAACCTGGTCACTGCCACCGCCACGCTGCAAGGCGCTGCGGCTGTAGCCGATCTTTCCTGGGACGTGTTGCAACTGCAGGCCGCCCGCAGCAAACCGATTCTGCAGATGCACCGCATGGCGGCCGAAAACCCGGTGTGGCTGGTCTGCGCCCATAAACCCGCACCTCAGGAGTCCACGCATGACTGAAGCTGAATATTCCCGCCGAGGCACTTTGTGGGGCGTCTCCCTGGGCCCGGGCGCTCCGGGCCTGATCACCCGCGCCGCCTGGGCCGCCTTGCAGCGCCGCGACACGGTGTGGGTCTATCCCGCGCGCAGCGGCAAGACGCCCAGCTATGCGCTGGACATCGCGACCCGCGCCGGACTGGCTCCGCCGACCGAGCACGCGCTGCTGCTGTTTCCGATGACGCACGACGGGGAGAAACTGGCGCGCGCCTGGCTGAGAGCCGCCCACGCCGTGCTGCCCTGGCTGCAGGCCGGGCGCGATGTGCTGTTCCTGGTCGAGGGCGATGCCAGCACCTACGCCACCTTCGGCCACCTGGCCCGCACCTTGCGCGCGCTCGACGCGGACTTGCCGGTGCAGGTGATCGCAGGCGTGAACTCCTTCACCGCCGCTTGTGCCGATGTCGGCCAGCCGTTCGCCGAGCAGGACGACACGGTCGCCATCGTGCCGGCAGCCTATGGCGTTGGCGCAGTGGACCGGCTGCTGCACGATTTCGACACCCTGGTGCTGATGAAGATCAAGCCCCTGCTGGACGACCTGCTGACCTGGCTGGAAGACAAGGGGTTGTTGGCCGATGCACATTTCATCGAGCGCGTCGGAGCCGACGATGAACGGCGCCTGTCCGGCGCTGACCTGCTGGCCCTGCGCGGCAACCAGGTCAGCTATCTGTCCCTGCTGATCGTGAAGAACCCGCACCGCGTGCGCGGTGAACGGATCAAGGGTTGCCTGAAGAAGACCAGCCCGGGCACTGCCCCGCTGGCGTTGGAGGAATTGACACCATGAGTTCAGACGCCACCGTGGTGCTGTCGGCACCCGCACCCACCGAGGCAGACAGCCGGATCTGCCTGATCGCCATCACCAGGCATGGCGCGGCGCTGGCTGCGCGCCTGGCGCGCGATTTGCCGCAGGCCCATGTCTGCACCGCGAGCAAGTTCGCTGCGGCCTTTGCCGACCTGCCACAGCCAGTGCATGCCTACGCAGGCGCCTTGCGCGAGGAAATCCCCCGCCTGTTCGAGCAGTACGACCAGCTGGTGTTCCTGGTCTCGCTCGGTGCCGTGGTGCGGCTGATCGCCCCCCACCTCAAAGGCAAGGACGAAGACCCGGGCGTGACGGTGGTGGACGATGCGGGCCAGTTCGTCATCCCGGTGCTGTCGGGCCATGTCGGTGGCGCCAACGCCATGAGCGAACGCGTGGCTGACCTGCTGGGCGCCACCGCCGTGCTGACCACCGCGTCCGATGTCGGCAAGACCATTCCGGTGGACATCCTGGGTCGCCACCTGGGCTGGCGGGTCGAGGCGCCCAAGATCAACATCACCCGCGTGTCGGCGCATGTGGTCAATGGCGAACCGATCGCCTTGGTCCAGCAGGCCGGCAGCCGCCACTGGTGGACCCGTGCCACTCCCCTGCCAGCCAACATCGAATGCCTGGAGCATTGGGACCAGGTGCGGCCGGAACACCATCGCGCCGTGCTATGGGTGACGCAGGCCGACATTCCGGCGGCGCATTGGCAGCAATGGGCCGAGCGCCTGGTGGTGTACCGCCCGCCTCTGTAGCCAGCGATCCCTGCCGATGAGGCCCGCGCATGACGCACCAGACCGACCAGACCCTGGTGCTGGGACTCGGTTGCGATCGGGGCACCATGCTGGCCACGCTGCAAGAAGCGGTCACCCAGGCGCTGCAGCAGCTGGGAGCCAGCGTGAACGCGGTA
>JAPLPQ010000020.1 GCA_026400105.1 Burkholderiales bacterium
ACCAGGAGTGGTAGTTCAGTTGGTTAGAATACCGGCCTGTCACGCCGGGGGTCGCGGGTTCGAGTCCCGTCCACTCCGCCAGATCGCAAACCCTTGCAAGCCATGCTTGCAAGGGTTTTTGCGTTCTGGTCGCCAATCCTGCTGCATCGGCCCCGGTCTAGAATCAGGCCAACCCTTGCGGAGGCCTTTGCCGTGAACGACATCGCATCCTATTCCCCCCAGGCACCCGATCGCGCCGAAGTCGACGCGCTGCCGGGCCTGACCCTGCTGCAGTTCGGCACCGACTGGTGCGGACATTGCCAGGCCGCGGCGCCGGCCGTGGCCGCGGCGCTACAGGCCGACCCTGCCGTTTCCGCTTTGCGTCACCTGCTGGTCGAGGACGGTCCCGGTCGGCCGCTGGGCCGCAGCTTCCGGGTCAAGCTCTGGCCCACGCTGATCCTGTTGCGCGATGGCCAGGAGGTCGATCGCCTGGTGCGCCCGACCGAGGCCGCCGCTGTCGCGCAGTGGCTCGCTGACGCTTCAGCGCCAGCCTGAGCCGGTATCCTGCCTTGAGCCGGTTGGTTCGCGCAGGGCGGCTCTTGATTCGTTCGTATGCCGGGTCGCAGTACGGCAGCCGGAGCTCAGCCGGTGGTCAGCCGTTCGCGCAGCGCAGCGTTTTCCTGCGCGAGTTCGGCGTTGTGCCGTAGGGCTGCGTCGAGCTGCCGGCGCAGTTCATCGCGCTCCTGTTGCAGCGCGGCGCGGCTGGATTCGTCTTGCGACGCCACGTTGCCGGTTTCGAGCCGCGCCATGTCGCGCGTTTGAAGCAGCCGCGCATTGATGGCGTCGCACCAGTTCATCACCTCGACCCGGGTGCTGTCCTTGTGCACCGGATTCTGCAGCGTCGCCTTCTTGACGTCGGCGCGCCGGCACAGCTCGGACTGCGTCATGCGGCCGTGGTTGTACGGGTAGCTGCCGCCGTGGGCCTCGATCTCGGCTTCGATCTGGGCCATGGCCTGGCGCAGGCGCTGCAGCGCGGCCTCGGTGCGCGGATGGCTGTGGGTTGCTTCGACTTCGCGTGCGAGGCCGGCGGCCGGGGGCTGGCTGTTCATCGCTGGGCCCGGCGCTGTTCGCGCAGCATGAACAGGTAGAGGCTCTCGACCTTCTCGCGCGCCCAGGGCGTCTTGCGCAGGAACTTGAGGCTGGAATTGACGCTGGGGTCGACGTTGAAGCAGCGGATCGGGATCTGCTCGCCGAGCCCAGCCCAGCCGTAATGTGCCTGCAGCGCGGTCACGATCGCTTCGAGCGTCAGGCCGTGCAGCGGGTTGTGCCGCTGTTGCGGGGCGGGCGGCGCGGAGTCCGTTTCGGGTGTGGAGGTCATGGCCGGGATTGTGCCGCCAAAGCGGGCTCGGTCGGCGCGACCGGCTGGGTTGAAATCTCGTGCATGACCGTCAACCAACCCGCAGTAGCCTGCGGCCCGGCCCGATCCAGCGCCGCGCTCAGGTGCTCGGCCAGCGGCGAGGTCAGCTGCCATTCCAGTTGCCGGCCGGTCTCGGTCAGCGTCAGCTGCCGGACCCGGCGGTCATGCGCTGGCGTGCTGACCGTGACCAGGCCGCGTTCGACCAGCTGCCGCAGCGGCGCGTGCAGCGCCTGCTTGCTGACTCCGAGCAGCTCGAGCAGGGCGCTGACCGTCAGGTCAGGATGGCGCGCCACATAGTAGAGCAGCCGGTGATGCACCCGTCCGAGCCCGCGTTGCGCCAGCAGCGCGTCCGAGCCCGAGGTGTAGGTCCGGTAAGCCTGATAGAACAGCGCGATCGAGGCCATCAGGTCGGGTGGCGTGGTTACGTCAATCATATTGACGTAGTTGTCATTCGGCGTTAGCATATAAATAGGTCAATATTATTGACGTTCATAGATCGAGGATAGCCCATGTCTGAACCGTCTCGCATTCTTCACCCTGGCCTGCGCCAGAAAATCATGTCGGCCGATGCGGCTGCGGCGCTGATCGAGCATGGCGACCATGTCGGCATGAGCGGCTTCACCGGGGCCGGTTATCCGAAGGCGGTGCCCATGGCGCTGGCCAGGCATATCGAGCAGGCCAACCAGGGCGGCAACAAGTTCCGCATCGGCGTCTGGACCGGCGCCTCGACCGCGCCCGAACTCGACGGCGCGCTGGCCAAGGTCGGCGGCATCGAGATGCGCCTGCCATATCAGTCCGATCCGACCTGCCGCGCCCGCATCAACGCCGGCGAGATGGACTATATCGACATCCACCTGTCGCATGTGGCGCAGTTCGTCTGGTTCGGCTTCCTGGGCAAGCTCAATGTCGCGGTGGTCGAGGTCGCCGGCATCCTGGAAGACGGGCGCCTGATCCCGTCCTCCTCGATCGGCAACAACAAGACCTGGCTCGACCAGGCCGACAAGGTGATTCTTGAAGTCAACAGCGCGATGCCGCTCGGCCTCGAGGGCATGCACGATGTCTATTACGGCACCGAGCGCCCGCCGCACCGCAAGCCAATCCCGATGACGCATCCGGGCGACCGCATCGGCGAACCCTACCTGCACGTAGACCTGAGCAAGGTGGTCGCGATCGTCGAGACCCACGCGCTCGACCGCGACACCAAGTTCGCTGCCGCCGACGAGAGCTCGCAGCGCATCGCGGGCCATATCCTCGATTTCCTGGCGCACGAGGTCAAGGTCGGGCGGCTGCCGCCCGAGCTGCTGCCGCTGCAGTCGGGTGTCGGCAACATCGCCAACGCCGTGCTCGCCGGCCTGAACCAGGGGCCGTTCGAGAACCTGACCGGCTATACCGAGGTGCTGCAGGACGGCATGCTCGAGATGCTCAAGTCGGGCAAGATGGTGATGGCATCGGCGACCGCGCTGTCGCTGAGCCGCGCCGGCATCAAGGAATTCCTCGATAACCTCGACTTCTACCGCCAGCGCATCGTGCTGCGACCGCAGGAGATCTCGAATCATCCCGAGCTGGTCCGCCGCCTCGGCGTGCTGTCGATGAACGCGATGATCGAGGCCGACCTCTATGGCAACGTCAATTCGACCCATATCATGGGCACCCGGATCATGAACGGCATCGGCGGCTCGGGCGACTTCGCGCGCAACGCGTACATCTCGTTCTTCGTGACGCCGTCGACGGCCAAGGACGGCGCGATCTCCTGCATCGTGCCGATGGTCAGCCATGTCGACCACACCGAGCATGATGTGCAGATCCTGGTCACCGAGCAGGGCCTGGCCGACCTGCGCGGCCTGGCACCGCGCCAGCGGGCCCAGGTCGTGATCGAGCATTGCGCCCACCCGGACTTCCGCCCGGCGCTGCGCGACTATGTGGCGCGCGCCGAGCGCTCGGCCCGTGGCGGCCATGGCGGCTTGCACACGCCGCATCTGCTCGACGAGGCACTGTCCTGGCATGCGCGCTTTGAGAGGGAAGGGCGCATGCTGCCCTGAGCATTGCCGCCGGGCAGGCCTGTGTCGCGCGGCCCGGCACTCCTGGCTAGAATGACAGACGGAAACCTGCCCGGCTTTACCCTGCTTACAGGCCAGGCGCAGCCCGCAACCCAACGCAGGCGCTCAGGAAACGGCCTTGCCGACTGTCTCTTCTCCTCATGAAGGCCGTTCCGGCAGGGGGCGGCGTGCCCCGAACTGGGTCTCATGGCTGGTGCTGGTCATAGGCCTGGCCTTGACTCTTGGCCTGTACGGCTTCAGCCAGCGCTGGATCCGTTCGGCTGGCGAAGCCCGCTTCCTGCTGCGCAGCAGCGAATTCAAGACCGCCCTCCACACCCATCTGGTCGGCCTGACCCAGGTCTTGCGCGGTGCCCAGGCCTATGCCGGCCAGAACCCGCTGATCAGCCCCGAAGCCTGGCAGCGCATGCGCGACACCCTGCGGCTGGAGGAAAGTTACCCCGGCTTCACCGACCTGATCCACCTGCGCGCCGCCAGTGGCGAGCAGCTGTCCGAGCTGATCGAGTCGCAGCGCATGCTGGGCGGGCAGGATTTCGTGCTCAAGCCACCGGGACAGCGCGATTTCCACGTCGTCGTCACGAATCTGGCGCCTGTCACCGAAAAGAACCGGGTCGCGCTGGGCATCGATTCCTGGAACAGTCCCGAGCGGCGCGATGCGCTCGAGCGCGCGCGCGACAGCGGCAATCCCCAGCTCAGCGCCAAGGTCCAGCTGGCGGTTGACCAGGGCCCGGATGCACAGCCAGGTTTTCTGATCTACCAGCCGCTCTATCGCGGCGGCGCGCTGCCGGATACCGTCGAGCAGAGGCGAGCGCTGCTGGTCGGCTTCGTCGGCACCAGCCTGCGCTACCAGGACCTGTTCCTCCAGCTGTTGCCGGCCGCTCGGCAGGCGCTGGCCGTCGAGCTCTACGACGCCGCCGAGGCCGGCACCGGCAGCCGCAAGCTGGCTTTCAGCAGCCAGCCAATTGCGGATGAAGTCCCGCGGCTCATGCGCCAGCAGCTCGAGTTCGAGATTGGCGGGCGGCGCTGGACCCTGGTTTGCAGCGCCAGTGACGACTTCATGCTGCCGATCGAGCAGGCTTATCCGCCGCTGGTGTTGGTGGTGGGCCTGCTGGTGTCGCTGCTGCTGTTCGCCTTGACCCGCGCCCAGATCCAGCAGCGGCTCAGGGCCGAGCGGATGGCCGAGTCGATGAGCCGCTCAGTGCTGTCCACCCGCGACCATCTGGCCTCGATCCTCGAGGCCGTGCCCGACATGCTGCTCGAGATCGATGCCGAGGGCCGGATCACCGAGGCGCGCTCGGCGCGCCAAACCCCGTTCACCACTCCGCCGTCCGAGCTGGTCGGCCGGCATTACGCCCAGGTCCTGCCGCCCGGAGCGGCCGAGGTCATCGCCGCCGGGCTGCAAGCCGCGCGCCAGAACGGCAGCGACTATGGCCGGCGCTACAGCCTGCCCCAGGCCAGTGGCGATTGCTGGTACGAGGCTTCGATCGCCTGCGGGCTCAGGGGCCAGCAGCGCCATCCCTACTATGTGCTGCTGTCGCGCGATGTCACCGAGCAGGTCCGTCTGGAGCGCGAGCTGCGCCAGCAGCATGCGCGACTCAACACCATTCTCGACAGCGTCGAAGCCTATATCTACATCAAGGGCGCCGACTACCGCTACCAGTACGCCAACCGTCGGACCTGCGCGCTGTTCAATCGTCCGATCGAACAGATCGTCGGTCACCAGGACGCCGACTTCTTCGAGCCGGCGGTGGCGGACCGGATCCGCCAGATCGACCGCCGCGTGCTCGAGCAGGGCGAACGGGTCGTGGCCGAGGACTTCAATGTCCTGCAGGACGGCTCGACCTCGACCGACCTGACGATCAAGATCCCGCTGCGCGACGAGCAGGGCCGGGTCTATGCGCTGTGTGGCATTTCGACCGATATCTCGGTGCTCAAGCAGGCCCAGGCCGAGCTCGAGCGCTATCGCCAGCATCTGCAGCAATTGGTCGACGAGCGCACGGTCGAGCTCGCGACCGCGACCCGTGCGCTGAGCCTGGCCAGCGCCGAACAGCAGGCCGTCTTCAACGCGGCGACCGCGGGCCTGATCTTCGTCAAGGACCACCAGATCCAGCGCTGCAACCGCACCATGGAGCTGATGTTCGGCTACGGGCCGGGCGAACTGATCGGCCAGGCGCCGCGCATCCTGTACTCGGATGATGCGATCTTCGCCGTTCTGCAACAGAAGTTCCAGCTTGAAATGGCCGCGCACGGCAGCTTCCGCATCGAGCATGAACTGGTGCGCAAGGACGGCAGCCGCTTCTGGGCCCGCCTGTCGGCGCAGGTGATCGACAAGGATATTGCGCGCGGCTATGCCGGCATGGTGCAGGACATCACGACCGAGCGCGAGGCCTTCGAGGCCATGCAGCGCTCGAAGGAAATGGCCGAGGAAAACGCGCGCGCCAAGGCCGATTTCCTGGCCAACATGAGCCACGAGATCCGCACGCCGATGAATGCCGTGATCGGCATGACCCATCTGGTGCTCAAGACCGCGCTGACGCCGCGCCAGCTCGACTATGTGCAGAAGATCCAGACCTCGAGCCAGCACCTGCTCGGGATCATCAACGACATCCTCGACTTTTCCAAGCTCGAGGCCGACAAGATGGGTGTCGAGCGGGCCCATTTCGATCTCGACCAGATGCTCGACAATGTCGCCGCGCTGTTCGCGACCAAGACCGACAACAAGGGGCTGGAGCTCGTGATGGATGTCGGGCCGGATGTCCCGCGCGACCTGATCGGTGACCCTTTGCGCATCGGACAGGTGCTGATCAACTATGCCAACAATGCGGTCAAGTTCACCGAGCAGGGCACGATCACGATCCGCATCGCGCTCGAACAGGGACAGGAGCCGGCACCGGCCGACGAACTGCTGTTGCGCTTCTCGGTCCAGGACACCGGTATCGGTATCTCGCCCGAGCAATGCGCGCTGCTGTTCCAGAGTTTCCAGCAGGCCGACAGTTCGACCACGCGCAAATACGGCGGCACCGGCCTGGGCCTCGTGATCTCCAAGCGCCTGGCCGAGCTGATGGGCGGCCAGGTCGGGGTCGATAGCGAGCCGGGGCGGGGCTCGACCTTCTGGTTCACGGCCCGGCTCGGCCGGGGTACCGATCAGCCCAGGCGCTGGCTGGCGCAGCCCGATCTGCAGGGCCGACGCATCCTGGTGGTCGACGACAACGACCCGGCGCGCGAGGTGATGGGCGAGATGCTGCGCTCGATGGGGTTTGCGGTCAACGCGGTCGCTTCCGGCTCGCTGGCATTGGCCGAGCTGAGCCGGGCCGCCGAGGCCGACCAACCCTACGAGGTGGTCTTTCTCGACTGGAAGATGCCCGGCATGGACGGCGTGACCGTGGCGCGCAAGATCGCCACCCTGCCGCTGCCCAGGCGACCGCTGGTGCTGATGGTCACGGCCTACGACCGCGGCGAGCTGATCGAGCTGTCCGAGGATGTGGGCATCAGCGATGTGCTGGTCAAGCCGGTGACCCCTTCGGTCCTGTTCGACACGGTGATGCGCCTGCTCGGCGCCGAACTCGACGAGTTTCCTCCGCTGCCGCGCTCCGAACGTGGCCTGCAGGCGGACACCACGCCCTTGCAGGGCGCCAGGGCCTTGCTGGTGGAGGACAACGAGATCAACCAGGAGGTTGCGATCGAGCTGCTGCGGGAGCTCGGTCTGTGGGTCGATCTGGCACCCGACGGCGCGGTGGCACTGGAGCGGGTGCAGCAAAACAACTATGACGTCGTGCTGATGGACATGCAGATGCCGGTCATGGACGGCTTGACCGCCACCCGCGAGATCCGCCTGCTGTCCTGGCTGCAGGAGCTGCCGATCCTGGCCATGACCGCCAATGCGATGACGGGCGACCGGGAGCGCTGTCTTGAGGCCGGCATGAACGACTACATCGCCAAGCCGATCGACCCCAAGGATCTGGCGGCCAAGCTGCTGCGCTGGGTCAAGCCCAGCCGGTCGCGCGCACGGCGCTCGTCCCGACGTAACCGGAGCATGGCTCGTCCGGCAGCGCGACAGGGTGTGTCACTCGAGGGCATCGCAGGACTCGACGCGGCGCTGGGCCTGCGCCAGGTGCTCGGGCGCGAGCCGCTCTATCACCATCTGCTGGTCCGGTTCGCCTCGGACCAGGCCGCAACGCCCGCCCGTCTGGTCGAGGCGATTGCCGCCGCCGACTGGGGTCAGGCCGAGCGGCTGATGCACACGCTCAAGGGGGTGTCGGCTCAGATTGGCGCGCTCGAACTGCGTGCAATGGCCGAGCGGCTCGAGCAGGCCTTGCGTGAGCGTGCGCCACAGGACGTCATCGGCCCACTGCAGGCCGGCATCGCCCGGGCGCTGGCGCCGCTGGTCGAGGCAATCAGCCAGCGACTGCCGCAGGAAATGGCGAACGGCCATGCAGTGGCCCTCGATCCGCAGCAATGGGCCCGGCTGCGCGAGCGGCTGATCGGACTGCTCGAGCAGGCCGATACCGAAAGCCTGACGCTGTTCGAGTCCAACCGGAGCTTGCTGCAGTCTGCGCTGGGCCCGCATTACGAGCCGCTGGCCAAGGCGCTGGACAACTTCGATTTCGAGCAGGCGCTGGTGACGATCAGGCAGGCGGGGTGAAGGCCTTGTTGGCGGAGACAGCTCGCGCGGGCCAATACACCACGGTTGAAAAAATGGCCTGACTGTGTCGACGGCGCTGCACGTCAAGACAGCGTGGCCAGCTGCCCGTCCAATATGGACAATGTTGAGCGCTGTTGCAGGTTCCTGGCCTCGAAGATGACCACCCGATCCAGCGGGGTGATGTAGACGGCCAGCAGATCTATCCTGCTGCTGTCGAAGGGATGGATCTTGTTCTGTGTCTTGTTGGGGCGCACGCGCTTGAGGTGCACAACCCAGCCCTTGTTGTTTCTGGTCCGGGCTGTCGTTGTCTTGACTTCGACCCGGAGCAACTGTCCATCCTTGGCCAGGATGATGTCGTAGGTGGAGCTGTCTGTTACGGCTGTATAGACTTCGTAGCCGAGGCTGAGAAAATGCTTCATCGCAGCCAGTTCACCAAGCGCACCGCTCTTGATCATGCACATCCTATATGGTGGAAAATAACGAGGCTTGCACTCACGGCCCCTTGCAGGTTTTGCGAAGGCAACTTTACCTAACTTCCTGCTGCTTTCTCTGTCTCGATAGTTTTATTGATCAGAGTGGAAAAAATATTCTCTATTAATACTGTTTTTTGGAGGTTTTTGCGGTAAACGGTGGCGGATCTGGTGGGTTTTCGATACACCGGCAAATGCAACGAAAAACCCTCCTTCGACTAGGTTTATTACTTCGTGGCTTGGTGTGCTTCAACCATAAAGAGAATAGTCGTCGCAGTGAGGTTCAGCGTATATCGCGCCAAGTATTCTGGCACTGCGACTGGCACTTCACCCTGTCCATGACCACCGTTCTTGTTTCTCACTGTCGGCACACCGCTTTCCAGTAGCGAGCGAATGGATGAGAACTGCGAATCGAAGTAGGCGGGGAACAAGCCATTATTTACACAGGTGGCGATCAGCTTCTTCGCCGTGTCCGTTGGCTGTGTGTGCCAACCACGAAGATTGCAAATCGTCTTCATGGTGCTCTCAAATGCCTTCAGTGCATCAACAAGGCATTCTTTGTATCGCCCGTGTCGATAGTGCTCATGGGCTTTCAGGAACTCTTCGTTCGCACCCTTGAAGTTATTGTCACGCAGAACCGCTAGTGTTGGTTTGACAGCCTCGGCATGCAGGAACTGAGAGTCGACTCTGATGATCTCGCCAGATTCGAACTGGTAGCCAACCGCGTGCTCCTTGAAGCGCTCGTTCAACTCTGCGAGAGCAGCATCGGCCGTGATGCTTCTATTGGTGTAGTACTGATACGACTGATCTTCGCCAATGTAAATCTGGATCAGCTTGAAGCACAACTCCACGACGTCTAGGGCTCGCTCGACGGCCTCTTCCTGTAAAAAGAAGTTGAAGACCGCGTGCTGGTCTGATTCGGGGTACTTGATTAGTTGGAAGACACCAAACTCCCGACAGAGGGTCTGGTTGACAAGTTTGTACGCTTTCGCAGCGTGATCGGAACCGTAGTTATCGATGCCGAATGCATCTTTGATGATGTGAACAATCTGCACCCGTAGCGGTTGTGGTAGGTCGTCATAGACGTAAACATCGGGTACTTCGCCACGGACACGCTTCTGACGCTTAGAGAATAGATCGAAGACTCCCACAACTATTCCTCAATAGCTACTTATCATCCATGAATTTGGCGGTGGGTCAGGGATTCGAACCCTGGAAGGATTTACACCCTTGCTAGTTTTCAAGACTAGTGCATTCAACCGCTCTGCCAACCCACCTAATTCTTTGATGTGCTAAGTATTTGCCACCAAAAATTTAACGATACATTGTTTTTTTTATATTTTTTGCACGGGTGCCGTCCGAGCTTAAATTTTCGAGACAGGTGCAAGCAACCACTCTGCCACGCTTCCATCGCTGTCGAGGCAACCATTGTAAGGCCTGCCAGGCCGGTTTTCGTGCCACACTCCCGCCCCATGTCCAAGGTAGAAATGGCGCGCTCGGCGCTGCAGGTGTTCGATCAGGTGGTGGCGGCCAGCGGGCTGCGGGTGCGCGAGGGTCAGCGCCTGATGGCCGAGCAGGTCGCGCTGACCTTCAGCGAGGCCGACCTCGGCAAGCCGCCCGAGGACGAGGACGGTCCGATCGAGGCGCTCGAGCCGCAGCGCTCGATCGCGGTGATCCAGGCCGGCACCGGGGTCGGCAAGTCGCTGGCCTACAGCGTGCCGGCGATCGCGCTGGCGCTGGCGCGCAACACGCGCGTGATGATCTCGACAGCCACCGTCGCATTGCAGGAGCAGCTGGTCGCCAAGGACCTGCCGGCGCTGGCCAACAGCCTGCCGCAGCCGTTTCGCTTCGCGCTGGCCAAGGGGCGCGGGCGCTATGTCTGCAAGCTCAAGCTTGACCGCTGGTCCTCCGGCAGCGACGGGGGCGATGGCGATGCGGCCTGGGATGCCGAGGACGACCTGTTCGCCGAGGAGGCGCGCCCGACCAGTGCCGGGCGCAGCCTGAACCTGGCGCAGGAACAGGTCGAGCGCCAGTCCTTCTACCAGGACCTGCAGCGCCAGCTCGAGCGCGGACGCTGGGACGGTGACCGCGACCAGCTCGAGCAGCCGCCCGAAGCGGCCTGGTGGGCGGCGGTCGCGGCCGAGGGCAGTTCCTGCACCGCGCGCCATTGCCCGGCCTACGACCAGTGCAGCTATTACGCCGCGCGCAAGAGCCTGGTCGGCGCGCAGGTGATCGTGGTCAACCATGACCTGCTGCTGTCCTCGCTCGGTTCGCGCCTGCTGCCCGAGCTCGACAACTGCCTGCTGGTGCTCGACGAGGCGCATCACCTGCCCGGCATCGCGCTCGATCAGTTCGCCAGCAGCATGGACCTGAGCCGGCTCAAATGGATCGACAAGCTGGCCAGCCAGGCGGTGCGTACCGGCGGCCTGCTCGCGGTGTCCGAGGTGGCCGAGATTCCGCGCCTATCGGCCCAGCTGCGCCAGCTGATGCTGGATCTGGCGCGCCTGGTCATGCATCACCATGGCGCGGCCTTGAAAGGCGAGGAGGCGCCGGCCTTTGGCAGCCGGCGCGGCGGTGCCGGAGGGCTGGCGAACCAGCCCGGGCGTTACCGCGTGCCGCGCGGGCAGCTGCACCCGGAGCTGATCGAGCCGCTGGCCCAGCTCTCGCACCAGGCGCAGGAATTCCTCGATGCGTTGCGTGCGGTCAGCAAGGCGCTGCGTGCCGAGATCAAGGCGCAGCCCGACCAGGCCAAGCGCCTGTCGCAGCAATACGCCCAGCTCGGCACGCTGGCGCCCCGGCTCGAGGCGGTCGCCAGCACGACCCAGCTGATGCTGCAGCAGGCCGACGAGGGCACTGCGCCAGCGGCCAAGTGGTTCACGCTGGCGACCCAGGGCGACTACATCGTGCTGCAGGCGCATGCCAGTCCGACCCTGCCGGGTGCGACGCTGCGCCAGCATCTGTGGTCGGTGGTGCGCGGCGCGGTACTGACCTCGGCCACGCTGACCAGCCTGGGGCGCTTCGACTTCTTCCTCAAGGAGGTCGGCCTGTTCGGCGACCCTTGCGCGCTGGCGCTCGAGGTCCAGAGTCCGTTCGATTTCGCGCGCCAGGGCCGGCTTGTGCTGGTCGACGACCTGCCCGACCCGAAGGACGCGACGGCCTACAACGCGGCCATGGTGCAGGCGCTGCTGCGCGATCTGCAACAGGTCGCACATGGCGCGCTGGTGCTGTTCACCTCGCGCGCGCAGCTGCGGCTGGCCGATGAGTCGCTGCCCGAGTCGTTGCGCGAGATCGTGCTGGTGCAGACCGCGCTGCCGCGCTGGCAGCTGCTGAGCCGTCACCGCGAGCGGGTCGCGGCCGGCCAGCCGTCGGTGATCTTCGGCATGCAGTCCTTCGGCGAGGGGCTGGACCTGCCGGGCCCGCTGTGCGAGGACCTGTTCATCACCAAGCTGCCGTTTGCGCCGCCCGATGATCCTGTCGGCGAGGCGCGCGCCGAATGGCTGCGCCAGGTCGGGCGTGACCCCTTCACCGAGCTGGTGGTGCCGGCGACCGCGATCCGGCTCGCGCAGTGGGTGGGCCGCGCCATCCGCACCGAGGAGGACGAGGCGCATGTGACCTGCTACGACCGCCGGCTGTCGCGCACCAGCTACGGCCAGCGCCTGCTGCAGGGGCTGCCGCCGTTCACGCGCATCACCCGCGGCGGGCCGGGCGGGTCGGCGCGCGGGGCCTGAGTCGATCGACTCAATCCAGTCGGGTCAGTCGAGTCCGCCCAGCGCCCGCAGCAGCCGCTCCGGTGTCGCCGGCGCATCGAGTCGCACCGGCAGTCCGTCGCCACGCGCCTGGGCCACCGCATCGCGCAGCGCCTCCCAGACGCTGATCGCGAGCATCAGCGGTGGCTCGCCCACCGCCTTGCTGCCGAACACATTGTCCTCGCGGTTGGCCTCGGGCCAGAGTTCGATCCGGAACTCGGCCGGCAGGTCGCCCGCGCTCGGGATCTTGTAGCTGCTCGGGCCATGGGTCAGCAGCCGGCCCTGCGCGTCCCAGACCAGTTCCTCGCTGGTCAGCCAGCCCATGCCCTGGATGAAGCCGCCCTCGATCTGGCCGATGTCGAGCGCCGGGTTGATGCTGCGCCCGACGTCATGCAGGATGTCGACCGCCAGCACCCGGCTCTCGCCGGTCAGCTGGTCGATGGCGACCTCGGTGCAGGCGGCGCCATAGGCGAAATAGTAGAACGGCCGCCCGGTCAGCGTGCGCGGGTCGTAGTGGATCTTGGGCGTGCGGTAGTAGCCGTCGCTCCAGAGCTGGAGGCGGGCCGAATAGGCCGCGGCCACGACGGTTTTCCAGGCACGGCTGGCCTGGGGGCTCACGACCTGGCCCTGCTCGAAGCGCACCTCGGCGGCGGTGCAGCCGTCGAGCTCGGCGATGAACCGGGCCAGTCGCTCGCGCACCTCGATCGCGGCCAGCTGCGCGGCGCGGCCGTTCAGGTCGGTGCCGGTCGAGGCGGCGGTGGCCGAGGCATTGGGCACCCGGGCCGTGTCGCTCGCGCTGACGCGCACGCTCGCCAGCGGCAGGCCCAGCGCCTGGGCAACGATCTGCGCGACCTTGGTGTGCAGGCCCTGGCCCATCTCGGTGCCGCCGTGGTTCAGCAGCACGCTGCCATCGGTGTAGACATGGACCAGTGCGCCGGCCTGGTTGAGCTGGGTCGCGGTGAAGCTGATGCCGAACTTGACCGGCGTCAGCGCCAGTCCGCGCTTGATGACCGGGTTGATGGTGTTCCAGTGCGCGATCGCGCTCCGGCGCTCGCGGTAGCGCGCGCTCCGGGCCAGCCGGTCGATCAGCGGCGCCAGGATGTTGTCCTCCAGCGTCATGCCGTAGGGCGTGACGTTGCGCTCCTCGGTGCCGTAGAGGTTGGCTCGCCGCACCTCGAGCGGGTCTTGCCCGAGCCGGCGCGCGATCTCGCCCATGATCGTCTCGATCACGAGCATGCCCTGCGGTCCGCCGAAGCCGCGAAAGGCGGTGCTGCTCTGCTTGTGGGTGCGGCAGCGCCAGCTGTGGATCGCGACATGCTCGAGGAAATAGGCGTTGTCGCTGTGAAAGACCGCGCGGTCGCAGATCGGTCCCGACAGGTCGGCCGAGAAGCCGCAGTCGGCCAGCTCGGTCAGCTCGAGCGCCAGCAGCCGGCCCTGGTCGTCGAAACCAGCCTCCCAGTCGAAGCTGAAGGCGTGGCGCTTGCCGGTGATCAGGAAGTCGTCGTCGCGGTCCAGCCTGAGCTTGACCGGGCGGGCGAACTTGTGCGCGGCCAGCGTGGCCCAGATCGCGATCTGGCTGGCCTGGGTTTCCTTGCCGCCGAAGCCGCCGCCCATGCGCCGACACACCACCTGGACATCATGGTCGCGCAGGCCCAGCGCGCTGGCGATGGCGTGCTGCACCTCGCCCGGGTGCTGGGTGCTGGCATGCACCAGCCACTGGCCCTGCTCCTGCGGCAGGGCGTAGGCCGCCTGGCCCTCGAGGTAGAGATGCTCCTGCGCGCCGCTCTCGAGCGAACCCTGGATGCGGTGCGGTGCCTGTGCCAGCGCGGCGGCGACATCGCCGCGCGCCAGATGCACCGGAGGTGCGACATAGTGGCCGGCCGCATGGGCGGCGCGTGCCGACAGCAGTGCCGGCAGCGGTTCGGCCCGTACCTGGACCAGTCGCGCCGCGCGCCGGGCGGTCTCGCGGTCCGTCGCCACCGCGAGGCCGATCACCTGGCCGGCGTAGAGCAGTTCGTCCTGCGCCAGCAGCGGCTCGTCGCGGGCCGAGGTCGGCAGCAGGGGCGAGCCCGGGATGTCGGCCGCCAGCACCAGGCCGCGCAGGCCGGGCAGCGCCAGCGCGGCGACCGTATCGAGTCCGAGCAGGCGCCCATGTGCCAGCGGCGACAGGATCGGGGCCGCGTGCAGCGTGCCGGCCAGCTCGGGCAGGTCGTCGATGAAGGGGGCGGCGCCCGTGACATGGGCGCGGGCGCTCTCGTGTGGCAGGGACTGGCCGCAGGCGCCGGGCAGGGAAGGGTTGTTCATGGCCGCAGCTCCGTCCAGGTCCTGGGGCTGATCGGCTCCAGCGCCTGCAGGCGGGTTGTGTAGGGCAGGGCGTCGCCCTGGCTTTCGAGCCAGCTGCGCCAGAGCAGCCGGCCCAGCAGCTGGCGCCGGTAGTCCGCACTGGCGCGCAGGTCCGACAGCGGCTCGAACTCGCTTTCGAGCGTTTTCATGGCCTGCTGCACCGTAGCGATGCTCCAGTGCTGGCCGGTCAGCGCCGCTTCGGTGCGTGCGGCCCGCACCGGTGTCGCCGCGACGCCCCCGACACCGATCGCTGCTGCCAGTACCCGGCCTTGCTCGAACTGCAGCGACAGCGCGAGGCAGACGGTCGAGATGTCGTCCTCGTGCCGCTTCGATACCTTGTAGGCCCGGGTCCAGTCGCTGCCGGCGGGCCGGTCCGGGCAGGGGATCTCGACCATTGCGATCAGTTCGTCCGCGCCGAGCCGGTTGCGGCGGTAGCCGGTGTAGAAGTCCTCGAGCGCGATGTGGCGCTCGGCCGGGGCCTGGCGATCCGGGTCCCAGCGCAGCAGCCGCAGGCTGGCGCGCAGCGCGATCAGCAGCGGCATCGAGTCGCCGATCGGCGAGCCGTTGGCGATGTTGCCGCCCAGCGTGCCCGACTGGCGCACCGGCAGGCCGGCGAAGCGCGGCGCGAAGTCCGCCAGCGTTGGCCATTGCTGCATCAGCGCGGTGAAGGCATCCTCGAGCGTGACGGCAGCGCCGATGCCGAGCCAGCCGGGCTGGCGTTCGATGCGTCCGAGTTCCTCGACGCGCGTGAGGTCGAGCAGCCGGGCTTGCGGCTGCAGCCCCTTGGTGATCGACAGCCCGAGGTCGGTCGCACCGGCCACCAGCCTGGCCTCGGGCCAGCGCGCGCGCGCCTGCAGCAGGGCCGCCAGCGTGGTCGGCGCCCGGGCGATCTGTCCCAGCAGCGCCAGCAAGGCGGCCTGATCGATCCGGGCTGGCGGCAGTCGCGCCATCGACTGCGCCGCGTCGAGGATCGGCCGGTAGCCGGTGCAGCGGCACAGATTGCCCGACAGGTCGGACTGCGCGGCCTCGCGTGTCACCGTTTCACCCGTCACAACCCGGTTCTGGTACTGCGCGAACAGGCTCATCACGAAGCCCGGCGTGCAGAAGCCGCATTGCGAGCCATGCTGCTCGAGCATGGCCTGCTGCGCCGGGTGCAGCTGGGCGCCGCCGAGGTCGAGCAGCGGGTCCGTTGCCAGGTCGGCGGCGGTCCAGAGCGCGCTGCCATCGACCGAGTGCGCCAGCCGCAGGCAGCTGTTGATGGCGCGCCAGCGCAGCCCGTCGCCCTGCGCCTGTGCCAGCACCACGGTACAGGCGCCGCAGTCGCCCGAATTGCAGCCCTCCTTGACGGCTGGCTGCCCGAGGTCCTCGCGCAGCAGCGCCAACAGGGTCCGGTCGGGCGCGACGCGCTCGACGTTCACGATCGCGCCGCGCTGGACAAAGCGCAGCGGCTGGATGGGGGGGTGATCGGATGGCATCAGGCGGTTGGCGGTTTGGTTCACGTCGAACGCAACATTTGTGCCATCGTATCCGCGTCGGAACCGCGAGGGAATGCCCGGCTGGCCTTAACATCGGGGCTCCCTGCCCGGCAGGTCCGGCTTGTCCCGGGCCGCTCCTGCCGGCGAGCATCGAGATCCCTTTCCGCCTCCGACCTTCCCTATGAGCAGCACCCCCAGACTCGAGCTCACTGGCGTCACCAAGCGCTATCCCGGCGTGGTGGCCAACGACAACATCGCGCTCAGCGTGGCGCCCGGCAGCATTCACGCCGTGCTGGGCGAGAACGGTGCCGGCAAATCGACACTGATGAAGCTGATCTACGGCGTGGCCAAGCCCGACGCCGGCGTCATGCGCTTCAACGGCCAGCAGGTCCAGGTGCGCAACCCGCAGGAGGCGCGCGCGCTCGGCATCAGCATGGTGTTCCAGCATTTCAGCCTGTTCGACACCCTGACCGTGGCCGAGAACGTCTGGCTCGGCCTCGACAAGAGCCTGAGCTTGCGCGAGGTGGTCGAGCGCATCGAGGCCAAGGCCAGCGAGTACGGGCTCGAGCTCGACCCGCGCCGGCCGGTGCACACGCTCTCGGTCGGCGAGCGCCAGCGGGTCGAGATCGTGCGCGCGCTGCTGACCCGGCCCCAGCTGCTGATCCTCGACGAGCCGACCTCGGTGCTGACGCCGCAGGCGGTCGAGAGCCTGTTCGTGGTGCTGCGCCAGCTCGCCGCCGAGGGCTGCTCGATCCTCTACATCAGCCACAAGCTGCACGAGATCCGCGAGCTCTGTCGCGCCTGCACCGTGATGCGCACCGGCCGGGTGGTCGGCCACTGCGACCCGAGCCGCGAGACCAATGCCTCGCTGAGCCGGCTCATGATGGGCTCCGAGCCCGAGCTGCTGCGCGCGCGCGACCAGGCGCCGGGCGCGCTGCTGCTCGATGTGCGCGAGCTGCAGCTGGCCAGCGAGGACCCCTTCGGCACCGACCTGCACGGGATCTCGCTCCAGGTGCGCGCGGGCGAGGTGGTCGGCATCGCCGGTGTCTCGGGCAACGGCCAGGGCGAGCTGCTCTGCGCGCTCTCGGGCGAAGACCGGCGCGCGGCGCCCGGCAGCGTGCAACTGGCCGGCGTCGACCTGTCGCAGGCCGGCCCCGGACTGCGGCGCAAGCACGGGCTGCATTTCGTGCCCGAGGAAAGGCTGGGGCGCGGCGCGGTGCCGACGCTGGGCCTGGCACACAACGTGCTGCTGACCCGGCACGACGCGGTCGGCCCGCTGGGCTGGCTCAGGCTGGGCGTGCTGCGCGCGCAGGCCGACGAGATCATTGCGCGCTACAAGGTCAAGGCCGGCGGCCCCGATGCGGTCGCGCGCTCGCTGTCAGGAGGCAATTTGCAGAAGTTCATTGTCGGTCGCGAGATCGATTGCAATCCCCGCGTGCTGATCGTGAGTCAGCCGACCTGGGGTGTCGATGTCGGCGCGGCCGCCCATATCCGGGCCGAGATCCTGGCCCTGCGCGACGCCGGCTGTGCCGTGCTGGTGGTCAGCGAGGAGCTCGACGAGCTGTTCGAGCTCAGCGACCGGCTGCATGTGATCGCCGACGGCCGGCTCTCGCCGTCGGTGCCGCGCGCCGAGGCCACGGTCGAGCGCATCGGCGCCTGGATGTCGGGCCTGTGGCCCTCTCAGCCCTCTCAGCCGGTCGAGCAAGGCCTGAACGCCGCCGGGGAGGTCGCCGATGCTCAGGGTTGAACTGCGCGCCCAGCCTTCCAGGATCTGGAGCTATGCCTCGCCGCTGCTGGCGCTGACGCTGACGGTGCTGATCGGCATGGCGCTGTTCTGGCTGCTCGGCAAGGACCCGCTGCGCGGCCTGCAGGTCTTCTTCTGGGAGCCGATCCGCACCCCCTATGCGCTCGGCGAGCTGATGCTCAAGGCCACGCCGCTGTTGCTGATCGCGCTCGGGCTGGCGGTGTGCTTTCGCTCCAATGTCTGGAACATCGGCGCCGAAGGGCAGTTCGTGCTCGGCGCGCTTGCCGCCGGCGGCGTCGCCCTGCTGGCCGGTCCCGACAGCGGGCGCTGGATGGTGCTGGCGGTGCTGCTGGCCGGTGTCGCGGGCGGCATGGTCTGGGCCGGCCTGACGGCCTGGTTGCGCGACCGCTTCCATGCCAACGAGATCCTGGTCAGCCTGATGCTGGTCTATGTCGCGATCCAGCTGCTCGGCTTCCTGGTCTACGGACCCTGGAAGGACCCGCTGGGCTACAACTTCCCGCAGACCAAGACCTTCGAGGCGGCCGCGCGCATCCCGCGCCTGTTCGACGGCTCGCGCCTGAACATCGGCCTGCCGATCGCGCTGGCGCTGGCCGCGGGCATCTGGCTCTACCTGTTTCGCACCTTGTCGGGCTTTGCCCAGCAGGTCGGCGGGCTGGCGCCGGCGGCCGCGCGCTTTGCCGGCTTCTCGTCGCGGCGCGCGCTCTGGATCGCGCTGCTGACTTCGGGCGGACTGGCTGGCCTGGCCGGCGCGCTCGAGGTCGCCGGCCCGCTCGGCCAGCTCACGCCCTATGTGCCGGCCGGTTACGGTTTTGCCGCCATCATCGTCGCCTTCGTCGGCCGGCTGCATCCGGTCGGCATCGTGCTGTCGGCCCTGCTGATGAGCATGTTCTACATCGGCGGCGAACTCGCGCAGTCGCGCCTGGGTTTTCCGAAGTCGATCACCGGCGTGTTCCAGGGCCTGCTGCTGTTCTCGCTGCTGGCCTGCGACACCCTGGTCGCCTATCGCATCAAATGGGGGAAATGAGATGGAACAAAGCGCGCTGCTGCTGGCTTCCTCGCTCAATGCGGGCACCGTGCTCGCGATCGCCGCGCTCGGCCTGCTGATCAACGAGAAGGCCGGTGTCGTCAACCTGGGCGCCGAGGGCATGATGCTGTGCGCCGCGCTGGCCGGCTTCGCGACCGTGGTTGCCACCGGCAGCCAGACCCTGGGCCTGCTCGCCGGCATGCTGGCGGGCTTGCTGCTCGCGGCGCTGTTCGGCCTGCTGGTGATCTGGCTCAACACCAACCAGTACGCCACCGGGCTGGCGCTGAGCCTGTTCGGCGCCGGCTTCTCGGCCTTCGCCGGCACCGGCTATGTGCAGGCCAAGCTGCCCGAGCAAGGGCAGTTCGCGGTCCCGCTGCTGTCCGATCTGCCCTGGTTCGGTCCGGCGCTGTTTCGCCACCATCCGCTGGTCTATGGCGCGCTGGCGCTGGTGCTGCTGCTGGTCTGGTGGCTTTACCGCACCCGCAGCGGCCTGATCCTGCGCAGCGTCGGCGAGAGCCCCGAATCGGCCCATGCGCTGGGCTATCCGGTGCGGCGCATCCGCCTGGGCGCGGTGCTGGCCGGCGGCGCGCTGTGCGGCCTGGCCGGGGCCTATGTCTCGACCTACTATACGCCGCTCTGGGTCGAGGGCATGATCGCGGGCAAGGGCTGGATCGCGCTGGCGCTGACCACCTTCGCCACCTGGCGCCCGGCACGTATCCTGCTTGGGGCTTACCTGTTCGGCGCCGTCACCATGGTCCAGTTCCATCTGCAGGGCCAGGGCATCAACCTGCCGAGCCAGTTCTTGACCATGCTGCCTTATTTGGCGACGATCCTGGTGCTGGTGCTGATCTCGCGCAACCCGCAGTGGATACGCATCAACATGCCGGCCTCGCTCGGCAAGCCGTTCTACCCCGGGGCCTGAGCGGTCCCAAGATTCGTCTTTTCAGTCCGCCTTTCACCACCCGTCAACACTCGTTTTCAAGGATTCGACATGACAGACAATTCCAAGCGCCACTGGGTCCAGCTCGTCGCGCTGTCCACGCTCGCCGCCGCCGCGCTGGTCGCCTGCGGCAAGAAGGAAGAGCCGGCACCCGTGGCCGCGCCGGCCCCGGCACCGGCCAAGCCCGAGCCGCTCAAGGTGGCCTTTGCCTATGTCGGCCCGGTCGGCGACGGCGGCTGGAGCTTCGCGCACGACAACGCGCGCAAGGCGGTCGAGGCCGAGTTCGGCGACAAGATCCAGACCAGCTTCGTCGAGAGCGTGCCCGAGGGCGCCGACGCCGAGCGCGTGTTCCGCGACCTGGCCTCGCAGGGCAACAAGATCGTGTTCGGCACCAGCTTTGGCTACATGGAGCCGATGATCAAGGTCGCGGCCGACTTCAAGGATGTCAAGTTCGAGCATGCGACCGGCTACAAGACCGCCGAGAACCTGCGCACCTATGACAGCCGCACCTACGAGGGCGCCTACATGGCCGGCGTCATCGCGGGTGGCATGACCAAGAGCAACACCCTGGGCGTGGTGGCGTCGGTGCCGATCCCCGAGGTGATCCGCAACATCAACAGCTTCACGCTCGGCGCGCAGTCGGTCAACCCCAAGGTCAAGACCCGCGTGGTCTGGGTCAACAACTGGTTCGATCCGCCGAAGGAGACCGAGGCCGCGACCTCGCTGATCAACGGCGGTGCCGACGTGCTGATGCAGAACACCGATTCCTCGGCCGTGCTGCAGACCGCCGAGAAGCTCGGCAAGCGCGGCTTCGGCTGGGATTCGGACATGACCGCCTACGGCCCCAAGGCCCATCTGGGTTCGTCCGTCATCAACTGGGGTCCCTACTACAAGAAGACCGTCGCCGATGCGCTGGCCGGCAGCTGGAGCACCGGCAAGGCCTGGTGGGGCGTCAAGGAAGGCGCGATCGACCTGGTCTCGATCGCCGACGACGTGCCGGCCGAGCTCAAGCAGAAGGTCGAGACCGTCAAGGCCGGTCTGAAGGACGGCAGCTTCGCGATCTGGAAGGGCCCGATCAAGGACCAGGCCGGCAAGGAATTGCTGGCCAAGGATGTCGTCGCCGACGACGCCTTCCTGGGCGGCATCAAGTTCTACGTCAAGGGCGTCGAAGGCAAGCTGCCGAACTGATCGCCACAGCGAATCTCAAAGCCGCCCGGGTTGCCTGCCAGCCCGGGCGGCTTTTTTATCGGCCCGAGCCGGGGCCGGTGTCGTCGCGGCCTGGGCCATGCTGGAAGCAGGGATTAATGCTCAGTTTTTTAGGGAATTAATATGAGTAAATTTCTTCTTTTACAGGATGTTTTGTGGCCTTAAGCTGAAGGCTCCTCATCTCCACAGGAGCGCAAGCCATGAATGTTTTGATCGAATCCTCACGCAGCGGCGAGCCCCAGGTCTGGCGCCAGCAGGTCGAGCAGCGGGTCCGCTCGGTGCTGTACCGGCTGCAGGGCCAGGTGCAGCAGGCGCGCATCAGCCTGCGCGACATCAACGGCCCCAAGGGCGGTGTGGACAAGCAGTGCCAGATCATGCTGACCACCGCGGGCTACGGCCAGCTGGTCATCGTCGCTAAGGCCGAAGATGCACAGGGTGCGCTCAACCAGGCGCTGCAGCGCGCCACCCATAGCCTGGCCCGCCTGTGGCAGCGCAAGCGTCGCCCGGCGCGCCAGGTCAGCCTGGTCTGATCAGTTCCGGCGGCTTTTCCGCTACCCTCGCATGACCTTGTGCTGACCCCGGTGCTGCTGTCGCTGGGCGTCGTGCTGGGCATCCTGGCCATCACCATGGTCTTGAGCGTGCAGACTGCCCGGCGTTCGTCGCGCCCGTCGCGCCCGTCGCATCCGGATCAGTGAGGCGGATTTTCGGTCGGCGGCCGGCGGCGGGACGGGTCCTTTCTGCTACGCTGAATGCCGGACCGGCCATCGCCGGCACAAGGAGGAGTCCAGCCATGTTCAAGATCCCGCATATCGCCCCCGACCGCCTGCCCAGCGTGCTGCGCCTGATGCCCAAGGCCGAGCTGCATCTCCATATCGAGGGCACGCTCGAGCCCGAGCTGATCTTCAGATTGGCCGAGCGCAACCACGTCAGCCTGCCCTATGCCAGCGTCGAGGCGCTGCGTGCGGCCTACCAGTTCAGCGATCTGCAGAGCTTTCTCGACCTCTATTACGCCGGCGCCAGCGTGCTGCTGCACGAGCAGGATTTCTTCGACATGGCCTGGGCCTACCTCGACAAGGCCGCCGCCGACAACGTGGTGCATGCCGAGATCTTCTTCGATCCGCAGACGCATACCGCGCGCGGCGTGCCGATGGAGACCATCGTCAAGGGGCTGCACCATGCCTGCCAGCGCGCGCACCAGGAGTTCGGCCTGAGTGCCAAGCTGATCCTGTGCTTCCTGCGCCACCTGAGCGAGGAAGACGCCTTCGCGACGCTGGAGGCGGCGCTGCCGTTTCGCCACCATTTCATCGGCGTCGGGCTCGATTCGAGTGAACTTGGTCATCCGCCGGCCAAGTTCGAGCGCGTCTTTGCGAAATGCCGCGAGCTCGGCCTGCATGTCGTCGCGCATGCGGGCGAGGAGGGGCCGCCCGAGTACATCCGCCAGGCGCTCGACCTGCTCAAAGCCGAGCGCATCGACCACGGCGTGCAGGCGCTGCATGACCCGGCGCTGCTGCAGCGGCTGGCCGACGAGCGCGTGCCGCTGACGGTCTGCCCGCTGTCCAACATCAAGCTGCGCGTGTTCCCGACCCTGGCCCAGCACAACCTGAAAAGCCTGCTCGATGCCGGCCTGTGCGTGACGGTCAACTCGGACGATCCGGCCTATTTCGGCGGCTATGTCAACGACAACTATGTCGAGCTGTTCGCGGCGCTGGGGCTCGAGCCCCGGCATGCCTACCAGCTCGCCTTCAACAGCTTCGAGGCCAGCTTTGCCGATGCCGCCACCAAGCGGTCCTGGGAGCATGGGCTCAAGGCCTTCTTCGAGCGGCTGCGCGAGCAGGACTGAAGTCTTGAGGGCGGGCGATACAATGACCGGCTCTGCCGGCCAGGCCGGCCCCTCGCAATCCCTGGAGATGTCCCCCATGAATCTGTCCCTGTTCAAGACCTCCTTGCTGGCCGTGGCGGCCACGCTGGCCTGCTCGGCCCAGGCTGCCGACCTCAAGATCGGCGTCGCCGAGGCCCTGTCGGGCGGCGCGGCGCAATATGGCGCGGCGATCCGCAACGGTTTCCAGCTGGCGGCCGAGCAGATCAACGCGGCTGGCGGCGTCAATGGCAACAAGATCCAGCTCGTGATCGAGGACGAGCAGGGCAAGAAGGAAGAGGCGATCAACGTCTTCAAGAAGCTGGTGTTCCAGGACAAGGTGCTGATGATCTTCGGCCCGACGCTGTCGAACTCGGCCCAGGCCGCCAATCCGATCGCGCAGGCGTCCAAGACCGTGGTGTTCGGCACCTCGAACACGGCCGACGGCATCACCTCGATCGGCGACTATGTGTTCCGCAACTCGGTGACCGAGGCCGATGTGCTGCCCGAGACGCTCAAGATGGCGATCAAGAAGGGCAACATCAAGAAGGTCGCCGTGCTCTACGGCAATGACGATGTCTTCACCAAGAGCGGCTACGACAACTTCAAGAAGGCGCTGGCCGACCTGAACCTGCCGGTCACGACCACCGAGACCTTCGCCAAGGGCGACGTCGACTTCAAGGCCCAGCTGACCAAGATCAAGGCCGGCAACCCCGACGCCATCGTGCTGTCGGCGCTGATCGCCGAGGGCGGCCCGATCATGGTGCAGGCACGCCAGCTCGGCCTCAATCTGCCCTTCATCGGCGGCAACGGCATGAACTCGGTCAAGGTGTTCGACCTGGCCAAGGACAAGTCCGACGGCCTCTATGTCGGCAGCCCGTGGTCGATCGAGAACCAGACCGACGCCAACCGCAAGTTCGTCGTCGCCTACACGGCCAAGTACAAGATGGCGCCCGACCAGTTCGCGGCCCAGGCCTATGACGGGCTCCATATCGCGACCCAGGCCTTGAAGGCCGTCAAGCTCAGTGGCAACCTCACTGCCGACCGCACCGCCTTGCGCGATGCGCTGCCGGCGGTCAAGTGGACCGGCGCGACCGGCGCCTTCCAGTTCCGCCGCGCCAGCGACAAGGCCGGCAAGCCCGCCGGCTACGATGCCCAGCAGGCCGCCATCGTCAGCGTGACCCAGGCTGGCCGCTTCGTGATCCAGAAGTAAGCTGCCGGATTCCCGGACGGCGTGACCCTGGGGGTTCGCCGTCCTTTTGCTTTTTCAAGGAGGCTATTCCCGTGCTGGAACAGCAACTCGTCAATGCCTTGTCCCTGGGCAGCGTCTACGCGCTGTTCGCGCTCGGCTTCACTTTGATCTTCGGCGTGCTCGGCGTCGTCAACCTGTCGCATGGCGCCGTCTTCATGGTCGGCGCCTACGCGGCGCTGCAGGTCATCAACCATTTCGGCTTTCCGCTCTGGGCCGGCCTGCTGTTTGCCTTCCTGGTTTGCGGCTTGCTCGGGCTCGCGATCGACTTCCTGGTGCTCAAGCCGCTGCGCGCGCGCGGTGCGCCGCACCTGATCCCGATGATCGCCACCATCGGGGTCGGCATCGCGATCAACAGCGCGATGCAGGGCATCTTCGGTGCCGAGAACCTGCGCTTTCCGGCCGGCACGGTGTCGGAGGAGTCGCTCACGCTCGGCGGCCTGCACCTGACCGCGCTCGAGCTCGGCATCGTGCTGCTGTCCTTCGTGCTGATGGGCGCGCTGATGCTGTCGCTCAAGCGCACCCAGCTCGGGCGCGCCATGCGCGCGATCGCCGAGTCGCCCAAGGCGGCCTATCTGCTCGGCATCAACGTCGAGGGCCTGTTCTACCTGACCTCGTTCGCCGCCGCCGGTCTGGGCGGCCTGGCCGGCGTGCTGATCGGCCTCTACTCGAACGCGCTGTTTCCGCTGATGGGCCAGCCGATGCTGCACAAGGGCATCGCGGTCATCATCCTGGGCGGCCTCGGTGACGTGCGCGGCGCCATGCTGGGCGGCCTGTTCCTGGGCTTTGCCGAGGTGCTGTCGATTGCCTATATCGGCTCCGACATGCGCGACGCGGTTGCCTTCGGTTTCCTGTTCCTGGTGCTGCTGCTGCGGCCCAAGGGTTTGTTCGGTTCACTGCAGGAGCGCAAGGTCTGATGGAAGCGTTCGACAATTTCTGGGCCGTCTACAGCAATCTGGTGCTCACGCTGGGCACCAACGCGCTGCTGGCGCTGTCCATCTACCTGACGCTGTCTTGCGGCATGCTCGCGATGGCCAATGCCGCCTTCATGGGCATCGGCGCCTATGCGGCGGCGCTGCTGACGATGAACTACGACGCGCCGTTCGCGCTGGCGCTGGCGGGCGGCATGGCCGCGCCGGCGCTGGCCGCGTTCGTGATCGGCCAGCCGACGCTGCGGCTGTCGGGCGTCTACCTCGCGATGGCCACGCTGGCCTTCGGCGAGGTGGTGCGGATCGCGATCCTCAACACCGAGAGCGTCACGGGTGGCGCGCTCGGCCTCAACGGCATTCCGCCCTCGACCCAGTGGTGGCATGTCGCGCTGGTGCTGGCGCTGGTGCTGTTCGGCCTGTGGCGCCTGAACCGCTCGCGCGTCGGGCGCGCCTTCGAGGCGATCAAGGAGGATGACACCGCAGCCGGACTGATGGGCATCGATGTCGCCGGCCACAAGCTGCTGGCCTTCGTGCTCGGCGCGATGATCGCCGGCCTGGCCGGTGCGCTCAACGCGCACCTGACCTTCTTCATCGGCCCCAACGAATACGGTTTTGACCGCGGGGTCGAGATCCTGACCATGGCGATCCTGGGCGGCATCAACGGCCTGCTCGGGCCGGTGCTGGGTGCGCTCACCCTGACGCTGCTGCCCGAGCTGCTGCGTTCGCTCAACGATTTCCGTCTGGTCTTCAACGGCCTGATCCTGGTGCTGATCGTGCTGTTCCTGCCCCAGGGCGTCTGGGACCCGGTGCGCCTGCGTCAATGGTTCAAGCGCAAGGGGGGCCAGGCATGAGCAAGCTGCTCGAACTCAGCGGCGTCGAGCGCCATTTCGGCGGCCTCAAGGTGCTGCAGGGCGTCAATCTCGCGATCCCGCAAGGCGGCGTGTTCGGCCTGATCGGCCCCAACGGCGCCGGCAAGACCACGGTGTTCAACCTGATCACGGGCCTGCAGCAGCCCGACGGCGGTGCGATCCGCTTCGACGGCCGCGACCTGTCCGGCCTCAAACCGCACCAGATCACAAGGCTCGGCCTGGCGCGCACCTTCCAGAACATCCGGATCTTCAAGGGCATGTCCCTGCTCGAGAACGTGATGGTCGGCCAGCATTCCCATCTGCGCTATGGCGCCCTGGGCCTGCTGCTGGCCAGCGCAGGTTTCCGGGCCCAGGAGCGGCGTGCGCGCGAACGGGCGCGCGAGTTGCTGTCCTGGGTCGGTCTGGAGTCGCAGGCCGACGAGGTGGCCGACAAGCTGTCCTACGGCGACCAGCGCAAGCTCGAGCTCGCGCGTGCGCTGGCGACCGAGCCGCGCCTGCTGCTGCTCGACGAGCCGGTGGCCGGCATGAACAGCGCCGAGAAGGTCGAGATCATGGCCGTGATCCGTGCCATCGCCGCGCGCGGCTTCACGGTGTTCATGATCGAGCACGACATGAAGTTCGTCATGGGCCTGTGCGAGCAGATCGCGGTGCTGAACTTCGGCCAGATCATCGCGCTCGGCAATCCCGAGCAGATCCGCACCAACCCGCAGGTGATCGAGGCCTATCTGGGCCGCGATGACGATGAAGCCGGCCCTGCGCCGAGCCAAGGAGAGCGCGCATGAGCACGCCGCAACAAGATCAGACCCGGCTCAGCGACGACCTGGCCGTGGCCGCTGGCGCCAGTCCGCACCACGAGGCGCCCGTGCACGCGAGCCAGCTCGGCAAGCCGCTGCTGCAGGTGCGCAATCTGCAGGTCGCCTACGGCCAGATCGAGGCGGTCAAGGGCATCAGCTTCGAGCTGCCGCTCGGGCAGATCACGACCCTGGTCGGCGCCAACGGTGCCGGCAAGTCGACCACGCTGCTGGCGCTGTCGGGCCTGGTCAGGAAGTCCGGCGGCAGCGTCGATTTCGACGGCCAGGACTTGAGCGCGATGGCGCCGCACCGCATCGTGCGCAGCGGCGTGGTGCAGGTGGCCGAGGGCCGCGCGACGCTGACCACGCTGACGGTGCACGAGAACCTCGAGCTCGGTGCCTACACCCGGCGCATCGGCAAGGCCGAACGCGAGGCCGAGATCGAGCGCATCTACCAGCTGTTCCCGCGCCTGAAGGAGCGCGCGCGCGGCCTGGCCGGCAATATGTCGGGCGGCGAGCAGCAGATGCTGGCGATCGGTCGTGCGCTGATGGCCAAGCCGCGCCTGCTGCTGCTCGACGAGCCCTCGATGGGGCTGGCGCCGATCATCGTGCAGGACATCTTCCGCACCCTGCGCGAGATCAACCGCAGCGGCCTGACCATCTTCCTGGTCGAGCAGAACGTGCGCCAGGCGCTCAAGATCGCCGACCGGGCCTATGTGCTCGAGACCGGCCGCATCGTGCTCGAAGGCAGCGGCCAGCAGCTGCTGGGCGACCCCAAGGTGCAGGAAGCCTATCTGGGCCATTGACGCCTTGATGCATTGACGGTTGCCGCGGGCGGCTGGCGCTGGCCGGCGCCCGGCTGCAGCCACCGCCTCGCTGCGTTAAAATCCGTTACTTGAGCCCGCTGCCCCGGCGGGCTCATTCGTTTTCAAGCCGGGGCCATGTCGAGGAACACCATGTTCAAAACCTCGCTGCCGCGTTCGCGGCCGCCAGCCCTTGCTTTTCCGTCCGATCCCTTGTTCCGGCACCCCGTCGCTGCCGGATCGCGCCGTCACGCATCTATGCTGGCAGGGGAGTGGGCATGACTTATTCGGTCAAGGAAATCTTCTACACCCTGCAGGGCGAAGGCCTGCGCGCCGGTCGCTCGGCGGTGTTCTGCCGCTTCGCCGGCTGCAACCTCTGGAGCGGACGCGAGCAGGACCGCGCCAGCGCCATCTGCCGCTTCTGCGACACCGACTTCGTCGGCACCGACGGCACGCTGGGCGGCAAGTACCCCGACGCGGCCGAGCTGGCCGCGCGCATCGCCGCGCTCTGGCCCGAGGGGCAGGGCCGGCGCTATGTGGTGCTGACCGGCGGCGAGCCGCTGCTGCAGGTCGATGCGGCCTTGCTCGACGCGCTGCATGCGCAGGGCTTCGAGGTCGCGGTCGAGACCAATGGCTCGATCGCCGCGCCTCCCGGCATCGACTGGATCTGCGTCAGCCCCAAGGCCGGCGCGCCGCTGCTGCAGACCCAGGGCCAGGAGCTCAAGCTGGTCTGGCCCCAGCCCGGACTCGATCCGGAGCCGCTGGGCCGGCTCGACTTCGAGCATTTCCTGCTGCAGCCGATGGACAACCCGGCCCAGGCCGCCAACACCCAGGCCTGCATCGCCTATTGCCAGGCGCACCCGCAGTGGCGGCTGTCGCTGCAGACCCACAAGATCCTGGAGATTCGCTGATGAGCGAGACGGTCACCATCCCGCGTCCGGCGCGCTGCGAGCTGTCGCAGCGCTTCTATTTCGAGGCCGCGCACACGCTCGAGCGCAGCATCGACGCCGAGGGCAGCCGCCGCATCCACGGCCACACCTATCACGCCGAGGTCACGCTGCTGGGCAATCCCGACCCGGCCAGCGGCATGCTGGTCGACCTGGCCTACCTGCGGCGCGAGGTCGAGCGCCTGCGCGACCGGCTCGACCACCGCTTCCTCGACGAGGTCGCGGGCCTGGGTCCGGCGACGCTGGAGAACCTGTGCGCCTTCATCCGCGCCGACCTCGAGCCGGCCTTTCCGCAGCTGTGCGCGGTCAGCGTCGAGCGCCAGGCCAGCGGCGACCGTTGCCGCCTGAGCTGGTAAGGCCCGGGCACCGGTCGCCGGCGCCGTTCAGCGGCGGGCGGGCTGGCAGCCGGCGCAGGTACCGTGGATTGCCAGTTCCACCCGCTGCGCATGATGCCCCAGGTGCGCCAGCGCATCGAGCAGCTGGTGGGTGGCGGCACGGCTGCTTTGGCTGGCTTCGGTGATGCGGAACTGGCGGTGGCAGGCGTCGCACTCGAAGCGTGGCGCCTGGGCCTCGGCATCGCTGGCCGCCAGGTGAAAGCGCCAGCTGCGTGACTCGTCGTCCGGTTGGCGCTCAAGCAGTCCGGCCGCGGCCAGTCGGTCCAGCAGGCGGTAGAGCGTGACGCGGTTGCACCGCAGTCCGCTGGCCTGCAGTGCGGCATCGACCTCGGCGTGGGTCGGGCTCCAGCCGGAATCATGCAGGAACAGCTCCAGCACCCGCCGCGTGGCCTGGGTACGTCGCAAGCCAGCCCGCTCCAGGCAGGCCAGCCATTCGGGCGGCAAGCGGTCGGTCGGCATGGACGGGGAGGCTGGTGTGTCCGGCATCTGGGCATCATAACGCAACCCGGATGCGTTATGATGCCCAGATAATTGCAACCCAATTGCGATAGCTGCCCGCGCTGCCCAAACGCCTTTCCCGATGTCAGAACCGCACATCCATTCCCACTCCCATGATCATGGTCCGCAGGCGGCCGTCCAGCCTGTTGCGGCAGTCGCTGCCGGGCCGCGTGCTTCCTGGCTGCTGCATTCGGCGGCCCAGCGCCTGCTGGGCGCCGCGCTGGTCTGCGCCGCGCTGGTCGCGGCCATGCTGTGGGCTACCTCCGCACAGGGTTGACATGAATTCACGACCGGCCGCGATCGAGCTGCGCAACCTGACCCTGGGCTACGACAAGCACCCGGCGGTGCACCATGTCTCGCTGACCATAGAACCGGGCGCGCTGGTCGCGATCGTCGGCCCCAACGGCGCCGGCAAGTCGACGCTGATCAAGGCGCTGGCCGGCCAGCTGCGTCCGTTGCAGGGCGCGCTCGACGGCCTGCGCGGCCAGCGCATCGCCTATCTGCCGCAGCAAGCCGGCATGGACCGCAGCTTCCCGGTCAGCGTGCAGGACATGGTCGCGATGGGCCTGTGGCACGAGGTCGGCGCCCTGGGTCGCTTCAGCGCGGCCCAGATGCAGCGCTGCCGCGACGCGCTGGCCCAGGTCGGCCTGGCCGGCTTCGAGAAGCGCGCGCTCGACACGCTGTCGGGCGGCCAGTTCCAGCGCACCCTGTTCGCGCGCCTGATGCTGCAGGATGCCCCGGTGGTGCTGCTCGACGAGCCCTTCTCGGCGGTCGATGCGCGCACCACGGCCGACCTGGTCGCGCTGCTGCACCGCTGGCACCAGGCCGGCAAGACCGTGATCGCCGTGCTGCACGACCTGCCGCAGGTGCGCGATCATTTTCCGCTGACGATGATGATCGCGCGCGAACTGATTGCCTGGGGACCGACCGCCGAGGTGTTGACCGACGCGAACTGGCAGCTGGCGCAGTCCATGCACGAGGCCTTCGACGAGCAGGCGCCGGTCTGCCGCTCCGACGAGATCAGCCCGGGAGTGTTCCGATGAGTGTTTCGCTGCAGGAAGGCCTGAACCTGGCCGGTCTCTGGTCGCTGCTGATCGAGCCGTTCCTGGAATTCGGCTTCATGCGCCGCGCGCTGGCGGGCTGCCTGGCGCTGTCGGTCAGCGCCGCGCCGATGGGCGTGTTCCTGATGCTGCGCCGCATGAGCATGACCGGCGACGCGATGGCGCACGCCATCCTGCCCGGCGCGGCGATCGGCTATCTGTTCGCCGGCCTGTCGCTGGGCGCGATGACGATCGGCGGCATCGTCGCCGGCCTGGTGGTCGCGGTGGCGTCGGGCCTGGTCGCGCGCGGCACCGTGCTGCGCGAGGACGCGAGCATGGCGGCCTTCTACCTGATCTCGCTCGCGCTCGGGGTGCTGATCGTCTCGACCCGCGGCAACAACGTCGACTTGCTGCATGTGCTGTTCGGCACCGTGCTGTCGCTCGACGACCCGGCGCTGTGGCTGCTGGTCGGCATCGCGGGCTTCACGCTGCTGGGCCTGGCCGTGCTGTACCGGCCGCTGGTGCTCGAATGCCTGGACCCGGCCTTCCTGCGCTCGGTCAGCCGCTGGAGCCCGGTCAGCCATTACGGCTTCCTGGCGCTGCTGGTGATCAACCTGGTGGCGGGCTTCCATGCGCTGGGCACGCTGATGTCGGTCGGACTGATGGTGCTGCCGGCGGCCGGCGCGCGTTTCTGGACCCGCGCCATCGGTCCGATGCTCGGGCTCGCGAGCGGTTTTGCGTTGCTGGCCTGTACCGTCGGCCTGCTGGTGTCCTACCACGCCGACTGGCCGACCAGCCCGGTGATCGTGATGGTGCTGGGCCTGCTCTACCTGGGTTCGCTGCTGGTCGGCCGCCAGGGTCTGCTGGGCCGGCTGTGGCGCTCGCCGGTCCATTTGAAAGCCTGAATCCCATGAAACCTGTCTTCAAATCCCTGCGCCTGGCCGCCGTCGCGCTGGCCGCCATGGCCGGACTGTGCGCGCCGGCTGGTGCGGCCGAACCCACGCTGCGGGCGGTCGCGAGCTTCAGCGTCCTGGGCGATCTGGTGCGCCAGGTCGGCGGCGAGCGCGTCGCGGTCGAGGTGCTGGTCGGCCCGGGCAGCGATGCCCATGTCTACAGCCCGAAGCCGGCGCAGGCCAAGCAGGTCGGACAGGCGCAGCTGGTGTTTTCCAACGGCATGGGCTTCGATGGCTGGATGGCGCGCCTGCTCAAGTCGGCCGGTTTCAAGGGCCGGCATGTGGTTGCCAGCGAGGGCATCCAGCCGCTCAAGGGTGCGGCCGACGAGCATGGCCATGGCCACGCGCACGCGGCAGTCGATCCGCATGTCTGGCAGGACGTGGCCCGGGTGCAGGCCTATGTGAAGAACATCGCCCAGGGTCTTTGTGCGGCCGACGCGGCCGGCTGCGACGGTTACCGCCGCAATGCCGCCGCCTATGGCCAGCAGCTCGATGCGCTGGACCAGGAGATCCGCCGCGCCTGGAGCGCGATTCCCGCCCAGCAAAGGCTGGTGATCAGCTCGCATGACGCCTTCGGCTATTACGCGAGCGCCTATGGCGTGCGCTTCCTGGCGCCGCAGGGCGTGAGCACCGATTCCGAGGCCTCGGCGCAGGGCGTCGCGCGCCTGGTGCGCCAGATCCGCCAGGAAAAAGCCCGCGCGCTGTTCGTCGAGAGCATTGCCGACCCGCGCCTGATCGAGCAGATCGCGCGCGAGACCGGGCTCAAGGCCTCGAGTGACGGGCTTTATTCGGATTCGCTGGCACCCCAGGGCGAGGCCACCAGCTACCTCGGCATGATGCGCTACAACACGCGCGTGCTGATTGCGGCGATCCAGCGGCGCTGAGTCTCCTCCAGGCCCTTGCTGCGTGGCCGAGGCTGGGGTGGAACCGCTCGCCTCATGCTGTCCGCTGCGCGGCCAGAAATCGGCTCACGGTCCCACCCCAGCCTCGGCCTGCCGTTTGTTTGTTTGTTTGTTTTTTGTTTGGCTGGCTGGTTGAATTCCTGGCGCGAAAACCGTCGGAATCAATCGTCGCCCACGCGACCTTCTGAGCGGCGCGCTATGCTGACGGGCATGAAAGCCTATCGCGCCGCCATCCTGTCCTTCGACCCCGACACCGGCGCGCCGCGCTACTGGTCCGATGGCCTGCTGGTCACCGGGCCGGGGCAGGGCGGTCCCGCTGCGCCGCGCGTCGTGCTGGCGCTGGGGCCCTTCCATGAGCTGATCCACCGCTATCCCGGCCTAGGCGTCGAGTCGCTGCCGGACCGCTTGATCGCTCCGGGCTTTGTCGACCTGCATGTCCACTACCCGCAGACCGATGTCATCGGCTCGCCGGCCGAGGGCCTGCTGCCCTGGCTCGAGCAGCATACCTTCCCGCAGGAGGCGCGCTTTGCCGATCCGCTGCATGCGGCCGAGGTGGCGGAGTTCTTCCTCGACGAGCTCGACCGCCATGGCGTGACGACCGCGCTGGCCTTCTGCACCTCGCATCCGCAATCGGTCGATGCGCTGATGAGGGCGGCGCGCCCGCGCGGCCTGCGGCTGATCGCGGGCAAATGCCTGCAGGACCGCCACTGTCCCGCGGGCGTGCGCGACCAGACCGAGCAGAGCCTGCTCGACACCGAGGCGCTGATCTTGCGCTGGCATGGTATCGGCCGGCTGGCTTACGCGATCACGCCGCGCTTCGCGCCGACCTGCTCGGATGCGCAGTTGCGCGGCGCGGGCGAGCTCGCCGCGCGCCATCCCGGCGTCTGGATCCAGTCGCATGTGGCCGAGAACCTCGACGAGCTGGCTTGGGTGCGCGAGCTCTATCCGCAAGACCGCAGCTACCTCGAGGTCTATGCCCGTTTCGGCCTGCTGCGCGAGCGCTCGGTCTACGCGCATTGCCTGCATCTGGACGACGATGACCGCGCGCTGCTGCGTGAGCGCGGCGCGGCGGCAGCGGTCTGTCCGACCAGCAACTTCTTCCTCGGCAGCGGCTGCTTCGATTTCGCCAGCGCCGAGCGCACCGGCTTTGGGCATGGCCTGGCCAGCGATGTCGGCGGCGGCACCAGCTTCAGTCCGTTTCGCACCATGCTGGCGGCCTACGAGGCCGGCCGGGCCGGCTTCACCGGCGGCGGCCCGGCCAAGGCCGGCGTGAGTCTGGCGCCGAGCCGGCTCTGGTGGCTGCACACGGCCGGTGCGGCGCGCGCGCTCGGGCTGGCCGGGCAGGTCGGCAACCTGGCGCCCGGCTGCGAGGCCGATTTCGTCCTGCTCGATCCGCGCGCCACGCCGCTGCTGGCGCGGCGCACGGCACAGGCACGCGATCTCGAGGAGTTGCTGTTCGCCCTGATCGTGCTGGGCGACGAGCGCGTGGTCGCGCGCACCGTGCGCGCCGGCTCAGTGATCGATTGAGGCGCTCCAGCGCTCGTTCCAGCCGGGAGTGCGCAGGTCCTGCAGCTGGCGCCGGTCGCGCTTGGTCGGGCGGCCCTGGCTCAGGCCTTGCGAGGGCTCGGGCGCGATCCGGCGCTGCTCGGCGGCGTTGCTGCGTGCCAGCAGCGAGGCTGCCGTTTCCTCGTAGAGCAGGGCGGCCTGCGGCGCCGGGCCGCGCACCGCGCTCAAGCCCTTGACGCACAGGGTGCGCTGGTCGAAGCCGGCGCGCAGTTCGATCTCGTCGCCGATGCGCGGCTCGCGCGAGGCCTTGGCGACCTGGCCGTTGACCTTGACCCGGCCCTTGTCGATCTCGTCGGCTGCCAGGCTACGCGTCTTGTAGCAGCGCGCGGCCCAGAGCCATTTGTCGAGCCGGATTTTTTCTGCGGAAGGAGGGGTGGCTGCCATGTATCGAAGAAGTGGTTGCTGGCGCTATTCTCGCGCAGCCGGTCTCAGCTGTGTATCGCCAGCGGCAAGGTCACCCAGGCATCGAGGCCGGTGACGCGGCCTTGCTCGATCCGGTTCTCGAGCGCGATCTGGCCGTGCAGCGCCTCCACGATGCCCTGGCAGATCGCCAGTCCCAGGCCCGAGCCCGCGCCCGGGTCGGTCGCATCGGTCGAGAAGGGCTGGAACAGGCGCTCGCGCTGCGCCGCCGAGATCCCGGGACCGGCATCGCTGATGCAGAGCCTGGCCTGCGTGTCGGACAAGGCCAGTCGGATCGCCAGCCGCCCGCCCGGCGGGCTGTGCCGCACCGCGTTGTGCAGTAGGTTGCGCGTGAGTTCGCGCAGCGACCATTCGTGCGCCTGCACCAGCGCCGTTTGCGTCTCGAGCTCGAAATCGAGCGACTTGTCGGCCACCAGCGCCGACAGGTCGAGTGCCACCGCGCGCACGATCGAGGCCCAGTCGCTCAACGGGATGTCGGCCTGGCTGCGCAGCTGTTCGACCTTGGCCAGGGCCAGCATCTGGTTGGCCAGTTCGGTCGCGCCTTGCACGGTCTGGGCGATCTCCTCCAGCGCCAGGCGCGGCTCGACGTCGCCGCGCAGCGCCGACTGGACCTGGATCTTGAGCACCGCCAGTGGCGTGCGCAGCTGGTGCGAGCTGTCGCGCACGAAGCGCTTCTGATGCTCGAGCAATTCCGACAGCCGGGCCATGTGCAGATTCGCCCCCTCGATCAGCGGCGCGATCTCGCGCGGGGCCAGGCCGGCATCCAGCGGTCGTAGGTCGTTCTCGGGCCGGCTGGCCAGTTCGGCGCTGAGCGCGCGCACCGGCCGCGTCACGCGGTGCACCACCACCACCACGACCGCCGCGATCACCAGCACCAGGCCGGCCTGGCGCCAGAGCGTGTCGAGCAGGATCTGGCGCGCCAGCGTCTGGCGCAGCTCCAGCGTCTCGGCGACCTGGATCGTGGCCATGCCTTGGCGCTCGGTGCCGCTGACCGGCTGCAGCAGCACCGCGACCCGCACCGGAATGCCCTGGTAGTCGTCGTCGTAGAAGTTGACCAGCGCGGCATAGAGGCCGCGATCCGGCATCCTGCCGTTCCAGGGGCGCAGGTCGGGAAATCCCGCTACCATCTCGCCGGCAAAGCCGGTCACGCGGTAGAACAGCCGGCTGCGGTTGTCGGCCTCGAAGGCTTCGAGCGCCGCATAGGACAGCTTGCCGCTGAGCCGGGCCTGCTCGCCCTGGCCCTCGACCTCGAGTTGCTCGCCGATCGCCTTGGCGCTGGCCAGCAGCGTGCGGTCGTAGGCGGTGTCGGCCGCGCCCAGCATCTGCCGGTACAGCACCACGGTGTTGAAGCCGACGAACAGCAGCACCGGCAGCAGGATGCCCGCCATCAGCTGACGCCGCAGCGAGGCGCGCCGGCCTGGTCCGCCCTGGCGGGACCCTCTCATGCCTGGGCCTTGATCAGGTAGCCCAGGCCGCGCAGCGTCACGATCTGGGTCGGCGTATGCGCGATCTTCTTGCGCAGGCGGTAGACCACGACCTCGATCGCGTCGTACTGGACCTCGCTTTCACCCGGAAACACCTGCTCGAACAGCCTTTCCTTGGCGATTGCGTGTCCGGGCTTGGACAGCAGCGCGCGCAGCAGGGCGAGTTCGCGCGGCGGCAGCTCGAGCGGCTGCTGGCCGTAGTAGACCGCGCCGCTCTCGCCATCGACCCGCAGGCCGCAGTAGTCGGGCTTGTCCTGCCAGCGCGGCCGGAGTTCGGGCGCCGGCTGGGTGCTCGGGCCAGGCTGGGCCGTGCGCCGCACCAGCGCCCGCACACGCGCCTCGAGCTCGTCGAGGTCGAATGGCTTGGGCAGGTAGTCGTCGGCGCCCTGGTTCAGTCCCAGGATGCGGTCGCCCACCGTGCCGCGCGCGGTCAGGATGATGACGGGCGTGCGCAAGCCGGCCGCGCGCGCCTGTTCCAGCAGCTGCAGGCCGTCGAGGCCGGGCAGGCTCAGGTCGAGCAGCACCAGGTCCGGGGCCTGGGCGCGCCAGGCCGACAAGGCCAGCCGGCCATCGCCACAGAGGGCGACCTCCATGCCGCGGCGTTCCAGGCTGCGCCGCAAGCTGGTCTGCAGCTGCAGGTTGTCTTCGATCAACAGCAGTTTCATGGCAGCAGCTTAGCGAATCCGCGCGCGTCTTCGGGGCCCGAACGTATCAGGGTTTGTCTCTAGGTCCAGGACAGCCGATTGACAGCTTCGCAGCCGAACATCACAGCCATCAGAACACGGATACAGGAGACCACCATGCGCCGCGACCAATTCCTCAAATCCCTGGCCGCCTTGATGGCTGCCGGCGCCTTGCCGCAGCAGGGCTGGGCCGCCGAGAACTTCAAGCTCATGCTGCCGGCCAACCCGGGCGGCGGCTGGGACACCACCGGGCGCGCGCTCGGCAAGGCGCTGCAGGATGCGGGCGTGGCCGGCAGCGTCAGCTACGAGAACAAGGGCGGCGCGGCGGGCGCCATCGGCCTGGCGCAGTTCTACAACTCGAGCAAGGGGGACCCGAACGCGCTGATGGTGATGGGTGCGGTGATGCTGGGCGGCATCATCACCGGCAAGCCCCCGGTTTCGGTCACGCAGCTGACCCCGATCGCGTGCCTGACCAGCGAGTACAACGTGTTCGTGCTGCCGGCCAACTCGCCGTTCAAGACGCTCAAGGATGTCGTCGAGCAGATGAAGAAGGACCCCGCCAGCGTCAAGTTCGGCGGTGGCTCGCGCGGTGCGACCGAACATATCGCTGCGGCCATGCTGGCGCGGGCCATCGGCGTCGATGCTTCCAAGCTCAACTACGTGCCCTTCCGCGGCGGCGGCGAGGCGGTCGCCGCGATCCTGGGCGGCAACGTCACGATCGGCGGCAGCGGCTACAGCGAGTTCCAGCCCTACATCGAGGCCGGCAAGATGCGTGCGATCGCGGTCACCTCGCCCCAGCGCCTCAAGGGCCTGGACATCCCGACCATGAAGGAGCAGGGCGTCGATGTCGAGCTCGGCAACTGGCGCGGCGTCTACGCGCCGGCCGGCATCACCCCCGCGCAGCGCCAGGCGCTGACCGACAAGGTGACCAAGGCCACCCAGAGCAAGTCCTGGCAGGAGGCGCTGGTCAAGAACAGCTGGACCCCGGCCCTGCTGACCGGCCAGGCCTTCGAGGAATTCGTCGATCGCGATTTCGCCAACCTGCGCGCGATCATGATCAAGTCCGGCATGGTCTGAGCGGAGCTGGTGTGATGCAAAACTCTTCCCGCTCCACGACCCTGCAGACCCTGATCGCGCTCGGCACGCTGGGGGTCGCGGGCGTGCTGGCCTGGGGCGCGGCACAGATCCCGTCGACGGCCGGCTATTCGGGCGTCGGCCCGGCCTTCCTGCCCTGGCTGGTGGCCAGCGTGCTGACCCTGTGCGGCGTCCTGCTGCTGCTGCAGGCGCGCCGCGGCGGCTTTCGTGACGTCGAGCCGCCGACCGGCGCCGACCGGGGCGACTGGCGCTCCTTTGCCTGGCTCGCCGCCGGGTTGCTGCTCAACGCGACCCTGATCGAGCACGCCGGCTTCATCGTCAGCTGCGCCCTGTGCTACACGCTGGCCGTGCGCGGCCTGCGGCTGTCCGAGGGCCAGGCCACGCCGCTGCCACGCATGGGGCAGGACCTGCTCACGGGCGTGGTGATCGCCGCGCCGGTCTACTGGCTTTTCACCCAGGTGCTTGCAGTCAACCTGCCGGGCCTGACCTCGACCGGCTGGTTCTGAGTCTTTCCCGCCCTTCAACCTCCGCGACCAGCCGTCGCGGACCGGAGCAACATCATGATTGAAATGGATATCTGGTCCCAGCTGCTGGGCGGCTTCGCCACGGCCGGGACGCCGATCAACCTGCTGTGGGCCTTCGTCGGCTGCGCGCTCGGCACGGCGATCGGCGTGCTGCCCGGCCTCGGGCCGGCGGTCACGGTGGCGATGCTGCTGCCGATCACGGGCCAGGTCGAGCCGACCTCCTCGATGATCTTCTTCGCCGGCATCTACTATGGCGCGATGTATGGCGGCTCGACCACCTCGATCCTGCTCAACACGCCGGGCGAGACCGGCACCATGGTCACCGCGCTCGAGGGCTTCAAGATGGCCAAGAACGGTCGTGCCGGCGCGGCACTCGCGACTTCGGCGATCGGCTCCTTCGTCGCGGGCACCATCGCCACCGTGCTGGTGACGCTGTTCGCGCCGCTGCTGGCCGACTACGCGGTCCGGCTTGGCCCGCCCGAGTATTTCTGCCTGATGCTGCTGGCCTTCACGACCGTCTCGGCCGTGCTCGGCAACAGCACCTTGCGCGGCATGACGGCCTTGTTCATCGGCCTGGCGCTCGGCCTGATCGGCATGGACCAGATCACCGGCCAGGTGCGCTACACCGGCAATGTGCTCGAACTCATGGACGGCGTCGAGGTGGTGCTGGTGGCGGTCGGCCTGTTCGCGGTCGGCGAGGCCTTCTACAACGCGCTCTACGAGGGCAAGAGTGTCGGCAGCCTGAACAAGATGACCAGCGTCCACATGACCCGCTCCGAATGGCGCCGCTCCTGGCCGGCCTGGCTGCGCGGCACCTTCATGGGCTTTCCGTTCGGCACCATCCCGGCTGGCGGCACCGAGATCCCGACCTTCCTGAGCTATGCGACCGAGCGCAAGCTGGCCAGTCCCGAGCACCGCAAGGAATTCGGCACCAGCGGCGCGATCGAGGGCGTCGCCGGTCCCGAGGCCGCCAACAACGCGGCCGTCACCGGCACGCTGGTGCCGCTGCTCACGCTCGGCATCCCGACCTCGGTCACGACTGCGATCCTGCTGTCGGCGTTCCAGAACTACGGCATCAATCCCGGTCCGCAACTGTTCCAGACCTCGTCCACCCTGGTCTGGGCATTGATCGCCTCGCTCTATATCGGCAACGTCATGCTGCTGGTGCTGAACCTGCCGCTGGTCGGCTTCTGGGTCAAGCTGCTGCGCATCCCCAAGCCCCAGCTCTACGCCGGCATCCTGATCTTCGCCACCGTCGGCGTCTACGGCATGCGCCAGAGCGCGTTCGACCTCTACCTGATGGGCGGCCTGGCGCTGCTGGGCGTGCTGATGCGGCGCTTCGACTTTCCCGTGGCACCGGTGATCGTGGGCCTGATCATGGGCCCGCTGGCCGAGGCGCAGATGCGCAACGCGCTGTCGATCGGCGAGGGCCGCTGGACCGTCTTCATCGACCGACCGATGTCGCTGTCCCTGCTGATCGTTGTCGCGCTGGTGCTGGTCACGCCGCGCCTGCTGGCCTGGCACCGCCGCGCCTGAGTCCGGCGTCCTTGCCTTGTTGACCTCGCGTTCCGCCCGGCTTCGGTCCGGCCGGGACGCTTTCACTTTCAGACCTTGGCGCCCAGGTCGAGCGCGCGCCGGCGCGTGGCCTCGGCCGCTGCCGCGTCCTGCGGCTGCTGGGTCGGCCAGCCCGCCAGATGCTGCTCGCACAGATCGGCCAAGGCCCTGATCCAGGGCCCGCTGTCGTTGAGGCAGGGGATGTAGTGGAACTCCTGGCCGCCGGCATGCAGGAAGGTCTCGCGCGCCTCCTGCGCGATCTCCTCCAGCGTCTCGAGGCAGTCGCTCGTGAAGCCGGGGCAGATCACATCGACCCGCTTGATGCCGCTGCCAGCCAGCGCCTTGAGCGTGGGCTCGGTATAGGGCTCGAGCCACTTGGCCTTGCCAAAGCGCGACTGGAAGGTCAGGACATACTCGTCCTTGTTCAGTCCCAGCGCCTCGGCCAGCAGGCGGCCGGTCTTGTGGCACTCGCAGTGGTAGGTATCGCCCATTTCGAGCGTGCGCTGCGGCACGCCGTGAAAGCTCATCAGCAGCTTGTCGGGCCGGCCGTGCGCCAGCCAGTGCTGCTGCACCCTGGATTTCAGCGCCTCGATGTAGCCGGCCTGGTCGTGGTAGCGGTTGATGAAGCGCAGCTCGGGGATCAGGCGGATTTTCGACGCCCAGTTGTAGACCGCGTCGAACACGCTGGCGCTCGTGGTGCCGCTGTACTGCGGATAGGCCGGCACGATCAGCACGCGGGTGCAGCCACCAGCCTTCATCGCATCGAGCTGGGCCGCGACCGAGGGCTGGCCGTAGCGCATCGCATAGCGCACCTCGACCCGGTGGCCGCGTTCACCCAGGTGGCCGAGCAGCAGCTTGGCCTGCTTCTCGGTCCAGGCCTTGAGCGGCGAACCCTCGGACGTCCAGATGCTGGCGTACTTGGCGGCCGATTTCTTCGGCCGCACGCGCAGGATGATGCCGTGCAGGATCAGCCACCAGATCGGGCGCGGGATCTCGACCACGCGCGCGTCACCGAGGAACTCGGCCAGGTAGCGGCGCAATGCCGGTGCGGTCGGTGCGTCGGGCGTGCCGAGGTTGCACAGCAGAATGCCCGTCTTGGCCGGCTGGCCATGGGTGTAGGAAGGTTCTTTGCGGAAAGACATGCGTTATTCTCACCCAGCCATGTTGAACCCTGCACAAGTAAGAGCTATCACGCTCGACCTCGACGACACGCTCTGGCCCATCCTGCCGACCCTGGAGCGCGCCGAGGCGCGGCTGCAGTCCTGGCTCGATGCCGAGGCTCCCGCCACCGCCGACCAGTGGCGCCTGCCTGAGCACCGACGCGCGCTGCGCGCCGAGGTCAACCGCGAGCACGCCGCCCTGGCTCACGACCTGACGCACCTGCGGCGCGAGATGATCGCGCTGGCGCTGCGGCGCGCCGGTGACGATGCGGCGCTGGCCGAGCCGGCGTTCGAGGTCTTCTTCGCTGCGCGCCAATGCGTCGAGTGCTATGCCGATGCCCTGCCAGCGCTCGAGCGCCTGGCCGCGCGCTATCCGCTGGTCTCGCTTTCCAACGGCAATGCCGACCTGCACCGGGTCGGCCTGGGCGCGCACTTCAAGGCCCAGGTCAGCGCGCGCGAGGCCGGGGTCGCCAAGCCCGATCCGCGCATCTTCGGGCTCGCCGCCGAGGCCGCCGGCGTGGCGCCGCATCAGGTGCTGCACATCGGTGACGATGCCTTGCTCGACGTGCTGGGCGCGCTCGACGCCGGCATGCAGACGGTCTGGGTCAATCGCGAGCGGCAGCACTGGGCCCATGCGCCGCGCCAGCCGCATCTGACGGTATCGGATATGAACGAGCTGTGCTCGGCGCTGGGTCTGCCAGCCTGAGCGCCGGGCTTGCGTCCTGGCATCCGGGGGGCCGACCGGCAACGGCGCCTCAGTCCGGCTTCAGGGTGAAGAACTCGGCCTGGTCGTACTGCTGCAGGTAGCGCGCCAGGGTCTCGAACGTTGCCGTCACGGGCGGCAGGCTCGGGTGGTCCGACAGCGAGATCTCGCGGCTGAACAGCGACCCGATCAGCAGCTTGAAACCGTTGACATGGACCGTCTGCCCCTGGAAGAACTGCCGCGACTGGGCATTGATCACCCGCAGGTCGCTGGTGCCGTAGATCGCGGCCTGGATCACGTCGAGCACGAACTCGGTGCAGTTCTGCTTGCCCAGCGTGTAGGGATTGGCGATCGCCGAGTAGCTCGGCTCGTGCAGCGCCGCATAGGTCGGCGAGGCGATCACTTCGAGCAGCCGCCTTTGCAGCTCCGGCGAGGGGATGATGACGCCTGCCTCCAGCCGCGCCACCGAGGCGTAGAAATCCACCGGGTAATCCTGCACCAGTGAACTGGTGTCTGGCTCCGCGTCGCTCTGGTATTCGTTGAAGGTGGCGTAGCCCTTGAGATGGCGCCCATCCTGCGTCGTGATGTCGGAGTAGACCGCGAAGGCCGCGTGCGTGTAATACATGCCGTCTGGCATCTGCTCGGGTGGCCGGCCGATGCGGCCTATGATCCCGACCCGGGCGCCACGCTGCGCCAGGGCTTTTTCGACCTTCTTCGCCAGCTCGATGACCTGTTCCGCCGCAAAGGTCGGGGCCTCCTGCGCCTGGCTCGGGTTCGGGCTGAAGCCGGCGGCCTGCGCCGGTTGCCAGACCAGCCAGGCGACCCAGAGGCCGAGCCACAGTCGCGCCGCCATGATCCCGGCTCAGTCGGCGCGTACCGTGAGGACCTGGCTGCCGCTGTCGTACTGCTGCAGGTACTGGCCGATGGTCTCGAAGGTGGCGGTCTGTGGCTGGCCGTTCTGGTCCGAAGTCGAGATCTCGGCGCTGAACAATGAACCGAGCAGCAGCTTGAAACGGTTCACGTTGACGGGCTGGGCCGCGAAATGCGCCCGCGTATTGGCCTTGATCTGGCTCAGCTCCGAGGTCTGGTAGATCGCGGCCTGGATCACGTCGAGCACGAACTCGGTGCAGTTCTGCCGGCCCAGGGTATAGGGATTGGCGATCAGCGAGTAATGGGGGTCGTGCAGCGCGCTGTAGGCCGGCGAAGCGATCACCTCGAGCAGGCGTCTTTGCAGCTCGGCCGATGGCACGATGATGCCGGCCTCGAGCTCGGTGACGCCGGAGAAGAAGTCGACCGGAAAATCCTGCACCAGCTCGCTGACGTCGGGCTTGCCGTCCTTCTGGTACAGGTTGTAGATCGCATAGCCCGGCAGCTGGCGCTGGTCGGCGGTGGTGATTTCCGAATAGACGGCGAAGGCCACATGGGTGAAATGCATGCCCTCCGGCAACTCCGAGGCCGGGCGGCCCATGCGTGCGAGCAGCGCGACACGCGCGCCCTGACCGGCCAGCTCGCGTTCGACCTTCTTGGAAAAGCTCACCACCTGTTCCGGCTTGAAGTGCAGTGGCGTGCCGGGGCTGCTGAAGCTGGAACTGAAGCCCGAAGCCTGTGCCGCGCCAGCCAGCCAGGCCAAGGCAAGGCCTGATATCCCTCTGCGCCATCTGATCTGCATCGCTGTCTCCTGGTTGTTGCGGGTCGCTAGGCCGGCCCGAGTCGTGCGACGGCTCGATTCAATTCGGTGGGACGGGGGGGCGCGGCTTGAGCGCGATGTCCGGCGGGATGATCGTGATGGTCTCCTCGGTGATCTCCAGCGGCGTGCCTATCGGCGCATTGGCCGCACGCATCGAGTCCCGTCCGGCGGCAGCGCTGGCGCTGCCTGCCGAGCCCAGGACCGCACCGCCTATTGCCAGCGGCACGGCCGACAGTCCCAGCGTGGCGCGACCCGAGGCGGCGATGCTGTGGGCCGCGCTGGCGCTCGCATGGCCGCTGGCCTGTGCCGAGTCACGCAGGGCGCCGGCTGAAAACCCTTCGTCGGCCTGGGCGCTACCCAGCCAGCCGATGACCAGCAGTGCCGTGGACAATTTGTGCAAGCCGTGATGCATGGTGATTGGCTCCTGACCCTGAACGCTTTCAGTCTAGGGTAAAAACAGCAAACAGGCCATTGCCCAACCATGTTCATCAAGGCTTTTCCGACCCGACTCGTGCCGCCGCACGACCCAGTTCAGGCTGCGCGCCTGGGGCGGACCCGCTGCCGGCCTGTTCGGCGGTACGGGATAATCCGACCCAACAAGATGACAATCAGAGGATGGCTTTGACATGAGAACCCCCCCAACCCTGCTCGAACAATACGGCCCGCGCGAGGCGATGGAATACGACGTGGTGATCGTGGGCGCCGGCCCGGCCGGCCTGGCGACCGCGATCCGCCTGAAGCAGCTCGCCGCTGAAAAAGGCGGCGAGATCAACGTCTGCGTGCTCGAGAAGGG
>JAPLPQ010000076.1 GCA_026400105.1 Burkholderiales bacterium
CCGTCGTCAACGCCTTGACCTGCGCCGTCGTCAGGCCGCCCATCTGCGCCGTCGCCAGCTTCACGATCTGGTCCGTCGTCAGCGCCGCCACCTGCCCTGTCGTCAGCGCCACGATCTCGTCCGAATTCAGTGTCCCCAGCTGATCGGTCGTCAGCGCCTTGACCTGGGCCGTCGTCAACGCCGCCACCGTCTTGGTCGCGAGCGCATCGAAGTCTGCAGTCTCGAGTGCCTTGACTTGTGCCGTCGTCAACGCCCGGACCTGCGCCGTCGTCAGACTCTTGGCCTGGTCCGAGGTCAGCCCCTCCACCTGGGCCGTCGTCAGCACCTTGACCTGGGCCGTCGTCAACGCCGCCACCGCCTTCGTCGCCAACGTCGCCAGATCATCGGTTTCCAGCGCCTTGACCTGCGCCGTCGTCAACGCCCTGACCTGCGCCGTCGTCAGGCCACCCATCTGTGCCGTCACCAAGCCCTCGATCTGGGCCGTCGTCAGCGCCGCCATCTGACCCGTCGTCAGCGCCACGATCTCGTCCGAGTCCAGCGTGCCGAGCTGATCGGTCGTCAGCACCCTGACCTGGGCCGTCGTCAACGCCGCCACCGTCTTGGTCGCGAGCGCATCGAAGTCAGCAGTCTCGAGCGCCTTGACTTGTGCCGTCGTCAGCACCTTGACCTGCGCCGTCGTCAGACTACTGGCCTGGTTCGAGGTCAGACCCTTCACTTGGTCCGTCGTCAATACCTGCAGCTGCGCAGTCGTCAGCGCTGCCACGGCATCCGTGGTCAACGCAGCCAGATCCTCCGTCTCGAATGCCTCAATCTGCGATGTCTGCAACGCAGCGACCTGCGCCGTCGTCAACACCCCTGCCTGATCGGTCGTCAGCGCCACGATCTGGGCCGAGGACAGTTCCTGGATCTGACTGGTAGACAGGCCGACCACGTTGTCAGTCGTGAGTGCTGCAACCTGTGCCGTGGTTAAAGACGAGATGTAAGACATACGCACCCTTTATTAGGTTGGATGGTGAGACGACGACGGTCTACTACACCCAGGCCCCTGCCTGGGCACAACAAATTAAGCCCGCGGGATGTCTGGAAAACGAGGTGCAGGACCGACAGATACCACCGCTACCTCTATAACGGCGCCATCCGATGGAACTTAAGAGCCATCCACCGGATTTGCCAAAATAAAGAATAATTGATAGATATCACACGTTAAACAGGAAGTTCATGACGTCGCCATCCTTGACGACGTACTCCTTGCCTTCGGCGCGCATCTTGCCGGCTTCCTTGGCGCCCGCTTCGCCCTTGTAGGCGATGAAGTCGTCAAAGGCGATGGTCTGGGCGCGGATGAAGCCGCGCTCGAAATCGCCGTGGATCACGCCGGCAGCCTGCGGCGCGGTGTCGCCGATGTGGATGGTCCAGGCGCGCACTTCCTTGACGCCGGCCGTGAAGTAGGTCTGCAGACCCAGCAGCTTGAAGCCGGCGCGGATCAGGCGGTTCAGACCGGGCTCATCCTGGCCCATCTCCTGCAGGAAGACCAGGCGGTCCTCGTCGTCCATCTCGGACAGCTCGGCCTCGATCTTGGCGCAGATCGCCACCACCGGCGCGTTCTGCTTGGCCGCGTATTCCTGCAGGCGGTCCAGGAAGGGGTTGTTCTCGAAGCCGTCCTCGCTCACGTTGCCGACGAACATCGCGGGCTTGGCCGTGATCAGGCACAGCGGCTTGAGCAGCGCCTGCTCGGCTTCGCTGAACTCGATCGAGCGCACCGGCTGCGCCTCGTTGAGCGCGGCCAGGCATTTCTCGAGCACCTTGACCAGCGCCGCGGCTTCCTTGTCGTTGCCCGAGCGCGCCGCCTTGTTGTAGCGGTGCAGGCTCTTTTCCACCGTGCCCATGTCGGCCAGGCAGAGCTCGGTCTGGATCACCTCGATGTCGGCGATCGGATCGACCTTGTTGGCAACGTGGATCACGTTGTCGTCCTCGAAGCAGCGCACCACGTTGACGATGGCGTCGGTCTCGCGGATGTGAGCCAGGAACTGGTTGCCCAGGCCCTCGCCCTGGCTGGCGCCCGCGACCAGACCGGCGATGTCGACGAACTCGACGATGGCCGGCACGATGCGCTCAGGCTTGATGATCTCGGCCAGTTGGTCCAGACGCGGGTCCGGCACCTCGACCACGCCGGTGTTGGGCTCGATGGTGCAGAAGGGATAGTTCTCGGCAGCGATGCCGGCCTTGGTCAGGGCGTTGAACAGGGTGGATTTGCCGACGTTGGGCAGGCCGACGATGCCGCACTTTAAGCTCATGGGGGGTCCTTTGGAATTGAGATCACCGCAAGCCCCTTGCGCTGCCGGCTCGACTCCATGAGCCTCGGCCAGACAGGAGAGGACCCTGCAGTGTCGTGTCGGCGGTGTGGCGCGACGCCCTACAGGGCCCTAGCTCGCGCGCGCCGACAAATGGGATGATTGTACCGACCGGGCCTGTTGGCGCCTAGTCTTGTCCTAAGCATGATCCCGGGTCATGCGCCGGGCATTCGCCCTGCAGCCAGACGGCCAGGCCCAGCCTTGCCAGAGTCCAGCCGTCAGCCCTCAATCGTCCCAGGCGTCCCAGCGCCCCGAGCCGGCCTGCCCCTGGCGCAGCAAGCTGCCCGCGCCCTCGCGCACGATGACATTCATGCCGAAGGTGACCGCCCCCAGCAGACGACGATCCTGGCGATAGGTCTGCAAGGTGTCGCCGACCGCCGGATCGGACTTGGCCGTGACCGGATCGATATTCGGAATGGCGCAGCGCGCGCAAGGCTTGACCGGCTGCAGCCGGACCTCGCCTCCCGCCTGCAGCGGGAAAACCAGCTCGGCCAGCCGGTCCTCGTCATGCGCATCAAGACCACCCAGCACCAGATTGGGCCGGAAGCGCTCGATGCCGACCGGGTCCTGGCCCAGCGCCTGCAAGCGCTGGTTGAAATCGGCCAGCGAGGCGCTCGACAGCAGCAGCAGCGGAAAACCATCGCTGAAACGGTTCGGTGCCTCGACACCGCGGGTCCAGCGCTCGGAAGACAGTCGGCGCACCGCGGGATCGAAGCGCACCAGACGCAGATCCGCCTGCAGGAACTCGCTGCACCACTGCGCCGCCGCGTCGCCCATGTCCCAGGCCTGGACCCGATCGTCCCAGACCTGGACCGGCAACCGGTGCGAGGCGGGGTCGACCTCTAGCTCCAGCCGCAGCGGCAGCATGCCCGGGGCGCTCAGCTCGAGCTGACCGAACCGGAACGCCGGCTGGATCAGCACCATGCGCGGCAACTCGCGCTGCGAGACGAACTCGCCCTGCGCGTCGACCACCATCCAGGCCCGGTCCCATTCCAGGCCGGCCAGTTGCAACTCGGCCTGCTCGAGCCGGATGCCGGCGCAGGACTTGATGGGATAGATCCACAGCTGCTCGATCTGCAGCGGCAGCATATCGTCGGGGATGGACAGCATATCGATATCGGGTCTTCATTCACACACCCAGCCATTGTGGGCCCTGCTCCTACAATCCGTCCATGAGCAAAAAGTACGACGTGGCCATCCTCGGCGGTGGCGTGGTGGGACTGACTCTGGCGCTGCTGCTGGCGCGCGACCGACTGCGCATCGCGCTGGTCACGCCAGCGCGGCCGACTGCGCCAGCCAGCCCCGACATCCGCGCTTATGCGCTGAACCTGGCCGCGCGCCAGTTGCTCGAGTCGCTGCGCGTCTGGCCCGAGAACACCGATGGCAGCGGTCCATCTCCGGTGACGCCAGTCACTCGCATGTGGGTCAGCGATGCCACCGCCAACGCCGCGCTGACCTTCGATGCGAGCGAGGCCGGCAGCGACACGCTGAACTGGATCGTCGACGTGCCGGCGCTGGAAGACCGGCTTGCGCAAGCGGTGCGCTATCAGGGCGGCATCGAATGGCTGCCAGAGCGCCCGGCCGCCGCGTTGACCGTGATCTGCGAAGGCAAGCGCAGCGTCAGCCGTGAAGCCTTCGGCTTTCACTACGACAGCAAACCCTACCCCCACACGGCGATCGCGGCCAGACTGCAATGCGAGCGGCCGCACGGCGGCGTGGCACGCCAGTGGTTCCGCGGCGACGAGATCCTGGCGCTGCTGCCCATGGGCGGCGCCAGCGGCCATGAAGTGGCGCTGGTCTGGTCGGTACCGCACCAGCGCGCGCACGAGCTGCTCGCGATGCCGCCTGCGGCGCTGGCGCAAGGGGTCGAACAGGCCTGCGACCAGGCGCTGGGCGCCATGACGCTGCAAGGCCAGCCAGCCGGCTGGCCACTCGAACTCTCGCGCGC
>JAPLPQ010000058.1 GCA_026400105.1 Burkholderiales bacterium
ATCAGTCGATGATCTTGGCAACGACGCCGGCGCCGACGGTACGGCCGCCTTCGCGGATGGCGAAGCGCAGACCTTCTTCCATCGCGATCGGAGCGATCAGCTTGACGGTGATCGACACGTTGTCACCCGGCATGACCATTTCCTTGCCTTCCGGCAGCTCGATGGAACCAGTCACGTCCGTGGTACGGAAGTAGAACTGCGGGCGGTAGTTGTTGAAGAACGGGGTGTGACGACCGCCTTCGTCCTTCGACAGCACGTAGACCTCACCGGTGAAGTGGGTGTGCGGCTTGATGGTGCCCGGCTTGCACAGCACTTGGCCGCGCTGGACGTCTTCGCGCTTGGTGCCGCGCAGCAGGATGCCGACGTTGTCGCCAGCCTGGCCCTGGTCCAGCAGCTTGCGGAACATTTCCACGCCGGTGCAGGTGGTCTTCTGGGTGGTGGAGATACCGACGATTTCGATTTCTTCACCGACCTTGACGATGCCGCGCTCGATACGGCCGGTCACCACGGTGCCGCGACCCGAGATCGAGAACACGTCTTCGACCGGCATCAGGAAGGCGCCGTCCACGGCGCGCTCAGGCGTCGGGATGTAGGTGTCGAGTGCGTCAGCCAGCTTCATGATGGCTTCTTCACCCAGCGGGCCGGTGTCGCCTTCGAGGGCCAGCTTGGCCGAACCCTTGATGATCGGGGTGTCGTCGCCCGGGAAGTCGTACTTGGACAGCAGCTCGCGCACTTCCATTTCGACCAACTCCAGCAGCTCTTCGTCGTCCACCATGTCGGCCTTGTTCAGGAAGACGATGATGTAAGGCACGCCGACCTGACGCGACAGCAGGATGTGCTCGCGGGTCTGGGGCATCGGGCCGTCAGCGGCCGAGCAGACCAGGATCGCGCCGTCCATCTGGGCGGCACCGGTGATCATGTTCTTGACGTAGTCGGCGTGGCCGGGGCAGTCAACGTGAGCGTAGTGGCGGTTGGCCGTCTCGTACTCGACGTGGGCGGTGTTGATGGTGATGCCGCGGGCCTTTTCTTCCGGAGCCGCGTCGATCTGGTCGTAAGCCTTGGCGGAGCCGCCGAACTTCTTGGCCAGCACGGTGGTGATGGCGGCCGTCAGCGTGGTCTTGCCGTGGTCAACGTGACCGATGGTGCCGACGTTGACGTGCGGCTTGGTCCGTTCGAATTTCTCTTTTGCCATGATGCAAATCCTTTAAAAAGAACAATGCCCGTGTGGGGTTTAAGGTCTGCACCCCACTGCTGGTTCGCCCCGCACGGGAACAGGGCGGCGTGGGGTCGCAGACCGGGAAATTGAGGCTTTTAGTCAGTTGGGGTCAGAGCACGTCGCTTCGCGCCGTGGTCTACCCCAAGATGACTTACTTGGCCCGTGCCGCGATGATGGCTTCCTGCACGTTGCGCGGAGCTTCAGCGTAGTGCTTGAACTCCATCGTGTAGGTAGCGCGACCTTGGGTAGCGGAACGCAGGGTGGTCGAGTAGCCGAACATTTCCGACAGCGGGACTTCGGCCTTGATGGCCTTGCCGCCACCGACCATGTCGTCCATGCCCTGGACCATGCCGCGACGGCTGGACAGGTCGCCCATCACGTTGCCGGCGTAGTCTTCCGGGGTCTCGACTTCCACGGCCATCATCGGCTCGAGGATGACCGGGTTGGCCTTGCGGCAACCGTCCTTGAAGCCCATCGAAGCGGCCATCTTGAAGGCGTTTTCGTTCGAGTCCACGTCGTGGTAGGAGCCGAAGGTCAGGGTGACCTTGACGTCGACCACCGGGAAGCCGGCCAGCACGCCGTTCGGCAGCGTGTCGATCAGGCCCTTTTCCACTGCCGGGATGAACTCGCGCGGCACCACGCCGCCCTTGATCTGGTCGACGAACTCGAAGCCCTTGCCCGGTTCCTGCGGCTCGATCGTGAGCACGACGTGACCGTACTGGCCCTTACCGCCGGACTGACGGACGAACTTGCCGTCGACGTCGGTGACCTTGGTGCGAATGGTTTCGCGGTAAGCCACTTGCGGCTTGCCGACGTTGGCCTCGACGCCGAATTCGCGCTTCATGCGGTCGACGATGATTTCCAGGTGCAGCTCGCCCATGCCGGCGATGATGGTCTGGCCCGATTCCTCGTCGGTGCGGACGCGGAAGGACGGATCTTCTGCCGCCAGACGGCTCAGGGCGATGCCCATCTTTTCCTGGTCGGACTTGGTCTTGGGCTCGACGGCCTGGGCAATCACCGGCTCCGGGAACACCATCTTTTCGAGGGTGATGATGGCGGTCGGGTCGCACAGGGTTTCACCGGTGGTGACTTCCTTCAGGCCGACGCAGGCAGCGATGTCGCCGGCGCGAATTTCTTCGACTTCCTGGCGGTTGTTGGCGTGCATCTGGACGATACGGCCGATACGCTCTTTCTTGCCCTTGATCGGGTTGTAGACCGAGTCGCCCTTCTTGAGGACGCCGGAGTACACGCGCACGAAGGTCAGCTGGCCGACGAAGGGGTCGGTCATCAGCTTGAACGCCAGCGCCGACAGCTTCTCTTCGTCGTCGGCCTTGCGGTTGATCGGCTGCTCGTCTTCGTCGATGCCGGCGACCGGCGGGATTTCGACCGGCGAGGGCAGGAAATCGATCACGGCGTCGAGCATGCGCTGGACGCCCTTGTTCTTGAAGGCGGTACCGCACAGCATCGGCTGGATTTCGACGGCCAGGGTACGGGCGCGCAGACCGGCCATGATCTCGGCTTCGGACAGGTTACCTTCTTCGAGGTACTTGTTCATCAGCTCTTCGTTGGCTTCGGCAGCGGCTTCGACCATCTTCTCGCGCCACTCGTCGGCTTGAGCTTGCAGCTCGGCCGGGATGTCGCGGTAGTCGAACTTCATGCCCTGGGAAGCTTCGTCCCAGTAGATCGCCTTCATCTTGATGAGGTCGACCACGCCCTGGAAGTTCTCTTCGGCACCGATCGGGATCACGATCGCGACCGGGTTGGCCTTCAGACGCAGACGCATCTGGTCATAGACCTTGAAGAAGTTGGCACCGGTACGGTCCATCTTGTTCACGAAGGCCAGACGCGGCACCTTGTACTTGTTGGCCTGACGCCACACGGTTTCCGACTGCGGCTGCACGCCGCCCACGGCGCAGTAGACCATGCAGGCACCGTCCAGCACGCGCATGGAACGCTCCACCTCGATGGTGAAGTCCACGTGGCCGGGGGTGTCGATGATGTTGAAGCGGTGCTCGGGGTAGGAGCCGTCCATGCCCTTCCAGAAGCAGGTGGTCGCAGCGGACGTGATCGTGATGCCGCGCTCCTGTTCCTGCTCCATCCAGTCCATGGTGGCAGCGCCGTCGTGCACTTCACCGATCTTGTGGCTCACGCCGGTGTAGAACAGGATGCGTTCGGTGGTGGTGGTCTTGCCGGCGTCGATGTGGGCCGAGATACCGATGTTGCGGTAACGCGCGAGGGGCGTGGAACGTGCCATGAGATTACTCCGTTGATGTGGATAAGCCCGCCACCCCTTTTGGGGGATGCGCGGGCCTGTTTGCCTATGCTGAGACCAGCCCCGGCTTAGAAGCGGAAGTGGCTGAAGGCCTTGTTGGCTTCGGCCATACGGTGAACTTCGTCACGGCGCTTCATCGCGCCGCCACGGCCTTCATTGGCTTCCAGCAGTTCGTTGGCCAGGCGCAGAGCCATGGATTTCTCGCTGCGCTTGCGGGCAGCTTCCTTGAGCCAGCGCATGGACAGGGCCAGGCGACGGACCGGACGCACTTCAACGGGCACCTGGTAGTTGGCACCACCGACGCGGCGGGACTTGACTTCCACCATCGGCTTGACGTTGTTGATGGCGGTGGTGAAGAGTTCCAGCGGATCCTTGCCGGTCTTCTTTTCCATCTGCTCGAGTGCACCGTAAATGATGCGCTCGGCAACCGCCTTCTTGCCGCCTTCCATGATCACGTTCATGAACTTGGACAGCTCGACATTGCCGAACTTGGGATCCGGCAGAATTTCACGTTTAGGGACTTCGCGACGACGTGGCATTTTTTACCTCTGTTGCTTCAGTTGGCGTCTTTTCAAACACCGCGAGAGCCATTCAGGACTCCCACTTACTCGACCCACGCAGGAAATGCGCTTGGGGTCACTTCGCTGATTCGCCGCGCCACGCGGGAAACAGCACCTTGTTTGCTTTCAGCAGAACCGTTGGCTTATTTGGCCTTGGGCTTCTTCGCGCCGTACTTGGAGCGCGACTGCTTACGGTCCTTGACGCCTTGCAGGTCGAGGGAGCCGCGAACGATGTGGTAACGCACACCCGGCAAGTCCTTGACACGACCGCCGCGAACCAGCACGACGCTGTGTTCCTGCAGGTTGTGGCCTTCGCCGCCGATGTAGGAGATGACCTCGAAGCCGTTGGTCAGGCGAACCTTGGCGACCTTACGCAGAGCGGAGTTCGGCTTCTTCGGGGTCGTGGTGTACACACGGGTGCAGACACCGCGACGCTGGGGGCAGTTTTCCATCGCGGGCGACTTGGATTTGGTCTTTTCGACCTCCCGCCCGTGACGGATGAGTTGGTTAATGGTTGGCATTGAAACGTCCCTAAACGTTTGAAATTAAACTAATCCCGAAAACAGGATCCCCTTCGGAATATTCCGAAAAGCTCATGATTGTAGTACGCGGCGCCAGAAAATGCAAACGCACCCGCCCTGGCCTCACTTGATCCAGAGCCGCAGCGAGTCCCAGGCCCGGCCGATCAGGCCCGACTCCTCGACCGTCTCGAGCACCAGCAGCGGCTTGTCGACCACCACCGCGCCGGCAGCGTTGGTCACGCGCAGCGTGCCGAGGCTCTGGCCCTTCTGCAGCGGCGCGACCAGCGGGTCGGGGCGCAGGATCTGGGTCTTGAGCTTGGAACCCTCGCCGGCCGGCACGCTCACGACCACGCCCTCCGGACGGCCGAGCTTGACGACGGCGGCCTGGCCCTTCCAGACCGCAGGCGTCACGACCGGCTGGCCGGCCGGGAACAGGCGCACGGTTTCATAGGCGGTATAGCCCCAGTTGAGCAGCTTCTGGCTTTCGGTGGCGCGCGCGTTCTCGCTCGAGGTGCCCAGCATCACGCTGAGCAGGCGGCGCTGGCCGGCGGCGCCGCTGCCCAGCGCCGGCACATCGCGCTTGGCCGTGGCGACCAGGCAGTAGCCGGCGGCATCGGTGTGGCCGGTCTTGAGTCCGTCCACCGAGGGGTCACGGAACAGCAGCAGGTTGCGGTTGCTATCGTTGGCCGCCGGCGTGCCGGGGTAGCGGTAATGCTTGATCGCGTAGTAGCCGACGTACTCGGGGAAGTCGCGCATCAGGCGGGTCGCGAGCAAGCTGAGGTCGCGCGCGGTCGTGGTGTGGCCGGGCGCGGTCAGGCCTTCGGGATTCCGGTAGCCGGTGCTCTTCATGCCGAGCACCTTGGCCTGCTGGTTCATGAGCTCGACGAAGCGCTCGACCGTGCCGCCGACGCCCTCGGCCAGCGCGACGGTGGCGTCGTTGCCGGACTGGACGATCATGCCCTTGAGCAGGTCCTCGACCCGGACCTGCATCTTGGGGTCGATGAACATGCGCGAACCCGGCATCTTCCAGGCACGCTCGCTGACACCGAAGGTCTGGTCGAGCGTGATCTTCTTGGCCCGCAGCGCATCGAACACCACATAGGCGGTCATGAGCTTGGTCAGCGAGGCGGGCTCGACCGGCATGTCGATGTCCTTGGCCGCCAGGATCTGGTTCGAGGTGACGTCGAGCAGCAGGTAGGCACGGGCGGCGATTTCAGGCGCTGCCGGAGCTTGCGCCTGCGCGCCGGGCGCGCAGAGCAAGGAAGCGGCCAGCAGGCCGGCCGCCGACCAGCGGCGCAGGACAGAGGAATTGGGGGACATCGGAAACTCTCGGTGGACGCCGGCGCCACAAGCGGCCCCGGCAAGGCAGGCCATCAGGCCTGCGACAGGTGACGTACGGCCAGGCCCTTGAGCAGGGTCAGCTGGCCGTGGAAGAAATGCTCGACGCCCGGGATCACGGTCACAGGCAGGAATTGCGGCCTTGCCCAGTCCAGCGCCGCCTGCAGCGGCACGGTATCGTCCTGCTCGCCGTGCAGCACCAGGGTGCGCGGATGCAGCTCGACCGGCACCGGCGGCACCTGGAAGCGGCTGGCCGCGGTGCCGACCAGGATCAGCTTCTCGGGTTCGCGCCGGCCATGCAATTGGGCCACGGCGCTGGCGGTCACGAAGCCGCCAAAGGAGAAGCCGGCCAGCGCCAGCGGGCCGGTCGGCGCCTGGGCCTCGATCACGGCCAGCAGGTCCTGCACTTCGCCGACGCCGTTGTCGTAGCTGCCTTCGCTGTTGCCGATGCCACGGAAGTTGAAGCGCACGGCGGTCCAGCCGGTCTGGACGAAGGCGCGTGCCAGCGTGCCGACCACCTTGTTCTGCATCGTGCCGCCGAACAGCGGGTGCGGGTGCGCGATCACGGCGGTGCCGCGCTGGACCGCATCGAGCGCGGGGCGATCGATCGCGACTTCGAGCCGGCCGGCCGGACCGGCCTGCAGCAGGTATTCGGTGCGGGAGTTCATGCGCGTCCCTTCAGCGACCGACATCGGGCGGCGTCAACAGACGCTCGACCACCTGGCCGTCGCGCAGGTGCGATTCGACGATCTCGTCGATGTCGGCCTGGTCGAAGAAGCTATACCAGACCGCTTCCGGATAGACCACGGCGATCGGGCCGCCGGCACAGCGATCGAGGCAGCCGGCCTTGTTGACGCGGACCTGACCCGGCCCGGCCAGCCCGAGTTGCTTGACCCTGGCCTTGCAGTGGTCAAAGGCCTGCTGGGCGCCGTGCGCGGCGCAGCAGTCCTGGCCGTTGTCGCGCTGGTTGAGGCAGAAGAAGATGTGCCGCTCGTAATAGGAGTCGGGATTCCGGTTCGGTTCGCTCATGCCTGGGCATTGTAGTGGGGGGAAGGCATGCGCAGGGCCAGGCGCAGGCCAACCCCGAGCGCGGCGTAGGGCCAGAGCCAGCCCAGCCACTGGGACAGTCCGTGGATGCGCATGAAGGGCCCTTGCGACCAGGCCCCGAGCGAGACCGCGAAGTAGGGGCTCTCGGGCGCGCCGTTGAGCAGGCCCAGCGCCAGGCCCAGCGCCAGCAGCAGCAGCACCGCGCTGGCGCGGCGCGACAGCCACAGGCCGGCCAGGCCGAGCGAGGCGGCCAACCCGAGCCCGAGGCAGATCGGCGGCGTGAAACCGTCCCAGGCGCGCGACGGGCCGTAGGTCAGCGCGGCCGACAGCGCACCGGCAGCGGGCGCGACCAGGCCCCAGGCCAGGACCAGCCACAGGCGCTGGTGCAACCGGGGCAGCTGCGCGAAGCCCAGCAGCAAGGGCGTCCACAGGCTCAGCGCGACCACCAGCGCCTGCACCAGGGGGCTCAGGGCCGGCGCCTCGACCTGGACCGGCAGCCATTGCGAGAACGGCGTGTCCTGCAGCCAGTCCCCGAGCGCGGACAGGGCACGGGCCCAGACCTGCCCCAGACCGTAGGGCACGGGCGTCGGGTAGAGCAGCGCCAGCGGCCACAGCAGCAGCACGACATAGCCGACGGGCGGCTCGTGGCTCAGCCAGTCCTCGCGAAAACGGTTCCAGGGCGTGATCAGGCGCAAGCGCACGAACAGCAAGGCCAGCAGCGCGCCGATGGCGCCACCGGCCGCGTTGAGCAGCAGGTCGAGACGCGAGGGCACGCGCTGCGGCAGATAGCTTTGCAGCCCCTCGAGCAGCAGCGACAGCAGCGCCGGCCCGAGCAGCCCGAGCAACCAGGCCCAGCGGGTGCGACCGCTGCGCGCCAGCGCGAGCGCGAACAGGAAGCCCAGCGGCAGGTAGCCGAGCAGGTTGAGCCAGACGTCGAAGCCAGTCCAGTAGGGCGACCAGGGTGCCGCGAGGTAGGACCAGGGCGGCATGTCCTGCGAACGCCAGCCGCTGAAGGGATAGAGGCTGGCGTGAACGATCAGGACCAGCCAGCACAGGGCCAGCGGCGCGGCGATGGTGCGGCGGGAAGCCGGCATAGGCTGGCCCAGGGCGGCGGCCTCAGAACGGCTTGACGACCACCAGGACCACGATCACCAGCATCATGATCACCGGTAGCTCGTTGAACCAGCGGAACCAGACATGACTGCGGCGGTTCTGGCCGCGCTCGAAGCCCTTGAGGAGGCGCTGACAGGCATGGTGATAGCCCAGCAGCACCAGCACCAGCAGCAGCTTGGCATGCATCCAGCCATTGCCCGGTCCCTTGCCGATGCCGTAATACAGCCAGAGCCAGAGTCCCAGCCCGAGCGCCGGCAGCGCCAGGATGGTCATGAAGCGGGCGAGCTTGCGCGCCATCAGCAGCAGGCGATCGCGCTCGGCCAGGCTGGCGGGCTCGACCTGCGCGAGGTTGACGAAGATGCGCGGCAGATAGAACAGGCCGGCAAACCAGCTGGCCACGAAAACGATGTGTAACGACTTGATCCAGAGCATGTTTGTCAGTGTAGCGAATGCGGCCTATCATCGCCGCAAGGGGGGCAGTCCATGGACAGCACAACGCCTGTCAGCTTGCATGCCGGCCAGGCTTGGGAATGCCTGACCGCGCCCAGCTGTGCCTGGGGTGCCTCGCCGTTCTGGCACCCGCAGCAGGAACGTCTGTACTGGGTCGACAGCGCCCAGGAACGGATCTGGCGCCTGCACCCGCCCAGCGGTCGCATCGAACTCTGGCAGCTGACACAGGCCCCCGGCAGCATCGCGCCCTGCCGCAGCGGCGCCCTGCTGATGGCGATGCGCAATGGCATCCTGCTGTCGGCCAACTGGCTGGATGTGCCGCAGCAGATCGCGGTGGCGCCCTACGATCCGGCGCATCAGCGCTTCCACGACGGTCAATGCGATCCCTGGGGCCGGTTCTGGGTCGGCACTCGCGTCGAGGCCGGGACTCAGGCAGTCGCCGGGCTGTACTGCCTGCGCCGCCGCGACCGACCCCACCCCGAGCTGCTGCAGGTCGCGAGCGGAGTCATCGAGTCCTGCGGCCTGACCTGGTCGCCCGACGGCCGCACGCTCTACTGGGGCGACGGCCAGCGCGGCTGGATCGAGACCCGTGCGCTGCCGAGCGCCGGCCAATACCCGCCCCTGCTGAAAGATCCACAGCCCTTCTGGCGCCGGCCACCCGGCCCGGCAGATGAAGTGCCGGCAAGACCGCAAGGAGCGGCGGTGGACCGGCTGGGCCGCTACTGGGTCGCGCTGCTCGACGGCGGCTGCGTGCTGTGCCTGGACCCGAAGGGGCAGCTGCTGGCCCGCATCCCGACCCCGGCGCAGCGCCCGACCGGACTGTGCTTCGGCGGCCCAGACCTGCGAACCCTGTTCCTGACCACGGCGCGCAGCGGGCTCGGACCGGACGCGCTCAAGCGCGATCCGGACAGCGGCGCGGTGTTTGCCTTGCGGGTCGAGGTACCGGGCTTGCCGGTCAACCGCTACGAGGACTGAAGGCTCAGCCGTGCAGGTCGTCGCGGCGCGCGATCTCGAGCAGGCGCTGCAGTTCGTGCGGGTGCTGGCGCTGGTTGTACGCATGCCAGCGCTGGATCAGCCACATCGCGGCCGCGACCACCAGGCCGAAGGCGGTGATGGCACCGAAGGCTGACAGACCGACGCTGGTCGAATAGCTGTAGAGCCCGCCCAGGAACAGGATGCAGGTCTGCTCGTTGAAGTTCTGCACCGCGATCGAGCGGCCGGCGCCCATCAGGTTGTGGCCGCGGTGCTGCAGCAGCGCGTTCATCGGCACCACCAGGAAGCCACCCAGCGCGCCGAGCAGGATCAGGAACGGTGCCGCGGCCCAGACGTTGTCGATCACGTTCATCAGCACCACCAGCAGGCCCATCGCAATGCCCAGCGGCATGACGCGCGTGGCCTGGTCCAGCCGCATGCGCATCGAGGCCGCCACCGCACCGATTGCGGTGCCGATCGCGACCACGCCGACCAGGCTGGACGCCTGGGTGGTGCCATAGCCCAGCGCAGCGGCCGCCCAGGCCAGCACGATGTAGCGCAGGTTGCCGCTGACACCCCAGAACAGCGTGGTGGTCGAAAGCGAGATCTGGCCCAGGCGGTCGCGCCAGAGCCGGCTGTTGCAGGTCCAGAAATCGGGCAGCAGCGCGAGCGGATTGCTCGGCATGTGGCGCGGCGCCACGCCGGTCAGCGGGATGCGGGTGTTGAACCAGGCCGCCAGCGCGTAGACCAGCACCAGGCAGGCGATCGCGGCCTCGGCCGGTGTGTCAAGGCCGGTGTCGATCAGCGGCAGGTCGAATGCCAGCAGCCGGCTCGAGAGGACGGGACCGACCATCTGGCCGCCGAGCACCACGCCGAGGATGATGGACGCGATCGTCAGCCCCTCGATCCAGCCGTTGGCCTTGACCAGCTGCGAGGGCGGCAGCAGCTCGGTCAGGATGCCGTACTTGGCGGGCGAATAGGCCGCCGCGCCCAGACCGACGATCGAGAACGCCAGCAGGGGGTGCATCGGCGTGAGCATCAGCAGACAGCCCAGCACCTTGATCGCATTGCTCATGAACATGACCCACCCCTTGGGCTTGGCGTCGGCAAAGGCGCCGACAAAGGGCGCGAGCACGACATAGAACAGCGCGAACATCGGCACCAAGGCCGTGCGCTGCCATTCAGGGGCATGGCTGCTGCGCAGCAGCTCGACGGCGACGACGAACAGGGCATTGTCGGCCAGCGAGCTGAAGAACTGCGCCGTCATGATGGTGTAGAAGCCGCGCTTCATGGGTGTCTGTTCTGGGGGCTGGGGATACGGGTCACAGAGTCTTGTCGAGGCGGATCAAGGGCTGGCCGGGGATTCACTCCACGGGTGGCGTGGTTTATAGCATGTCGAGTCAAGCACCGACCGGCCCGACGCCCCGGCTTCATTGCTAACATCATGCCCATGCCGCGTCCGATACTTGCCACCGTACACCTTTGCGCCCTGCGCCACAACCTCGAGCGCCTGCAGCGCGCCGCGCCCGACTCACGCCTCTGGGCCGTGGTCAAGGCCAACGCCTATGGCCATGGCCTGGAACGGGTCTTTCCCGCGCTGCGCGCCGCCGACGGCTTTGCGCTGCTCGACCTGGCCGAGGCCGAGCGGCTGCGCGCGCTGGACTGGCGTGGCCCGATCCTGCTGCTCGAGGGCTGTTTCGAGGCGCGCGACCTCGAGCTCTGCTCGCGCCTGAACCTCTGGCATGTGGTGCACTGCGAGGAGCAGATCGACTGGCTGGCGGCGCACAAGACACATCAGCCGCACCGCGTGTTCCTGAAGATGAATTCGGGCATGAACCGGCTCGGCTTCCGGCCGGCGGCCTTGCGCTCGGCCTGGGCCCGGCTCAACGCCCTGCCCCAGGTCGACGAGATCTCGCTGATCACGCATTTCAGCGATGCCGACAGCGCGCGCTTCGGCGCCGATGGCATTGCACACCAGCTCGAGGCCTTCGCCGCCGCCACGCGCGACCTGCCGGGCGAGCGCAGCCTGTGCAACAGCGCCGCCACGCTGCGCCACGCCAAGCGCGATCTCGACTCGGGCGCGCTGGCGGCCGACTGGGTACGCGGCGGCATCGCGCTCTACGGCAGTGCACCGGATCACCCCGAGCACCGCAGCGCGGACTGGGAACTGCAGCCGGCCATGACGCTGGCAAGCCGGCTGATCGCGGTGCAGCAGGTCGAGGCCGGCGAATCGGTCGGCTACGGCTCGACCTTCATCGCGCCGGCGACGATGCGCATCGGCATCGTGGCATGCGGCTATGCCGACGGCTATCCGCGCCACGCGGGCAGCGGCACGCCGGTGCTGGTCAGGGGAGTGCGCAGCCAGCTGGTCGGGCGCATCAGCATGGACATGCTGGCGGTCGACCTCGGGCCGGCGGAAGCCGACGCCCCGCCCTGCCAGACCGGGGACGAGGTGGTGCTGTGGGGCCGCAGCCGGCATGGCGCGCTGCTGCCGGTGGACGAGGTGGCGCAGGCGGCCGGGACGATTTCCTACGAGCTGCTGTGCGCGGTGGCGGCCAGGGTGCCGTTCGTGCTCGATGAGGCCGAACCGGCGGCCGTGGCAGCAGCGGCCTGAGCCCCGCCAGACAGCGAGCGGGACCGGGCACAGGGTCAGCCCTGTTCGGGTAAGTCCCTATGCCCGGAACCGGTACGTCTCCCTACAATCAGCTCACTCGCAGACCTGGACAGTTCAACTGCCGGTCGCACAGCGAGAGGACCGAGGAGACAATACAAGTCCAACAACATCAGATCCAGCGTCCAAAGAGATGCGATTTCTTAAGCCGGTGCATGACTCATGCACCGGCTTTTTTATTGCCCGGCTGCGCCGCGGTGCGCCAGCTCGAGACAAAGCCCGGGCAAGAACCCCTCCTGCTCCTGCTTGCCCGCGTAGCCCAGCGGGTTGGCGACCACGCGGCAGCGGCCGACGCGGTAGTCATGCGGGCAGTGCAGATGGCCGTGCAGCCAGAGATCGGCCCGCTCGAGCCAGCCGTCGAGCGCATTGCAAAAGCCCGCCGTACCCGGCGTCAGGCCGTAGCGCGGGTCGGCGCTGCGCAGGCTGGGGGCGAAATGCGTGACGACCACGGTCGGCCCGTCATGCGGCTGGGCCAGGGCCTGCTCGAGCCAGTGCTGGCACAGCAGCGCCTGCTCGCGCATGGCGGCGGCGTCGAACAGCGCGCCGGCGCGCTGGGTGGCCATCTTCTCGAGGTAGAAATTGGCGGCCCGGAACGCCTTGCCGCGCTGCTGCAACGCGCGCGCCGGCTCGGCCCGCAGCGCGAGCGCATCGTAGTCGGACCAGAGCGTGGTGCCGACGAAGCGCACGCCCTGGTGCAGCCACTGCTCGCGTTCGAGCCAGCGGATGCCGAGCCGGTCGCAGGTGGCGCGCAGTTCGGCATGGGCCCAGTCGAAGTCGAGCGCGTCGTACTCGTGGTTGCCCGGCACGAACAGCACCGGCACCGGCCAGCCCGCGTACTGCGGCAGCGGCGAGAAACGCCGCAAGCCCCAGTCGGGCTCGGTCATGACACCTGCGTGGCGGGCCTGGTAGGAGCCGATGTCGCCCGCGAGCACCAGCAGGTCGGCGCCCGGGGCCGGCTCGATCACGCAGTGGGGATTGGCCTCGAGATGGAGGTCGCTGAGCAGTTGCAGCCTCACGCGGGCACCCCCTTGCCGACGGCGCGAAACACCGCTTCGCGCAGCCAGCGGTGCGAGCTCTGGCCATGCTGCTGGCGCCGCCACAGCGCGTCGACATGGACATGCGGCAGGTCGAGCGGCAGCTCGCAGTGGGTCAGCTCGGCTTCCATGCCGGTGGCACCGATGAAATGCAACGGCAGCACCGTCAGCAGGTCGGAGGTCGAGACCACGCGACCGGCGGTGAAGAACTGGTTGACCGTCAGCACGACGCGCCGCGCCAGGCCCTGGGCCGCCAGCGCCTCGTCGACGAAGCCGAACGGCCGACCGGAAAAGCTCACCAATAGGTGGCGCGCGGCACAGAAATCGGCCAGGGTCAGCGGCCGGTCCGCCAGCGGGTGGCCGCGCCGCATCACGACCACATAGCGGCCCTCGTACAGGCGCTGATAGAGGAAGCGGGTCGCGCTCTCCTGCAGGTGGCTGGCGGTCAGTTCGGTCAGCACGCCGGGGAAATAGCCGACCGCGAGGTCGACCTCGCCCTGCTCGAGCAGCGGACGCGGGTCGCGCGTGGTCAGCGGCAGCACGCGCAGCGTGACCCCGGGCGCCTCTTGCGCCAGGATCTCGACCAGGCCGGGCGCGAGCTTGGTCGCGGTCGAGTCCGCCATCGCGAGCACGAAATGGTTCTGCGCCTGCGCCGGGTCGAACACGCCCGGCGCGAGCGAGTCACGCAGCTGGCGCAGCGCGTCGCGCACCGTGGGCCAGAGCGTGAGCGCCAGCGGCGTGGGTTCGACGCCATAGCCCGAACGTCGCACCAGGTCGTCGCCGAGCAGCTCGCGCAGGCGGCGTAGCGCATTGCTGACGGCGGGCTGGGTGGTCGCGAGATTGTGCGCAGCGCGGGTCAGGTTGCGCTCCGACATCACCTCGTCGAAGACGCGCAGCAGGTTGAGGTCCAGCGTGCGGAAGTTGAGTTCATTCATATGCGACGTGAATATATTGCATTACAAAAATAAATTGGCATGCAATGCGGGTTTACCCTAAGATCGCGCCATTGATTGTTGCAGTGCAACACTCACCGCCCAGAGGAAAGAAAATCATGAATATCGCCGCCACCCTGTTCCCCCGCAGCTACAACCCGTCGACCAAGCCCGAGAATGCACGCGGCCTGGCCGCCCTGCTGCTGGCCGCTTCCGTAGCCGCCCTGGCCGTGGTGGCTGACCAGCTGATCGAGACCTGGCTCGACGACCACCTGTTCCTGGCCTGGGTCGCCCTGTGGGCCGTGGTGTTCGGTGGCAGCCTGTTGCTGACCGGCACCGTGCGCCGCATGAGCGCACGCGCGGTCGCCAGCCTGGACCAGTGGGCGGCCCGCCGCGCCCAGGCCCGCGCCGCCGCCCGCCTGCTGGCGATCGAAAAGCACGCCGTGCAGAGCGCCGCCAAGGTGTCGGCCGCACAGCGTCTGGCCAAGGCCTCGAGCGCGCTCGACAGCCACCTGTTCTACATCTGATTGACTGCCGGGCTACATGCCCGGTCAGGCGAAAATTGCAAAGCCGCTCCCTGGAGCGGCTTTTTTTCGTCGCTGCGGCGCGGCTCGGAGCCCGCGCTGGAGACGACTTCAGGACTGGATCAGCAGGCCGCGGCGCTCGATGAAGCCCACCACGTCGGCCAGGCCGTCGAGGGTCTTGAGGTTGGTCATGAACCAGGGCCGGCGCTCATGGTCGGGCCGCATGCGCGCGGTGTCGCGCCGCATGACCTCGAGGTCGGCGCCGACATGGGGCGCGAGGTCGGTCTTGTTGATCACGAACAGGTCGCTCTTGGTGATGCCGGGGCCGCCCTTGCGCGGGATCTTCTCGCCGGCGGCGACGTCGATCACGTAGATCGTCAGGTCGGACAGCTCGGGGCTGAAGGTCGCGGCCAGGTTGTCGCCGCCGGACTCGATGAAGACGATGTCGGCATCGGGAAACTGCTCGAGCATGCGGTCGATCGCCTCGAGGTTGATCGAGGCGTCCTCGCGGATCGCGGTGTGCGGGCAGCCGCCGGTCTCGACCCCCATGATGCGCTCGGCCGGCAGCGCGCCGCTGAGCGTGAGCAGGCGCTGGTCTTCCTTGGTGTAGATGTCGTTGGTGATCGCGATCAGGTCGTAGCGCGCGCGCATCGCCTTGCAAAGCATCTCGAGCAGCGTGGTCTTGCCGGAGCCGACCGGGCCGCCGATGCCGACGCGCAGCGGGGGCAGGATCTTGGTGCGGCCGGGAATCTGGTGCAGGGTGGGAGCGTTCATGAGCGGAACAGACGGGAATACTGGGTTTCGTGGCGCGCCGACAGGATCGCGAGCATCGGGCTGAAGGCCTGGCGTTCGTCCTCGCGCTGGCGCAGCGCCAGGCTGATGGCGGCGGGAATTTCGGCGCAGAGCCGCTGCAGGATGCGCTGGCCGGCGCTCTGGCCAAGCGGCACGGACTTGATCGCGGCCTGCACCATGTTCTCGGCCCAGCCGAAGGCGTAGGCATAGAGGCCATGCGCCGGGGGCTGGCCGGCCGGCAGCTGGACGGCCAGCGCCAGCGCGTAGGCCAGCGGGTAGGTCGGGGCCTGCAGCGCCGGCGGCAGCTGCTGGAGCGAGAAGTCGGGCCGCTGCAGCGACTTGAGCCACTCGATCAGCGAGCGCCCCATCTGCTCGCTTTGCAGGCGCAGCTCGGCGGTCTCGCGCGTGCTGCGCACCCACTGGTCGAGGCGCAGCAGCGTCGGCCAGTCCTGCTGGCGCCAGGCCTCGACCGCCTGCGCGATCAGGCCGAGCTCGGCGCGCGCCGGGCCGAGCTGGAGCTGGTCGGCCAGCCAGTCGGCGGCGCTGGCCTCGTCGCGCACCCGGCCGGCCTCGACCGCGGGCTCGAGGCCTTCGGAATAGGAAAAGCCGCCGACCGGCAGCGCTGGCGAGGCCAGCCACATCAGGGGCAGCAGCGCGGCGGAATCAATGTCCATAGTCATGGCCAGGTTCATGGGAATGGCCCGCTGCCGATCCGTGGTGCCCGCCGCCATGGTCGTGGCCCATGGTGGCATGCTCGCCGTAGGCACCGGCCTCGGGCTCGAAGGCCTCGCAGGCCTCGGCCACGATCAGGTGCATCTGGCGCAGCATGTCGGCCAGCACATGGTCGGGTTCGATCTTCAGGTGGTCGGGCTTGAGCTCGATCGGCACATGGCGGTTGCCCAGGTGATAGGCCGCGCGCAGCAGGTCGAACGGGCTGCCGTGTTCGACGCAATGCGTGATGCGCAGCAGCGGCTGCGACGCGGCGACCACGCGCAGCAGGGTACCGTCGAGCGTGACCAGCATGTCGTCGCCGCGCAGCAGCGTGCCGCGCGGCAGGAAGACGCCGATGCGCCGTCCTTCGCTGTCCTCGCAGTCGAAGCGGCTCTTCTGGCGCAGGTCCCAGTCCAGCGTCAGCGTGGGCGCGCGCTGGAGCAGCACGGGCGCCAGACCGGCGCCCTGCGCAATGCGTTTGGAGGCGTGCAGCATGATCAGAACAGGAAGTAACGCTGCGCCATCGGCAGGCTGTGGGCCGGCTCGCAGGTCAGCAACTGACCGTCGGCGCGCACCGCGTAGGTCTGGGCGTCGATCTCCATGCGCGGCGCGTAGTCGTTGAGCCGCATCGCGGCCTTGTTGGCGCTGCGGCAGCCCTTGACCGCGACCAGGCGTTTCTGCAGCCCGAAGCGTGCGCCGATGCCCGCGTCGAGTCCGGCCTGCGAGACGAAGGTCAGCGAGCTGCGCGCCAGCGCGCCGCCATAGGCGCCGAACATCGGGCGGTAATGCACCGGCTGCGGCGTCGGGATCGAGGCATTCGGGTCGCCCATCAGCGCGGCGGCGATCATGCCGCCCTTGAGGACCAGCGCCGGCTTGACGCCGAAGAAGGCCGGCTTCCACAGCACCAGGTCGGCCCATTTGCCGACCTCGACCGAGCCGATCTCGTGGCTGATGCCATGCGCGATCGCGGGGTTGATGCTGTACTTGGCGATGTAGCGCTTGACGCGGAAGTTGTCGTTGCGGCTGTCGCGCTCGACCGCTTCGCCGCGGCCCTCGCTGGGTGCCAGCCAGCCGCGCTGCTGCTTCATCTTGTGCGCGGTCTGCCAGGTGCGGGTGATGACCTCGCCGACCCGGCCCATGGCCTGGCTGTCGCTGCTCATGATGCTGATCGCGCCGAGGTCGTGCAGGATGTCCTCGGCCGCGATGGTCTCGCGCCGGATCCGGCTCTCGGCGAAGGCCAGGTCCTCGGGGATGGCCGGGTCGAGGTGGTGGCAGACCATCAGCATGTCGACATGCTCGTCGAGCGTGTTGACGGTGTAGGGTCTTGTCGGGTTGGTCGACGAAGGCAGCACATTGGCCTCGCCGACCACCTTGAGGATGTCGGGCGCGTGGCCGCCACCGGCGCCTTCGCAATGGAAGGTGTGGATGGTGCGGCCCTTGAAGGCCGCCAGCGTGTCCTCGACGAAGCCGGACTCGTTGAGCGTGTCGGTGTGGATCGCGACCTGGGTGTCGGTCTCCTCGGCCACGTTGAGGCAGTTGTCGATCGCCGCTGGCGTCGTGCCCCAGTCCTCGTGCAATTTCAGGCCGATCGCGCCGGCCTCGATCTGCTCGAGCAGCCCCTGCGGCTGGCTGGCATTGCCCTTGCCGAGGAAGCCGATGTTCATCGGAAACGCCTCGGCCGCCTGCAGCATGCGCTCCATGTACCAGGGCCCGCTGGTACAGGTGGTGGCGTTGGTGCCGGTCGCCGGGCCGGTGCCGCCGCCGGTCATGGTGGTGATGCCCGAGTAGAGCGCCTCCTCGATCTGCTGCGGGCAGATGAAGTGGATATGGCTGTCGTGGCCGCCGGCGGTGACGATCATGCCCTCGCCCGCCAGCACCTCGGTGCCGGGGCCGATCACGATGTCGACGCCGGGCTGGATGTCGGGGTTGCCTGCCTTGCCGATGGCGCAGATGCGGCCGTCGAGCACGCCGATGTCGGCCTTGACGATGCCCCAGTGGTCGATGATCAGCGCATTGGTGATGACCAGGTCGACCGCGCCCTGGGCCCGGCTGCGCTGGCCCTGGCCCATGCCGTCGCGGATGGTCTTGCCGCCGCCGAACTTGACCTCCTCGCCATAGCCGAGCGGGCGGCCCTGGGCATCACGCAAGCCGCCGCCAGCGGCCAGGGTGTAGTCGCGCTCGACCTCGATCAGCAGGTCGGTATCGGCCAGGCGCACGCGGTCGCCCACGGTGGGGCCGAACATGTCGGCATAGGCGCGGCGGGAAATGGTTGCCATGGATGTCCTTGTTCTCAGGCCGCAGCGAGGGGAGCGCGGGAATCGAGCGCGCCGTTGACCAGGCCGCGAAAACCGGTCGCGACCCGCTCGCCGGCGTAGTCGACCAGCTCGACCGTGCGCTGCTGGCCGGGCTCGAAGCGCACCGCGGTGCCCGAAGCGATGTTGAGCCGCATGCCGTGCGCGGCCGCGCGGTCGAAGTCGAGCGCGCCGTTGGTCTCGGCGAAGTGGTAGTGGGAGCCGACCTGGATCGGCCGGTCGGCGGTATTGCGGACCACCAGCGTCAGGCTGCGGCGGCCGGGGTTGAGCAGCAGCTCGCCGTCTTCGAGCAGGTATTGGCCCGGGATCATGGCGCTGCTCACTTAGCGCTTGGACCAGAGCGAGGCGGCCAGCGCGATCACGAACACGGCGACAAAGCCCAGCACGTCAGTCGAGTGCCAGTGCGAGCCGAGCAGGCCGTGGCCGTCATGGGCCAGCACGGCGGTCGGAGCGGAGACGGCGATCGCGGCCATCAGGGGAATCAGCAGGGAGGTCATGGTGGCGTGCTCGCGGTGGAGGGTTGAATCAGGCGATCGGCTGGTGCACCGTGACCAGCTTGGTGCCGTCGGGGAAGGTGGCCTCGATCTGGATGTCGGGGATCAGCTCGGGGATGCCGTCCATCACGTCGGCCCGGGTCAGGATCTCGCGGCCCGCGCTCATGAGCTCGGCCACGCTGCGGCCGTCGCGCGCGCCCTCCATCACGGCGGCGCTGATCAGCGCGACCGCCTCCGGGTAGTTCAGTTTCAGGCCGCGGGCGCGCCGGCGCTCGGCCAGCAGGGCAGCGGTGAAGATCAGCAGCTTGTCTTTTTCGCGCGGGGTCAGGTCCATGGCTGGCCTTTTGCAAGAGCCGTGCCCGCCACGCCGCGCGGTGGCACGAAAGCTGCACGACACCCAAGGTGAACCGCCCCCCGACCACGCCTGATACGTCCCAGGCCGCCGCCCCGCAACGCATCGTCAAGCTCAGGCGCGACTACAACCGCTGGGTCGCCAGCGAGACGCTGGAGGACTACGCGCTGCGCTACACGCCGCAGCGCTCGCGGATCGGCTCGGAATGGCGGGTCGCCAACACCGCCTTCAGCGTCGCCTCGTTCCTGGTGCTGGAGGCGGTCGGCGCCACGCTGCTGGTCCAGTACGGCTTCGTCAACGCGGTCTGGGCCATCCTGAGCGCCGGGCTGCTGATCTTCCTGGCCGGGCTGCCGATCAGCGTCTACGCGGCGCGCCACGGCGTCGACATGGACCTGCTGACGCGCGGCGCCGGCTTCGGCTACATCGGCTCGACGCTGACCTCGCTGCTCTACGCGTCGTTCACCTTCATCTTCTTCGCGCTCGAGGCGGCCGTGATGGCCTATGCGCTCGAGCTCGCGCTCGGCATCCCGCCGGCCTGGGGCTACCTGATCTGCGCGCTGGCGGTGATCCCGCTCGTGATGCATGGCATTGCCGCGATCAGCCGCTTCCAGGTCTGGACCCAGGCGCTCTGGCTGCTGCTGATGCTGCTGCCTTATGGCGCGGTCTGGATGCTCGAACCTGGTGCATGGGAAGGCATCACGCACTACGCCGGGGAATCAGGCCAGGGACGGATGTTCGACTGGCACCTGTTTGGTGCCGGCCTGACCGTGGGCGTGGCACTGATCACGCAGATGGGCGAGCAGGCCGATTACCTGCGCTTCATGCCGGCGCCACAGCCGGGCCGGCGCCTGCACTGGTGGCTGGCGGTGCTGGCCGGCGGGCCGGGCTGGGTGCTGCCGGGCGTGCTCAAGATGCTGGGCGGCGCGGTGCTGGCCTGGCTGGCGCTGTCGAACATGGTGTCGGCCGAGCGCGCGGTCGATCCGAACCAGATGTATCTGACGGCCTGGGAAACGCTGCTGCCTTACCGCTGGGCGGTCTGGGCCACCGCGCTGTTCGTCGTGCTGTCGCAGCTCAAGATCAATGTCACCAACGCCTATGCCGGCTCACTGGCCTGGAGCAACTTCTTCTCGCGCCTGACGCACAGCCACCCGGGCCGGGTGGTCTGGGTGCTGTTCAATGCCGCGATCGCGCTGATGCTGATGGAGATGGACCTGTTCCAGGCGCTGGGCGATGTGCTCGGGCTCTATGCCAATCTGGCAATCGCCTGGATCATGACGGTGGTGGCCGACCTCGTGATCAACAAGCCGCTGGGCTGGTCGCCGCCCGGCATCGAGTTCCGGCGCGCCTACCTGTACGACATCAACCCGGTCGGCGTCGGCGCGATGCTGCTGGCCTCGCTGCTGTCGATCAGCGCCCACCTGGGCCTGTTCGGCCCGGCGGCCCAGGCCTTCTCGGCCCTGGTCGCGATGGCGACCGCGCTGATCGCCTCGCCGCTGATCGCCTGGGCCACGCGGGGCAGCTACTACCTGGCGCGCCCGCCCGAGGCCGACGCCAGCCAGGACGACGGCGTCAGCGCGGCCGGCTGTGCCGGTGCGGGCTGTACCGGTTCAGGCTGCGCTGGGGCTGGCGGCAGTCAGACGGGTCAGGCGGTGCCGAGGCTGGTGCGCTGCGTGGTCTGCGAGCGCGAGTACGAGACGCCCGACAGCGCCTACTGCCCGGCCTACCAGGGCCGGATCTGCTCGCTGTGCTGCACGCTCGACGCGCGCTGCGGCGACCGCTGCAAGCCGCACGCCAGCCTGGCGGTGCAATGGACCGGGGCGCTGCGCTGGCTGACGCCGCACCGCTGCTGGCCGCATCTGGACGGTGGACTGGCGCATTACCTGCTGCTGATGCTGGTGGTCGCGCTGCTGCTGGCCGGCCTGCTGGGCCTGCTCTATCGGCAGGAATGGAGCGGGCTGGCCGAGCTGCCGGCGACGCCCGACTCGCTGGACGCGCTGCAGCGGGCGCTGCGCGCGGGCTACGCCAAGATCTATGCGGCGCTGCTGCTGGCGTTCGCGATCGTGGCCTGGTGGCTGGTGCTGACGCACAAGAGCCGCGCCGTCGCGCAGCAGGAGTCGAACCGCCAGACCGGCCTGCTGCTGCGCGAGATCGAGTCGCACCATCACACCGACCTGCAGCTGCAGCAGGCGCGCCAGGTCGCCGAGGCGGCGCGGGCCCAGGCCGACCAGGCCAACCAGGCCAAGACGCGCTACATCAGCAACATCAGCCACGAGCTGCGCACGCCGCTCAACAGCATCCTGGGCTATGCCCAGCTGCTGCAGCAGGACGGCGAGCTGGGCCAGCAGCGCGCGCATGCGATCCGCGTCATCCTGCGCGGCGGCGAGCATCTGCTGTCGCTGATCGAGGGCACGCTCGACATCGCGCGCATCGAGTCCGGCAAGCTCGCGCTGCAGCCGGGCCCGGTCGACCTGCGCGCGCTGCTGCAGGAGGTGGCGCAGATGTTCGAGCTGCAGGCGGCGGCCAAGGGCCTGCGCTTCGGCTTCGACGGCCCCGAGCACTGGCCGGCCGCCGTGCGCAGCGACGAGCAGCGGCTGCGCCAGATCCTGATCAACCTGCTGGGCAACGCGGTCAAGTTCACGAGTCGGGGCGAGGTCCGGCTGACGCTGCGCTACGCGCGCCAGATGGCGACCTTCGAGATCGTCGACACCGGCCCCGGCATCGCGCCGGCCGAGCTGGCCCGGGTGTTCGAGCCCTTCGCGCGCGCGGCGAGCGCGGCGAGCGCCAGCGCGCCCGGCTCGGGCCTGGGCCTGACGATCGCCCGCATGCTGGCCGAGCTGATGGGCGGCGAGCTCAGCGCGCAGAGCGAGCCCGGCCGTGGCACCACCTTCCGGCTGCGCCTGTTCCTGCCCGAGCTGCATGCCCGGCCGGCCGGCACCCTGCGGGTCAGCGGGCCGGCGCGGACCCAGGCTGGCGACGCCGCCGGCTATGAAGGACCGCGCCGGCAGCTGCTGGTGGTCGACAACGAGGAGGCCGACCGCCAGCTGCTGGCGCGCTGGCTCGAGCCGCTGGGCTTCGCGGTCAGCCTGGCGACCCAGGGCGAGGACGCGCTGGCCCAGCTGCAGGCGGGTCTGCGGCCCGACGCCATCTTCATGGACCTGGCGATGCCGGGCATGGACGGCTGGGAAACGCTGCGCCATGTCCAGGCGCTGAACCTGCAGCCGGCACCGGCGCTGGCGATCGTCTCGGCCAATGCCTTCGACCGGGGACTGGACAACGACATCGGCCTGCCGCCCGAAGACTTCCTGGTCAAGCCGGTGCGGCGGCTGGACCTGCTGGACTGGCTGCAGCGCCGGCTCGACCTGCAGTGGCAGCGCAAGGCCGAGGCAGGCACCGGTGCCGATCCGGCCGCGAGCCAGGGACCGGCTGGTGCCAACGCCGCCCTGCTGACCGCCCCGACCGGCCCGGGCCTGCCCGCCGAGGCGGCCGACAGCCTGCTCGAGCTCGCGCGGCTGGGCTACTACCGCGGCTTCGTGCAGCGTGCCAGCGCGCTGCAGGCCAGCCATCCCGAATGCGCGGACTGGCTGGCTCAGTTGCAGGCGCTGGCGCGCGAATTCCGCTTCGAGACCATCGTCGCCGCGCTGCAGCCGCAGCCGGCGGCAGGAGACCCCCTGTGCACCCTGCCCCCCTGAACGCCGACCCGGACGACGCCGTCGTGCTGCTGGTCGATGACATGCCCGACAACATCGCGCCGCTGCACGACGCGCTCGACGCCGCCGGCTACACCGTGCTGGTCGCGCTCGACGGCCAGTCCGCGCTGGCGCGCGCCGCCCAGGCCCGGCCCGACGTGATCCTGCTCGACGCGCTGATGCCCGGCATCGACGGCTTCGAGGTCGCGCGCCGGCTCAAGGCCGACCCGGAGCTGGCGCAGATCCCGATCCTGTTCATGACCGGGCTGACCGAGACCGAGCATCTGGTCAAGGCGCTGGCGGCTGGCGGGGTCGACTACGTGACCAAGCCGGTCAAGCCGCTCGAGGTGATGGCGCGCATGGGGGTGCACCTGCGCGCGGCGCGCCAGGCCCGGCTCGGCGCGCTCGAACGCCAGCAGGCGCGCAACGCGCTCGACGCCTTCGGCTACGCGACCATCACGGTGCGCGCGCGCGACGGCCGGCTGATGTGGCAGACCCCGCTGGCGCGCGAGCTGCTGCGGCGCCATTGCGGCACCGAGTCGCCGCTGACGCCCGAGCCGGTGCTGCAATGGCTGCGCCGCCACCTGCCCGAGGCGCAACGCCAGCTCGAACCGCCGCGCCTGCACCTGGACCAGGGCCCGAGCCGGCTGACCTTCCGGCTGCACCGCCGCCTGGGCGAAGCCGAATGCTCGGACGACAGCCCCGAAGGCGAATGGCTGATCGTGATGGAGGAAAGCTCGGACGGCAGCGCGATCGAGGCCCTGGGCAGCGCCTTCGGCCTGACCGCGCGCGAGGCCGAGGTGCTGTACTGGGTCGCGCAGGGCAAGATCAACCGTGACATCGCCGACATCCTGGGCGCCAGCCCGGCCACGGTCAAGAAGCACCTCGAGCGCATCCACGGCAAGCTCGGGGTCGAGACCCGGACCGCCGCGGCGGCGATGGCGGTGAACCGGGTGCGGGCGCTGCAGCGAACCGGCTGAGCGCCAGGCCTGGCCCGGCCACCCAGCCCAAGAGCCCGGACTCAGCGCTCGCTGCGCGCCGCGAGGTAGATGCCCACCAGCAGCAGCCCGAAGCCGACCGACTGCAGCGGCGCCAGGGTTTCGCCGAAGAACAGGTAGGCCATCAGGGCACAGCCGACCGGCTCGCCCAGCGTCACCACCGCGACGAAGGCCGGCGAGACATGCTTGAGGGCCCAGTTGTAGCTGGTGTGGCCGACCAGTTGCGGCCCGAGCGCCATGCCGATCAGCGCCAGCCAGCCCAGCGAGCTGAAGTCCAGCATCGGCTGGGCCAGCGCGGCGCTGGCGCCGAACAGGAACAGCGCGGCAATGCCGTAGGCCAGCCAGATGTAGAGCGTCAAGGTCAGGCTGGCGCGCAGGCGGCGGCCGATCATCAGATAGGCCGAAAAGCACCAGGAGCCGACAATGGCCAGGCCGTTGCCGAGCATCGGGTTGGCGCCGCTGCCCGCCTGCTGGCTGTCCGAGACGAAAATCAGCAGCGAGCCCAGCAGCGACAGGACTATGCCGGCCAGCAGGAACCGGTTGGGCACCTCGCGGAACAGCACGAAGGAGGCGATGCCGATCCAGAGCGGATTGGTCGTCACCAGCGAGGTCGACGAGGCGACCGAGGTGTATTCGAGCGAGGTGATCCAGGTGCCGAAATGCCCGGCCAGACACAGGCCGGCCGCCAGCGCCAGCCCGAGCTGGCGCCGCGTGAGCAGCGGGCCCGCGCCCTGGCGCCTTAAGGCGCCGGCCAGGCCGAGCCAGGGCCGCAGCACCAGCGGCGTGACCAGCAGCGCGGCCAGTCCGAGCCGCCAGGCGGCCACGGCCAGCGACGGGATCTGCGCCGCCTGGGCATAGCGGGCCAGGATGGCGCCGAAGGAAATGGCCAGCAGCCCGATGCCCAGCACGACGAAGGGCAGGCCGCGCGGCACCGGACGCTCGGTCTGGCTCAATGTCCGGCCTCCAGATAGGCGGCGCGCACCTCGGGGCTGGCCAGCAGCTCGGCACCGCTGCCCGACAGCACAACCTCGCCATGCTGCAGCACATAGCCGCGGTGCGCCACGCGCAGCGCGTGGTGCGCGTTCTGCTCGACCAGCAGGATGGTCATGCCGTAGTCGCGGTTGAGCTCGCGGATGATCTCGAACACGCGGCGGATGTAGATCGGCGCCAGGCCGAGCGAGGGCTCGTCGAGCATCAGCAGCTTGGGCCGACCCATCAGCGCGCGCGCGATCGCCAGCATCTGCTGCTCGCCGCCCGACAGCGTGCCGGCGCGCTGCGCCAGCCGTTGCTCGAGGATCGGGAACATCGCGAACATGCGCTGGAGGTCGGCATCGAAGTTGGCCGGATCGGCGAAGGTGGCGCCGATCTGGATGTTCTCGAGCACCGTCATGCGCGGGAAGATCCGGCGGCCCTCGGGCACCAGCGCGATGCCGCGCCGGCTGACCTCGTGCGGGTTCAGCCGCGTGATGTCCTCGCCCTCGAACACGATCCGGCCGGCGCTGGCGCGCGGCGCACCGAACAGCGTCATCATCAGCGTCGACTTGCCGGCGCCGTTGGCACCGATCAGGGTCACGACCTCGCCGGTCGCCACCTCGAGGTCGAGGCCCTTGAGGGCGTGGATATGGCCGTAATGGGTATGCACCCCCGACAGTTTCAACAAGCTCATGCCGCGACCTCCTCGGAGTCGTCTTCGCCCAGATAGGCCTTGATCACCTGCGGGTTGTTCTGGATCTCGAGCGGCTGGCCCTCGGCGATCTTGCAACCGTAGTTGAGCACCACGATATGGTCCGAGACCTTCATCACCACGCTCATGTCATGCTCGATCAGCAGCACCGACACGCCCTCCTCGCGCGAGAGCTGCAGCAGCAGCTGGTTGAGCTCGGCCGATTCGCGCGGGTTCAGGCCGGCGGCGGGTTCGTCGAGGCACAGCAGCACCGGGTTGACGCACAGCGCGCGCGCGATCTCGATCCGGCGCTGGGTGCCGTAGGGCAGTTCACCGGCCGGGGTATCGGCCAGCGCCAGCAGGCCGAGCCGCTCGAGCCAGTTCAGCGCCTTTTCGAGTGCGGCGGTTTCGGCGCGGCGGTAGGACGGCAGTCCGAGCAGGCCGGCCAGCGAGAACACCGAGGCCCCCTGCAGCATGTTGTGCTGGGCCACGATCAGGTTCTCGAGCACCGTCATCTTCGGGAACAGGCGGATGTTCTGGAAGGTCCGCACCACCTGGGCGTCGCGCGCGACGCGATGGCTGGCCAGCGACTCGAGCCGGATCTCGCCCGCCACCGGATGCTGCAGCCGCACGCTGCCCTCGGTCGGCTTGTAGAAGCCGGTGATGCAGTTGAACAGCGTGGTCTTGCCGGCGCCGTTGGGGCCGATGATCGAGGTCACCTGGCGCGCCGGCGCGGCGAAGGACAGGTCGCCGATGGCGGTCAGGCCGCCAAAGCGCATGGTCAGATGATCGACTTGCAGAATGGGGCTCATGCGGCCTCCCGTTTCGACTGGCGGATGAAGGACGAAGGTGCCTTGAGCGTCGGCTCGCGGTGCGACAGCAGGCCGCCCGGCTTCCAGACCATGATCAGGATCATCGCGGCGCCGAAGATCAGCATCCGGTATTCGGCGAAATCGCGGCCGACTTCGGGAATCAGCACCAGCACCAGCGAGGCCAGCACGACCCCGAGCTGGCTGCCCATGCCGCCCAGCACCACGATCGCCAGGATGATGGCCGACTCCGAGAACACGAAGGACTCGGGCGAGATGAAGCCCTGGCGCGCGGCAAAGAACACGCCGGCGAAGCCGCCCAGCATCGCGCCAAGCGCGAAGGCCGACAGCTTGACGTTGGTCACGTTCATGCCGAGCGCCTTGCAGGCGATCTCGTCCTCGCGCATGGCTTCCCAGGCGCGGCCGATCGGCAGCTTGCGCATCCGGCTGACGAACAGGTTGGTCAGCAGCGCCAGCGCCAGGATCAGGCAGTACAGGAACACCACCCGCTGCTCGGGTACGTATTCCAGCCCGAAGAAGCCCGCGAAGGTGGCCGGTCCGTCATCGCTCGGCGGCTTGAACGGCAGCCCGAAGAAGGTCGGACGCGGGATCGACGAGATGCCGTTGGGCCCGCCGGACAGGTCGGTCCAGTTGACCAGGATGATGCGGATGATCTCGCCGAAACCCAGGGTCACGATCGCGAGGTAGTCGCCGCGCAGGCGCAGCGTGGGCCAGCCCAGCAGCAGGCCGAAGGCGGCGGCCGCGCCACCGGCGACCGGCAGCGCCTCCCAGAAGCCCCAGCCGAACTGGGTCGACAGCAGCGCGTAGCTGTAGGCGCCGACCGCGTAGAAGGCGACATAGCCCAGGTCGAGCAGGCCCGCCAGGCCGACCACCACGTTCAGGCCCCAGCCCAGCATGATGTAGATCAGCACCGTGGTGGCGGTGTCGATGACATAGCGGTTGCCGCCCCAGAATATTGGCAGCGCCAGCGACAGGCCGAGCAGGCCCCAGCCCAGGGCCTTGAGCAGCACCGGACGGCGGCTGCTCGTTGCGGGCGCGCTGCCGAGCCTGGCCTTGGCGCGCTGACGCACGCGCAGCCGGTCACCGAGCGCGGCAAACAGCAGGCGGCCCAGGAAGGCCAGCAGGATGAACAGGCCCAGCGCGGCCCAGCGCGTCCTGACTTCGAGCATGCCGCCCGCGTCGACCGTGGTCAGTCCGATCATGGGAATGCCCAGCACGAGGGCCACGAAGGCCACGCCGCCGGCATCTTTCAGGCGCTCGGACCAGGTCGGCGCGTGCGAGGTCTGGATCACAGCAGTCATTAGACTTTCTCCACTTCAGGCCGCCCGAGCAGACCGCTGGGACGGAGCATCAAAACCAGGATCAGGATCGCGAAGGTGGCGACATCCTTGTATTCGGGCGAGAGATAGGCGGCCCAGAACGCCTCGAGCAGGCCGATGATCAGCCCGCCCAGCATCGCACCCGGCAGCGAGCCCACGCCGCCAAGCACCGCGGCGGTGAAGGCCTTGATGCCGGCGACGAAGCCGATGTAGAAATCGACCACGCCGTAATAGACCGTGACCAGCACGCCGGCGACTGCCGCCAGCGCGGCGCCGATCATGAAGGTCAGCGAAATCGTGCGGTCGACGTTGATGCCCAGCAGCGCCGTCATGGTGCGGTCCTGCTCGCAGGCACGTTGCTGACGGCCGAAAGAGGTGCGCGTGATCAGGTAGGTGAAGCCCAGCATCAGCGCCAGCGTCACGACGATGATCAGCATCTGGCTGTAGGCGAACGACACCGTCACGCCGTCATGCGTGAACAGGTCGATGCCGCCGGTCAGCAGCGGCGGAATCGGCTTGACGCGCGCGCCCTGGCTGACCTGCACCATGTTCTGCAGGAAGATCGACATGCCGATGGCCGAGATCAGCGGCGCCAGCCGGGGCGCGCCGCGCAGCGGGCGATAGGCGATGCGCTCGACGCTCCAGCCGTAGGCCGAGGTCAGCACGATCGCGACCACCAGCACGATCAGCAGCGCCAACGGCACCGATGTCACGCCCAGCGCCGCCAGCAGGGTGAAGCTGGTCACCGCGATGAAGGCCGACACCATGTAGATGTCGCCATGGGCAAAGTTGATCATGCCGATGATGCCGTACACCATGGTGTAGCCGATGGCGATCAGGCCGTAGACCGAGCCCAGGGCCAGTCCGTTGATGAGTTGTTGGAAGGCATGGGCAAGCATGTTCCGGATCCTCCTGCAATGAGGCAATGAAACCGGGCCCGGAAAGTCCCGGGCCCGGCAGCCCCGCCGGCATCAGGGCGATGCGCGGGGGACCAGTGAGAGAAAAACGGTCAGATCCGGTGCCGGCGGCACGGAGCCGGGATCACTTGACGTAGTCGTACTTGCCGTCTTTCCACTGGTAGACGACAAAGGCCGGTGCCTTGCTGTTGCCCTTGGCATCGAAGGACATCTTGCCGAGCACGGTGTCGAAGTTGCCGCTGCGCAGGCTCTTCTCGAGCTCGTTGTACTTGACGCTGTTGGCGCTCTTGGCGGCCTGCTCGAACAGCTGGAAGGCGGCGTAGGCGTACAGCACATAGCCTTCGGGCTCGACCTTGGCGTCGCGGAACTTCTTGACGATCGGGGCGGCGGCCGGGTTCTTGCGCGCATCCGGGCCAAAGGTGAACAGCACGTTGTTGGAAGCCTTGCCGGCGGCGGTCACCAGTTCGGTGTTGGACATGGTGTCGCCACCCAGCACGGTCAGGTTGAGCTTGGCCTGCTCGGCCTGGCGCAGGATCAGCGCGACTTCGGTGTGGTAGCCGCCAAAGGCCATCACCTCGACGCCGGCCTGCTTGAGCTTGGCGATCAGGCCCGAGTAGTCCTTCTCGCCGGCGGTGATCGACTCGCGCAGCGCGGGCTTGGCGCCCTTGCCTTCCATGGCCTTGCCTTCCATGGCCTTGGCGATCTCGTCGGCCAGGCCCTTGCCGTAGGCGCTCTTGTCGTCGACGACGGCGATCTTCTTGCCCTTGAAATGGTCGGCCAGGTAAGCACCGGCGACCTGACCCTGCTGGTCGTCACGGCCGGCGATCGCGAACACGTTCTTCAGGCCGCGGTCGGTGACCTTGGGGTTGGTCGAGACCGTGGCCATCGGAATGCTGGACTCCAGATAGACCTCGGACGCCGGAATGGTGGACGAAGAGCACCAGTGGCCGTGCATGAAGACGATCTTCTTGTTGACCATCTGGTTGGCCACTGCCACCGCCTGCTTGGGATCGCAGGCGTCGTCGCCGACTTCGAGCACCAGCTTCTGGCCCAGCACGCCGCCGCGGGCGTTGATGTCGGCGATCGCCATCTCGGCGCCCTTCCTGATCTGGTCGCCGGCCGAGGCGTACTGACCCGACATCGGACCGGCAATGGCGACCACCGTATCGGCGACGGCAGCACCCGACAGGGCGGCAAACACCGCGCTAGCAATCAACGCTTTTTTCATGGCTATTTCCTTGGAATGGAGGGATCAGACGGGACTCGTGCGCGGTTCGGCGCGGTGCTCGGAGAGGTACTTCACCAGGGAGGCTCCGCCATCGAGCACATGGGCCCGAGTCAGAGTTGCCGCCCTCTCCGCATCCCGGGCGGCAAACGCATCGATGATGATGTGATGCTCGCGCTGGGTTTTCGGCAATTCGGGGGTCACGGCCAGGAGTGCACGCACGAAGCGTTCCACCTTGTCGTACAGGGAACGGATTTCCGCCAGCAGCACCGGGCGCTGGGCGTCGCCATAGAGGGCGGAATGCAGCTGCCAGTTGAGCTCGCCCCAGCGGGCCGGGTTGCGCTCGGAGCCGAAGGCCTCGAGCGCGGCGCGGGCCTTGTCCAGGTTGGCGTCGCTGATGCGGGGCGCCGACAGCTCGGCGGCACGCGCCTCGAGCATGGCGCGGATCTCGACATATTCCCAGATCTCGTCGGGCGACATCGACGCCACCAGCGCGCCCTTGTTGCGGATGAAGCTGACCAGCCCCTCGGCCTCGAGCCGCTTGAGCGCCTCGCGCACCGGGATCTTGCTGACATGAAAGCGTTCCGCCAGTTCGTCCTGCTTGAGCAGGGTGCCGCTGCCGAGCTGGCCCGAGACGATCGCCTCGCGCAAGGTGCCGGCCACGAAGTCCGAGGTCGACAGGCGCGCGGCCTGGGGCAGGGACAGCCGCAGCAGCGGCGACGGGTCGCCGGCAAGGGGAAGGGAGCTGCTGGAATCCACGGGGCGGCCTTGTTGCTGAACGAGAAGTTGCTTGGAAGAAAAAGAACTTCGCATATTGTCTTACCGTATACGATATACGATAACAAGGGTTTACCCTGCTTTCATCAAGATTTCACTCGCTTGTTGCAGCGGCACCAGCCTGGTGCCGGACCGAGCCAGGCAGCCAAAGCCGCCGGCTATGATCACCGGCCATGAAATCCGATCTACTGGCCCTGGCCGCGATTGCGCTCTGGGGCACGCTGGCCGCCCTGGGCGTCGAGCTGGCGCATGTTCCCCCGTTCCTGCTGACCGGCCTCGGGCTGCTGGCGGGCAGCCTGATCGCGCTGCCGCTGTCGCGGTGGCGCCTGCAGGCCTGGAAAGTGCCGCTGCCGACGCTGCTGGTCGGCATCTACGGCCTGTTCGGCTTTCACTGGCTGCTGTTCCTGGCGCTGCGAAATGCACCGGCGGTCGAGGCCAACCTGATCAACTACCTGTGGCCGCTCGGCATGGTGGTGCTGGCGCCGCTGTTCCTGCCGGGCGTGCGCCTGCATGGCCGGCATGTGATCGCCGCGCTGCTGGGATTTGCCGGCGCCGCGATCGCCATCCTCGGTCGCGGCGGCGAGGCCTCCAGCGCCGGCAGCGGCTTCCAGTCCGGCTATCTGCTGGCGCTGGCCTCGGCCTTTGTCTGGGCCAGCTATTCGCTGCTGACGCGCCGGGTGCCGGCCTTCCCGACCGCGGCGGTCGGCAGCTTCGCGCTGGTGTCAGGCCTGCTGTCGCTGGCCTGCCATGTCCTGCTCGAGCCCGCGACGGCGCTGAGTGCCGGGGACATCGCGCTGATTGCGCTGCTCGGGCTGGGCCCGCTCGGCGGCGCCTTCTTCCTGTGGGATGCGGCGATCAAGTGCGGCGACCCGCGGCGGATCGGCTTGCTGGCCTTCATCACGCCGCTGCTGTCGACCGCGCTGCTGCTGCTGAGCACGGGACAGGCGCTGCGCTGGAACATCGCGCTCGCGGCAGCGCTGGTGGTCGGCGCCGCCGTCTGGGGCAGCCGGTCGCCACCGCGCTGAGGCGCGCCAGCCGCCCGGCGCGCCCCGACAGCAGGCTGCCTTGACCGGACCCGGTCAGGCCAGCGCCGGCTGCTCGACCTGGCCCGCCACCGCCTGGTCGGCCGGCGCTGCCGGCTGACGGATCAGGTGGTCGAAGGCGCTCAACGCCGCCTTGGCGCCCTCGCCCGCCGCGATCACGATCTGCTTGTACGGCACCGTGGTGCAGTCGCCAGCGGCGAACACGCCCGCCACGCTGGTGTGGCCCTTGGCGTCGACCACGATCTCGCCGAACCTGGACAGCTCCACCGTACCCTTGAGCCATTCGGTGTTCGGCACCAGGCCGATCTGCACGAAGATGCCCTCGAGCTCGACCTGCTGCTCAAGGCCACTGACGCGGTCGCGGTACTTGAGGCCGTTGACCTTGCTGCCGTCGCCGGTGATCTCGGTGGTCTGGGCGTTGGTGTGGATGGTCACGTTGGGCAGGCTTTTCAGCTTGGTCACCAGCACCGCGTCGGCTTTGAGCTGGTCGCCGAACTCGATCAGCGTGACATGGGACACGATGCCGGCCAGGTCGATCGCGGCCTCGACCCCCGAGTTGCCGCCACCGATGACCGCGGTGCGTTTGCCCTTGAACAGCGGGCCGTCGCAATGCGGGCAGTAGGCCACGCCCTTGTTCCTGTATTCCTGCTCGCCAGGGACGTTGACATTCCTCCAGCGCGCGCCGGTCGAGAGGATCACGCTGCGCGACTGCAGCCGGGCACCGTTTTCCAGCTTGACCTCGATCAGGCCGCCCGGCGCGGTGGCCGGGATCAGCTCGACCGCGCGCTGCTGCGTCATCACGTCGACGCCGTAGTGGCGCACCTGGGCCTCGAGCGCAGCGGCGAACTTGGGGCCGTCGGTCTCGAGCACCGAGATGTAGTTCTCGATCGCCAGCGTGTCATTGGTCTGGCCGCCCATGCGCTCGACCGCCATGCCGGTGCGGATGCCCTTGCGCGCCGCATAGACCGCCGCCGCCGAGCCGGCCGGGCCACCGCCGACCAGCAGCACATCGTAGGCTTCCTTGGCATCGAGCTTGGCCGCGTCGCGCGCCGCCGCACCGGTATCGAGCTTGGCGACGATCTGCTCCAGGCTCATGCGGCCGGCGCCGAACAGCTCGCCGTTCAGGTAGATGCTGGGCACCGCCATGATGTCGCGCGCCTTGACCTCGTGCTGGAACAGTCCGCCGTCGATCACCACGGTCTGCACGCGCGGGTTGAGCACGGACATCAAACTCAGCGCCTGCACCACGTCCGGACAGTTGTGGCAGCTCAGCGACATGTAGACCTCGAAGCGGTAGTCGCCGTCCAGCGCCCGGATCTGCTCGATCAGCTCGGGCTCGACCTTGGGCGCATGGCCGCCGGTCCACAGCAGCGCCAGCACCAGCGAGGTGAACTCGTGGCCGAGCGGGATCGCGGCAAAGGTCAGGCTCTGCTGCTCAGTGCCGGTACCGGCATCGCTGCGGCACAGGCTGAACGAGGGCTGGCGCGCGTCGCTGCCGTCCAGGCGCACGCTGATCCGGTCGGACAGACCGCCGATCGTGACCAGCAGCTGCTCGAGTTCGCGCGCGCTGGCCGAGTCGTCGAGCGAGGCCACCAGCTCGAAGGGGCGGTTCACGCGCTGCAGATAGGCTTGCAATTGGGTCTTGAGGCTGTCGTCCAACATGATGGGGTTCCGTTCCAGGGAGGAGTTTTGGGGGTTTTCGGTTCAGGCCGGCCGGGGCATCCCGGCCGGTGCAACGGGCGTGACCAGCGTTCAGATCTTGCCGACCAGATCGAGCGACGGGGCGATGGTGGCCGCGCCCTGCTGCCACTTGGCCGGGCAGACCTGGCCCGGATTGGCGGCAACGAACTGGGCCGCCTTGAGCTTGCGCAGCGTTTCCTGCACATCGCGCGCCACGGCGTTGTCGTGCACTTCCATCGTCTTGATCACGCCTTCGGGGTTGATCACGAAGGTGCCGCGCAGCGCCAGGCCTTCCTCGGGGATATGGACGCCGAACATGTGGGTCAGGCGATGGGTCGGATCGCCGACCAGCGGGAAGCGTGCCTTGCCGACCGCCGGCGAAGTCTCGTGCCAGACCTTGTGCGCGAAATGGGTGTCGGTGGTGACGATGTAGACCTCGGCGCCCAGTTGCTGGAACTCGGCGTAGTGGTCGGCGGCGTCCTCGATCTCGGTCGGGCAGTTGAAGGTGAAGGCGGCCGGCATGAAGATCACGACCGACCATTGGCCCAGGAAGGCCTGCTCGGTGACTTCGATGAACTGGCCGTTGTGGAAGGCTTCGGTCTTGAACGGCTGGACGGCGGTGTTGATGCGGGACATGGGGTTTCCTGTAGGAATCGGGGGAGGAAAAGAACTGGTTGTCGTTCGGACAGGCTCAATATTAGTCCTAAGCTATCGAAAAATTAATTCGATAGTATCTATCTAAGCGATAGGAAAAACCTTGCTCGTGGTGCAGATCTGTCCCGGGACAATTTCTGGGTCATCCTTGGGCGGTTCCTGGCCTGTCCCTGGGCCTTGTGATTGGCTGGCGCCGAAACAGACAAACTTTGGCGCTACAGTCACCCCATGACCGACCACCTGTCCCCGAAAAACGACCCCGCATCGACCGTGCGCGACCGCCGCGTCAGCTCCTGGTGGCGCGCGCTCGCCATCCTGCTCGCGCTGCTGCTGTTCATCGGCGGCGCGACCGGTCTGAGCATGTTCGAGCAGTTCAAGGCCCAGGTCCGGCACCTGCAGGGTCAACTGGCCGAGCAGCCACAGATCCGCCAGCTCGCGGTGCTGCTCGACGCCCAGCAGCAGCCGGCCATGCTGGTGAGCGTCGACCCGGTCTCCAAGCTGATCCAGCTGCAGCGACTGAACCAAGTCCGCGAAGGCCGGGAGGAAGCCCTGCAACTCTGGGCGCTGAACGACGACCAGGCCCCGCTCTCGCTCGGCCTGGTGGGCCGTCGCCTGCAGACGCCGCAGCTGCCGCTCGACGCCGCCGCGCTGGCGGCACTGGGCAGCGCGACCGAACTCGCGATCAGCGTCGAAGTCAAGGACGGCGTGCCCGAAGGCCAGGGCCCGAGCCTGCCCTGGCTGTTCCGCGGCCATCTGGTCGACAAGGCGCTCTGAGGTCCGGGCGCGCAAGCATCGCGACAGGCTGGCCGGTCAACATGACGGACCCAGCCACCCAGGAGCAAGCCTTGCCTGCCAGCAAAGATGAAGTCGCGGCCTTCCTGGCCGCCGAATTTCCCCAAAGCCTGTGCGTCGTCGAAGCGGTCGGTGACCGTGGCGCCACCGTTTCGCACCGGGTCGGTCCGGCCGAACTGCGCCCGGGCGGCACGGTCTCGGGGCCGGTCCTGATGGGCGTGGCCGACGTCGCGCTCTATGTCGCGCTGCTCGGCGAGATCGGCATCGTGCCGCTGGCCGTCACGACCGACCTGAGCATCCATTTCCTGCGCAAGCCCGCGGCCGACCGCCGCATCATCGGGGTCTGCAAGCTGATCAAGGTCGGCCGCCTGCTCGCGACCGGCGAGGTCCTGCTCTACTCCGAGGGGCTGGAGGAGCCGGTGGCCCATGTGGTCGGCAGCTACGCAATCCCGCAGCAGCAGCAGGCCTGACTGACAGCAACCAGCCACGAGGTCCGGGCCGGCTGGCGCTGGCGGCCGATTTGCCGGCCGCGTAGCGGACGGATGAGGCTGACAGCGCCAGCTGGCCCGGACCCCTACCCTGCCGTCTGCCTGTGATGGACAGGTCCGAGGTGGGTGACGCCGTCGGCCTCATCTGTCCGCTGCGCGGCCAGCAAATCGGCCGCCGACGCCACCCACCTCGGACCTTGCGGGCTGGCTGGGAACTCGCGTGGCTGGGGCCTGGCTGGTCTTGCGTATCGCCGCTTGGCTCAGATCGCCACCAGCTGCCTGATTCCCTTCTCGGGCATCTCGGCGCCGGGGCCGCTGGCGATCACCTCGCCGCGCTCCATGACCAGGTAGCGGTCGGCCAGTTCCTCGGCGAAATCGTAATACTGCTCGACCAGCACGATCGCCATCGGCTCGCCGTTCAGGCCTTCCTTGGCCAATTTCCTCAGCACCTTGCCGATGTCCTTGATGATGTTGGGCTGAATGCCCTCGGTCGGCTCGTCGAGCACCAGCAGCTTCGGTGCTGCCGCCAGCGCGCGCGCGATCGCGAGCTGCTGCTGCTGGCCGCCCGACAGGTCGCCACCGCGGCGGCCCAGCATCTGCTTCAAGACCGGGAATAGCTCGTAGAGCGCGGGCGGAATCGGCGTGCCGGCCTTCTTGGTCGCCAGCCCCATCAGCAGGTTCTCGTGCACGGTCAGGCGGCCGAAGATCTCGCGCCCCTGCGGCACGAAGCCGATGCCGGCGCGCGCGCGCTCGTAGGGCGTGGTCTTCTCGATCGGCTGGCCGTCGAGGACGATGTGGCCGGCGCGAATCGGCACCAGGCCCATCAGCGACTTGAGCAGCGTGGTCTTGCCGACGCCGTTGCGGCCCAGCACGACCGTGATCTCGCCCGCCTTGGCTTCGAGGTCGACGCCGCGCAGGATATGCGAGCCGCCGTAGTACTGGTGGATTTGTTCGATCTGCAACATGGATATGTCCTTCAGCGGCCCAGATAGACCTCGATCACGCGCTCGTCGGCCTGCACCTGGTCCAGCGTGCCCTCGGCCAGCACGGCGCCGTCGCACAGCACGGTCACCTTCTCGCTGATGGCGCGGATGAAGCTCATGTCATGCTCGACCACCATCAGCGAATGCTTGCCCTTGAGCGTCAGGAACAGCTCGGCGGTGCGCGCGGTTTCCTCGTCGGTCATGCCGGCCACCGGCTCGTCGAGCAGCAGCAGTTTCGGTTCCTGCATCAGCAGCATGCCGATCTCGAGCCACTGCTTCTGGCCGTGGCTCAGGTCGCCCGAGCGGCGCCGGACGGCATCCTTCAGGTGGATGGTCTGCAGCACCTCGGACAGCCGGTCCTTCTGCTCGCCATTGAGGCCGAAGGTCATGCTGGGCCAGACCCCCTTGTGCGTGGCCAGCGCGAGCTCGAGGTTCTCGAACACGGTCAGCTCCTCGAACACGGTCGGTTTCTGGAACTTGCGGCCGATGCCCAGGGCAGCGATCTCGGGCTCCTTGTAGCGCAGCAGGTCGATGGTGGAACCGAAGAACACGCTGCCCGAATCGGGCCGGGTCTTGCCAGTGATGATGTCCATCATCGTGGTCTTGCCGGCGCCGTTGGGACCGATGATGCAGCGCAACTCGCCGGGCGCGATGTCGAGGTTCAGGCCGTTGATGGCCTTGAAACCGTCGAAGCTGACCTGCACGTCCTCCAGATACAGGATGCGGCCATGGGTGGTGTCGACCTCGCCGCGCACCAGCGGGCGCGAGAAGGCGGCGGCGCGGCCACCCGAGGCGGTCTTGCCCTGCACCAGGGCTTCCTGCGCGCGCTCGTAGCGCTGCGCGCCTTGCTCCATCAGCTCGGGCGTCATGCCTGGCCTCCTTTCTTGATCCGCAGTTTCTGCACCAGTCCGACCACGCCCTGCGGCAGGTACAGCGTCACGACGATGAACAGCGCGCCCAGGCAGTAGAGCCAGAACTCGGGGAAGGTCACGGTCAGCCAGCTCTTGGCGCCGTTGACGATGAAGGCGCCGACGATCGGGCCGATCAGCGAGGCGCGGCCGCCGACCGCGGCCCAGACCGCGATCTCGATGCTGTTGGCCGCGCTCATCTCGCCCGGGTTGATGATGCCGACCTGCGGCACATAGAGCGCGCCGGCGACACCGCACATCACGGCCGAGATGACCCAGATCGTCAGCTTGTAGGGCAGCGGGTCGTAGCCGCAGAACATCACGCGGCTCTCGGCGTCGCGGATCGCCTGCAGCACGCGGCCGAACTTGCTGCCGACCAGCCAGCGCGCGAACAGGTAGCAGCCCAGCAGCGTCAGGCCGGTCAGCACGAACAGGGTCATGCGCATCTGCTGCGTCGCCAGCGGCATGCCGAGCAGGCGCTTGAAGTCGGTGAAACCGTTGTTGCCGCCGAAGCCGGTCTCGTTGCGGAAGAACAGCAGCATGGCGGCGAAGGTCAGCGCCTGGGTGATGATCGAGAAATACACCCCCTTGATGCGCGAGCGGAACGCGAAATAGCCGAACAAGAAGGCGACCAGTCCCGGCACCAGCAGCACCAGCAGCAAGGTGGCGGCAAAGCTGTCGGACAGGGCCCAGGTCCAGGGCAGTTCCTTCCAGTCCAGGAACACCATGAAGTCGGGCAAGTCGCTCTGGTAGCTGCCCTCGCGGCCGATCTGGCGCATCAGGTACATGCCCATCACATAGCCGCCGAGCGCGAAGAACAGGCCGTGGCCCAGGCTCAGGATGCCGGTATAGCCCCAGATCAGGTCCATCGCCAGCGCGCAGATCGCGTAGCACATGATCTTGCCGAGCAGGCCGACCATGTAGTCGCTCAGGTGGAACAGGCTGCCCTCGGGCACCAGCAGGTTCAGCGCCGGCGCCAGCGCGCAGACCACCAGCAGCGCGACCAGGATCGCGCCCCAGCCGCTGCGCGCGAGCAGGGGACCCTTGGCCGGCAGGCCCGGGGCAGAAGTCAGAACTTGAGTTGTCATGAGGATGGCTCCCGGATCAGGCCTGGCGACCCTTGAGGGCGAAGATGCCCTGCGGCCGCTTCTGGATGAAGACGATGATGAAGACCAGCACCGCGATCTTGGCCAGCACCGCGCCGGCCCAGCCCTCGAGCAGCTTGTTCAGCAGCCCCAGGCCCAGCGCGGCGTAGACCGTGCCGGCCAGCTGACCGACCCCGCCCAGCACCACCACCATGAAGCTGTCGACGATGTAGTTCTGGCCCAGGTCCGGGCCGACGTTGCCGACCTGGCTCAAGGCGCAGCCGGCCAGACCGGCGATGCCCGAGCCGAGCGCGAAGGCGTAGGTATCGATGCGCGCCGTGTTGACGCCCATGCAGGAAGCGATCGGGCGGTTCTGCGTCACGCCGCGCACGAACAGGCCGAGGCGGGTCTTGCCGATCAGCAAAGCGACCGCCAGCAGCACCGCGAAGGCGAAGCCGATGATGATGATCCGGTTCCAGGGCAGGGTCAGGCTGCCCAGCAGCGTGATGCCACCGCTCATCCAGGACGGGTTCTCGACGCCGACGTTCTGCGCGCCGAACAGGCTGCGCACGCCCTGCATCAGCACCAGGCTGATGCCCCAGGTCGCGAGCAGGGTCTCGAGCGGGCGGCCGTAGAGGAAGCGGATCACGCTGCGCTCCATCGCCGCGCCGACCAGCGCCGAGGCCAGGAAGGACAGCGGCAGCGCCGCCAGCAGATACCAGTCGAAGGCGCCCGGCAGGTAGTGGCGGAACGCCAGCTGCACCAGGTAGGTCGCGTAGGCGCCGATCATGATCAGCTCGCCATGCGCCATGTTGATCACGCCCATCAGGCCGTAGGTGATCGCCAGCCCGAGCGCAGCCAGCAGCAGGATCGAGCCCAGGCTGAAGCCGGTGAACATCTGGCCCAGCACCGAGGCCGTGCTCAGCGCGCGCTCGACCGAGCTCAGGGCCTGGCTCAGCGCGGTCTTGACGGCCAGGTCGGTCTCGGACTCGAGCCGCTGGCTCAGCAGCGCCTTGACGATCGGCTGGCCGACCCCGGCCAGCCGGCGCGCGGCGGCGCTGCGTTGCGCCGGGTCGGCGCTGGCCAGGTGCAGCGCGGCCTGCGCCAGCTGCAGCGACTCGCGCGCGGCCGGGTCGAGCCGGGCGGCAAACTCGGGCGACAGCGCGCGCTCGACCAGCGGCAGCTGGGCCGGGGTCGGTTCGTCGAAGGCGCCGCGCTGCAGGATGGCGGCCGCCTCGCGCTGGCGCGCGGCATCGCCCTGCAGCAGATCCATGCCGGCCAGCGCGCTGTCGAGCGCGCCGCGCAGGCGGTTGTTGACCACGGCCTCCTCGGCGCCGTCACCGAGCACGACCACCGCGCCGCTGACGGCATCGATGGCCTCGCTGCCCTGGACGATCAGCACCTGGCCGTCCTGCACCTGCACGCTCTCGTCGGACAGGGCGCGGATCAGCGCATGGGCGCGCGCGTCGTCGCCGGCGGCCAGCTGCAGCAGCTGCGCCACCCGCTCGTCGGCCTCGCCCGCGGCCAGCTCCAGCGCCTGTGGCGCCGTCAGGGCATGGGCGGCCAGCGGCAGGCCGCTGGCACAGGCCAGGCTCAGGCCCAGCCCCAGTCTCAGCACGCTGTGCCGCAGCACGTCCATCATCTTGTGTCGCATCATCGACTTCCCGAAAAAACAGCGGGCCGCGGCAAGGCGGCCCGTTCAAGCCTCCAGGCGACGGGGGCAGGCCGCAGCCCGACCCCGATGCCTGGCCCGATCGCCTTACTTCTTGGCCGGCACGTTGGCCTTGCCCTTGTTCTCGGCGATGTAGTCGCTCCACGGGTCGGCGACCACCGGACCCTTGGTCTTCCAGACCACCTTGAACTGGCCATCAGCCTTGACCTCGCCGATGAAGACCGGCTTGTGCAGGTGATGGTTTTCCTTGTCCATGGTGCTGACGAAGCCGCCCGGCGCCTTGAAGGTCTGGCCGGCCATGGCCGCGATCACCTTGTCGGTGTCGGTCGACTTGGCCTTGGCGACGGCCTGCGCCCACATGTTGATGCCGATGTAGGTCGCCTCCATCGGGTCGTTGGTCAGCGGCTTGTCCTTGTGGCCCGGGATGTTCTTGGCCTTGGCATAGTCGCTCCACTTCTTGATGAACTCGGTGTTGGCCGGGCTCTTGATGCTCATGAAGTAGTTCCAGGCCGCCAGATGGCCGACCAGCGGCTTGGTGTCGACGCCGCGCAGCTCTTCTTCACCCACCGAGAAGGCCACCACCGGCACGTCCTTGGCCTTCAGGCCGGCGTTGCCGAGTTCCTTGTAGAACGGCACGTTGGAGTCGCCGTTGATGGTCGAGATCACGGCCGTCTTCTTGCCCTCGGACGAGAACTTCTTGATCTTGGCGATGATGGTCTGGTAGTCGCTGTGACCGAAGGGGGTGTACTCCTCGATGATGTCGGACTCGGCGACGCCCTTGGACTTCAGGAAGGCACGCAGGATCTTGTTGGTGGTGCGCGGGTAGACATAGTCGGTGCCCAGCAGCACGAAGCGCTTGGCCTCGCCGCCTTCCTTGCTCATCAGGTACTCGACCGCGGGGATGGCCTGCTGGTTCGGCGCCGCGCCGGTGTAGAACACGTTCTTGGACAGTTCCTCGCCTTCGTACTGCACCGGGTAGAACAGCAGGCTGTTCTTTTCCTCGAACACCGGCAGCACCGACTTGCGCGAGACCGAGGTCCAGCAGCCGAACACCACCGCGACCTTGTCCTGGTCGATCAGCTGCTTGGCCTTCTCGGCGAACAGCGGCCAGTTCGAGGCCGGATCGACCACCACCGGCTCGAGCTTCTTGCCCAGCACGCCGCCCTTGGCGTTGATCTCGTCGATCGCCATCAGCACCGTGTCCTTCAGCACGGTCTCGGAGATCGCCATCGTGCCCGACAGGCTGTGCAGCACGCCGACCTTGATGGTGTCGGCGGCATGGGCTGGCAGGCCGAACAGGCCCATGGAAGCAACGGCGGCAGCGGCCGACAGGGTCTTGAGGGTCAGGCGACGGGTGGAATGGCTGGACATGGCGATTTCCGTTTCGAGGGGTTGGAGGGTTTTCCGCCGCTTGGCGGCCGTTTCGGATCATTTCTGACCCTGGCGGACCGTTTTGCAGCGGATGTCTCCATGCTAGGGATCGCCCCCCGAACCGTCTGTACGCCAGATGGCGTACGCGCGCCAGCCAGGCCCGGCCTCAGACGCTCCAGATCCGCGGCGGCTGGTCGGCCATGCCCCAGGCCTCGCGCCGCAGCAGCGCCCACAGCGCCTGCCAGAGCTGCATCAGCGGCTCGACCTGGCCGGCCAGCGCGCGCACCACCAGCATGCGGTCGTTCGGGCAGGTTGCGCCGCAGCGCGGTGCCAGCGCATGGGTCTCGATCAGGTCGCGGCAGGCCTCGAGCAGCGCCTCGCGCCGGTGGCGCGTCAGCGCGCTGCCACAGGCCAGCACCAGCGTGGCCAGCGTGCTCTGGCCGTCGAGGCCGATCGGACTGCGCAGCAGGCGCAGGTCGGCGGCGTCGAGCCGCGCGCGCTCGAGCCAGACCCCGGGCCAGTCCCATTGCTGCTCGAGGCAGCCGCTGGCAAACGGCAGCCCGGCCGCCGGCAGGCCCAGGCTCACGACATCCCAGGCCAGCAGCTCGGCGCCCGGCGCCAGCGCGAGCTCGACCCGGTTCAGCGCGCGGCAACCGTCATAGGCCAGGGTCTCGAGCGGCAGCCATTCCAGCCTGGCGCCCTCCTCCAGCGCCAGCCGCACCCGCTGCTCGGCCGGCTCGCCGCTGGCATTGCGGTAGAAGCGCGTCGCGCCCGGAGTCGAGACCAGCGCATGCGCGCCCGCCGCGACCGCGACATCGACCTCGAGCCGGTCGCCCTGCACCAGTCCGCCCGGCGGATGGACGATCACGTTGTGGCAGACCGCCGGCCCCTCGGGGTAAAGACTCTTGAAGATGCGCAGCGGGCCGCTGTGGCGATGCCGCAGCAGGGTCTGGCCGCTCGGGTCGCGGCGATACTGGAGGTCGAGATGGGCGTGCCAGGGCATGGATCGGAAGGTAGACGGACAAACCCCTCCATCATGCAAGATCAATGCCCAGGGCGACGCTGCAGAATGGAGCCCATGCTGATCCGCATCCTATCGATCCTGTTTCCGTTGTTCGCGATCACCGCGCTGGGCTATGTGGTGGCGCGGCGCATGAAGCCCGACCTGTCGCACGCGAACCGGCTCAACCTCGAGGTCTTCGTGCCGGCGCTGGTGTTCGGCGCCATGGTCGGCAGGGAGTTCCGCCTCACCGACTACCTGCCGCTGCTGCTGGCCGGCCTGGGCGTCATCGCCGGCACCGGACTGGTCGGCTGGCTGGCGGCGCGCGCGCTCGGCATCGCGCCCCGCACGCTGGTGCCGCCGATGATGTTCAACAACTGCGGCAACCTCGGACTGCCGCTGGCGGTGCTGGCCTTCGGCGACGCGGCGCTGGCGCCGATGGTGGTGCTGTTCGTGCTGTCGAACCTGCTGCATTTCTCGTTCGGCGCCTGGCTGCTCGACCCGGGCAGCAACTGGCTGAAAGCCTGGCAATCGCCGCCGGTGCTCGCGACCTTCGCCGGACTGGCGGTCGGGATGAGCGGAATCGAGGTCTGGCCGCCGCTGCTGACGGCGATCCGGATGGTCGGCGACATCTCGATCCCGCTGATGCTGTTCGCGCTCGGGGTGCGGCTGGCCGAATCGCGCATCGAGGCGGTCGGCTTCGGCCTGTTCGGCGCGGTGCTGCGCCCGCTCGCCGGCCTGGCGGCGGCCTGGGTCATGCTGCGCCTGATCGGGCTGCCCGAGCGCGAGCAGGCGCTGCTGCTGGTGTTCGGCGCGCTGCCGCCGGCGGTGCTCAACTACATGTTCGCCGAACGCTACGGCCAGGAGCCGGACAAGGTGGCGTCGATGGTGCTGCTCGGCAACCTGGCCGCCGTGGTCTTCCTGCCGGTCGCGCTGGCACTGACGCTGCGCTGAAGGCGGCAGGCGGCAGGCGCTAGGCCACGGGTCAACTCACTTCAGGCCAGCTGGGCGATCGTGGCGCGGAAGCGTCGCAGCGACAGCGCGAACAGCACCGAGCCGATCAGCGCCAGCGCGACGAAGGAACTCCAGACCACGTCGATGCCGGCGCCGCGATACAGGATGGCCTGGCTCAGCTCGGTGAAATGGGTGGTCGGCGCCAGCGACATCGCCCATTGGACCCAGGCCGGCATGCTCTCGCGCGGGGTCACGCCGCCCGACAGCATCTGCAGCGGCATCATGATCAGCACCATCAGCAGGCCGAACTGCGGCATGCTACGCGCCAGCGTCGCCATGAAGATGCCCATCGAGGTGGTCGCGAACAGATGCAGCGCCACGCCGCTGAAGAACAGCCAGAGCGAGCCCTCGATCGGCACCTGCAGCAGGCCGCGGATCACGCCGTTGAGCGACAGCGCCGACGCCAGCAACACGACCAGCGCCATCGACCAGATCTTGGCCAGCATGATCTCGGTCGGCGTGACCGGCATCACGAGCAGATGCTCGACCGTGCCATGCTCGCGCTCGCGGATCAGCGCCGCACCGGTCAGGATGATCGACAGCATCGTGATCAGGTTAACCAGCTCCATCGGCGAGCCGAACCAGGTATTGGACAGGGTCGGGTTGAAGCGGACCCGGGTCACGAGCTCGACCGGGCTTGGCGTCACGGCGCGCTGGCGCTGCAGGAATTCGGCCACCTCGCCCTGGATGATCTGCTGCGCGAAGCCGCTGCCGGCAAAGGCCTGGCTCATGCGGGTCGCATCGACATTGAGCTGCACGGCAGGCGTTCGACCCGCGAGCAGGTCGCGCTGGAAATCGGGCGGAATCGTCAGCACCAGGATGTAGCGGCCGGCGTCCAGCCCCGGGTCGACCTCGGCCTGGCCGATGCGGACCGGCGGCGTGAACGAGGGCGGGTAGAAGGCGCCGATGATGCGGGCCGACAACGCCGAGTCGTCCTCGTCAACGATGGCGATCGGCGTGCGGTGCAGCGTCTCGGGCATCGCGGTGCCGGCGGTGTAGACCGCGACCGTGAAGGTGTAGCCGATCAGGAACAGCATCATCGGGTCGCGCCACAGGCTCCAGAGCTCCTTGACGCCGAGCCGGTAGATGTTGGCGAGATGGCGCAGCATCAGGCCTCCTGTTTCCTGAGCAGCAGCACCGCCAGGCCCAGGATCAGCGGCGCGGCGACCGCCAGCGGCCAGAAGGAAGCCGCCAGGTCATTGAAGCCGAGCGCCTTGCTGAAGACGCCACGGCTGATCACGAACATGTGGCTGGCCGGGTAGATCTCGCCGATCCAGCGCCCCATGCCCTCGAGCGACGAGACCGGGTGGATCAGGCCGGCGAACTGCACCGCCGGGATCAGCGTGCCGACCATCGCGAAGAAGATCGCGGCGATCTGGCTGCGCACCAGGGTCGAGGCCAGCAGGCCCATTCCGGTCGAGCTCAGGCTGTAGAGCAGCGCGGCCAGCGCCAGGGTCGCGAAGCTGCCCGTCATCGGCACGCCGAACAGCGTGACGGCGGCCAGGCTCATCAGGCCGAAATTGACCAGCGCCAGCGCGACATAGGGCAGCTGCTTGCCGATCAGGAACTCGGTGCGCGTGGTCGGCGTGACATAGAGGTTGATGATCGAGCCCAGCTCCTTCTCGCGCACCACGGCCAGCGCCGTCAGCATGGCCGGCAGCATCAGCAGCAGCAGCGGGATCACCGCCGGCACCATCGCGGGCAGGCTCTTGATGTCGGGGTTGTAGCGAAAGCGGGTCTCGACCGCGACCGCCGCGGCCGGCGTCAGCCCCGTGCGCTGGCGCTGCTGCTGCGCCAGCCAATGCTGGTGCATGCCCTGCACGAAGCCGCTGACGGTCTCGGCGCGCTGCGGCATCGCGCCATCGATCCAGGCCCCGATCTGCACCGGGTCGCCGCGCTCGACCCGGCGCGCGAAGCCGGACGGAATCTCGAGCGCCAGCGACAGCTCGCCGCTGCGCAGGCGCCGGTCGAGCTCGGCATAGTCCTGCAGCGGCGGCCGCTCGACGAAGTAGTTGGAACCCGACAGGTTCAGCGCGTAATCGCGGCTCAATGCGGTCTGGTCGCGGTCGAGCAAGGCGTAGCGCAGGTTCTCGACGTCCATGCTGATGCCGTAGCCCATCACGAACATCAGCAGCAGCGAGCCCAGCAGCGCCAGCGCGCCGCGCACCGGGTCGCGCTGCAGCTCGAGCGCCTCGCGCCAGCTGTAGCTGTAGATCCGGCGCAGGCTGCGGCGCAACCGGCCGAAGGGTTCGGGACGGCTGGCACCCTGCCCGTTTCCGGCGCCAGCGGCCAGCGCCGGGGACTGGCCCGGCGCCGCAGCGGGCGGCGCTGCCAGGGCCGGATCAGATGGCTGTCCGGCCAGCAGTCCGACTAGCGGGTCCTCGGTGGGGGATACCGCGCCGCCACCCGCCGCCAGCAGATGGGCAATGAAGGCCTGTTCCAGCGTCGCCACGCCGCGCTCGGCCACGATCGCCGCCGGCGCCGCGCTGGCCAGCACCCGGCCGGCATGCATCAGCGAGATCCGGTCGCAGCGCTCGGCCTCGTTCATGAAATGGGTCGAGATGAAGATCGTCACCTTGTCGCGCCGGGCCAGGGCGATCATCAGGCGCCAGAAATTGTCGCGCGCGATCGGATCGACGCCCGAGGTCGGCTCGTCCAGGATCAGCAACTCGGGCTTGTGCACCATGGCCACGGCCAGCGACAGGCGCTGGCGCATGCCGAGCGGCAGTTTCTCGGGCAGCTCGCCGAGCACCTCGGCCAGGCCAAAGCGCCCGACCATCTCGGCCACGCGCTGCGCGACCTCGGATTCCGGCACATGGAACAGGCGCGCGTGCAGCGCCAGGTTCTGCGCCACCGTCAGCTCGCCATAGAGCGAAAAGGACTGCGACATGTAGCCGACCCGCCGCCGTGTCGCCATGTCCTTGCTATTGATCGGATGGCCGAACAGCCTGGCGCTGCCTTCGCTGGCCGGCAGCAGGCCGGTCAGCATCTTCATCGTGGTCGACTTGCCGCAGCCGTTCGAGCCCAGGAAGCCGAAGATCTCGCCGCGCTGGATGCGCAGGCTCACATGATCTACCGCGACGAAATCGCCAAAGCGCATCGTCAGGCCGTCGGCCTCGATCGCGCAATCCTGGTCCGGCTCGAGCGGCGGGATCTCGATCGCCTGATAGCCCTGCCGCCTGGCCTCGGGCAACAGGGCGATGAAGGCCGCCTCCAGGGTCGCGGCCCCGGTGCGCTGCAGCAGGTCGGCCGGCCGGCCCTCGGCCAGGATCTGGCCGGCATCCATCGCGATCAGCCAGTCGAAGCGCTGCGCCTCGTCCATGTAGGCGGTCGCCACCAGCACGCTCATGCCGGGGCGCTGGGCCCGGATGCCGTCGATCAGCTGCCAGAACTGGGCCCGGGCCAGCGGATCGACGCCGGTGGTCGGCTCGTCGAGGATCAGCAGGTCCGGATCGTGGATCAGCGCGCAGCACAGGCCGAGCTTCTGCTTCATGCCACCCGACAGCTGGCCGACCGGACGCGCCAGGAAAGGCTGCAGGCCGGTGGCCTGGGTCAGCTGGTCGATGCGCTGGCGGCGCCCGGTCGCGTCGTGGCCGAACAGGCGGGCGAAGAACTGCAGGTTCTCCTCGACCGACAGGGTCGGATAGAGGTTCTTGCCCAGCCCCTGCGGCATGTAGGCAATGCGCGGACAGACCTGGCGCCGGTGGCGCTGGCGCGCCATGTCGCCGCCCAGCACCTCGATCCGGCCGGTCTGCAGGGCGCGCGCGCCGGCCAGCAGCGACAGCAGGCTCGACTTGCCGACCCCGTCCGGGCCGATCAGTCCGACCCGACAGGCGGCCGGAATCTCCAGCGTCACCCCCGCGAGCGCGACCACCTGCTTGTAACGCTGCGCCACCCCCTCGAGCCGCGCCACCGGCGCCAGCGCGGAATCCAGGGGCGACGGCCCCGTCACGGCTGCCCCTTGAGCGCCAGGTCAGCCGGCCAGGCGGCCTTGGGGTCGAGCTTGAGCCAGGCTACGCCGGGCAAGCCGGTCTTGACCTGATCGAGGTGGCGCAGCAGCAGCGCGCGGTCGACCTGGGCCCGTACGCGGAACATCAGCTTCTGGCGCTCGCTGGCGGTCTCGACCGTCTTGGGCGTGAACTGGGCCTGGCTGGCCACGAACGAGACCTTGGCCGGAATCACGAACTGCGGCGCGGCGTCGAGCACGATCCGCACCTCGCTGCCGAGCGCCACCCGGCCGGCCACGGTCTCGGGCAGGAAGAAGGTCAGGTAGACATCGGACAGGTCGACCAGATCGAGCACGCGCCCGCCGCCGGCGACGATCTCGCCCGGATGCGCGATCAGGAACTGGACCCGGCCGTCGCGCGGCGCCTTGAGCCAGCTGTCGGCCAGCTCGACATCGATCCGGGCCAGCGTCGCCTCGAGGGCCCGGACCTGGGCCTGGGCGGCCGGGATCTGGGTCCGTGCCGCCCGCACGGCGGCCTCGGCGGCGCGCGCCTGGGCCTGGGCCGCGCTCAGGATCGCCTGCTGGTTGCGCCGCTTGGCGCGGTCATCCTCGAGCAACTGATCGGAAAAAAAGCCTTCGCGCGCCAGTTGCTCCGAGCGCAGCAGCCGCCGCTGCGCCATGTCGAGCTCGCTTTCGCGCTGCACCACCAGCGCCAGCGCGGCCTGATGGTTGCTTTCGGCCTGGGCCACCTGGACCTCCGCGCTGCCGACCGCCTGCTGGGCCTGCTGCAGCCGGGCCAGCGCCTCGTCGCGCTGCGCC
>JAPLPQ010000052.1 GCA_026400105.1 Burkholderiales bacterium
CCCACGGTCAGCAGGCCGTCGGCATCGATCGTGAAGGTGACGCGGATGCGTGCGGCACCGGCCGGCATCGGCGGGATGCCGCGCAACTCGAAGCGCGCCAGGCTGCGGCAGTCGACCACCAGGTCGCGCTCGCCCTGCAGCACATGCAAGGCCAGCGCGGTCTGGCCGTCCTTGAAGGTGGTGAAGTCCTGCGCCAGCGCGGTCGGAATCGTGGTGTTGCGCGGCACGATGCGCTCGACCAGTCCGCCCATGGTCTCGATGCCGAGCGAGAGCGGAATGACGTCGAGCAGCAGCAGGTCGCCGTCGGGGTTGTTGCCGGCGAGCTGGTTGGCCTGGATCGCGGCGCCAAGCGCCACGACCTCGTCCGGGTTCAGATTCGTCAGCGGCGGCTGGCCGAAGAACTCACCAACTGCCTGCTGCACCACCGGCATGCGGGTCGAGCCGCCGACCATCACGACGCCCTTGACCTCGGACTTGTCGAGCCTGGCGTCGCGCAGCACGCGCTTGACGGCGACCATGGTGCGCTGCGTCAGCGCAGCACAGGCCTGGGCGAATTCGGCATGGCTGACCTCGCGCGCCAGGGTCTGGCCGTCGAGCAGGACCTCGAAGCGAACCGCCACGCCGTCATCGGCATGGGCCGACAGCGCTTCCTTGACGCGACGCGCCTCGGCCTGCAGGCGGGCGCGCTCGCCGGCCGGCAGTTCGCCGGCCTTGAGGCTATGGCCACATTGCTGCAGCAGCCAGTCGGCCAGCGCGCGGTCGTAGTCGTCGCCACCGAGCGCGGAATCGCCGCCGGTGGCCATGACCTCGAACACGCCCTGGGTCAGGCGCAGGATCGAGACGTCGAAGGTGCCGCCACCGAGGTCATAGACCGCGTAGACGCCTTCCGAGCCCTGGTCCAGGCCGTAGGCAATTGCAGCGGCGGTGGGCTCGTTGATCAGGCGCAGCACTTCGAGGCCGGCCATCTGCGCGGCATCCTTGGTCGCCTGGCGCTGGGCATCGTCGAAATAGGCCGGCACCGTGATGACGGCACCGAACAGGTCGTTGTCGAAGCTGTCCTCGGCGCGAAAACGCAGCGTGGCCAGGATCTCGGCGCTGACCTCGACCGGCGACTTGTCGCCCGCCACGGTCCGGACCGCCGCCATGCCGGGGCCATCGACCACGGTATAGGGCAGCTTGGCCGCCACGCCCTGGGCTTGCAGGTCAGCCAGCTTGCGGCCCATCAGGCGCTTGACCGAGCTGACGGTGTTGTGCGGATCGTCGATCTGGGCGGAGAGCGCGTCCCAGCCGATCTGGCGGCCCGAGCCCGATCCGGGCGGTCGATAGCGCACCACGCTGGGCAGGATCACGCGGCCCTGCTCGTCGGGCAGGCATTCGGGCACGCCGTGGCGCACCGAGGCAACCAGCGAATGGGTGGTGCCGAGGTCGATGCCGACAGCCACGCGCCGCTGATGCGGGTCGGGCGTCTGGCCGGGTTCGGAGATTTGCAGCAGGGCCATGGGGCAAGGCGGGCGGAAAAGCCCGGGGTAAAAACTCGGTCTCGGAAAATCTCTGGCAAGCTTGCTATTGTCGCAGGCGGCGCGGCCTCTTGAAGGCAGGCAGATTTTCCGGCGCGGGATGAAGGAAAGGTCGGGACAGGATCAGAGCCGGTCGAGCCGGCCGTGCAGGTCGTCGGCGAAACGCTCGACGAACATCAGCGCCCTGACCTGCTGGGCCGCTGCCAGCGCGTCGCGCTGCTGGTCAATCGTGCGGCCGAGCTGGTCGAGCATGTCGCGCCGGAAGGCATGGGTCTGCTCGAGCAGGGCCTCGATGGCCTCGGCGCCAGCGGCCTCCTCGAGCGCCTCGCGCCACTCCATCTGCTGCATCAGGAAGGCGGTGGGCATCGCGGTGTTGCTCTCGGCCTTGATCGGGGCGCCGTTGAGCTCGCACCAGTAGGCCGCGCGCTTCAGCGGGTCCTTCAGGCGCTGGTAGGCCTCGTTGATGCGCACCGACCATTGCATCGCGACGCGCTGGGCCGCCTGGCCCTGGGCTGCGAAGCGGTCGGGGTGGGCCTGGCGCTGCAGCGCCTTCCAGCGTTCGTCGAGCGCGGCGCGGTCGAGCGCAAAGCCCATGGGCAGGCCGAACAGGCGGAAATCGTCGTCCTGCAGGCTCGGCGCCTGGACGGCGGGCTCAGACACGGAACGACTCTCCGCAGCCGCAGCGGTCGCGCTCGTTCGGGTTGTTGAAGCGAAAGCCCTCGTTGAGGCCCTCGCGCACGAAGTCGAGTGTCATGCCGTCGAGGTAGGCCATCGACTTGGGATCGACCATGATCTGGATGCCCTTGTCCTCGAACACCACGTCCTCGGGGGCGACATCGTCGGCGTACTCGAGCTTGTAGGCCAGGCCCGAGCAGCCGGTGGTCTTGACGCCCAGCCGCACCCCGACCCCCTTGCCACGACGGCTCAGGTATTTGGTGACATGCTTGGCGGCGGCTTCGGTGAGGGTGACGGACATGGTGAGCGCAGGATAAGGGGTCGGTCGGGATCAGTGGATCAGGCGGCGGCGTGCTTCTTCTTGTAGTCGTCGACGGCCGCCTTGATGGCGTCCTCGGCCAGGATCGAGCAGTGGATCTTGACCGGCGGCAGCGCCAGCTCCTCGGCGATCTCGCTGTTCTTGATCTGTGCCGCTTCGTCCAGCGTCTTGCCCTTGACCCATTCGGTCACGAGCGAGCTCGAGGCGATCGCCGAGCCGCAGCCGTAGGTCTTGAAGCGTGCGTCCTCGATCACGCCGGTGCTCGGGTTGACCTTGATCTGCAGCTTCATGACGTCGCCGCAGGCCGGAGCGCCGACCATGCCGGTACCGACGTCCTCGTCGCCCTTTTCGAAGCTGCCGACGTTGCGGGGATTTTCGTAGTGGTCAACGACCTTGTCAGAGTAAGCCATATCAGTTCTCCTGTTCAGTGCGGGATCAGTGGGCAGCCCACTGGATGGTCGAGATGTCGATGCCGTCCTGGTACATGTCCCACAGCGGCGAGAGCTCGCGCAGCTTGGCGACATTGGTCTTGATCGACTCGATCGCGGTGTCGACCTCTTCCTCGGTGGTCCAGCGGCCGATCGTCATGCGCAGGCTGCTGTGCGCCAGCTCGTCGCTGCGGCCCAGGGCGCGCAGCACATAGCTCGGCTCGAGGCTGGCCGAGGTGCAGGCCGAGCCGCTCGAGACCGCCAGGCCCTTGATGCCCATGATCAGCGACTCGCCCTCGACATAGTTGAAGCTCATGTTGAGGTTGTGCGGGATGCGGCGGGTTTCGTGACCGTTCAGGAAGGTCTGCTCGATCGAGGACAGGCCGGCAAACATGCGGTCGTGCAGCGCCTGGATGCGCGGCAGCTCGGTGTCCATCTCGGCCTGGGCAATCGCGTAGGCCTCGCCCATGCCGACGATCTGGTGCGTCGGCAGCGTGCCCGAGCGCATGCCGCGCTCGTGACCACCGCCGTGCATCTGCGCTTCCAGGCGGATGCGCGGCTTGCGGCGCACATAGAGCGCGCCCACGCCCTTGGGGCCGTAGGTCTTGTGCGAGGTCAGGCTCATCAGGTCGACCGGCAGCGTCGCCAGGTCGACATGGACGCGGCCGGTGGCCTGCGCGGCATCGACGTGGAAGATCACGCCCTTCTCGCGGCAGATCGCGCCAATGGCCGGAATGTCCTGGATCACGCCGATCTCGTTGTTGACGAACATCACGCTGGCCAGGATGGTGTCGGGACGGATCGCGGCCTTGAAGGCCTCGAGGTCGAGCATGCCATCGGGCTGGACGTCGAGGTAGGTGACCTCGAAGCCTTCACGCTCGAGGTGACGGCAGGTGTCGAGCACGGCCTTGTGCTCGGTCTTGACCGTGATCAGGTGCTTGCCCTTGCCCTGGTAGAAATGGGCCGCGCCCTTGATCGCCAGGTTGTTGGACTCGGTCGCGCCGCTGGTCCAGACGATCTCGCGCGGGTCGGCGCCGATCAGGGAGGCGACCTGCTCGCGCGCCTTCTCGATCGCGGCTTCAGCTTCCCAGCCCCAGGCGTGGCTGCGCGAGGCCGGGTTGCCGAAATGCTCGTTCAACCAGGGGATCATCTTGTCGACGACGCGCGGGTCGCAGGGCGTGGTCGCGCTGTAGTCGAGGTAGATCGGATAATGCGGGGTGGTGCTCATGATGTCATCCTGTGAAAAGGGGCCTGCGGGCGCGAGCTTACTTGGCTGCGGCAGTCCCGAGTGCAAAGACGGAATTGGGGGCGTTGACGCGGATCGGCTTGACCACCGGCGCGGAGGAGATCGCGCGCCGGATCTGCGGCACCGACTCGATCACCACGCCCTTGGCCAGTTGTTCGTCGATCAGCTTTTGCAGCGTGATCGAGCTCAGGAACTCGACCATCTTGGCGTTGAGCTGATCCCAGAGGTCATGCGTCAGACAGGGCATGCCGTCACCGAGACAGTTGCTCTTGCCACCGCAGCCGGTCGCATCGATCGGCTCGTCGACCGAGACGATAATGTCGGCCACCGTGATCGCGTCGGCCTTGCGGCCCAGAGTGTAGCCGCCGCCAGGACCCCGGGTCGACTCGACCAGCAGGTTGCGGCGCAACTTGCCGAACAGCTGCTCGAGGTAGGACAGGGAGATCTGCTGGCGCTGACTGATGGCGGCCAGCGTCACCGGACCGCTGCCCTGGCGCAGGGCCAGGTCGATCATGGCGGTGACGGCGAAACGGCCCTTGGTGGTAAGGCGCATGGCAAACTCCTGGAAATGGCCGGGGAAACTCGCCCTCTTCGCACCTGCAAGGAGGGTCGCATCGAATCCCGAGCGTTTCAGTCAAGTATACACCAATCCCGACTGTTTTAGTAGGCATTAAAGCTGGTCGCCGCCATGCGCGCCCAGCACCCGGTCCTTCAGGCGAGCGAGCTGGTCGCGCACCCGGGCCGCCTGCTCGAACTCGAGGTTGCGCGCATGCTCGAGCATCTGCTTCTCGAGCCGCTTGATCTCGCGCGCGAGCTCCTTCTCGCTCATGTCGGCGACATCGGCCATCTGCTGCTGCGCCAGCTCGAGCTTCTTGGCCTCCTCGCCGGCTTTCTCGCTGTAGACGCCTTCGATCAGGTCCTTGATGCGCTTGACCACGCCGCGCGGCGTGATGCCATGGGCCAGGTTGAAGGCGACTTGCTTGGCGCGCCGGCGCTCGGTCTCGCCGATCGCGCGCTGCATCGAGTCGGTGATGCGGTCGGCATACAGGATCGCCTTGCCGGTGAGGTGGCGCGCCGCGCGGCCTATGGTCTGGATCAGGCTGCGGTCGCTGCGCAGGAAGCCTTCCTTGTCGGCGTCGACGATCGCCACCAGCGAGACCGCGGGGATATCCAGCCCCTCGCGCAGGAGGTGGATGCCGAGCAGCACATCGAACACGCCCAGGCGCAGGTCGCGCAGGATCTCG
>JAPLPQ010000103.1 GCA_026400105.1 Burkholderiales bacterium
GGCGGCCGAGATGGACGCGCTGACCCAGGCCCTGCTCGAGCCCAAGCGCCCGCTGGTGGCGATCGTCGGCGGCTCCAAGGTCTCGACCAAGCTCAGCATCCTCAAGACGCTGGCGTCCAAGGTCGACCAGCTGATCGTCGGTGGCGGCATCGCCAACACCTTCCTGCTGGCCGCCGGCAAGCGCATCGGCGACTCGCTGGCCGAGCCCGAGATGGTGCGCGAGGCGCAGCAGGTGATGGACATCATGAAGGAACGCGGCGCCGAAGTGCCGCTGCCGGTCGACGTGGTGGTGGCCGACGAGGTGTCGGCACTGGCACGCGCCAACCGGATTCCGGTCGATGAAGTCGGCCCGCACGACCGCATCCTGGACGTCGGCCCCAAGACCTCGGCCAAGCTGACCGAGATCATCGCCCATGCCGGCACCATCGTCTGGAACGGCCCGGTCGGCGTGTTCGAATACCCGCAGTTCGCGGGCGGCACCAAGATGATGGCTTCGGCAATCGCGCACTCGGAGGCGTTCTCGATCGCTGGCGGCGGCGACACGCTGGCCGCGATCGCCAAGTACCACATCACCGACGATGTCGGCTATATCAGCACCGGCGGCGGTGCCTTCCTCGAAGTGCTCGAGGGCCGGACCCTGCCGGCGTTCGAGGTGCTGGCCAAGCGCGCCTGAAAAACATGAATCGGGGGCCGACTGGCCTGCGGTTCATCGCCACTGCCGGCCTTGCGCCGGCTTTTTTGTGCCCGGCAACCAGTGCCGGAGCGCTACCATCGGGCTGTCGCAGCGACAGGAAGCATCCGATGTCCAACCTCGGCAAGATCAAGATGACATGCACCTGCGTCATCCTGGCATTGAGCGCTTGCGGTGTGGAAACCGCCGGCAGCGCCGCCACGGCCGCAGCCGTCAAGCAACAGGAAATCCAGCAAGGCCGCGAGACGCTGGACCGGGTCAAGCAGCAACTTCAGCAGGCCACGCAGGCGTCGGAGCAGCGCGACAGGCAGGCCGACGAGGCCGCGCGCTGACCTGTTCAAAAAGCAAGGACCAAAAAAAACCCCGGTCTACAGGACCGGGGTAAGAAGCCTTTTTGCTGTCACACATCAGGCACCCGCTCAGGGAGGAAAAGCGGGAGGCTGTCACGAGACAGCCTGATGCAAATTATAAATATTGCTCTGCCATTGTCAACATATCTGACACAAAAATTATTTCAGGAATATTTATGTCAGATATAAAGATCAGGGCCAATGCGGCTGTACCGCGATGCCGAGTGCCAGCAGGCGCTTGCGACAGGCCAGCACCGCCTTATCCTTGCTCAGCAACGTGGCGCCATGCTGCAGCGCGAGATCGATGAAGCCCTGGTCGTCCGGATCGGTGCAGCGCACCGGCGCACGCGGTGCGACCGGGGCCCATTCGACCCGGCGCTCGAATTCGGCCAGCACCGTCAAGGGATCGCGCGCCTCGGCCTGCAGCCGCTTGGCGACGGCCGGATAGCCGAGCACGCGCTCGAACTCGTCGCGCATCGGCGGCGTCGCGAGCCAGCGCCAGGCGCCCGACTCGAGCGCGGCGCGCACCGGCTGCGCGCGCGGGTCGTCGAACACCCAGAGGTCAAGCAGCCAGTTGGTGTCGATGACGAAGACCGGCAAGCCGCTCATCAGGCCGCCGGATCAGGGCTGGGCGCTGGCGCGGCAGCAGCCGGGTTGCGCGCCGAGCCGGCCAGCAGGTCGAAGCGGAACAGCCGGCATTCGATCGGGCCGTTCCACATCGGCACCCGGCGCGATTCCTTGAAGCGCATCTTGCCCGGCAGCTTGAGGTCGGGCGTCAGCAGCCAGGCGCTCCAGCCGGCGTAATGCTTCTTCCAGTGCGAGGCGAGCTGGGCGAAGAAATCGTTGTTCTCGAGCCCGTCGGCGGTCTGCGCAGTTTCGCGCCCGCGCAGCGTGGTCTCGACCGGGGCACCGGCGCTGAAGACGCGCGCGCCACCACGGCCGGCCGCGCGGCTTTCGGCCCGTTGACCGGCGACGCCGGCGGCCGCGATGCGCTCGCCATAGGGCGGGTTCAGCAGCAGCACGCCCGGGCTGGTGGTCGGCGGCATGCGCTGCAGCGCATCGCCGCCGCGCAGCTCGAGCACCTGCATGACGCCGGCACGCTCGGCGTTGCGGCGCGCGAAATCGACCATGCGAAAGGCGATGTCGCTGCCGAAGATGAAGGGCTGGGCCGGCATGGGGAGCTCGGCGTCCTGTGCCTCCTGCTTGAGCGCCTGCCAGACATGGGGCTGGAACGGCAGCAGCTTCTCGAAGCCGAAGCGGCGCTGCCGGCCGGGCGCGATGTTGAGCGCCATCTGCGCCGCCTCGATCAGCACCGTGCCGCTGCCGCAGCAGGGGTCGTAGAGCGGCACCGGCTGGCCGTCGGGACCCGGGGCACCGGTCCAGCCGGTGGCGGCGATCATGGCGGCGGCCAGCGTCTCCTTGAGCGGCGCATCGCCCTTGTCCTCGCGCCAGCCGCGCTTGAACAGCGGCTCGCCCGAGGTGTCGATGTAGACCGTGCAGGCGTCATGGGTCAGGTGGGTGAAGATGCGCACGTCGGGACGCAGCGTGTCGACGCTCGGGCGCTCGCCGCGCTTGTCGCGCAGGCGGTCGCAGATCGCGTCCTTGACCCGCAGCCCGGCGAAGTTCAGGCTCTGCAGCGGGCTGTGCTGGGCCGTGACCTCGACCTTGATGGTCTGGCGCGGCGAGAACCAGATCTCCCAGGCCACCTCGCTCGCGATGTCGTAGACGTCATGTTCGCTGCGGTAGGGCTGGTAGGCCAGCCGCACCAGCACGCGCTGGCTCAGGCGGCTGTGCAGGTTGAGCTTCATCGCGTCGCGCCAGCTGCCGGGCAGCTCGACGCCGCCGCGCGAGGCCAGCATATTGGCCTGCGGCAGGCCGGTGATGCGCTCGATCTCGGCGGCCAGATAGCCCTCGACGCCGGCGGCGCAAGGCAGGAACAGGGTCAAAGCATTCATGGCGGGTTCCGGTGAACGATGGGAGACAGGGGTCGGGACTTGCCCGGGCCGGGGAGTGTAAGCGCAAGCGCCGGCTCAGAGCGCCTTGCGCAGATGTGTCGGCGCGATTCGCAGCGCCTCGCGGTACTTGGCGACGGTGCGGCGCGCGCACTCGATGCCCTGGGCCTTGAGCAAGTCGGCGATCTGGCTGTCGCTGAGCGGCTTCTTCGGGTCCTCGGCCGCGACCAGCTGCTTGATCAGCGCGCGCACCGCCGTGCTCGAGGCGTTGATGCCGGTCTCGGTGCCGAGGCCGGAGCCGAAGAAATACTTCAGCTCGTAGGTGCCGAACGGCGTCGCCATGTACTTGGCGCTCGTGACCCGGCTGATGGTCGACTCGTGCAGGCCGAGCTCGTCGGCGATCTCGCGCAGCACCAGCGGCCGCATCGCGAGCTCGCCCTGCTGGAAGAAGCGGCGCTGGCGCTCGACGATCGCGCTCGAGACGCGCAGGATGGTGTCGAAGCGCTGCTGGATGTTCTTGATGAACCAGCGTGCTTCCTGCAGCCGCTGCTGCATGCCCTGCACCGCCTCGCCCTTGTGCCCGCGCAGCGCGCTGGCGTAGACCTCCTGCACGCGCAGGCGCGGCATCACCTCGGGGTTGAGCCGGACCAGGAAGCCCTGCTCGGTGGCGGTCACGAGCACGTCGGGAATGACGATGTTGCGCTGCACATCGGCAAAGCGCCGGCCGGGCTTGGGCTCGAGCCGCGTGATCAGGGCCAGCGCCTCGCGCACCAGCAGGTCGTCGATGCCGCATTGCGCGACCAGGCGCTTGACGTCGCGCTTGGCCATCAGCTCGAGCGGCTGCTCGCAGATCGCCAGCGCCGCGCGCGCCGCCGGACTGTTGCGCAGCTCGAGGATCTGCAGCTTCAGGCATTCGGCCAGGTCGCGCGCGCCGACGCCGGCCGGCTCCATGTGCTGGAGCCAGTGCAGCGCGGTGCTCAACAGCAGCAGCAAGGCCTCCTCGCGCTCGAGGCGCAGGTCTTCGGGCCAGGGCTGGCCGCGCGCCATTTCCTCCTGCGCCAGCAGGGCTTCGGCCAGCTCGGGCAGCGGATCGGCCAGGTAGCCGTCATCGTCGAGCGACTCGATCAGGAAGTAGAGTGCGGCGCGCTCCTCGTCGTTGAGCCGCAGCGACAGCGACTGCTGGTGCAGGTGGGCCGACAGGGAGACATGCTCGCTCGCGAGGTCGATCGCGCTCGCGCCTTCCTCGTCGCCGCCCGAACCCTGGCGGGCCGGCGCCTCGCCGCCCCATTCGCCATCGTCGGGACTGATCTCGACCGTGCCGTCGCCGTCCCAGCCGGCCTCGAGCATGCCCGCCTCATCGCCGCCCTCGGCGCTCGGAGCAGTCGCGGCTTCGGGCTCGGCCACCGCGCTCGAACTCGTGCCAGGCGGCGCCGACGGCAAGTCCGCCGTCTCGCTGACCTGGTCGCCCAGGCTGATGGGCGCATCGGACTGTTCGAGGCCATGCGCCTCGCGCTCGGCCTGCTCGGCCTCGGCATCGAGTTCGAGGAAGGGGTTTTCGTCGAGCATCTGCTCGACTTCCTGCGCCATCTCGAGCGTGGACAGCTGCAACAGGCGAATCGACTGCTGCAGCTGCGGCGTCAGCGACAACTGCTGCGAATGGCGCAGCGACAGCCCGGGTTTCATGCTCATCGCGGTATCACATGCGGAAATGTTCGCCGAGATAGACCCGGCGCACATCGGCGTTCTGGATGATCTCGGATGGCGTGCCCTGGGCCAGCACCCGGCCCTCGCTGATGATGCAGGCGTGGTCGCAGATGCCCAGCGTCTCGCGCACATTGTGGTCGGTAATCAGCACACCGATGCCGCGCGCGGTCAGGAAACCGATGATGCGCTGGATCTCGATCACCGCGATCGGGTCGACGCCGGCAAAGGGCTCGTCGAGCAGGATGAAGCGCGGATTGGTCGCCAGCGCGCGCGCGACCTCGACCCGGCGTCGCTCGCCGCCCGACAGCGCGGGCGCGGGCGCGGCGCGCAGGTGCTCGATGTGCAGCTCGTCGAGCAGTGCCTCGAGCCGGCGCTCGATCTCGGCTTTCGCGAGCGGCTTGCCGGCCGGGTCGACCTGGAGCTCGAGCACGGCGCGGATGTTGTCCTCGACGCTGAGCTTGCGGAAGATCGAGGCTTCCTGCGGCAGATAGCCGAGCCCGAGGCGGGCACGGCGATGCATCGGCAGGTTCTCGATCGACTGGCCGTCGAGCAGGATCTGGCCGGCGTCGACCCGCACCAGGCCGACGATCATGTAGAAGGAGGTGGTCTTGCCGGCGCCGTTGGGGCCGAGCAGGCCGACCACCTCGCCGCACTCGACCGACAGCGACACATCCTTGACCACCATGCGGCTGCCGTAGGATTTCTGCAGCCCACGCACCTCGAGCCGGCTGTTGCAGACCTGGCTCACGGCTGGACTCCGAGTCCGGTGCTGGGCTGCAGGTCGACCGGCTTGCCGGCAGCAGGCTCGGCGCGCGAACGCGGTGCGAGCGTGGCGCGCACCCGGCCCGAAGGGTTGGCGGGCGAGGCGCTGGCCGCGCCGCCATCGACCCGGAACACCTCGGTCCGGTTGTCATAGACGATCACGGCGCCGGAGGTCTCGTCGCTCAGCACCTGGCCCCGGTAGCGGCGCAATACCGCCTGGCCGCTGAACTTGACCTGGTCGGCGCGGCCGTCGTATTCGATCCGCTGCGCCTGGCCCTCGATGTATTCGTTGACGCCATCGCGCTTCTGGCGGAAGCTGGCGATCTGGTCGGGCCCCGCGAGCACGGTCCCGAACTGGTAACCCTGCGGGTCCTGCCTGACCTCGACCCGGGCGCCGCGGATCTGGATCGAGCCCTTGGTGATCACGACCCGGCCCGTGAAGATGCTGGTCTGGCTCGCGTCGTCATAGCGCAGTGCGTCGGCCTCGGCGTTCATGGCCTGCTCGCGGTCGGCCCGTTCGGCCATGGCCGCAGGCGTCCAGCAGGCACAGACCAGCGCCAGCAGGGCGGTCAGCGAAAAGCGTAGGGTGGTGGTCTGGAGCATGGTCTGGGGCGGCACGGAACTTGCATTGATTGTAGCGACAGGCCGCCTCGCAGTCACGCAATCCCGGCCGGTCCCAGGATCTGGACGAAAAAAAGCCTGCACGACGGCAGGCTGGGCTTGACTGTGCGGATTGGCTCAGCCCTTGCGGGCTTCGGCGATCAGCGCATTGACGATCGGCAGCGTGCGCTCGGCCTGTCCCGGCACCAGGAAGCGGCCCGCGATGCCGACCGCCGGCGTACCCTCGACCTGATACAGGTCGGCCAGCTGGCTGGCGCGCTTGACCTTGCCGGCGACGCCGAAGGACTGGTAGGCCGCCAGGAACTTGACGCGATCGACGCCGGCCTTGGCCACCCAGTCGGCCATCGCCTCGGGCTTGTTGCCCGCCGGGCGCACCGAATCGGTAAAGAACAGCGCGAACAGCTTGTCGTGCGCGGCCTCGAGCTGGCCCATCGCCTCGAGTGCGTAGTAGACACGCTGCAGCGGCTCGGCGAACACCGGCACGCGCTTGAAGCTCACATGGGCCGGCTTCTGCTGCAGCCAGGCCTTGACCTGGGGCTCGAACTGGAAGCAGTGGATGCAGCCGTAGGAGAAGAACTCCAGCACCTCGACCTGGCCGGCCGCGGCATCGACGGCCACGGGCTGCTTGAGGCGCTGGTAATCCTTGCCTTCCTTGAAGCCGGACTGGGCCTGGACTGGCAGGCTCAGCCAGCCGGTAGCGGCCAGGGCGGTGCCA
>JAPLPQ010000059.1 GCA_026400105.1 Burkholderiales bacterium
GACGGTGTGTCCGTGGCCAAGGAAATCGAACTCAAGGACAAGCTGCAGAACATGGGCGCGCAGATGGTCAAGGAAGTGGCTTCCAAGACCTCTGACAACGCTGGCGACGGCACCACCACCGCCACCGTGCTGGCCCAGTCGATCGTGCGCGAAGGCATGAAGTATGTCGCCGCCGGCATGAACCCGATGGACCTCAAGCGCGGCATCGACAAGGCTGTCGAAGCGCTGATCGTCGAGCTCAAGAAGGCCTCCAAGGCCACCACGACCAGCAAGGAAATTGCCCAGGTCGGCTCGATCTCGGCCAACAGCGACTACTCGATCGGCGAGATCATTGCCAACGCGATGGACAAGGTCGGCAAGGAAGGCGTGATCACCGTGGAAGACGGCAAGTCGCTGCAGAACGAGCTCGACGTCGTCGAAGGCATGCAGTTCGACCGCGGCTACCTGTCGCCCTACTTCATCAACAACCCGGAAAAGCAGTCGGCCCTGCTGGACAACCCGTTTGTCCTGCTGTTCGACAAGAAGATCAGCAACATCCGCGACCTGCTGCCGACGCTCGAAGCCGTTGCCAAGGCTGGCCGTCCGCTGCTGATCATCGCCGAGGACGTCGAAGGCGAAGCACTGGCCACCCTGGTGGTCAACACCATCCGTGGCATTCTGAAGGTCGTCGCCGTCAAGGCTCCGGGCTTCGGCGATCGCCGCAAGGCCATGCTGGAAGACATCGCCATCCTGACCGGCGGCAAGGTCATCGCTGAAGAAGTGGGCCTGACCCTGGACAAGGTGACCCTGGCCGATCTGGGCCAAGCCAAGCGCATCGAAGTGGGCAAGGAAAACACCACCATCATCGACGGCGCCGGCGCTGAAGACGACATCCAGGCTCGCGTCAAGCAGGTCCGCATCCAGATCGAGGAAGCCACCAGCGACTACGACCGCGAGAAGCTGCAAGAGCGCGTGGCCAAGCTGGCCGGCGGCGTGGCCGTGATCAAGGTCGGCGCTGCCACCGAAGTCGAGATGAAGGAAAAGAAGGCCCGCGTCGAAGACGCGCTGCACGCGACCCGTGCCGCCGTTGAAGAAGGCATCGTGGCCGGCGGTGGCGTGGCTCTGCTGCGCGCACGCGCCCAGATCGGCGCCCTCAAGGGTGACAACCACGACCAGGACGCCGGCATCAAGCTGGTGCTCAAGGCGATCGAAGCGCCGCTGCGCGAAATCGTCTCCAACGCTGGCGACGAGCCGAGCGTGGTCGTCAACGCCGTGCTGGCTGGTTCGGGCAACTACGGCTTCAACGCCGCCAACCACACCTACGGTGACATGATCGAGATGGGCATCCTGGACCCGACCAAGGTGACCCGCACCGCGCTGCAGAACGCCGCTTCGGTCGCTTCGCTGATGCTGACCACCGAGTGCATGATCGCCGAGTCCCCGAAGGACGACGCTCAAGCCGGCGGCATGCCCGACATGGGCGGCATGGGTGGCATGGGCGGCATGGGCATGTAATGCCCGCCTGACGGCTGCGCCTGCGGCCGTCGCCACGAACAACCCGCCTGGGGTAACCCGGCGGGTTTTTTTGCGTCCGTCGCTAGCGGCCAGCGCCCTGGACCAGGCGACTGCGGCCGCCCTTGTGGCGCTGGACCCGGGGCAACTGGTCGTCGTTGTGCTGCACCACCAGGCTGGCATGGGTCTGCAGCCGGGTCAGCAGCCCGTCGAGCTGCACCAGCTCAGCCGCGCTCAGAGGCGCCAGCAGTTCCCGGTTGATGCGCCGCGCCTCGGGCATCAGTTGCTCGTAGAGCGCCTGGCCGGCCGCGGTCAAGACCAGTTCGGCCTGGCGCCGGTCCTGCGGCAGCGGGCGGCGCTCGAGCAGGCCCTTGTCGACCAGTCCGCCGATGGCGCGCGAGGTGCGTGCCTTGTCGAGGCTGGCCAGGCTGGCGAGCTCGGTCGGCGACAGGCCGGGCCGCAGCGCGAGCTGGGCCAGCAGTCGCCATTCGCGCCGGGTGATGCCGAACTGGCCCTCGCACAGCCGCACCACCAGGCTGCCGCCCGTCGCGACCAGGCGTCCGAGGCGATAGAGCAGCAGGTCGTTGACCGTCTCGAGCCCACTCAATCCGGTCGATGGCATCAGGGTTTTTTCCTAGAACAGTTGATTTGAACAAGCAATTGTCGCGCCCCTACATTCTGGGTGCGCGCCGGATACCCGGCAAAAACATCTCAGGAGACAAATCATGAAACGACCCACCTTCCGCCTGCTGACGCTGTGCGTCTCGGCATTCTGCGCCTGGACACCGGCGATGGCCCTGGACAGTTTCCCGAGCAAGACGATCAAGATCGTCAACAACTTCGCCGCCGGCGGTCCTTCGGATGTGCTGGCGCGCTCGATCGGGCAGGTGCTGGCCGAGAAGTTCAAGCAAGCCGTGATCGTCGAGAACAAGCCTGGCGCGGCGGGCAATCTCGGCGCCGATGCGGTGGCCAAAAGCCCGGCCGACGGCCACACGGTCCTGTTCAGCATCGACACCACCTTCACGGTCAACCCGCATATCTACGGCAAGACCATGCCATTCAAGGCCAGCGAGCTCCGGCCGTTGGTGATCATCAGCTCATCGGGCCTGATGGTGGCGGTCAATCCGGCCACCGGCATCAAGACCATGAAGGATTTTGTCGCGGTCGGCAAGACCAGGGGCCTGACCCTGAGTTCGGCGGGCAACGGGGCGCCCGGCCACCTAGCGGCGGAACGTTTCACCGATGCGGCCCAGATCAAGATCACCCATATTCCCTACAAGGGCAACTCGCCGGCCGTCACGGCGGTGCTGTCGAACGAGGTCGATGGCGGCGTGCTGGCCACATCCGGCCTGCTGCCTTTCGTGCGCAGCGGCAAGATCACGGGCCTGGCGGTGACCAGCTCCAAGCGCTCGAAGCTGGCGCCCGAACTGCCGACGGTGGCCGAGCTCGGCATGAAGGAGCTCGAGCAGGACATCCTCTATCTGGCACTGGTGCCGAGCGCGACACCCGAAGCCGTGGTGCAGAAGCTGCAGACGGGCATCCTGGAGGCGCTCAAGCGTCCTGACATGGAAAGCCGCCTGAGCGGCCTGGACATGGTCATCGAAGGACAGACCGGCGCCGAGGCCAGCAAGCGCCTGGCCGAGACTTCGGAACGCTACGCCAAGCTGGTGCGCGCCACCGGCATGAAAGTGGAATGAGGCCGCGCGCAAGCAGGAGCTCCAGCATGAAAAAACCCAACTTTATCTTCATCGTTGCCGACGACCTCGGCTTTGCCGACCTGGGCTGCTATGGCGGCCGCGATGCCGCGTTCGGCAAAGTTTCGCCGGTGCTCGATCAGCTGGCGGCCAACGGGCTCAAGTTCACCCAGGGCTATTCCAACTCGCCGGTCTGCTCGCCGACCCGCTTTGCCATGATCACGGCACGCTACCAGTACCGCCTGCGCGGCGGCGCCGACGAGCCGATCAACAGCAAGAGCAAGGGCAGTACCGTGCTGGGCCTGCCGCCCGAGGTCCCGACCCTGCCCTCGCTGCTCAAGCAGCAGGGCTACCGCACCGCACTGATCGGCAAATGGCACCTGGGCTATCCGCCGGCCTTCGGCCCGATCCAGTCGGGCTACGAGGAGTTCTTCGGCCCGATGTCGGGCGGGGTCGACTACTTCAGTCATTGCAGCAGCAGCGGCACACACGACCTGTATTTTGGCGAGCAGGCACACAGCGAGGAAGGCTATCTGACCGACCTGCTGTCGCAGCGCGCGGTCGACTATGTCGACCGGATGGCACAACAGGATTCCCCCTTCCTGCTGAGCCTGCACTACACGGCCCCGCACTGGCCCTGGGAGACGCGCGACGACGAAGCCCTGTCTGGGCAAGTCAAGGACAACCTGTTCCACCTGCACGGCGGCAACATCCACACCTACCGCCGCATGATCCACCACATGGACGAAGGCATAGGCTGGCTGGTCGAGGCGCTGCGCAAGAACGGCCAGCTCGACAACACCCTGATCGTGTTCACGAGCGACAACGGCGGCGAGCGTTTCAGCGACAACTGGCCGCTGGTCGGCGGCAAGATGGACCTGACCGAGGGCGGCATCCGGGTGCCATGGATCGCGCACTGGCCGGCGGTGATCGCCCCCGGGCGCGAAAGCACCCAGTCCTGCATGACGATGGACTGGTCGACCACGATGCTGGCAGCCGCTGGCGCCGCGGCCGATCCGGACTATCCGCTCGACGGCGTCTCGCTGCTGCCGGTGCTGCAGGGCGAACAGCAGGAGTTCGCGCGTCCGCTGTACTGGCGCATGAACCACCGCGGCCAGCGCGCGCTGCGCGACGGCGACTGGAAATACCTGCGCGTCGACGGCAACGACTATCTGTTCAATATCCCGGCCGACGAGCGCGAGCGCGCCAACCTGGGCCCGCGCGAGCCCGAGCGCCTGGCGGCAATGCGGGCGAGCTGGGAAGCCTGGAACGATTCGGTGCCGCCGATTCCGCTCGATGCCACCATCAGCCTGGGTTATTCCTACAAGGACATGCCACAACGCTGATGAACCAAGCTGACAACCCACGGCCATGAAGCGACTGCAACGCTGGCTCCCCTTCCTGTCCTGGCCCAGGCCCGATGCCGCGCTGTTGCGCAGCGAGGCCATGGCCGGGCTGGCCGTCGGCCTGATGGTGATTCCGCAGGGCGTGGCCTATGCGGCGCTGGCCGGCATGCCGCTGGTCACCGGCATCTATGCCTCGATGCTGCCGGCGCTGCTGGCGGTGCTGTTCAGCAGTTCGGTGCGGCTGTCGGTCGGGCCGACCGCGCTGAGCTGCCTGCTGGTCAGCGCCTCGCTCAGCGGACTGGCCGAGCCCGGCAGTGCGCGCTGGGTCGAGCTCGCGGTCTGGCTGGCCCTGCTGTCGGGACTGCTGCAGGTCGCGCTCGGCTTGATGCGCTTTGGCTGGCTGCTGAACCTGGTCAACGCGCCGGTGCTGATGGCCTTCACCCAGGCGGCCGCGCTGCTGATCATCGGCTCGCAGCTGCGCGATCTGCTCGGCATCCAGCTGAGCTGGAACCCATGGCTGCAGGCACCCGCCCTGCATTGGCCTTCGCTGGCCTTCGGCCTGGTCAGCCTGGCGCTGCTGCAACTGGCCAGGCGCTGGAAACCAGCCTTTCCCTCGGTGCTGCTGATCGTGCTGGCCAGCGCCGCGCTGTCCTGGGCGCTGGATTTCGAGGCCGGTGGCGGCCAGGTGGTGGGCGCGCTGCCGCAGGGCCTGCCGGCGCTGTATCTGCCGGCGCTGCCCGAACTGTCCACCCTGACCCAGCTGCTGCTGCCAACGCTGATCATCACGCTGGTGAGTTTTCTCGAGACCGCCTCCAGCGCCAAGGTCGACAACGAGCGCCAGGGCAAGCGCTGGAACCAGAACCAGGACCTGATCGGCCAGGGCCTGGGCAAGCTGGCGGCGGGACTCAGCGGCGCTTTCCCGACCAGCTCGTCGTTCTCGCGCTCGGCGCTCAACCTGTATGCAGGCGCGCGCACCGGCTGGGCCACGCTGTTCTCGGTCGTGATCGTGTTCGGCGCGCTGCTGGTCTTCACGCCGGTGCTGCGCCATGTGCCGCAGGCGGTGCTGGCCGCGATCGTGCTGGTCGCCGTGCTGGGGCTGATCAGGCCGCGCGAATTCCTGCGCCTGTGGCGCATCTCGCGCGTCGAGGCGGTGATCGCAGGCGTGACTTTTGCCGTCACCCTGCTGGCAACACCGCGACTGTACTGGGGCGTGCTGATGGCGCTGAGCCTGTTCTTGTTCCAACGCCTGCGCCCGCGCATCATCGAGGTCGGGCGGCATCCGGACGGCAGTCTGCGCGACCGCCAGCTCTGGAAGCTGCCGCCATTGGCCGCACGCACCTACGCGCTGCGCATGGATGCGGCGCTGGATTTCGCCAGCGCCGCCGACTTCGAGCGCGCCATCATCGAGTACCTGGCCCGGCATCCGGAAACCGAACAGGTCTGCCTGTTCGCCCAGCCGATCAACCGCATCGATGCCACCGGGGTCGAGCTGTTCGCCAAGCTGGTGCGGCAGTTGCAGGCGCGCCACATCAAGCTGCACATCAGTGGCATCAAGCTGCCGGTCGAACAGGCGCTGCGGCGTGCGGACTGTCTGCGGGCATCGCCCCAGCTGGCGCTTTACCGCACCGATGCCGAAGCGCTGACGGCCCTGCAGCGGCCAGGCCGGCGGGCAGACATGCCTTGCGAGCCCTGGCCAGTGATCTGAAGCGGCCCGCCCCGGGGGCGAAGCCGCAACGCGCAGTTCCTAGCACAAACACTAGATGTAGTGAGGAAAATAATTTCCGGCACTACATCTAGTGCCGAATCGCGTTCGCCGCTAAAATCGCCTCGCTGCCCAGATGAGCGGGCGGCAAGTTTTTCGGGCTCGGCAGTCCGAGCGGTGTCCCTGCTGGCACCCCCCACTGCCCGCCCTGCGGCACCGGTCTACCCGGCTGCCCCCACCAGACCCAAGGATGAAGATGAAACTCGACGACCTGCATCTGTCGGCCCACGCAATGGCCCCGCAACCGATCAGCCTGGACGTGCTGCGCGAGAAATACCTCAAGGGCGACGAGTCCAGCATCGAGGACCTTTACGCCCGCGTCGCGCGCGCGCTGGCCTCGGTCGAGCAGCCCGAACTGCGCGCAGAGTACGAAACGCGCTTCCTGCAGAACCTGCAAGCCGGCGCGATCGGCGCGGGCCGCATCATGAGCGCCGCCGGCACCGACATCCAGGCCACGCTGATCAACTGTTTCGTGCAGCCGGTCGGTGACTGCATCCAGGGCTTTGACGACGAGGGCTTCCCGGGCATCTACGAGGCGCTGCGCGAAGCCGCCGAGACCATGCGCCGCGGCGGCGGCGTCGGCTACGACTTCTCGCGCATCCGCCCCAAGGGCGCGCGCGTCAAGGGCACCGCCTCGATGGCATCGGGCCCCTGCAGCTACATCAATGTGTTCGACCAGTCCTGCTCGACGGTCGAGAGCGCCGGCGCGCGCCGCGGCGCCCAGATGGGCGTGTTGCGCATCGACCACCCGGACGTGCGCGAGTTCATCACCGCCAAGCGCACCCCGGGGCGCTGGAACAACTTCAACGTCTCGGTCGGCGTGTCGGACGCCTTCATGCAGGCCGTGGTCGCTGATGCCGACTGGCATCTGGTGCACCGCTCCATGCCGGGCGAAACCCTGCTGGCCGCCGGCGCCCACAGGCGCGAAGACGGCCTCTGGGTCTACCAGACCTTGCCGGCGCGCGAGCTCTGGGACACCGTGATGAAGTCGGCCTACGACTTCGCCGAGCCGGGCATCCTGTTCCTGGACAACATCAACACCGACAACAACCTGAGCTACTGCGAGACCATCGCCGCCACCAACCCCTGTGGCGAGCAACCCTTGCCGTCCTACGGCTGTTGCGACCTGGGTCCGGTGATCCTGACCCGCTTCGTGCGCCATCCCTTCGGCCGCGCGGGCGAGGCCAGCTTCGACTTCGAGGCCTTCGAGCAGGTCGTAGCACTGCAGGTGCGCGCGCTCGACAACGTGCTCGACCTGACCTGGTGGCCGCTGCCGCAGCAGAACGAGGAATCCAAGTCCAAGCGTCGCATCGGCGTCGGCTTCACCGGCATGGGCAACACGCTGACGCTGCTGAACCTGCGCTACGACAGCGAAGCCGGCCGGTCGATGGCCGCCCGCATCGCCGAAGCCATGCGCAACGCCGCCTACCGCGCTTCGGTCGAGCTGGCCCGTGAAAAAGGCGCCTTCCCGCTGTTCGATGCCGACGGCTATCTCAAGCCGGGCACCTTCGCCAGCCGCCTGCCGGACGACATCCAGCAGGCGATCCGCCAGCATGGCATCCGCAACAGCCACCTGCTGTCGATCGCGCCGACCGGCACCGTGAGCCTGGCCTTCGCCGACAACGCCTCCAACGGCATCGAGCCGGCATTCTCCTGGACCTACACCCGCAAGAAGCGCGAGGCCGACGGCAGCCGCAGCGAATACCAGGTGCAGGACCATGCCTGGCGCCTGTGGCAGGAACTCGGCGGTGACCCGGAGCAACTGCCAGAAGGCTTCGTCAACGCGCTCGAGATGAAGGCGGCCGACCATATCGGCATGATGCAGGCGGTCCAGCCCTTCGTCGACACCGCGATCTCCAAGACCGTCAACGTGCCGGCCGACTACCGCTACGAGGATTTCAAGGACCTGTACCTGCAGGCCTGGAACGCACGCCTCAAGGGCCTGGCGACCTACCGCCCCAACAGCATCCTGGGCTCGGTGCTCGAGGTCACCCCGGCACCGGCTCCGGCCGCCGCCCCGGCGCCCGCCGCGGCACCGGCGCCAGCGGCGGTCCCGTTCGACCCGATGCGCACCGTGATCGAAAGCCGCCCCAAGGGCGCGCTGTCGGCGGTGGCCGAGAAGCTCGAGTACTGGACCCAGGAAGGCCAGAAGACGCTGTACCTGATCGTGTCCTTCCTGCCGGTGGCCGATGGCAACGGCAAGACGGTGGACCGCGCGGTCGAGTTCTTCATGCCGGTCGGCCAGAGCAACGAGTCGCAGCAGTGGATCACCTCGAGCATGCGCCTGCTGTCGCTGGCCGCGCGCGGCGGCTTCCTCGAGCGCGCGCTGAGCGACATGCGCAAGGTGGCCTGGGACCGCGGCCCGGTGCGCCTGGGCACGCATGAGCGCGAGGATGGAGTCCGGATTCCGATGTGGCACGACTCGGAAGTGGCAGCGATCGCGTTTGCGATCCAGAACATCCTGCTGCTGCGCTCGCGCCAGAACGAGCAGTCCGAGCAGCTCGACCTGCCGCTGGCCGAGCAGGATGCCACGCTGGCCTCCGAGGCTCCGCCCGTGATGGCCGGCAAGAAATGCCCCGAATGCGGCGCCCATGCCGTGATCAAGAAGGACGGCTGCGAGTATTGCACCCAGTGCGGCCACCTGGGCAGCTGCGGCTGATCGATGCCCAGGCTGCTGCGTACTTCTTGCCCCGGCGTACGTAGCTTCCACAATTCTCCTGTCGCGGTGGCGGGTGGACAATCCGTTCACTACTAAAACCACGATAGGAGATCACATGGCGATCAAAAGCCAACAAAACCTGGTCGCGGGGCTGATGTTCACGCTCACGGGGGCCGCGTTCGCGCTGGGTGCCCGCGAGTACGACATGGGCACCGCCGGCCGCATGGGACCGGGGTATTTCCCGCTCGTGCTCGGCGTCATCCTTGCCGTTCTCGGCATCCTGACCACGCTCCAGTCCTTCGGCGGCCAGCCGCAAGAGGGCCAGGAAATCGGCAAGATCGCCTGGCGTCCGCTGGTCTTCGTCATCGGAGCCAACCTGATCTTCGGCCTGCTGCTCGGCGGCCTGCCCAGCATCGGCATCCCCGCCATGGGCCTGATGGTGGCGATCTTCGGACTGACCTTCGTATCCATGCTGGCAGGCACTGAATTCACCTTCAAGAGCGCCACCGTCCTCTCGGCCATTCTGGCCGCCAGCAGCTATCTCATGTTCGTCAAGATGCTCGGACTGACCTTCCAGGTCTGGCCCTGGTTCATCGGCGCCTGAAAGGAAAGCACCTCATGACGGATCTGATTGATCACCTCTCGCTCGGTTTCAGCGTCGCCTTCACGATGCAGAACCTGCTCTACGCGCTGCTCGGCTGCCTGCTCGGCACCCTGATCGGCGTGCTGCCCGGCCTTGGGCCCGTGACCACGATCGCGATGCTGCTGCCGGCGACCTACGCGCTGCCGCCGATCGCCGCGCTGATCATGCTCGCCGGCATCTACTACGGCGCCCAGTACGGCGGCTCGACCACCGCGATCCTGGTCAACCTGCCGGGCGAAGCGTCCTCGGTCGTGACCGCGCTCGACGGCTACGCGATGGCCAAGAAGGGCCGCGCCGGACCGGCGCTGGCCGCCGCCGGCATCGGCAGCTTCATCGCCGGCAGCTTCGGCACCCTGGTGCTGGCCGCCTTCGCGGTGCCGCTGACCGAGGTCGCCTTCATGTTCGGACCCGCCGAGTATTTCTCGCTGATGGTGCTGGGACTGATTGGCGCCGTCGTGCTGGCATCGGGCTCGCTGCTCAAGGCGATCTCGATGATCATCCTGGGCCTGCTGTTCGGCATTGTCGGCACCGACGTCAACTCGGGCGTGGCTCGCTTTTCCTTCGACATTCCCGAGCTGACCGACGGCGTGGGCTTCATCGTGATCGCGATGGGCTTGTTCGGCTACGGCGAGATCATCCACAACCTGGCACAACCAGCAGAGGAGCGCGCGCTCAACACCAAGAAGGTCACCGGCCTGATGCCGACCAAGGAAGACTTCAAGGCCATGATGCCCGCCATCATGCGCGGCACCTTGCTCGGCTCGGCGCTCGGCATCCTGCCGGGTGGCGGCGCGCTGCTGTCGTCCTTCGCGGCCTACACGCTCGAAAAGAAGACCAAGCTCAAGCCGGGCGAAGTGCCGTTCGGCCAGGGCAACATCCGTGGCGTCGCATCGCCCGAGGCGGCCAACAACGCCGGCTCGCAGACCTCCTTCATCCCGCTGCTGACGCTGGGCATCCCGCCCAACGCCGTGATGGCGCTGATGGTCGGCGCGATGACGATCCACAACATCCAGCCGGGTCCGCAGGTCATGACCAGCAACCCGGAGCTGTTCTGGGGCCTGATCGCCTCGATGTGGATCGGCAACCTGATGCTGGTGATCCTGAACCTGCCGCTGGTCGGCGTCTGGATCAAGCTGCTGTCGGTGCCCTACCGCTGGATGTTCCCGGCCATCGTGCTGTTCTGCGCGGTCGGCGTCTACTCGACCAACAACAACACCTTCGACATCTGGCTCACCGGCCTGTTCGGCGTGATCGGCTACTTCTTCGTCAAGCTCGGCTGCGAGCCCGCGCCGCTGCTGCTGGGCCTGATCCTGGGCCCGATGATGGAGGAGAACCTGCGCCGCTCCATGCTGCTGTCGCGCGGCGACTGGAGCGTGTTCGTGACGCGTCCGCTGTCGGCCTCGCTGCTGGCCGCCGCCGCCGTGCTGCTGCTGATCGTTTTGTCGCCTTCCGTGAAGAAGAAGCGCGAGGAAGCCTTCGTGGAGGACTGATTGAAGTTCTCACTTGGGGCCGGCCGCTGGTGGCTGTGGTCGGCCCTGTGCGTCCTGCTGCTGCTGCTGCTGGGCGCACTGGTCTTCCTGGCACGGGCCTATGAGGAAAGTCGGCTGGCACGCGAACTCGACCAGGTCGCGGTCGACATGGTCGCCGAGATCCGCTCCGATCTGGGTCACAACGTGCAGGCGCTGCAAAGACTGCAAGCGCCAAGGCCGGACGATGCGGCCTGGCAGCGCGGGGCCACTGCGCTGCTGCTGAGCAACCGCGAGATCCTGCGCATCGAATGGCGCAGCCCCGAGCTGCAGATCCGGCTGGCCCAGGCCAGCCCCTTCCTGCCCTTCCTGTTCGATCACCTGCCGCGCTCGCAGGTCCAGCCCGATGTCAAGCAGGCCTGTGCCAACGCGCTGCGCTTCGCCGGTCCGGCCTACTCGACCAGCTACTTCCTGCCGCTGCAGGAGGGCCGCGGCCAGGAACTGCTCGAGATGTGCCTGCCCCTGCCCGACGATGGCGGCTTCCTGGTCATGACCTACGGTCTGAGCGATCTGCTGGGCGAGCTGCAAGCGCGCGAAGCCTACCGTTCGTTCAGCGTGGCATTGACCGAATCCGACGGGACCCGGCTGGCCATCGCCGGTCATGCCGCACGCGACCGCAACACGGTGGAGGCGGTGCATCTGCTGGAGCTGCCCGGCAGCGTCTACACCTTGCGGGTCGACCAGGCACGCGAACTCAAGGGACTCAGGCCCAAGGCCCTGAGCTCGACGCTGACCCTGCTGGCGATGGCGCTGGTCGGGATGCTCGCGCTGCTGAGCTATGACGTGCGCAAGCGCCTGCAGACCGAAGCCCGGCTCGGCGAGGCACTGGCCTTTCGCAAGGCGATGGAGGATTCGCTGCTGACCGGACTGCGCGCGCGTGACATGAAGGGCCGCATCACCTATGTCAACCCGGCGTTCTGCCAGCTGGTCGGACTGCCGCCCGAGGCCTTGATCGGCACCAGCGATCCAGCCCTCTACTGGCCGCCCGACCGGGTCGACGAGTACCTGCGGCGCCAGGCCAGCCGCCAGGCCGGTCAACCGCTGCCGCGCCAGGGCTTCGAATCGGAATACCTGCGCTCCGACGGCACGCGCCTGCCGGTGCTGATCGTCGAGGCCCCGCTGATCAACGGCATCGGCAAGCAGACCGGCTGGATGAGCGCGGTGCTCGACCTGAGCGCGCAGCGCAAGATCGAGGAGCAGTCGCGCACCTCGCAGGAACGGCTGGCCGCGACCGCCAGGCTGGCGATGGCGGGCGAGATGGCTTCGCTGATCAGCCACGAGCTGAATCAGCCGCTGGCGGCGATCTCGAGCTACGCCAACGGCTCGCTCAACCTGTTGCAGGACCCGGACCAGGACAGCGCCGACCTGCGGCAGGAACTCGAGGAAGCGATGCGGCGCATCGCGACCCAGGCCGGCCGCGCGGGCAAGGTCATCAAGAGCGTCAGCGACCTGGTGCGTCGGCGCGAGCGCGAGCGCAGCGCCGTGGCGCCGCAGCTGCTGTTCGACGGCATCGCACCGCTGGTGCAGCTGCAGGCGCGCAAGGTCGGCATCGAGGTGCAGTGGGACATCGCGCCCGGCTGCCCGCCGGTCTGGTGCGACTCGACCATGGTCGAACAGGTGCTGCTGAACCTGGTGCGCAACGGCTTGCAGGCCATGCCGGCGGGCGATCCGCCGCCGGCCTCGGGCCTGCGCACCTTGCAGCTGCGGGCGGCTCCAGCGCCCGTGCAGCCCGGCAGCGGACGGCAATGGGTCTCGTTCAGCGTGACCGACCATGGCAGCGGCCTGTCGGACGAGGTGGCGCAGCGCCTGTTCACGCCCTTCTTCACGACCAAGCACGAGGGCATGGGCCTGGGACTGAGCCTGTGCCGCACCGTGGTCGAGCAGCATGGCGGAGCGCTGGGCTACGCGCGCCACTCGCCGCGCGGCACCGTGTTCAGCTTCACCTTGCCGGCCGCCCTATGATGCGGGGTATGACGAGAGACGGCACGGTATTCCTGATCGACGACGACGACGCGGTGCGCGACTCGCTGGGCTGGCTGCTGCGCACGCGCCGCCTGCTCAGCATCCCCTACGCCAGTGCGGATGCCTTCTGGGCCGAAGCCCAGGGCTGGACCGGAGGTCCGTCCTCGCCCTGCTGCGCGCTGCTCGACCTGCGCATGCCGGGCATGAGCGGGCTGGCGCTGTTCGAACGCCTGCGCGAACAGCCCTGGTTCGCGCAGATGCCGGTGATCTTCCTGTCCGGCCATGCCGATGTGCCGACCGCCGTCGACGCGGTGCTGCGTGGTGCCTTCGACTTCTGCGAAAAACCCTTCTCGGACAACGCGCTGGTGGCCAGGGTCGAATGCGCGCTCGAACAATCGGCCGAACGGCTGACCCAGCGCAAGCGCAGCCAGGAACTGCAGCAACGGATTGCCGGCCTGACCGAGCGCGAGCAGGCCGTCATGCAATGGATCGCCTCCGGCATGCCGAACAAGCTGGTGGCCGACCAGCTCGGGATCAGCGTGCGCACGGTCGAAGTCCACCGCGCGCGCATCTTCGACAAGATGGGGGTCAGGTCCGTGGTCGATCTGGTCAGGCTGCTGCACCAGAGCTGAAGCCGGTCAGCGCTGGCCTGGGCCGCCTACGGCATGCGACCGCTGGCCAGATAGAGTGCCCCGCCACACAGGGGCTCGACCGTCAGTCGGGCGCCGCGCAGCGCGAGTCCGGCCCAGGGCATGTCGAGCCCGGCCAAGGTCGTGACCGACTGGACCGCGTTCCACCAGACCAGCGGATTGAGCAGGCCGTACAGCGGCGGCGCCCACTTGAGCCCGCTGACCGCCAGCCGCGCACCAGGCGCCAGGTGCGACAGCACATGGTCGAGCGCAGCCGGTGTCTGCAGGATGTCGTGGGTGAAATGGAACAGCGCGGCGTCGGCGCGAGCCGGCAGCCGCGCCTGCTGGACCGGACTGCAGACCAGTTCGACCTGGCTCCAGCCACCACGCTCGACACGCTGGCGCGCCTGCTCGAGCATCTCGGGGCTCTGGTCGATCGCGATCACCCGGCCCTCGGGCCCGACCGCCTGCTGCAGCAGATCCAGGCTCATGCCGGAGCCGCAACCGATGTCGAGCACGACCTGACCGGGCTGCAGACCCAGGCGTTCGACCGCGCAGTGGCGGATCGCCTCATAGGGCGCGAGCTGCCAGTCGTAATAGCCGCAGCGCGCCCGATACAGCGCCAGGGCGGCGGCCTCGTCGGCCTGGCCCGCTCCGGGTAGTGTAAAGTCCCTCATCCGCTCCCCTTGTTGTAATAGGCGACCCCACCAGCCGGGGGCATGCCGCCGGACCAGTGTAGGCGGCCCACAACAGGGGGGCAAGCAGCCAGGATGGCCCTGGGATACGCGGGTTGACCGGACTCAGGCGCCGATGATCTGGCCGTAGCCCTCGCGCGTGGCAGCTCCGACCGACTGCAACACCTGATCGTGGCGGGTCTTGTGGCGTGCCAGCAGCCGCGCGCTGGCGACCGTGCGCGAACGGCAGAACCAGTGGCAGCTGTGCTGCAGCAGCAGCATCTCGGCCAGCAGGGTGTAGGCGCGCTCCTGGGGCGAGCGCGGCAAGTCCTGGCTCGCCGCCTCGGCCAGTCCGCGCGCATGCAGCGCGAGCAGCTGACGGAAATCGAAGCTGGCCTGCGGCCACCAGCGCGTGGCATAGGGCAGAGGAATGCGACTGACGCTGGCCTGCGCGGCATCGAGGCGGGAAAAATCGTTCGCCAGCCGGCCGACCTGGTCGGCCAGCGCCAGCTCGCTGGCGCCATGCTGCTGCCAGAGCGACTGGCGACGCTCGGGATCGGACTCGGCCAGCGCGCGCTGGTAGCCCTCGGTCAGGCGCTCCATCAGCGGCTCGATCTGATAGCGGCGCAGTTGCTCGGCCAGCAAGGCGATGCGCTGGCGCTGCTCGCGCGCGCGCAACTGGAAAAGGAAAAAGGCGGCCAGGGCCGCCAACAGGTAAAGGTTCATGAGTCTGTGCAGTGCGGTCGAGCGCACTGTACCACCGCCGACCGCGC
>JAPLPQ010000109.1 GCA_026400105.1 Burkholderiales bacterium
ATTCGGACGCCAGGGCCGGATTTGAGGGCGAAGACTCCATCAACGCCCCCTGCCCGGGCCGTCCCGTTCCCGGCCACGCTGCGCTTGCCGCTCCTGGCGATGCGCCCGCTCCGCCGCCTCTAAAGTCTGTTCGATGCGCTTCAGGTACGCGGGAGTGGCGGTAGCGACCTGCCCAGGGCAGTCGTGGGCCAGGACATAGGGCTGACGCCCGTCGTCGCGGGTGTGTTGGGGCTGCTGGTTCGTGAAGCCCGCCAGCCGCCCGTAACGGTGAGGGTCGGCGCTGTTCAAGTTGCCGCCGTACTGCTCCGCCAGGCCCTGCGCCGCCATGCGGCGCACCTCATCGGACAGCGGCTGGTCCGCCAGCTTGACCCAGGCCTGATAGTGGCCAGGGCTGGTCTCTAGGGTCGCGGCAGGGGCGAAGCCTGCGGCCTTCATGCGCTCCAGCGCCTGCGGCTTGAGGTCATCGACCAGCACGAGGCCGTGCTCGCCAGCGGGTCGGATGTACACATCGTGGCCCTGCGCGTTCATGCGCTTGAGCCATGCAGCGGACTGCACCAGGTCGGCCCGGCTCCAGGCCCGGTGCATCATCTGGCCGGTCTTGGCCTCGCGCAGGCCCACCTCGAAGCGCTCCACGCCCAGCGCCGCTACCTGCCTTTCGAGGGCTTCAAGGCTGAGATCACGGCGGGTTTCAGGTACTCGGCGACCGCTTTCGGGTCCAGCTGGTTCTGCACGGTCGGCGGGGCCAGCCAGAGCCAGAATCCGCTCACGAGCGCCGCTGTAATCAGCCCTGTCATCACGGCCAGACCGTAGTGCTGCCACTCCATCCGCGCCCCGGCCTGGTTCAGGCGATCGGCGGCCGTCTGTGCTTCCTGGGCGGCGGTCCTCCAGCTCGCGGCGGCCGTCTCGATCTGCCGGCTGAACTGCTCGCCCTGCTCCCGGCTCTTGCGGTCGATCTCGGTCAGCGTCTGCCGCGTCTCTTCCGCCAGGGCGGCCATCGCCTGGGCCAGCGGCTCCAGCGTCGCAGCCAATTCCTCCGCGCTCTGGTACCTGGACTGTCGCACGGCCTCGATCTGGCTCGCCAAGCGCTCGAGCCGCGTCTCGTTCGATGCTGCGGCGGACTGCCGCAAGGTCTCGGTCTTGCTCATACGCTACCCCCCGTTTGGCCAGCCCTGCGGGGCTGTACGCCTTGCCCAGGTCACTGCCCTTCATGGTCACGCCGTCCAGGCGGTATGACAAGCCGGAGAGCTTCGCGCCGCCCAGCTGGATCACCGGCACCAGCTCCACGCCAGCCGCCTCCAGCCGCTCCTGGTACTCGGTGAAGCTGCGACAGCCCTGCGCGGCGCCCTCGCACAGCTGCTGCAGCTGCTGGCGGGTGGACGGCTGGCCGGTGCGGACCTGGGCCTCGATCTCGCCCTTGGTCGGCGCCCGGCGTTCCGCTTCGAGGCTCGGGGCCACCCGCTGCAAGCCGAAATCCCGCTCGATCTCTCGCATCAGGGTTTCCTGCCGCCGGTAGTCATGCGCATCGCTGACCACCGCGCCGCCATGGGTGATGCGGTTGGCCAGGATGTGGATGTGCTCGTGCTCGGTGTCGGTGTGCCGGGTGATGACGAACTGGTTGTCCTTGAAGCCCATCCCGCGCAGGTAGCGCTGGCCGATCTGTCGCCACTGCTCGTCCGTGAGGTGTTCGCCGGGGGCAGCGGCCAGCGAGACATGCAGCACGGCCTTGCCCAGATTCGGCCGCAGTTTGCGGATCTCGCCAAATTCGGCGGCGAGTTCTCGCGGCTGGTGCCCGGCCATGTTGCTTTCGATGACGTGGCCCTTGTCCTCCCTGAGGTCGTACTCCAGCGCCCCACGGAAGCCCCGGCCCTTGGCGGCTTTGGCGATCATTCCCGGCCACCTGCGCCCAGTAGCGCCAGGCGCAGCCGCCCGACTTCACCGGCCAGGCGCTGCAACAGCGCATCGGCCACGGTCACGGACTCGCCACTGTTGGCCAGCCTCGCCAACTGGTTGAGATTGGCCGACAGCCGCGCCAGTTCGGCGTACTGCTCGCGGTTGATGGGCGGGACGGGCGGCGACGGCAGGCGGCGCGATAGCGCGGCCTCGCGCAGCCACTGCGCCGGGGTCATGCCCATCTGCTCGGCCTTGGCTCGCAAGGCGGCGTACTCGTCCGCCGACACGCGAACGCCAATGGTCGAGGCGCGCACGGCAGCGGGGTCGCCCTTGGGGCGGCCGCCTTTGCCCTTGCGCGGTGGGGGTGCTTCTGCCGTCATGAACGAGCCTCCAGCGAGTGAGTGCGGCGGGCGGCAGGGAGCGAAGCGACTGCCGCCGGGGTGCAGGGGCGCAGCCCTTGCCAAGCCGTTTGAGCGCAGCGAAAACATGGCTTGCTACTAACCCAGTAGCGCGCCGACCACTGGCTCATCATACGGCAGCAAACGCCAGGGGCAAAGCGTCTCGTCAGCCTCAGCCGAACCGCTCGCTGTGC
>JAPLPQ010000055.1 GCA_026400105.1 Burkholderiales bacterium
CCTGCAGGCCGAGGACTACGAGAACGACAAGGCGCTGGCCGACGACGAACTGCTCTACCCGGGCTGGCTGGCACTGCCGGCCGACTTCTGGACCCACCAGAGCAAGAAGGTCGAGAGCTGGACCCAGGGCCCGCATACCTTCTACCGCATCAGCGGCCCCATGGCCGAGCAGATGAACCTGAACCAGTTCGTCTACTTCGAAGCAGCGGGCGAACCCGCGCTGCATGCACGCGTGACCGAGGTGCGCGGCAAGACCGCCGTGCTCAAGACGCTCAAGGACTACAGCCACCTGAAGAACGCGGTCTGGGGCGTCAGCAGCCGCAACCGCGAGCAGAACTTCGCGCTCAACCTGCTGATGGACCCGGAGATCGACTTCGTGACGCTGGCCGGCACGGCCGGCACCGGCAAGACGCTGATGGCGCTGGCCGCCGGCCTGACCCAGGTGCTCGACGAGCGCCGCTACACCGAGATCATCATGACGCGCGCCACCGTCAGCGTCGGCGAGGACATCGGCTTCCTGCCCGGCACCGAGGAAGAGAAGATGGGCCCCTGGATGGGCGCGCTCGACGACAACCTCGAATTCCTGGCCAAGGGCGAAGGCGGCAATGCCGGCGAATGGGGCCGCTCGGCCACCAATGAGCTGATCCGCAGCCGCATCAAGATCAAGAGCCTGAACTTCATGCGCGGGCGCACCTTCATGAACAAGTACGTGATCATCGACGAGGCGCAGAACCTGACGCCGAAGCAGATGAAGACGCTGATCACGCGTGCCGGCCCCGGCACCAAGATCATCTGCATGGGCAATCTGGCGCAGATCGACACACCCTATCTGACCGAAGGCAGCTCGGGCCTGACCTACGCGGTCGACCGCTTCAAGGGCTGGCCGCATGGCGGCCATATCACGCTGGCGCGCGGCGAACGCTCGCGCCTGGCCGACTACGCGAGCGACGTGCTCTAAGCCCGTCACCCCCTCTCAATCAGCGCCCGCCTCGTGCGGGCTTTTTCATGAGCGAAGATCGCATGCCAGACCTGCTTGTTGCCTCTTTCTCGGCGGGAGATACCCTCCGGAGCCGGACCGTCAGCGACATCTTGCTGACAGGACTGCTGGAGCTGCCAACGCCCCCGGCAAGACTGATCGCCGATTGGCAGCGCGAGACCTTGCGCCTGGGCCTGGAAGCGGGAGATGTCGAGCCGCTGTCGCTGGCCAGGTCGCGCACGCGCTGGCCGGGCTACCAGCTGTACCTGCAGGCGATGAGCGATTGGATGGACTCGCTCGGCCTGTCAGGGCTGCTGGAGCACTCCGAGCTGGCCTTGATGGCCTGCCGCGGCGCGCGCTACCACCATGACGCGGCACAGTACGGATCGGCTGCCTTTTGCAACCTGCTCCTGAGCGATGACCGGGGGCAGGACCTGCATTTTCCGGCTACCGGTCAGCGCATCCCGCTGCAAAGGGGCCGGGTGGTGATTTTCGACACCGCACAGCCGCACGCCGTGATCGGGCGCCACAAGGCAAACTTCGATCCGGACGATTTCCCGGCCGGGGCGGACTGCAGCCAGGTCTTCCTGAGCTGGGAGCTGCCGATCGAGCAGGCCGAACTCGCGCGGGCACTGGGAATCGACTTCGACATCGACCCGGCAACCGCGGCACGGCTCGATCAGGAACAGGTCTGGCTCGACGGCACGCCGGCCAGCCTATGTCCGGATTCGGGCCGGTGGAGCCGGACGCTCGCGCAGAAATCGTCCGCGTAGCTCGAAGTATTCACGCCCTGCCTGGGGCCGGGCAGGCCAAGCCAAGCCAGGCCAGGAAGGCCAGAAACCTCAGATCAACGCCCACGCCTCGAAATCAGCAGGATTGACGGTCCCGATCACGCCCACGCCGTTCATCAGCCAGGCAGATTCCGCACCATTGGCATCCGTCCACAGCAGGTCGGTCTTGCCGTCACCATTGAGGTCCTGACTGCCATCCTTCACGCTCGAGCCGTTATAGGGATCGAAACTCG
>JAPLPQ010000095.1 GCA_026400105.1 Burkholderiales bacterium
GTATCGGCGGCGGCAGTGGCAGGGGAATTCAGCCTTCATGTCGCAAGCGGCGCAGCGTCAGAGGGTCGCGAGGGGGCGGCGGCTGACGATTTCTGCTCGCAGCATGAGGAAGCCGCCGCCGCCTCGCGGCCCGCCGCCAAGAAATCCTCGCGCAAGAAAAAGCAGCCGGAGCCCGCAGCCGCGCCGCTGCCTGAAAAACTGCACTGGCTCACCGTCGAGCGCGCCAACCTGCACAACCTGCAGGATGTCACGGCCGCGATCCCGCTCAAGCGGCTGGTCGCGGTCACGGGCGTCAGCGGTTCCGGCAAGTCGACCTTCGCGCGCGAGGTGCTGCTGGCCAACGTTGCCGCCGCCGTGACCCAGAGCTCGACCAAGGCCGGGCGCGATGCGCTGGCCGCCGGCCAGCTGCCGGTCTGGCAGGGTTGCGCCGGTCTGCACGGCCATGGCCATGTCGAGCGCGTGCTCGAGGTCGACCAGACTCCGATCGGCAAGACACCGCGCAGCTGTCCCGCCACCTACATCGGCTTCTGGGACCAGATCCGCAAGCTCTATGCCGAGACGCTCGAAGCCAAGGCGCGCGGCTACGCGCCGGGGCGCTTCAGCTTCAACACCGGCGAAGGCCGCTGCCACAGCTGCGAAGGGCAGGGCGTGCGCACCATCGCGATGAGCTTCCTGCCCGACGTCAAGGTGCCGTGCGAGGCCTGCCATGGCGCCCGCTTCAACCCCGAGACGCTGGCCGTGAGCTGGCGCGGAAAAAGCATCGGCGAGGTGCTGCAGATGGAGGTCGACGAGGCGGTCGGTTTCTTCGCCTCCATGCCTGCCATCGCCCAGCCGTTGCAGCTGCTGCAGGATGTCGGCCTGGGCTACCTGACGCTGGGTCAGCCCTCGCCGACGCTGTCGGGTGGCGAGGCGCAGCGCATCAAGCTCGTGACCGAGCTGTCCAAGGTGCGCGACGAGGTCGGCAGGCGCGGCCAGAAGGCGCCGCACACGCTCTACGTGCTCGACGAGCCGACCGTGGGCCTGCACATGGCCGATGTCGACAAGCTGATCCGCGTGCTGCACCGCCTGGTCGACGGCGGCCACAGCGTGGTCGTGATCGAGCATGACCTGGACCTGATCGCCGAGGCCGACTGGGTGCTGGATCTGGGCCCCGAGGGCGGCAACGGCGGTGGCCGGGTCGTCGCGGTGGCCACGCCCGAGGAGCTGGTGCGGCTCGGTAGCCACACCGGGCGCGCGCTGGCGGCGGTGCTGGCGCGCGGCTGAGTCCGCGCTCAGGCCGGCCTGGCCGCCGGGCTGCCGTCCTGCAGCAAGGTATCCAGCGCCGGCAGCACCACGCCGTTCCAGTTCGCTTCGCATTCCTGCGCGCTGGGCAGGCGGTGCAGGTCCTTGGCGACGGCGTGGCGCGAGAAGTCCACATGGACCTGTGCCGTCACTCCCTGCCTGGCCAGAGCGTGCCGCACGCAATGCAGCGCGCAGCCGTCCAGCGCCAGGATCGGCCGCCCCGACCTGGCGCTGCGCACCAGCGGCTTGACGTCCGAGGCGACGCCGGCGATGCAGGACATCTCGGCCAGTCCCTGGTGGTCCAGCCGCAGCGCGAGCTGGTTGGCCAGCTGGGCCGCGCTCGAGCAGCCCGAGCAGGCATAGACCAGCGGCAGCTGCGCATAGCGTTGCTGGGTTTCGCGCAGCGCGGCCTGAGCCGGGCTGGCGGTTGCGGTGGCGGCTGGAGCCGCCTGAGTCTGCTTGGAATTGGCCATCTGGTCTGCCTTCAGGTGCCGGCTCTTGTATCGGCTTCTTGCTGCTCCCGTCCGCCACTGTGCCGCAAGGCGTGGGCCGTGAACATCCTTCCGAATGAGGACCTGAACCAGGGCCGGCGCGCCGTCCCCTCGTCCCCAGGCAGTGGCGCCAATGCGCTGCGCCCGGCCGCCGGTTCAGATCCGTGCGCTGAGCCTGGCCCGCAGCAGCATTGCCAGCCCGGCGGCCGCGACCGCGATCAGCAGCGCCGGAAAGCCCAGCCGGGGCGACCATTGCAGCGCCGCCGCGCCGAGCGCCGGTGCCAGCACGCCGCCGAGCGTGTAGGCCATCACCAGCACCGAGGTGCTGTTGACCAGCGTGATGCCGCGCTCGCGCGAGCCGATGTCTATCATCGACAGCGTGTAGAGGCAGCCGCCGGCGCCGCCCCAGACGAAGGCCAGCGGCCAGGCCAGCCAGGGCTTGTCCGCCACCCAGGGCAGCAGCCAGGAGCCCAGCAGCGTGATGGCGGCGAAGATCCGCATCAGCTGCAGCCTTGTCTGGCGCGCACCGCCCCAGAAGCTGCCGGGCCCGCCGCGCCCCAGACGGTCGGCCAACAGGCCGGCCGGCAGCATCAGCAGCGAACTGCCCAGCCCGCTGGCCGACACCAGCAAGGCCGCTGCCGCCGCGCCCAGGCCCAGCGCCAGGCCGTAGAGCGGCAGGATCGCGGTCAGCCCGCTCTCGAAGAAGCCGCCGACAAAGCCCGCCAGCATGATCACCGGATGCTCGCGCAGCGCGCGCCAGACCCCGCGCAACCCGACCTCGGCCTGCTGCCGGTCCGGCTCTTGCGGCAGCGGCGGAATCGCCAGGCTCCAGAGCAGGCCCAGCGTCATCAGCGCCAGTGCCGCCCAGAGCGACTCGGGGCGGGCCGGCCCGATCCAGGCCAGCAGCATCGGGCCGACGACGAAGGTGCTGCCGACCATGGTCTCGAAGATGCCGATCCAGCGCCCGCGCTGATCTGGTGGCGCGCATTCGGCCACCACCGACTCGGACAGCACCCAGCGCAGGCCCGAGGCCATGCCGGCCAGCAGCTGCATGCCGAACCAGAGCCACAGTTCGTCCGCCAGCCCGAAGGCCAGTCCCGCGAGCACCGGCAGCAGGCCCGACAGCCAGAGCGTGGGCCGGCGCCCGAGCCGGCGCGTCACGGCCGAGGCGAACGGCGTCACCAGGAAGATGCCGGCCCAGGCCGTGGCCGCGAACAGCCCGGCCAGCCAGGTCGGCAGATCCGCGTCCTTGAGTCGCAGCAGCAGCCAGGGCGCCAGCATGAAATAGCCCGTCAGCTCGAGGAAGGTCGAGCCGAAGATGCTGGCGAGGCCGAGTCGGGCTTGCTGGGACGGCAGGTCATGCGGGGGGCTGTTGCTCATTCGCTCATGTTAGCAAGGGCTTGCGTCAGAACCGAGGCATGGCTATAATCCTCGATTCGGTGAAAATCCGTTCGCCGAAGCACGTCGCAAGACGGACAATTCCAGAGGTTCATATGTACGCGGTCATAAAAACCGGCGGCAAGCAGTATCGCGTTGCCGTTGGCGAAAAACTTAAAGTAGAACAGATTGCTGCGGATGTGGGTCAAGAGATCGTGATCGATCAGGTGCTCGCCGTGGGTAACGGCGCAGACATCAAGGTCGGCACCCCCTTGGTCTCCGGCGCAACGGTCACGGTCACTGTGGTTTCCCACGGTCGCGGCGACAAGGTTCGCATCTTCAAGATGCGTCGTCGCAAGCACTATCAGAAGCGCCAGGGCCATCGTCAAAATTTCACCGAGCTGCAAATCAGCTCGATCAACGGCTAAGGAGTAAAGCACCATGGCACAGAAAAAAGGCGGCGGCTCAACCCGCAACGGTCGCGACTCCAAGCCGAAGATGCTGGGCGTCAAGGTGTTCGGCGGCCAGGCCATCAGCGCCGGCGCGATCATCGTGCGTCAGCGCGGCACCCGTTTCCACGCTGGCGTGGGCACCGGTTGCGGCAAGGACCACACCATCTTCGCGACCTGCGACGGCGTCGTGAACTTCACCGTCAAGGGCGAGTTCAACCGCAAGACCATCAACGTCACCCCGGTGTGATGTCGACTGTTTGATCGCTCAGGCGTTCAAACCGCAAAGGCCCGCGCTGCGGGCCTTTTGTTTTTATCCGTTTGAAGGACAATCCAGTCATGAAATTCGTTGATGAAGCCTATATCGACATAGCGGCCGGCGACGGAGGCAATGGCTGCGCGTCCTTCCGTCACGAGAAGTACAAGGAATTCGGCGGCCCCGACGGCGGCGACGGTGGTCGCGGCGGCTCGGTCTGGGCGCTGGCCGACGAGAACCTCAACACGCTGATCGACTACCGCTACTCGCGCCGCTTCGAGGCCCAGCGCGGCGAGCACGGCAAGGGTTCGGACATGTTCGGCTGCAAGGGGGATGACATCATCCTCAAGATGCCGGTCGGCACCATCATCCGCAACGCCGAGACCGGCGAGCTGATGCACGAGCTGCTGCAGCCAGGCGAGCAGATCCTGATCGCCAAGGGCGGCGAGGGGGGCTTCGGCAACCTGCGCTTCAAGAGCTCGATCAACCGCGCGCCGCGCCAGAAGACCATCGGCCACCCGGGCGAGCGCTTCAGCCTGGCGCTCGAACTCAAGGTGCTGGCCGACGTCGGCCTGCTCGGCATGCCCAACGCCGGCAAGTCGACCCTGATCGCTGCGGTCTCGAACGCCCGCCCCAAGATCGCCGACTACCCGTTCACGACCCTGCACCCGAACCTGGGCGTGGTGCGCGTCGGCCCCGAAAAGAGCTTCGTCATCGCCGACGTGCCGGGCCTGATCGAGGGCGCCTCCGAGGGCGCCGGCCTGGGTCACCAGTTCCTGCGCCACCTGCAGCGCACCCGGCTGCTGCTGCATGTGGTCGACATGGCGCCGTTCGACGACGCGGTCGATCCGGTCCTGCAGGCCAGGGCCATCGTCAAGGAACTCAAGAAGTACGACCCCGAGCTGCACGCCAAGCCGCGCTGGCTGGTGCTCAACAAGCTCGACATGATCCCGGCCGAGCAGCGCGAGGCGCGCATCAAGGACTTCGTCAAGCGCTTCCGCCACAAGGGCCCGGTGTTCGAGATCTCGGCGCTGACGCGCGAGGGCTGCGAGCTGCTGGTGCAGAAGATCTTCCAGCATATCGTCGCCACCCGCGAGGCCGAAAAGCCCCATGTCGAGGTCGATCCGCGCTTCGATGCCCGCCGCGACCAGCCGGGCAGCACACCGGCCGCCGAGCCGGCGCCGCAGGTCGACCAGGACGATCCGCGCTTTCGCTGACCCACCTGGGCTGGACGCCTGCCCGGGTCCGGGGGGTGTCTTGGCCGTTTCCGTGACGACAACCTGACCCCAGACATGAGCACCGAACCGCAAGCCGACCCAGGCGTCTCCCTTTCCGTCGATCCCTCCGAGCTGCTGCGCGCCGCGCGCCGCATCGTGGTCAAGGTCGGCTCCAGCCTGGTGACCAACGAGGGCCGCGGCCTCGACGAGGCCGCGATCGAGCAGTGGAGCGCCCAGCTCGCCACCCTGGTCAAGTCGGGTCGCGAGCTGATCATGGTCAGCAGCGGTGCGATCGCCGAGGGCATGAAGCGCCTGGGCTGGAAGACCCGGCCCAAGATGATCAACGAGCTGCAGGCCGCTGCCGCCGTCGGCCAGATGGGGCTGGTCCAGATGTACGAGACCAAGCTGCGCGAGCAGGAAGTCGGCAGTGCCCAGGTGCTGCTGACCCATGCCGACCTGGCCGACCGCGAGCGCTACCTCAACGCGCGCTCGACCCTGCTGACCCTGCTCGCGCATGGCGTCGTGCCGGTGATCAACGAGAACGACACCGTCGTCAACGACGAGATCAAGTTCGGCGACAACGACACTCTGGGCGCGCTGGTCGCCAACCTGGTCGATGCCGACCTGCTGGTGATCCTGACCGACCAGAAGGGCCTCTACAGCGCCGATCCGCGCAAGCACCCCGACGCCGAGTTCATCCATGTCGCGCGCGCGGGCGATCCCCGGCTCGAGGACATGGCTGGCGGCGCCGGTTCGCGCGTCGGCACCGGCGGCATGATCACCAAGATCCTGGCCGCCAAGCGCGCGGCCGGCTCGGGCGCCTCGACCGTGATCGCCTGGGGCCGCGAGCCCGACGCGCTGCTGCGCCTGAGCAGCGGCGAGCCGATCGGCACCATGCTGGTCGCGCAAACGCTTAAGCAGCAGGCACGCAAGCAGTGGATGGCGGACCAGCTGCAGCTGCGCGGTCATGTGACCGTCGATGAGGGCGCGGCCGACAAGATCGTCGCCGAGGGCAAGAGCCTGCTGCCGATCGGCATGGTGGCCGTCAGCGGCGACTTCAGCCGTGGCGACGTGATCGCGATCCGCAACGCGCAGGGCCAGGAGCTCGCGCGCGGACTGGCCAACTACTCGGCCGGCGAGGCGCGGCTGCTGTGCCGCAAGTCATCGAACGCGGTCGAAGGCCTGCTCGGCTATGTCGCCGAGCCCGAGATGATCCACCGCGACAACCTGGTGCTGCGCGGCTGAGCGGCTGCCGACCTGTGGCTGGCCGGTCATGCCGGCCGCCCGACCTGCCGATCTATCTTGGGTGGTTCGGATCGGGGTCGAAGCTGGCGTCGGCCGGCAGCTCGATCTGCACCTGCATCGAGGACATCTGGAGCAGGCCGAACGGTGCTTCGGCATGCGACTGGCGTGAACGCGCATTGCCGCGCAGGTAGCGGTTGCGGATTTCCTGCCTGGGCAGGTAGCGCGCGAGCTCGTTGAGCGCCATCTCGTAGACGCCGCGCTTGAACTCGACCACCATCTCGAGCGGCACCCAGTAGTCGTTCCAGCGCCAGGCATCGAATTCCGGATGGCTGGTCGCGCGCAGATTCAGGTTCCAGTCGCCGCCGGTCAGGCGCAGCAGGAACCAGATCTGTTTTTGTCCCCGATAGTGGCCGCGCGCATCCCGACGGATGTAACGGTCCGGCACTTCATAGCGCAACCAGTCCCGCGTGCGGGCGACGATAGCCACATGCTCGGGCAGCAGTCCGACCTCCTCGTGCAGTTCCCGGAACATGGCCTGCTCGGGGGTTTCGCCCCGGTCTATGCCGCCCTGTGGAAACTGCCAGGAATGAGTACGGATGCGCTTGCCCCAGAACACCTGGTTCTTCTGGTTGAGCAGAATGATGCCGACATTGGGCCTGAAGCCTTCTCTGTCAAGCATAATCAACCCCAAATTTTAAAACTGCGTTCATTATGCACCGCTAGTGGGCGGCTTGGCAGGGGCTGCCGGGGCAAACCCTGGCCCGGCCTGGCTGGCTCCGCGGGGTATGCGGGGCGCCAGCCTGAGCCTGACATGAAAGCCTCCCAGTTCCTGATTTCCACCCTCAAAGAAGCCCCGGCCGACGCCGAGGTGGTCAGCCACCAGCTCATGACGCGCGCCGGCATGATCAAGAAGCTCGGCGCCGGCATCTATACCTATATGCCGATGGGCCTGCGCGTGATCCAGAAGGTCGAACGGATCGTGCGCGAGGAGATGAACCGCGCCGGCGCGATCGAGCTGTCGATGCCAGTGGTGCAGCCGGCCGAGCTGTGGCAGGAGACCGGCCGCTTCGACAAGATGGGCCCCGAGATGCTGCGCATCAAGGACCGCCACGAGCGCGACTTCGTGCTGCAGCCGACCTCGGAAGAAGTCGTCACCGACATCGCGCGCCAGGAGCTGCGCAGCTACAAGCAGCTGCCGAAGAACTTCTACCAGATCCAGACCAAGTTCCGCGACGAGCGCCGGCCGCGCTTTGGCCTGATGCGCGGGCGCGAGTTCGTCATGAAGGACGCCTACAGCTTCGACCGCGACCGTGACAGCGCGCAGGCCAGCTACCAGGTCATGGCCGGCGCCTACCGTCGCATCTTCGACCGCTTCGGCCTGACCTACCGCGCGGTGGCAGCCGACAGCGGCGCCATCGGTGGCGACCTGAGCGAGGAATTCCAGGTCATCGCCGCCACCGGCGAGGACGCGATCGTCTACTGCCCGAACAGCGACTACGCCGCCAACATCGAGAAGGCCGAGGCGCTCGCGCCGCAGGGCCCGCGCCCGGAGGCCGCCCAGGCACTGACCAAGGTCTCGACGCCCGGTACCTCGACCTGTGCCGCGCTGGCCGCCTTCCTCGAGCTGCCGTTGGCGGCCACGGTCAAGTCGATGGTGCTGGCGACCGACGAGGTCAACGATTACGACGAAGTCACCAAGACCCGGGTCTTCCTGCTGCTGCTGCGCGCCGACCACGAGATGAACGAGGTCAAGGTCGGCAAGCTGCCGGGCTTCGAGCTCGGTTTCCGCCTGGCGACCGAACTCGAGATCGTCGAGCATTTCGGCTGCAAGCCGGGCTACCTGGGTCCGATCGGCCTCAAGCAGCCGGTGACCGTGATCGCCGACCGCGAGGTCGCCGTGATGGCCGACTGGGTCTGTGGCGCCAACGAGCTGGACTACCACCTGACCGGCGTCAACTGGGGCCGCGACCTGCCCGAGCCCGACCTGGTCGCCGACCTGCGCAACGTGGTCGCGGGCGACCCGTCGCCGGACGGTCAGGGCGAGCTCGCGATCGAGCGCGGCATCGAGGTCGGCCATGTGTTCTACCTCGGAACCAAGTACAGTCAGGCCATGAACGCCACCTTCCTGGCCGAGGACGGCAAGCCGCGCCATTTCGAGATGGGCTGCTACGGCATCGGCGTGACCCGCCTGCCGGCGGCTGCCGTCGAGCAGAACCATGACGCGCGCGGCATCATCTGGCCCGACGCGATCGCGCCCTTCACGCTCGTGATCTGCCCGATCGGCATGGACCGCAGCGAGGCCGTGCGCGCCGCCGCCGAGCAGCTGCACGACGAGCTGGCAGCGCTGGGTGTCGACGTGCTGCTCGACGATCGTGGCGAGCGCCCGGGCGCGATGTTCGCCGACTGGGAGCTGATCGGCGTGCCGCACCGTGTCACGATCGGCGACAAGGGCCTGAAGGAAGGCCTGGTCGAATACCAGCACCGCCGCGACGCGGCCGCGACCAAGGTTGGCGCGACTGAACTGCTGGCCCTGCTCAAGGGCAAGCTGGGGCTGTGAGATGAGCCGCCGGGACTGTCTGGGCTGGATTGCCAGGGCAGGCCTGGCAAGTTGCTTGCCGCTCAGCCTGCCGGCGCTGGCGCGGGCAGGCGGCCAGCTCGAGGAGCCGCTGGCCGATCCGATCCGGCTCGCGCTGCGCGCCGCGATCGAGCATCCGGCGCCGCCCGAGCCCGAGTTTCCCGATCCCGAGGCCAGAATGGCCTATCTGCGCTGGCTCGGCGAGATGAGTCCGCGGCTGGTGCGGCGCAAGCCCGAGCTGCAGACAAGGGTCGAATTCCTGCAGACGGTCTGGTACGAGAGCCGGCGCGCCGGCCTCGACGAGTCGCTGGTGCTGGGGCTGATCCAGGTCGAGAGCGCTTTTCGCAAGTTCGCGGTTTCGCCGGCTGGCGCGCGCGGCTATATGCAGGTGATGCCGTTCTGGGCCCGGCTGATCGGTGACGGCGATCCGTCCAAGCTGTTCCTGTCGCAGGCCAATATCCGCTTCGGCTGCGTGATCCTGCGCCACTACCTCGAGCGCGAGCGCGGCGACCTGTTTCTGGCGCTGGGGCGCTACAACGGCAGCCGAGGTCGGCCCGACTACCCGAACGCGGTGTTCGCGGCGCAGAAGCACTGGCGCCGGGCTTGATGATTGCTTAGGTGGTCGGAGTGTGCGCTGCTAGCAAGTCAGCCGGCGTACGCGGTCGGGGTGGGTAGCCCCTGACGGCCGATTTGCTGGACGCGCAGCGGACAGATGAGGCCGGCAGGGGCTACCCACCCCGGCCGCTAGCGCGCCGACTTCAACTGAAGTCTCAGGCGGCCGAATCCGCCATGTCCTCGACCCAGCGCGCGAACTCGAGGTCGCGTGCGGTCACGCCGCCCGCGTCGTGGGTCGTGAAGCTGATCTCGACCCGGTTGTAGAGGTTGAACCACTCGGGGTGGTGCTGGCGCCGCTCGGCCTCGAGCGCGACCCGGGTCATGAAGGCGAAGGCCTGGCCGAAGTCGCGGAAGGCGAGCCAGCGCGTGATCGACTGCTCCTCCTCGTCGTACTCCCAGTTCGGCAGCTCCAGCTCGGTCAGCTGCTGGCGCACCTGTTCGGTACCCAGCACTTGCAGCTCCTCGGTGTCCAGCGCTTGCAGCTCGTCAGTCATCTCAGGCCGCCTTGCCGTCGATGACCTGCTGCAGTTCGCCCGACTCGTACATCTCCATCATGATGTCCGAGCCGCCGATGAACTCGCCCTTGACGTAGAGCTGCGGAATGGTCGGCCAGTTGCTGTATTCCTTGATGCCCTGGCGGATTTCCTGGTCTTCCAGCACGTTGACGGTCTGCAGGGTCTTGGTGTCGACGCCGCAGGCCTTGAGGATCTGGATCGCGCGGCCCGAGAAGCCGCACATCGGGAAGCTGGCGCTGCCCTTCATGAAGAGCACGATCTCGTTGTTCTTGACCAGTTGGTCGATGCGCTGTTGGGTGTCGCTCATGGGTGGTTCCGCTTGTCGGTGTAGGTAAAAACTCCGATTATCCCAGTGCGGGGGTGACCCTGCCAGCCGGGTGGTAGCCAAGCCGCAAAAGACAAAGCCCGCACAAAGGCGGGCTCGTCGTTACAACCTTCGCAGCCATCAATGAGTTCTGTGCGCCGGTCGATGAGTTGAATGTAGTCCTGCGGCCGGCTACTGTCGAGGCTGTCGTGGTTACGAAACTCGGCGCTGGCCGAGATCCGGTGCCGGACCTCGATGCAGCCCCGCGTCAGGGCTGCCGCTGCAGTTCGGCCAATGCGGCCGCGAAGTCGAAATCCCGGATCGCCTGGGCCACGACTTCGTAACGGGCTGGCCCCAGCGCCGCACGGATCTGGCCGGCATGCTGCTCGAACAATTGCAGGCATTCCGTGTCGCAGGCCTCCAGCAGGCCCAGCAGTCGGGCGTGCAGCGGCGGCCATTGCCCGGCGTCCACTGTCTCGGCCGGGCCGGCCGGGACCGTTTGGGGCAGGCAGGCGGCAAGCGCCTGGTTCAGCGGCACCAGCTGGCGCGCGGCGCTGTCGCGCAGCGGTTCCAGTTCGCTGGCGGGCCGGCGTTCGCGTATTGCCTGTTCCAGCCGCTGCGCCGCATCGCTCAGGGCCTGGGCGCCGATCTGGGCGGCGACCCCCTTGAGCGTATGCGCCGTGCGTTCCGCCTCGTCCCAGTCTGGGCGCGCGATGGCCTGCGCCAGCCGGTCCGGCGCAGCAGCCTGATCGGCGACGAACTTGACCAGCAGACTGAGGTAGAGCGCCTCGCGCCCGGCCGCCCGCCTCAGCCCGAGCCGGCTGTCGAGCCCGTCGATCTGTGCCAGCGCCTTCCAGCATGGATCGTCCGCGTCATGCGCTGGCTGGCGCAGGGCAGCGGCATTGCCTGGCGCCGCATCGGTGCCAGATCCGGGCCTGGGTTTGACCCAGCGCCGCAGCTTGATCAGCAGTTGCTCCGGGTCTATCGGCTTGGCGATATGGTCGTTCATGCCGGCCTCGAGACAGCGCTTGCGGTCGACCAC
>JAPLPQ010000082.1 GCA_026400105.1 Burkholderiales bacterium
TTCAGCAGCAGCTCGCGCAGCTTGGCGTAGGGCCAGTGGGTCGGCTGGGTCCTGCGCGCCGGCACATGCGGCGGCAGCACCGCGCGCAGGCTGGGCCAGAGCGGCACCAGGTTGTTGGCGCTCAGCTCGTCGCGGTAGTCCTGCGGCAGGTCTTCCAGACGGCCCAGGGTGTCAAAACGGCCAGTGTCTTGCATCTTCTTGTCCTTTTGAGTGACAGGTAACGAGTATCAGCCCTGCTGCAGGCAGTTGTTGACGTTCCAGCCATACAGCCACTCGATCGCGTCGTAGAAGCGTTCCTGGCTGCGGCCCTTCCACAGGCTGTTGCGGATCAGGCGCTCGACGCCCTTGGCGTGGTAGAGGCGGCCCATTTCGCGGCCCGACAGCACGATGCGGCCGGTGCGGGCGATGCGGTTCTTCTGGTACAGCTCCAGGGCCTTGCTCCAGTCCTTGTTCGTCACGCGCAGCGCCTCGCCCAGGGTCACGGCATCTTCCAGCGCCATGCAGGCACCTTGCGCCATGTACTGGGTGGTCGGGTGAGCGGCATCGCCCAGGATGGTGACGCGGCCAAAGCTCCATTGCGCAATCGGCTCGCGGTCAGCGGTGGCCCAGCGCTTCCAGGTCTTGGGCAGTTCGATCAGCTGGCGCGCCTTCGGGCAGATGCCCTGGAAATAGCTCTCGACCTCTTCCTTCGAGCCGTCGGTCACGCCCCACTGCTCCTGCTGGCGGCTGTGGAAGGTCACGACCACGTTGTACTGCTCGCCGCCGCGCAGCGGGTAATGCACCAGATGGCAGTTCGGGCCGGCCCACAGGCTGGCGGCGTTCCACTTCAGGTCATCCGGGAAGTCTTCCTTCTCGACCACGGCACGGTAGACCACATGGCCGGTCACGCGCGGCGGGTCGTTGACATACTGGGTACGCACGACCGACTTGCCGCCGTCGGCGCCGATCAGGGCCTGACCGGTCCAGCGCTTGCCGTTCTGGTCGATCGCGGTGACGCTGCCGGCGGCCTCGTCCTGCTCGATCTTCTCGATGCGGGTATTGGTGAAGAATTCCACCTGACCGGTTTCCACAGCGCCTTCGAGCAGCGAACCGTGGATATCGACACGGTGGATCACGGCGTAGGGGTTGCCGAAGCGCTGGCGGAAGGCCTCGCCGGTCTCGATCTTGCCGACCAGGGTTTCATCGAGCGCATCGTGCATGACCATGCAGTCGGTGTAGACCGCGCGAGCGCGGGCCTTGTCGCCGACGCCCAGCGCATCGAAGGCGTGGAAAGCGTTGGGCCCAAGCTGGATGCCGGCGCCGATTTCACCGATCTCGGGTGCCTGCTCGAACACCTGGACATGGAAGCCTTGACGTACCAGCGCCAGCGCTGCAGCCAGGCCGCCAATGCCACCGCCGGACACCAGGACGGGCAACTCCGATTTGATTTCGCTCATATCTACGCTCCAGGAAAAAACAGGGTTTTGGCCGGCCGGCTGCTGCCGCTCCGGATTAATCAGTACACAGACGATTAGTATAGATACAAATTGATGGAGCGCAAGCGGGTTTTCCCTAAGTTGTCTTGCGCTAGACTGCCGACGCATGGAGTCCACACGACCACACCGCGTACAGCTAGATGCCCAACCCGGCCATGCGATACGTCGCCTGCACCAGATCTCGCTCGGCATCTTTCACCAGGAAACCGAAGATCTCAACATCACTCCGGTGCAATACGCCATCCTGCAGACGGTGCGCGACCTGCCCGGCTGCGACCAACGCACGCTGGCCGGACGGATCGCGCTCGACACCTCGACCACCGCCGGCGTGGTCGACCGGCTCGAGGCGCGCGGCCTGCTGCTGCGCCGCATCTCGCCGACTGACCGACGCGTGCGCCTGCTCGCGCTGACGCCGGCCGGCGAGCTGCTGCTGGCCCAGACCCTGCCCGGCATGGAGCGCACCCAGGAGCGGATACTGGAGCCACTGAGCCCCGAGCAGCGCCGCCAGTTCATGGAGCTGCTGCAGCAGCTGGTGACAGAAAACAACGATCTGTCGCGCGCGCCGAGCGAACGCCCGCGCTGAAAGCCGGCCCGGTTCGCCCGCGTCTGGCGCAGATAAGCGCGCGCGGTGCGAAAATCCCCGGCATGAACGCCGAAACCACCGCCGAACTGATGAACCGCCTGGGCCAGCAGGCCAAGGCCGCCTCCGCCCTGATGGCGCGCGCCAGCAGCGCGCGCAAGGTCGCCGCGCTGCGCGCGCTGGCCGCGCTGCTGCGCGCCAACATCGAGCCGCTGCAGCTCGACAACGCGCGCGACCTGCAGCGCGCCCGCGCCGCCGGCCTGAGCGAGCCGATGGTCGACCGCCTCAAGCTCAGCCCGCAGGTGATCGAGACCTGCGCCGAAGGCTGCGAACAGCTGGCCGCGATGCCCGACATCATCGGCGAGATCCTCGGCATGAAGCAGCAGCCCAGCGGCATCCGCGTCGGCCAGATGCGGGTACCGATCGGCGTCTTCGGCATGATCTTCGAGAGCCGGCCCAATGTCACGATCGAGGCCGCCAGCCTGTCGATCAAGAGCGGCAATGCCTGCATCCTGCGCGGCGGCTCGGAGGCGATCGAATCGAACAAGGCGCTGGCCCAGCTGGTGCAGCAGGCGCTCGAGCAGGCCGGACTGCCGGCCGAGGCGGTACAGCTGGTGCCGACCACCGACCGCGAGGCCGTCGGCCAGCTGATCACGATGCCGCAATATGTCGACGTCATCATCCCGCGCGGCGGCAAGGGCCTGATCGAGCGCATCAGCCGCGACGCCAAGGTGCCGGTCATCAAGCACCTGGACGGCAACTGCCACACCTATGTCGACGATCCCTGCGATATCGCGATGGCGGTCAAGGTGGCCGACAACGCCAAGACGCAGAAGTACAGCCCCTGCAACGCGACCGAGAGCCTGCTGGTCGCGCGCGGCGTCGCTGCCGTCTTCCTGCCCAAGATCGGTGCCGTTTACGCGCAAAAAGGCGTCGAAATGCGCTGTTGCCCGCAATCGAAGGCGATCCTGAGCCAGGTGCCGGGCGCGCAGCTGAAAGACGCGACCGAGCAGGACTGGTCCGAGGAATACCTGGCCGCCATCATCAGCATCAAGGTCGTGGCCGGCGTCGACGAGGCGATCGCTCACATCAACCGCTACTCGAGCGGCCACACCGAGGCGATCCTGACCACCGACCACCGGCATGCGCAGCAATTCCTGCGCGAGGTCGATTCGAGCAGCGTGATGGTCAACGCCAGCACCCGCTTCGCCGACGGCTTCGAATACGGCCTGGGTGCCGAGATCGGCATCAGCACCGACAAGTTCCATGCCCGTGGACCGGTCGGCGTCGAAGGCCTGACTTCGCTCAAGTATGTCGTGCTGGGCGAAGGCGAAGTGCGTGGCTGAGCGACGCCAGCCCGCCAAGCCCTATCGCAAACCCAGCCCGGCAGCACCCGACCCGCGCTTTGCCGCCGGCCCAGCCGATGCCGATGCCGATGCCGAACAGGCGGATGCAACGGAACAGACGGAGGCGGTGCCCGAGCGCCGGTCGACCCGCCAGGCCGCCGGTACCAGGTCACTGCAAGCGCAGGAAGGCGCTGACGCGCCGCTGTCGCCAGCCGCGCAGCAGCTGCAGCGCGAACTGGCCCGGGTCGAGCGACTCAAGGCCCAGCTGGCCCAGATGGAGTCGATCTGCCAGGGCTACCTGAACGGCAGCGCGCAACGCCTGCAGCCGCTGCGCGAACGGCTGCGCCAGGCACAGCGCGGCTTGGCGCTGGCACTGGCGCCCTGGCTCGAAGCCGACGCGCGCGGCCTGTCGCGCGCCCAGCAGGCCACGGCGCGCCACCTGCTGTGCCAGCTGGCGCGGCAACTGGCCGCGGGTGGCGATGCCGACATGGTCGAGCTGCATGACCGCTACAGCCCGCAAAGCCTGTCAGACCAGCGCCGCGCCGCCGCCGATGCGCTGCGCGAGCGCCTATCCGACTGGCTGGCGCCCGACGACGAGGCGGCGCAAGCCGCAGCGAGTCCGGACGAGCTGCTGGGCGCCGCCAGACGCCAGTGGCAGGCGCAAACCGAGGCACAGCGCGCCCAACGCGAAGCCCGCCAGGCCAAGCGCGAGGCGCGCAAGGCGCAGCGCGAACCGGCACCCGCTGCACTGCTCGAGCAGCAGGCGCAACAGGATGCCGGCGCCACGCTGCGCCAGCTCTACCGCCAGCTCGCCAGCGCGCTGCACCCCGACCGCGCAGGCGACGAGGCCGAGCGCCAGCGCATGACCGAGCTGATGAGCGCGGCCAACGCCGCCTACGGCCGGCGCGACCTGCTGGCGCTGCTCGACCTGCAACTGCAGGCCGAGCTGGCCGACCCCGACCACCTCGAACGCCTGTCCGCGCAGCGCCTGCAGGCGGTCAGCCGGCTGCTGAAGGAACAGGCCGCGAGCCTGGAACGCGAACGCCAGGGCGAGCAACAGCGCTGGCTGCATGCCCTGGAGCTGCCGGCCGGCAGCCGGATCGACGCGGCGATGCTGCAGCGACGGCTCGAAGAGCAGGAACTGGAGCTGCTGCGCGAACTGCGCGTGATCGAAGCCGGGCTGGAACAGACCAGCGAGCCAGCCGGGCTCAAGGCCTGGCTGAATCGCAACGCCAGTTCACGCGAAAAGCCGAGCGACAGATGAGGGATGCGCTGCCGCCCTGAATGTCGCAAAAGTTTGCGCAAAATTCGAACTTCTTCATAGCGCAAACATGGTGCGTAGAATGTCGCAGATGAAGAGGAAAGTGATCACGCACTACGACTCGCCGCACCAGTTCGAGCCGCTGCTGCCCGCCGAGGCAGTCGTGGCGCCATTGCTGGAGCTGGCGAGCGATCTGACGCGCAAGGCCACGGCATTGGGAACCACTTCGGGCAGAGCTGCCCAGTTCGAGCTACGCAAGCTGCTGCGCAGCATGAACTCGTATTACACCAACCGCATCGAAGGCGAGCACACCCGCCCCAGCGACATCGAGCGCGCATTGCAGCAGGACTTTTCAGCCAATGCCGACCTGGCACGCAAGCAGCGACTCGCAGTGGCGCATATCCGGACCGAGGAATACTGCGAGTCTGAGTTAGACCGCAAACTGGCGATCATGGGCGATGAGGCAGCACGGTGGCTGTACTCGCCGGACGCACTGTCCTGGCTGCACCGGGAACTGTTCAGCGGCCTGCCTGCCGATGATCTCCAACTCTCCGACGGTAGCGCCATGGTGCCAGGTGAGGTCCGCCAGCGCGGCGTGGCCGTCGGAAGACATGAAGTACCCGCCTGGGAGTCGCTGCCGGGCTTTCTGAAGCGCTGGCAGGAGGTCTATTCCGGCACCCGGCGTGGCGAAGCCTCCATCGTGGCGCTGGCAGCCGCGCACCACCGCCTGGCCTGGATGCACCCGCTCCTCGATGGCAATGGGCGTGTCACCCGACTGCATACCCACCTGCTCTTGCACAGCTGGGGACTGACCAACGGCTTGTGGTCGCCCTTGCGCGGTTTCGCCAGAACGGAGACGAAGTACAAAACCCTGCTGCAGGCAGCTGATGAACACCGCCGCGGTGACCTGGATGGTCGGGGCAATCTGACTCAATCCGGCCTGATCGATTGGATTCGGTACACCTTGGAGGTCTGCATGGATCAGGTCGATTTCATGCAGCAGCAGCTCAATGTGCAGGGCATGCGAAACCGCATCCAGGCCGCATTGGCTTACGAAACCACAGTGGTCAAGTCGGGCGTTCGCGCCGAGGCGCTGATGCCGTTGCATTACCTTTTTGCCACCCAGGCTGAACTGGGGCGTGCCGATTTCAAGGCAATGACCGGCCTGAGCGATCGGCTGGCCACGTCCACTGTTTCGGCCCTGCTGCAGCGTGGGTTCCTGGCGACTGATTCGCCTTATGGCAACTTGAGGTTCGCCATCCCGCGCCATGCGCTGCGGTTTTACTTTCCGGCCTTGTGGCCAGAAGCCGAGCAGGACCAGGCACTACTGGACGGTGCTGCTGGCCTTGTGTCCATGCCGCGGCGCAAACGGCCGGCTGGAACAGCACCAGGTTAGAGCAGGCTCTGCTGCAGCGAAGCCTGAGCCAGGGGCCGCCAAGCGCGCGTCATCCAGCAACTCGGCCAGGTGGGCGCCTTTGGCCTGCCATGCAGGAGTCCAATCACAAAGCCTCAAGACAGACAACAAGTTCCCGCTGATGGGCTGATCAATCAACCTGCCCCAGGGCCTCGCCGAGCGCATTGACCAGGCTGTCGATCTGCGCCGGCGTGCTGATGAAGGGCGGCGCCAGCTGGATCGTGTCGGCGCCATAGCGCACGTAGAAGCCCTTTTCCAGCATCGCCATGGCGACCTGGTACGGGCGCCTGGCGGGTTCACCCGGCGCGGCGGCAATCGTCAGTCCGGCGGCCAGGCCGAAGTTGCGGATGTCGGCCACGTGCCGCGCGCCGCGCAGGCTGTGCACGGCGTTCTCGAACCGCGGCGCCAGCTCGGCCACCCGCTCGATCGACTGCTCGCGCTCGAGCAGGTCCAGGGTCGCGAGGCCGGCCGCGCAGGCCACCGGATGCGCCGAGTAGGTGTAGCCATGCGGAAACTCGAGCATGTAGTCGGGCCCGCCCGCGGCCATGAAGGTGTCGTAGATCTCCCGGCCCACCACCACGCCGCCCAGCGGCTGCACGCCGTTGGTGATCTGCTTGGCGAAGTTCAGGATGTCGGGCTTGACGCCGAAGGCTTCCGAGCCGGTCCAGGCGCCGCAGCGGCCGAAACCCGTGATCACCTCGTCGAAGATCAGCAGGATGTTGTTGGCGGTGCAGATCTCGCGCAGCCGCTGCAGATAGCCCTTGGGCGGCACCACCACGCCGGCGGAACCCGAGAACGGCTCGACGATCACGGCCGCGATGTTGGAGGCGTCGTGCAGGCTGATCAGGCTGAGCAGCTCGTCGGCCAGCTCGGCGCCCTGCTCCGGCATGCCGCGGCAGAACGAGCCCGTCGGCGGCTGAGTGTGCGGCAGATGGTCGGCCTCCAGGCCCTGGCCGTAGAGCTTGCGGTTGCCGACGATGCCGCCGACCGAGATGCCGCCGAAGTTGACGCCGTGATAGCCCTTGAGGCGGCCGATCAGGCGCGTCTTGCTGCCCTGGCCCTTGGTGCGCCAGTAGGCGCGCGCGATCTTGAGCGAGGTGTCGGCCGACTCCGAGCCCGATCCGGTGAAGAACACATGGTCCAGCCCGGCCGGCATGCGCTCGACGATCCGGTTCGCGAGCTCGAACGACAGCGGATGGCCGAACTGGAAGGCCGGCGAATAGTCCAGCGTAGCCGCCTGACGGGCGATGGCTTCGACGATTTCGGTCCGAGCATGGCCCAGGCCGCTGCACCATAGGCCGGACAGGCCGTCGAACAGCTGGCGACCGTCAGCGTCGGTGTAATAGGCGCCCTGGGCGGCGGTGATCAGGCGCGGATGGGCCTTGAAGTCGCGGTTGCCGGTAAAGGGCATCCAGTGCGCCTCGAGCCAGGCCGGATCGGTACGGGGGGCAGCGCTGGCCTGCTGGGCGTCGGACATGTTCATCGGGCAGTTCCAGTAATGGGGAATGATGGGCCGATTCTGGGCACTGGCTAAACTCTCATGAAGCACCCTATGTCTCATTACGGTTGACGTTTCATGCAAGTAAGGAATGTGGCCCTGCTGGGCCAGCTGGGCGATGTCGATCTGCGGCTGCTGCGGGTCTTCAAGAGCGTGGTGGAATGCGGCGGCATGGCGGCGGCCGAGCTCGAGCTCAACATCGCGCTGTCGACCATCAGCCGGCACATCAAGGATCTGGAGACCCGGCTCGGGCTGGTGCTGTGCCGGCGCGGGCGCGGCGGTTTCGGCCTCACCGCCGAGGGCCAGCAGGTCTACGAGGCCGCGCTGAGCCTGCTGTCCGCGACGCAGACGTTCCGGACCCGGCTGCATGACATCCACCGCCGGCTGGGCGGCGACCTGCATGTCGCGCTGTTCGAGAAGACCATCTCCAACCCGCAAGCCCGGATCGCCAGCGCCATCGCCAGCTTTCACCGGCAGGTGCCCAGCGCCAGGCTGCACCTGCATGTCGGCAGCATCGGCACGATCGAGCGCGGCGTGATCGACGGCCAGTTCCAGCTCGGCATCATTCCGCAGCATCGCAGCTCCGAACTGCTGTGCTACCAGGAGCTGTTTGGCGAGACCATGCTGCTGTATGCGGCACCCGGCCATCCCTGGTTCGAGCAGCCGCAGCCCGGACTGGGCTGGGACGACCTGCGCCAGCAGCAGCTCGCGGCACTGGGCTACCACTCGCCGAACATGGAGCTGGCGCATCGGCATCAGCTGGAACGCGCCGCCACCGCCTCGGACCAGGAGGCGGTCGCCACCTTCATCCTGTCCGGCTGCTTCGTGGGCTTTCTGCCGGACCACTACGCCGCGGCCTTCGTGCAGGCCGGCCGGATGCGCGCGATCGCGCCCGCTGTCCTGCGCTACCACTGCCGCTTCATGGCGATCAGCCGGCAGTCGCCCAAGAGCTCGCGCCTGACCCAGGCCTTCCAGCAGACGCTCTACGCCAGTCATGCCAGTCATGCCAGCCAGGCCGGGCGCCCGCCATGCCAAGACCCGCCCGCGCTGGGATAATCCGGGCCATGGCAAAGAAACAACGCGTGGTGGTGGGCTTGAGCGGCGGCGTCGACTCGGCTGTCAGCGCCTGGCTGCTCAAGCAGCAGGGCTACGAGGTGATCGGCATCTTCATGAAGAACTGGGAGGATGACGACGACAGCGAATTCTGCTCGTCGCGCCAGGACTTCCTCGACGCGGCCAGCGTGGCCGACGTGATCGGCATCGACATGGAGCATGTCAACTTCGCGGCTGAATACAAGGACCGCGTGTTCGCCGAGTTCCTGCGCGAGTACCAGGCCGGCCGCACGCCGAACCCCGACATCCTGTGCAACGCCGAGATCAAGTTCAAGGCCTTCCTCGACCACGCGATGCGCCTGGGCGCCGACAAGATCGCGACCGGCCATTACTGCCGGGTGCGCTTCGATCAGGCCAGCGGCAGGCACCAGCTGCTCAAGGGCTGCGACCCGCTGAAGGACCAGAGCTATTTCCTGCACCGGCTGAACCAGGCGCAGCTGTCCAAGGCGATGTTCCCGGTCGGCGAACTGCCCAAGACCGAGGTGCGCCGCATCGCCGACGAAATCGGCCTGCCGAACGCGAAGAAGAAGGACTCGACCGGCATCTGCTTCATCGGCGAGCGGCCGTTCCGCGACTTCCTGAACCGCTACATCCAGAAGGCGCCCGGCGCGATCCGCGACGACCAGGGCCGCGTGATCGGCCAGCATGTAGGCCTGAGCTTCTACACCCTGGGCCAGCGCCAGGGTCTGGGCATAGGCGGGGTCAAGGAACAGGGCTCGGCCAAAGGCGGCAGCGAGCACCAGCCCTGGTTCGTCGCGCGTAAGGATGTCGCGACCAACACGCTCTGGGTGGTGCAGGGCCATGACCACCCCTGGCTGCTGTCGCCGCTGCTGCAGGCCGAGGACGCGAGCTGGGTCGCAGGCGAGCCGCCGGCGCCGGGCCAGTACGGCGCCAAGACCCGCTACCGCCAGGCCGATGCGGCCTGCCTGCTGGCGCCGAACGGCGACGGCGCCTTCGCGCTCGGCTTCGAGCAGGCGCAATGGGCCGTCACGCCGGGCCAGAGCGCGGTGCTGTACGACGGGGACATCTGCCTGGGCGGCGGCGTGATCCATTCCGCCAGCGCGACCGAGGCGCCGCTGCCCGAGCTGCCGCCCGAGCCGGCCCGGCGCAAGGCCAAGGCGCGCCGGCCGCAGGGCAAGGCAGCGGCCAAGCCGCAAGCCTGAAACCGGCGGACTCAGTCGGCGCTGCCCGCCAGCGCCGACCTGTTTCAGGCTGTCTTGTCAGGCAGTCCGAACATGTGCCAGGGATCAGCACAGCCGCGCTGCAGCGACCCCAGCGGTCCCGATCCCGATCCCGAGCCAGAATCTAGAAATAAAAATCCGTATCAGGCACTGACGGAAATTTATTTCTAAGGGAAATCCCTGCTGCAGGCTTTTCCGCTGAAGCGTATAAACGCGTTTGCACTCGAGTGCAAATTTTTTCCCCCTGGGTTGCACTCGAGTGCAATAACCGGAAACCTTCGACAGGATCGCGATGAACCAGCTGATCAACAGACGGCAAGACCCGCAGGCTGGGGGCCAGGCGCTGCAAGCCGTCAGCGTCGAGCTGGGCAAAACGGTCTGAACCCTTTTTTCTTCCATTCACTTCAAGCGTATTCACCATGAGCCAAGCCTCGCCCCAAGTGGGTGCCTTCACCCTCGCTGTTTCGTCCGAGATGGTGTTCCGCGACCTGCCCATCGTCGAGCGCGTCAAGCGCATCCACGAACTGGGCTACCAGGTCGAGATCTGGGACTGGACCCGCCACGACATCGATGCGCTGGCCGCCACGGGCGCCACCTTCTCGTCGATGACCGGCTACATCCGCGGCACGCTGGCCGACGACGCGGGCGCCGACGAGTTGCTGGCCACCGCCGGGCAATCCATTGCGGTCGCCAAGGCGCTTGGCGTCCCGCGCCTGAACCTGCATGGCACCGGCCTGGACGACCGTGGTCTTCCGGTCCAGCCCTGCGCGACCGTGACTGGCGCGATGTGGCTCAAGGCGCGCGACACGCTGCAGCGCATCGCCGACCTCGGTGAACGTCATGGCGTGACCTTCATGCTGGAAAACCTCAACCTGCCAGTGGACCACCCGGGCACCCCGTTCGGACGCGCCGAGGACACGCTGGCGCTGGTATCGAGCGTCAACCGCGGCGCGCTGGGGTTGAACCTCGACCTCTACCACGCCCAGATCGGCGAGGGCAACCTGATCGAACTCTGCCAGCGCTGCCTGCCCTGGATCGCCGAGATCCAGGTCGCCGACGTGCCCGGCCGCTGCGAGCCCGGCACCGGCGAGATCAACTACCCCGGCATCGCCCGTGCACTGACCGCGATGGGCTGGCGCGGCACGGTCGGCCTGGAGGCATTCGCCTCCAGCGACAGCGAACTGGCGCTGGCCCGCTTCCGCCAGGCCTTCACGCTCTGAACGACCCCACCCATCAACCATTGCCACTGGAAATTCCATGAACACGAAGAAACCCCTCAAGATGGCGCTGATCGGCGCTGGTCGTATCGGCAGCTTCCACGCCGAAACCATCGCGCGTCGCCTGCACAATGCCCGCCTGGTCGCGGTCGCCGATCCAGCGCCGGGCGCGGCGCGCAAACTCGCCGACTCGCTCGACTGCGAGCTCGCCTACACCGATCCGCAACAGGTGTTCGCCGATCCCGACGTGGACGCGGTGCTGATCGCCACGCCGGCGCGCTTCCATACCCCGCTGGCGGTGTCGGCCGCCAACGCCGGCAAGCATGTGTTCTGCGAGAAACCGATGGCACTGACCATCGCCGAGGCCGAGGCGGTGATCGAAGCCGCCGCGCGCAACCAGGTCCAGCTGCAAGTCGGCTTCAACCGGCGCTGGGACCGGGCCTTTTCCGAAGGGCGTGCCGCCATCGATGCCGGCAGGATCGGAACGCCCCAGCTGCTGCGCTCGCTGACGCGCGACCCCGGCCCGTTCAACGCCGACCCGTTGAAGATCCCGAACTGGACCATCTTCTACGAAACGCTGATTCACGACTTCGACACGCTGCTCTGGCTCAACGCCGGCGCCAAGCCGGTCGAGGTCTACGCGGTCGCCGATGCCCTGGTACGCCCGGACGCCAAGGACAGCGGTCACCTCGACACGGCCGTCGTCACGATCCGCTTCGACAACGGCGCGATCGCCGTGGCCGAAGCCAACTTCTGCGCGATGTACGGCTACGACATCCGCGGCGAGGCCTTTGGCTCCGGCGGCATGGTCACGATGGGCGACGTGAAGAAATCCAGCCTGCGCCTGCTGGACAAGGACGGTGAATCGGCCGACACCTGGCGCCTGGACACCCACCATTTCGTCGAGGCCTACACCCTGCAGATCCAGCATTTTGTCGATACCGTGCTGGGCAACACCGCGTTCGCGGGTCCCAGCGGCCGGGACGCCCGCTCGGCGCTGGCGATCGCGCTGGCCTGCATCGAGTCGGTCAGGAGTCGGCAGCCGGTTCGCATCAGCGCCATCGCTGAGTTGTAAGCCGCGTACCAGACAATCCACCGCCATGAACCGCAGAGCTACCGCCGAAGATGTCGCCACCGAAGCCGGCCTGTCCCGCTGGACCGTGAACCGTGCCTTCGTGCCGGGCTCCAACATCTCCGAGCGCAGCCGGGAGCGCGTCCTGGCGGTGGCCGAGCACCTGGGCTATCACCCGAACCTGCTCGCGCGCAGCCTCCATACCAAGGTCACGGGGCAGGTCGCCGTGCTCGTCGACGACTTCGCCAACCCTTACAAGCTCGCCACCTTGGAGAAGCTCGCCGCAGCACTGCAGGCCGAGGAGATGGTCGCGATGCTGGTCCATATCGGACAGCATTACGACCACGCGCGGGCATTCCTGCACGCCGACCAGCGCCAGGTCGACGCCATCGTGCTGCTCGGCACGGGTTTCCAGGACGACTCCTTGCAACAGGCGCTGCGCGTCGGCGGCCCCGCGGTGTATGTGCTGGCACGCGAGAGCACCCACCCCGACATCCCGTCCATCAGTTGCGACGCCAGCGCCTCGATGGCCGAGATCGTCAAGCATCTGGTCGCGCGCGGCTATCAGCGCCCGGGCTACATGTCGGGCGCGCGTGCCTTGTCATCGGGACTGGGGCGGCAAAAGTACCATGCCAAATATTGGCGCCAGCACGGGGTGCGAAAAATCCCCGAACTGGCGGCGGGCGCCTATGACTACCGCTCGGCCGAAGCCGCGCTGCGCCGTTACCTGAGCGAAACGCCGGCCGAGCAACGCATCGACGTCCTGATGTGCGAGAACGATGTGCTGGCCATCGGTGCCCATGACGTCGCGCAACGCGAATTCGGTCTGCGCATCCCGGAGGACCTGGCGATCGTCGGCTACGACGGCATGGACATCGCGGGCATGCCGATGTTCGGCCTCACGAGCTACGCCCAACCGATGGACGACATGATCGCGGCCCTGGTGGACATGCTGAAGGGCCGCAGCGCCAGCCGCTCGGTGCTGCTGCCGGGGCAACTGGCGGTCCGGAAATCCACCTAGGGCTCAAGCCGAAAGCGCTCCGAGAGCCTCAATCCGCATTGCCCGCCAGCGCCGCCTGCAGCATGTCGATGAAGACCCGGGTCTTGGCCGGCATCAGCTTGCGGCCCGGAAACACCGCCCAGGCCGGATGTGGCGGCAGGCACCAGTCCGGCAGCACCCGGCGCAACAGGCCGCGCTGCAGCATCGGCTGCGCGAACAGGTCGGGCACGGCCGCGATGCCGCCACCGGCGCGCGCCAGGCGCAGCAGCAGCTCGGGCGAATTGGCATTGACCCGCCCCGGCGGCAAGCCTTCCCAGACCTGATCGCCATGGCGCAGCGTCCAGGGCTGCGGCTCGCCCTGCCCGCTCAGCAAGCGCACCGCCTGGTGCCGCAGCAGTTCGTCGGGATGAAGCGGCTCGCCGCGTTCGGCCAGATAGTCGGGCGCGGCATAGAGGCCATTCGAGAACACCGTCAGCCGGCGCGCGGCCAGCCAGGCGTCGTCGGGCAGCGCGCCGATGCGCACCGCGACATCGATGCCCTCGGCCAGCAGATCGACCCGGCGCGGCGACAGGTCGAGATCGAGCGTGATCGCCGGATGCAGCGCGACAAAGGCCGCCAGCATGTCGCCCAGGAACAGGTTGGCGAAATCGCTCGGCATCGAGACCCGCAGCCGCCCGCTCGGCGCGGCCTGGCGCTGTTCGCGCAGCACCGCCACCGCCTCGACTTCGAGTGCGACCTGGCGTGCATGTTCCAGCAACTGCTGGCCGAAGTCGGTCAGCTGCTGGCGTCTGGTCGTGCGCTGCAGCAGGCGCTCGCCGAGCTGGGTCTCGAGCCCGGTGATGCGACGCGACACCGTGGACTTGGGGTAACCGAGCCGGTCGGCGGCACGGCTGAAGCTGCCGAGCTCGGCCACGCGGGCAAAGATCAGCAGGTCGTTGGGGTCGATGGCGCCGCCTGATTGTTCCATTGCAGGAACAATGATATCCATCAACAGGGATTCACTGCTGGATCAACAACAAATACAGTAGAGCCATTCCCTCCCCACTCAAGGAAACGACCATGAAGATCCTGCAAATCAACGCCAGTGCCCGCCGCGAAGGTGCCAACTCGACCAAGGTCGCCAACCGCGTCACCGAGCGCCTGCAGGCCGCCAACCCGGGCGCCACTGTCACGCTGCGCGACCTGGCGGTCCAGCCGGTGCCGGCACTCGACGAAGCCATGCTGGGTGCCCTGTTCACCCCGGCCGAGCAGCGCAGCTCCGAGCAGGCCGCTGCCGTCGCCGGCTACGACGCGCTGATCGCCGAACTGCAGGCCCATGACGTGATCGTGCTGGGCGTGCCGATGTACAACTTCGGCATTTCGTCGCAGCTCAAGAACTGGATCGACGCCGTGGCCCGCGCCGGCGTGACCTTCCAGTACACCGCGACCGGCCCGGTCGGCCTGGTCCAGGGCAAGACCGTCTATGCCGCCTGCGCCCGTGGCGGCATCTACAGCGGCACCCCGAACGACAGCCAGACCCCCTACCTGAAGTCGGTGCTGGGCTTCCTGGGCATGAGCGACGTGCGCTTCGTGTTCGCCGAAGGCCTGAACATGGGCCCCGAGGCCGCTGCCAAGGGCTTCGCCCAGGCCGAGACCGATCTGGAAGCCGCGCTGGCTGCCTGATCCGCTTCGATTGAATTCAACGCAGGGCGCGCCCACTGGGGCTGGCCCTGCCATCAGGAAAGTGCCGACCATGACCCCGAACGCCACCCCCGCTACCGTTGTCCGCCAGCCGCGCCGCGTCGAACGCCTGATCGTCGGCCACCCGACCTCGGACGGCGCCGGCGTCAAGCTCACCCGCGTGCTGACGCAGGACCTGCAGCGCCGGCTCGACCCTTTCCTGATGCTCGACGCCTTCGGCAGCGAGAACCCGGACGACTACATCGCCGGCTTCCCGAATCACCCGCACCGCGGCTTCGAGACCGTGACCTACATGATCGCCGGGCGCATGCTGCACCGCGACAGCGCGGGCCACGAAGGCCTGCTGCAGAACGGCGACGTGCAGTGGATGACGGCCGGCAGCGGCCTGATCCACTCCGAGATCCCGCAGCAGGAAGCCGGCGTGATGGAAGGCTTCCAGCTCTGGCTCAACCTGCCGGCGCGCGACAAGATGAATCCGCCCTGGTACCGCGACATCGCGCAGGCCGAGCTGCCCCGGTTCACCACGCCTGAAGGCGTGGCGGTCACGGTGATCGCGGGCGAGAGCCATGGCGTGAGCGGCGCGGTGACGCGCGAGGCGACCGCACCGACCTATCTGGACCTGCACCTGCCGGCCGGCACCCGCTTCGAGCAGGCGCTGCCGGCCAGCCACAACGCCTTCGTCTATGTCTACCGTGGCGCGGTCAGCCTGGGCGGCCAGGCGGTGCCGGTGCAGCGGATGGCGATCCTGGCCAACGAACCGGGCGCCGACGGCGTGCGGATCGAAGCCAGCGAGGATGCCCGGGTGCTGCTGATCGCGGGCCAGCCTCTGGGCGAGCCGATCGCGCAATACGGCCCCTTCGTCATGAACACCGAGGCCGAGATCTACCAGGCGATCCAGGACTTCCGCGCCGGCAAGCTGGGCTGAAGGCCCCCAGCCTGAACGCGGCCAGGCGCGATCCAGCACCGCCGCCACCTTGCGCAAAAAGCCAGCAGTCGAAAGACTGGCTGGCTTTTTGTCTGCCCGGAGCCCAGGCCGGCGGCGCTCGACTACCATGCGGGGTCTATGGCCTAATTCGGCACAACGAATCAGAAATTCAGCAAAAATGAATTTGATGACCCTTGGAGTGATCAGCGGCGGCCTTGTTCTGGTCGCTTGCGGAGCCGTTTGGCATATCAGGCGAGCCCAAAAACGCATCAATTTGAATAGAAGCCGACTGAAGGAACGATGCCGGTATTGAGTGCGTCTATATAGACCAAGCGGGTGGAAGCCACGGCCCCACCCTATGCATGATTGAATCAGACTCCCAGCCCCCTATGCCCCAGCTCCAGCCACAGTCCCAGCCCCACGCGACCGCCTACGCTCCTTACGCCGCCACCTCGACCGAGGATATTCCCTGGTTGTTTCTCGATGCGCGGGCTTATCGTCGGCTCGGCCTGGTCACGATCAGGCACTTGGGCGGCACGACGACCCGGGCCAATCATGTCATCGTGTCCAACTACGGCATCTTCGTGATCGAGGAAAACACCGAAACCGGCACTTTTCAGGCCAGCCCCGGCATCAACTGGACCCAATACCGGGGCGAGCAATCGCTCGAGATCCCCAACCCGGTACGCCAGGTCAGCAATGAGGTGCAGGCCCTGCTCGAAGCCCTGGAATTGCCCGGCAGCCACTTCCATCCGGCCGTGTTTTTCACCAGCGGCCAGGCCTACCTCAAAGGCGAAGTGCCGGACAACGTGATCGCCGAGGGCTTTACCGACTATGTCAAGCGCTTCAAAAAAGTGATCTTGTCGGACTCCCAGGTCGAGGAAATCGTGACCCAGCTCACGACCCCGAAGACCCCGGCCAAGCCCGAACACAAGCCGCAAGCTCGCCCGCCAACGCAGCCTACGCACTCCAGGCCTGCGCCGGGGCGCCATGAGCCAGCGCATCCTGTGCCGACGCCCGCGCCGAACCAAACAAAAAACATCATTTACGGGCTGGCGGCACTGCTGTTGGGTGCCCTCATCACGAGCCTGCTCGTGAACTGGCTGAACTGAATCCTGGCGCCCAGCGGTCAAAAAAAGCCCGGTGCAGCGAACGGCACCGGGCTTTCTTGCTCATCGAGAGAATATGGATCAGAACGGCACGTCGTCGTCCATGTCCTCGAAACCGCTGTGGGTCGGTGCCGCAGCCGGGGCGGGCGCCGGACGCGGCGCCGGGGCGGGACGGGCCGCCATGGCCGGACGCGCTGCCGGAGCCGCTGCACGCGGGGTGTAGGCCGGGCGCTCGCCGCCCTCTTCCATGCCACCCCGGTCGCCGCCACCCATGCCTTCGCGGCCGCCGAGCAGCTGCAGCTCGGTCGCGATGATGTCGACCGTGTTGCGCTCGACGCCGGACTGGTCGGTGTACTTGCCGTACTTCAGTCGGCCTTCGATGTAGATCGGGCGGCCCTTCTTGACATATTCGCCGGCGATCTCGGCCAGGCGGTCGAAGAACTGGACGCGGTGCCACTGGGTGTCCTCGACCATCTCGCCGCTGTTGCGGTCCTTGCGCCGGCTCGAGGTCGCGAGCGTGACGTTGGCGACCGCCGCGCCCGAGGGCAGGTAGCGGATTTCGGCGTCGCGGCCGACGTTGCCGACCAGGATGACTTTGTTGACGGATGCCATATGGGGGACCTCTCTAAGCAGTGTTCAGGGCTGGGATTGTGCAGCATTTGACCCGCGGGCAACAGGCCGGCGGGTCGCGCTTGTCAGTGCCGAGCCGGGCCGGCCACGGCCGGCGCCTGCATCGGCCAGGCGACCAGCAGCCAGAGCGCGCTCAGCGCGGCACAGGCGGCAAACACCCCCAGGCCGCCCTGGGTCTTGACCAGCCAGCCGCCGCCAGCGCCACCGACGAAGAAGCCCAGCGACTGCAGCGTGTTGTAGACGCCCAGGGCGGCGCCGCGATGCGCGGGCGGCGCCAGCCGCGAGGCCAGGCTGGGCTGGCTGGCTTCGAGCATGTTGAAGCCGGTGAAGAACAGGCACAGCAGCAGCGCGGCCCCGGCCAGCGAGGGCGCCTGGGCCATGGCCAGCAAGCCCAGCTGCACCAGCAGGATCAGCCCGATGGCGACCAGGAAGACCAGGCGCAGATGGCCCTTGCGCTCGAGCCGGAACAGCAGGCCGCCCATGATCAGGAACGAGACCAGCACCGCCGGCAGGTAGACCTGCCAATGGTCGGGCGCCGCCAGCCCGGACTGGACCAGCAGCGCGGGCACGGCCATCCACATCGACAGCTGGACCGCATGCAGCACGAAGACACCGAAATCCAGCCGCAACAGGCCGGCATGGGTCAGCACCTGGCGCAGACCGCCCCGACCGACCGCGCGCGGCAGGGCCGGCTCGGGCGGCACGACCCAGGCCACCACCGCCATGCCGGTCAGCGCCAGCACCATCGTCACGAGGAACAGGCCACGCAGGCCGATCTGTGCCGCCAGCAGCGGCGCCAGCACCAGCGAAAGCGCGAACATCAGCGCGATGCTGATGCCCACCAGCGCCATCGCCTTGGTGCGCACGCTGTCACGCGTGACATCGGCCAGGAAGGCCGTGACCGCGGCCGAGATCGCGCCCGCGCCCTGGATCGCGCGCCCCGCCACCAGCCACTGCACGCTGGGCGCCCAGGCCGCGATCGCGCTGCCGAGCGCGAACAGCGCCAGCCCGAGCAGGATCACCGGCTTGCGGCCCCAACGGTCCGACGCCATGCCGAGCGGGATCTGCAGCAGGGCCTGGGTCAGTCCGTAGACACCCATGGCCAGGCCGACCAGCGCGGTGTCGTCGCCGCCGGGATAGCGCCTGGCCTCGAGCGCGAATACCGGCAGCACCAGGAACAGCCCCAGCATGCGCAGGGCGAAGATGGCGGCGAGCGAGACACTGGCGCGGCGTTCGCCGGCGGTCATGCGATGGGGGTCGTTCTGGGTGTCGGGCACGGTGGGGGTGGCGACCGGGACCAGGCTGGGCCTGGACCGGCCGCGCAGATGGCGGGCGAAGCCGCCATTTTCGCTCAAGCGCGGCTCAGTGGTTGCTCAGGGCGCTGCGATAGGCGCCACAACCCACCAGCAGCTGCTCGCTGACCGGCAGCACGAAGGAGGATTTGCCGCGCACGTCGCCGGTCAGGGGGTTGACGATGTTGTATTCGATCCAGCCGCCACCGTCCTGGTCGATCCGCTCCCAGGCGTCACGCAACAGGCGTTCGGCATCCACGCCCGGGGCATCATGGACCGAGCTGCCCGACTTGCTGCGATCGGCGCCCATGACGCGGTAGCGCCCCTCGCGGTCGAGCACGAAGACATAGAGGTCGCGGTCGATGAAGCGGCCATTGGGTTGGTAGAAATCCTCGCTGGCGCGCTCCAGGCCCCTGGCCCGGATGTGATCGAGCGCCGCCTGCGCCAGATGCATCGCGACATCGGCGGTGCCCTGGGTCAGCGTCATGTGCTGCACCGCCTGGGTCAGGTCCGAAGTGCGGTCCATCAGCTGGCCGCAGCGGCTGCTGGTGCGGTCCGCCATCGAGGCGTTCTGGTAGGTCACCTGGTCGATCGCGTCCATCGCCTGCGCCACTTCCTTGAGCGCGACGCTTTGCTGCTTGCTGGCCACGGCCATGCCGTCGATGCGCAAGGCGATGTCGCGGATACCGGTGACGACCCGATCCATCACCTCGTTGACCGAACTGATCTCGGCGACCGAGGACTTGACCCGCCCGGTCGAGGCCGCGATCAGCGAGCGCACCTCGCCGGCGGCCGACTGGGTGCGCTGCGCCAGGCTGCGGACCTCGGTGGCCACGACGGCAAAGCCGCGCCCCGCATTGCCGGCACGCGCGGCCTCGACCGCGGCGTTGAGCGCCAGGATGTTGGTCTGGAAGGCGATGCCGTCGATCACGCCGATGATCTCGTTCATGCGCTGGGAGGTGGTCTGCAAGGTGCCCATGCCCTGCACGGTCTGCTGCATCAGTCCATGCGCCTGCTCGGTTTCGCGGTGCAGCACCTCGCCGACGCGGCTGATCTCCTGCACCGATTCGCCGTTGCGCGTCACGGTCTCGGCGGCGTCGCGCACGCTGGCCGTGGCCTGCTCGAGGCTGGCAGCCTGCGACTGGGTACGCTCCGAGAGCTGGCCGCTGTCGCCCACCAGCTGCTGCCCCATATGGCCGAGCACGGCCGAGACGCTGCGCACGTCGGCGACCAGCCCGGCCAGGCTGGCAAGCATGAGCTGGAACTTGGCGCCCATGGCGGCCATCTCGTCGCGGCCGGGAATATCGACCACGCCGCTCAGATCGCCCTGGGTCGCGCGATCGATCACCTCGTTGAGCGACTGCAGCCCGCCCACGGTCGCATGGTAGAAGGCCGTCACGGCATAGGCCAGCAGCAGCATCACCAGCAGCGCGCCAGCGGTCACGCTGATCAGCTGACGCACGGCCTGATCGGCGCGGGACTGCAGCAGTTCCTGCAGGCGTTGTGCCGTGGCCTGGCCGAAGGCCGCCTGCGCCTGCATGACCTGGGACACCTCGTCATAGAAATCGAGGGGGTCGCCGTTCAGGGCGCCATAGCCCAGGGTCAGGCCGACCTTGCTGACCAGGCCGTCGGCGGCGGACTTGAACTCGGTCCAGCCCCGGGGCGGCGGTTCGTCGGCACGCTGCAGCGAAGCGATGCGGCCCTCGACCTGGCCCAGCTGACCGCGCAACACGTCGGTCTGGCCACCGCCCAGGCGCACGGCGGCATTGACCAGCTCGGCGCTGTAGCCGTCGCGCTCCTGGCGCGCGAGCAGTAGCGCCCCTTCGTTGCGCAGGTGGCTGATGGTCTGGAACATCGGCAACAGACGCTCGACGACGATGTCCTTCATGAAATAGCCGGTCGCCGAGGCATCCTGCAGCAGACCCGAGTTCTCGCCGACCAGTGACATCAGCTGGCGCAGCCGATCTATCTGTTCGCTGTGGCGCGCGTACAGCGCGTCGGCCTCGGTCACGTCATCGGACGCGGCCAGCGACTCCAGGGCCTGGCGCAGCGGCGTCCAGTGCGGCGCCAGCTCGAGCTGGGAATCGGCCTGTACGGTCCGATCCATCTGCGTCATGGCGGCCTTGAGCTGCTGGCGCGCCGCCGGCAGGTCCGCCTGCGCCTTGGCATTGCCCTGCATCGCCAGACGCAGCCGGCCCTGATGCTGACCGACCTGGTCCACCAGCTGGGTGATCTGCCGCACCACCTGCAGGCCGGCCAGTTCGTGCAGCGACTCGCGCCGGACATCCCAGTAGGACTTGGCCAGCAGGACGCTGACGAGCAGCAGCGGCAGCACCAGGGTAGCGCTCATGGCCAGCATCTTCACCGTCATCGGCAAGCGCTGCATCAGGGCAATGCCCGGGCCGAAAAGTCGGGAAGGTTTGGTCAAACGAGTCATGGGGATATCCTAGTGGCCACCAGATTCTCCCCCGCAATCATGCAGGAAACTGACACCCGGGGCTGGGGGAAACCCTAGACCCGGTGCAGAAAGCCCGCAATCAGGCCAATGCGGCGCGCATATGGTCGATCACGGTCTTGTAATCGGACTGGCCGAAGATCGCGCTGCCGGCGACGAAGGTGTCGGCACCCGCATCGGCGACGCCGCGGATGTTGGCGGCCTTGATGCCGCCGTCGACCTCGAGCCGGATGTCCTTGCCGCTGGCCTCGATGCGCTTGCGCGCGGCCTCGATCTTGCGCAGCGCGGAATCGATGAAGCCCTGACCGCCGAAACCGGGGTTGACGCTCATGATCAGGATCAGGTCGATGTCGTCGATCACCCAGTCCAGCACGTCGAGCGACTCGGCCGGGTTGAACACCAGGCCGGCCTTGAGGCCGCGCGCCTTGATCGCCTGCACGCTGCGGTGCACATGGGTCGAGGCGTCGGGGTGGAAGCTGATCAGGTCGGCGCCGGCATCGGCGAAGTCGGCGGCCAGCGCATCGACCGGCTGCACCATCAGGTGCACGTCGATCGGCGCGGGCGTGCCGTCGGGCTTGAAGGCGTGCTTCTTGAGGGCCTTGCAGACCATCGGTCCGAAGGTCAGGTTCGGGACATAGTGGTTGTCCATCACGTCGAAGTGGATCCAGTCGGCGCCGGCGGCCAGCACATGGCGGACCTCCTCGCCCAGGCGGGCGAAGTCGGCCGAGAGGATGGAGGGGGCGATGCGGTAGGTGCTCATGCGCGAGATTGTGGCAGCTTTGCGCCGCCGCGCCAGCCACCCCGGCCAGCCCTGCGGCCGACAAGGTGCGCGAAGCTGGTTAGGATTGGCATATGCCCCAACACCAGTTCGCCGTCCACGTCAGGCCCGAATACCTGCCAGCGCAGTCCTCGCCGATGGAGGACTCCTATGTCTTTTCCTACACGGTCACGATCTCCAACACCGGCTCGGTGCCGGCCCAGCTGATCGCACGCCACTGGGAGATCGAGGACGCCTTCGGCGAAACCCAGGTCGTCGATGGCCTGGGCGTGGTCGGTCGCCAGCCCCTGCTCCAGCCCGGCGAAGCGTTCCAGTACGCCAGCAGCGCGCGGCTGCAGACCGCCATGGGCATCATGAGCGGGCATTACTTCTGTGTCGGCGTCGACGGCCACCGCTTCGAGGTGGCGATTCCGACCTTCACGCTCAACGTGCCGACAGGTGGCAATGAACCCCATTGACGAGCCCGCCATCCTGCTGGCAGGACTCGATCCCGCGGCCACCCGGGCCGAGCGCCATCTGTGGCTGATCGCCCTGATCGATTGGCTGCGCGGCCCTGAAGCCGACGTGCCGGCCACGCTCAAGCGGCTCGGCGCCTTGCTCGATGTCGCCGAGGCCGACCCCGACTGGCTGGCGCGCTGGCGCCTCTGGTGGCGGCGCTTGCGCCAGGATGTCGACCTGGCGCCGCTGCTGGCCGATTTCGGCTTTGCCTCGCAATCGGCCTTCATGACCGAGCTCGGACACCGGATCAGGCACAAGCTGCTGCCGAGCTCGCCCGTGACCACCGACATGAGCGAGCTGTTCGGCCTGCTGTTCCACGATCCGCTCGATGCGCGCTGGCTGGGCGCCCTGTCGCCGCGCCAGCTCGAACGCCTGGGTGCGCTGCTGGGGTCGGAGCCCGAGCTGCCCGCCGAGAGCGGTAGCTTGACCACGAGCTGCTTGAGCGACTGGGAACAGACGCTGATCGACGCACTGTCGTTCTGTGTCGGACAGATCAGCGCGACCGGCTTTCGGCCCGAGCTGCGCTCGCGCATGTCGATCGAGGCACGCCAGGGGCGCAGCTTCCAGGACCTGCCGATGGCGCTGGAAAACTTTCGCCGTGCCGCCGCCGCGCAGGGCCTGACCAGCGCCGAGGCCCAGGCCCAGCTGCCCGAACTGCACCGGCTGCTGGACCAGGCGCGCCAGGCCGCCTATTCGGTCTATGCCCATCTCGAGGAGCATGGCATCTCGGTCGGCATCGTGTTCCGGCTGCGCCAGCTGCGCGAGCGGGTGCTGCGCGCGACCACCCTGCTCGACTGCCTGCTGTCCGAGCAGCGCCCGCGCACGACGGCCCGCTTCATCGGCCAACTGGTGCAGGTCGGGCATGAGAGCCGCAGCATCCGCGCCCTGATCGCCAGCAGCACCCAGCTGACCGCGGCGCGCGTGGCCGAGCGCAGCGCCGAGAGCGGCGAGCACTACATCACGCGCAACTGGGACGAGTACCGCGACATGCTGCTGCGCGCCGGCGGGGGTGGCGCCGTGCTCGGCTTCACGACCTGGTTCAAGTTCCTGCTCGGCGGCCTGGCGCTGTCGGCGTTCTGGAGCGGGCTGGCCGCGGGCCTGAACTACGCCGCCGCCTTCGTGCTGATCCAGCTGCTGCACCTGACGGTCGCGACCAAGCAGCCGGCAGTGACCGCGCCGGCCATGGTCGCCAAGCTGCGCGACCTGCGCTCGCGCGAAGGCGTGCTGCGCTTCGTCGACGAGGTCGCGCACCTGTTCCGCTCCCAGGTCGCGGCCATCCTCGGCAACCTGGCGCTGGTGATACCTGTGGTGGCCGTGATCAGCGCGGTCCTGTGGCTGACGACGGACACGCCGATGCTGACGCCCGAGAAGGCGCACCATGTGCTCGCCAGCCATCAGCTGCTGGGTCCGACCCTGCTGTTTGCCGCCCTGACGGGCCTGCTGCTGTTCGCCAGCAGCATCATCGCGGGCTGGGTCGAGAACTGGTTCGTGCTGCACAAGCTCGACTCGGCGCTCGCCTACAACCCGACCATCACCGGTCGGCTGGGCAAGCGCCTGGCGCTGCGCTGCAGCCATTTCATGCGCACCCATATCTCGGGCCTGGCCTCCAACATCTCGCTCGGGCTGATGCTGGGTCTGGTGCCGGCCATCGCGGGCTTTTTCGGGCTCGAGCTCGAAGTGCGCCACGTGACCCTGGTCACGGGTCAGCTGACGGCCGCCGTGATGGCGCTGGGCTGGACCGTGCTGCTGGAGCCGGCCTTCTGGTCGGCAGTGGCCGCCACGCTGCTGGTCGGTCCGATCAACCTGGCCGTGAGCTTCTATCTGGCGTTCCGGCTCGCGCTCAAGGCCCGCAGCGTCAGCGACGTCAACCGCCAGCGCATCCAGGGCGCGATCCGGCATCGCCTGCGCCGCGCGCCGCTGAGCTTCCTGTGGCCGGTCAGCGCCCAGCAGGAAACCCAGGCCGATGCCGACGCCGACATCGCCCCCAATGAAACCACCGAGGACGAGCCACCCGATGGGCGAGTTTGAACTGATACGCCACTATTTCCAGCGCGCTGGCGCCAACCCGCCCGGCGTGGTGCTGGGCGTGGGCGACGACTGCGCGCTGCTGCAGCCCGAGCCGGGCCAGCGGCTGGCGGTCTCGACCGACATGCTGGTCGAAGGCCGGCATTTCTTCGCCGATGTCGATCCGGTCGCACTCGGCCACAAGGCGCTCGCGGTCAACCTGAGCGACCTGGCCGCCATGGGCGCCAGCCCGCTCGGCTGCACGCTCGCGCTCGCGCTGCCGCGCGCCGACGAGGCCTGGCTGGCCGGCTTCAGCCGCGGCCTGTTCGCGCTGGCCGATGCCGCGGCCTGCCCGCTGGTCGGCGGCGACACCACCAAGGGCCCGCTGAACCTCTGCATCACGGTGTTCGGCCAGGTGCCGCCGGGGCAGGAACTGCGGCGCAGCGGCGCGCGCGCCGGCGACGAGGTCTGGGTCAGCGGCCAGCTCGGCGACGCCCGGCTGGCACTCGACGCGCTGCTGGGCGAAATCGAACTGGCACCCGAGGTGCTGGCGCGCGCACGCCAGCGGCTCGAACGCCCGACACCCCGACTCGCGCTGGGGCTGGCGCTGCGCGGCATCGCGAGCGCCGCCGCCGATGTCAGCGACGGCCTGTGCGGCGACCTGGGCCATATCCTGGCCGCCTCGGGCGTCGGCGCCAAGCTGGCAGCCGACGCGCTGCTGGCCTCGAGCGCCATCAGCGCCGACCTGCGTGCCCTGCCGCGCGAACACGCGCTGCGCTGCGCGCTGGCCGGCGGCGACGACTACGAGCTGATCTTCACCGCACCGGCTGGCGCGCACGACGCCGTGCTGCAAGCCGCCCGCTCGGCCGCCACGCCCGTGTCCTGCCTGGGCCACATCACGGCCGAACCCGGCCTGCGCTGGCAGGACGCCTGCGGCCGGCCACTCGATCTGACGTTGGCCAGCTTCGACCATTTCGCCTGAATCGCCTGAATCGCCTGAATCGCCTGAATCCATCATGACCTCCACCGAAACCGAACGCCCGGCGCGCGACGCCGCCTCACTGGTGCTGCTGCGCGACGGCAGCGCCGGACTCGAGGTGCTGCTGCTGCGCCGCCACGCCGATTCCCGCGTCATGGGCGGCGTCCATGTCTTCCCGGGCGGCAAGCTGGACCCGACCGACTGCAGCCCCGATGCACTGGCCGCGCTCGACCTCGAGGCCGAGCAACTGCTGGCACGCTTCGACGAACCCGCGTTGACCCCGGACAAGGCCGCCGGCCTGCACCTGGCCGCGCTGCGCGAAACCTTCGAGGAAGCCGGCCTGCTGCTGGCCGAAGGCGCCGACAGCGCGGCCAGGCAGGCGCTGGCGGACCGCCAGGCCGCCGGCGAAGCGCTGGCCGACGCCATGGCCGCGCTGGGCCTGCGCTGGCAGGCCAGCGCCATCCTGCCCTGGTCGCGCTGGATCACGCCGCGTCACCCGGCCTCGGGGGCCGCCTTCGACACCCGCTTCTTCCTGGCCAGACTGCCAGCCGGGCAGGAGGCCAGGCATGATGGCTACGAGACCACCGAGGCCGTCTGGCTGGCGCCGCGCCAGGCGCTGGCGCTGCACGCCGAACACCGGCTCGAGCTGGTTCCGCCCCAGCTCATGAGCCTGGTCAAGCTGGCGCGCCACGCCGATGTCGACAGCGCCTGGAACGAGGCGCTGGTCAGCCGGCCGCCGCGCATCCAGCCCGAGGCCAGCGAGATCGACGGCGAGCGCCTGCTGTACTTGCCCGGCGATCCGCTGCACTCGGTGCGCGAACGCGCGCTGCCCGGTCCGACCCGGCTGCGCTGGCTGCAACGCCGCTTCGAGCCCGTCGGCGGCTTCGAGGCCTGGTTCGACTGAACAAGATTCAAATTGCCATGGAAACCTCCTACAAGCCTTTCCCGAGGACCGAGCCGGTCCTGCGCCCCGATCGCCGTTTCCTGTTCTCGCGCCTGTCGCACCTGATCGCGCTGGGCTTTGGCTCCGGCCTGAGCCGGGTGGCACCCGGCACCGTCGGCACGCTCTGGGCCTGGATCGCCTTCCTGCTGATCGACCGGCTCGGGATGCCGGGCGACACCGGCTGGGCGCTGATCATCGGCAGCACGCTGCTGCTGGGCTGGTGGGCCAGCGTCGCGACCGTCAAGCGCACCGGGGTGGCCGATCCGGGCTACATCGTGATCGACGAGGTGGTCGCGTTCTGGCTCGTGCTCTGGCTGGCGGCGCCGGTCGGTTTCTGGGGCCAGTTCTGGGCCTTCTGGCTGTTTCGTTACTTCGACGCCGCCAAGCCCGGGCCGGTGCGCTGGGCCGACCAGGCCTTCAAGGGCTGGGGCTGGCGCGGCGGCTGGGGCATCATGTTCGACGATCTGGTGGCAGCCGCCTGCACCCTGCTGCTGATCGCGTTCTGGCGCTGGCTCTGAGCCCGCTCGAAACCTTCCACCCTTTACCGAGCCGCGCTATGCGAACCGACGATCCGGACATCCTGCAACTCTGCACCCAGCTGGCACAGGCGCTCAAGGCACGCGGCTGGATGATGGCCACCGCCGAAAGCTGCACCGGCGGCCTGATCGCCGCCTGCTGCACGTCCTTGAGCGGCTCGAGCGACTGGTTCGAGCGCGGCTTTGTGACCTACTCCAACGCCGCCAAGACCGAACAGCTCGGCGTGCCGGCCACACTGGTCGAGGCCCATGGCGCGGTCAGCGAGCCGGTGGCGCGCGCGATGGCGCTGGGCGCGGTGGCGCATTCGAAAGCCCAGATCAGCGTGGCAGTGACCGGCGTGGCGGGCCCGACCGGCGGCAGCGCCGACAAGCCGGTCGGCCTGGTCTGGTTCGGCTGGGCGGTTGGCGAGCAGGCCTGGACCGAATGCCGGCGCTTCGACGGCGACCGCGATGCGGTACGCGCGGCGACCGTGCGGCATGGGCTGCAAGGGTTGCTCGCGGGCCTTGAGGTGAGCTGAACACAGCAAAAAACCCAGAAAAAAGCCCGCAGTCTCACGGCTGCGGGCTTGCTTTTTCAGATCACGAAAACCTGGTTCTTCCGACGTTCAGCGGGCAGGCTTATTCGCCCTCGACCTGTGCCACCACCTTGGGCTTCTCGTCCTTGGAAGCGGGCGGCTTCACACCGACTGCGGTGAAGATCGCGGGCATCTTACCGGCGACGCTGGAAGCAGCTGAGATCTGGTTGCTCAGACTACTGACGGCATCCTTGACGCCACCGAGCTTGGTTATGTTCATCGGGTTGGACGCGAAGCTACCGACCAGTCCCTTGCTCTGCTCGATCAACGCCTTGTCCTGCAACAGTGCGAGCATGAAGTTGAACGATGCAGCGGCCAGATCCTCACGTTGCTTGCCGTCGATCTTCTTGACTTCCGATTCGACATTGGCATTGGTCATAGCTTCGTTGAGTGCAGCCTGTTCAGACTTTCGCACTTCGTTGAGCTTGGCCTGTTTTTCTGCAGGATCGGTAATTTCATTGGCAGCCTTGCGCTGCGCTTCGAGAGCCGCCGCTTGTTCCTTGGAAACCAGCGAGCGGCTGAGCAGCGCGACCGAATTGTTCATCAGCTTTTCAGCCGCCAGGGCAGACGCGATGATGGTCTGCGGATCGGACCCTCCCGCATTGCTGCTGCCGCTGAGTACGCCCAGTATTGCGCCGAACTGGGCCATAGCGGGCGTTGCCAGCACGCCGAGGGTGCTGGCGATCAGAATGGTTGCGAGACGCTTTTTCATCATGGGAATTTTCCAGTCTAGGAATCAAGGAAGGGGGAAACTGATTTTGTCGACCGCCTTCTCAAGCAAGCCGCGGGCCTCGTCGAGCACATCGGCGTCGAGCAGGCGCTTGAGCTGATCGGGGGAGGTCGATTTGCCGTAGTAGCCGGCGCTCTTGAACTGGCCTTCAAACGTGATGCGATTGAGGATATCGTCGCCCTTCTTGACGCGCAGCGTGTAGCGCGAGACGATCGTGCGCTCGCACTGCGCGCTGCATTGCTCTTCGCCAATGTTCACGCGTTCGACCGGCTGGATGCAGTAGCTCACCGGCGGCAAATTCCACAGAAATCCCGATGAGAAGCCGCTCTTGGGTCCTATGACACCGTCGCTCAAGTGCTGCGCATCGGGTGCGTAAAGCATGCCGGGCATCTTCTGCCCCAGAATCAAGCCAGTCAGCTCCATCAAAGCCGGGGTGCGCGTATTACCCAGCGTCTCGATCGGACCACAGGCGGCCAGCGAAGCGGCGGTCCGCGCAGGCGTTCCCAGGCGCAGCACCTCGAACGAGTCACCCACAGCCACCTTGTCGTGCCTGGTGTCGATCGGCAGGCCTTGATTCAGCATGGTGGGTGACTGTCCGGTATAGCCCGAGATGCTGGCCTCGAGCGTCGGCAGCAGGATTTCGCGCGTGTCCTTGCCGACGCGGGCCTTGGCCTTGCGCACGATCACGCCTGGCTGGTGTTCGCCGTACACACGGCCCTGGCTGTTGATCTGGTAGGTCTGGCCGCTGCTGGCAACGATTTCGGCGCGATCGCGCTTGAGCTCGCCGAGCTGACCGAGTTTCTTGCTCAAGTCCGTCAGCGCGTTCTTGATACTGACCTCGCGCCGCTCTTCGGGACCGGCACCAACGCCGCGCACGATCTTGTCGGTGATGACGTCCGTGCCCATGGCGCTGTAGATGATCCGGCCGCTGTTGTCGATCACGTCGGCAAAGGCGCGGGTTTCGTAGCGGCGCTGTTTCTCGTAATCGAGGTTGGTTCCGGCCTCGTGGTAAACCGTGTCCGAAACACGCAGGCGCACGATGAAACCGGGCGGGCGGCGCTCGGCAGACTTCATCGTGCTGAGCTCGACGCCTTCCTGTTCGCGCACGGTCTGCAGCAGCTGCGTGAATCCGGTGTTGATCTGCACCACCGACAGCGGCGCCGCGTCACCGAGCAGCTCGGCGAACAGGCGCGCGATGTAGTCCTTGGCATAGCCTTCGGGCTGCTTGTCAACCAGCACGGCCACTCGCGGGCGGTCCTTGCCGGACGCCGCATGCGCGCTGAACTTCTGGAACTGGGCGCCCAGGCTGATGCTGCTTGCCAGCACCGGCTTACCTACGGCGTAGTTCTCGCCCGCATAGACGATCTCGACCAGGTTGTCCGCACTATCCTCGATCCGGTCACCTGCACCGATGCCCTGGCGATAACCGGCATCAAAGATCAACAGATCACCGGCCCTGTCGGTCAAGTGCGTTTCGATCACGACCGGGTGAAATTGCCTGGGCGCTTCAGTGGTGAGATCGTGGATCAGCGTGTCGAGCGCCTGCTTGAAGAGACCGCGGCGCTCGTCGTTCAGGTCGGCACGGTTGGCAACGACGGCACGGCTGATGACGGTGCGCGAGAGCGTGGTCAGGATTTCGCCCGAAACCACGTTCGTGAAGTAGATGCCACCCGTCAGGGTAGCCACCACGTCGCTGTTGCCATTGCCTTTATCGACCGCGAAGCTGCTGGCCCGCGTGACGTGAAACGACACGGCAAAGGTGTTGCCGGCGGTGCGCTGGTCGAGCTTGCCGACGCGCGAACCGAAGGCCGGCGTCAGCGCGTCGTGGATGTACCGGCCCAGGTTGACGACGGCCTGCTGACTCAGGGACTCGCGAAAGAGCGGGTCGAGCTTGGAGTCGCTGGCGGCATCATAGAAGAAGCCCTGGACCGGAAATACCTTCGCCTGCTCTGCCGCCGTCGCCGCTACGGAAACGATGCAGGCCAGCCACAGCAGCGGCTTCAGATATCTGAGCATGCTGTCGCCTGCTTATTTTTTGCCGCGTGCGACACTGGTCGCAGCAGGTGCCGGAGCGGCGCAGCTGTTGAGGCACAGCACTAGGGTTTCGCCCATTTCGGCGCCGTCGAGGTTCCTGCCAGCAAAGGCTGGCTGACTAGACACTGCACCGAAAACCTGCTCCATCGCGCTACTCTTACCCTTGATCGTGACCGTAGCGCGCACGCCCGCATCGGAGTTCTCCTTGGTTTCCACATCAGTGGCATCAGGAATCTCTCGCAAGGCCTTGGCAAACGCCATGCGCAGCGGAAAATTCAGGCCTGCGCCCTTGAACTCGACCGTGTACTGGCGGCCACGCGCAGCACGATCAGCCCAGTAACCCAGCGTGCGGTTGGCAAACTCGGGGGCGAGCATGCTCGCGATCTTGGTCGATGCCTTGGCCGAGCAGTCCTCGATGTTGCGACCTGCGGCTTCGGTGCTTTGGGCTGCTGACGAAATCTGTTCACTGCCTGCGGTCGCGAACACCTTGACCTCAGCCGTGACAGAGCAACTCTGCATGCCGGTCGCCGGGTTGATTTCGCCCGCGATGACAGTGGACGAACCCACCATCAGGAAGTCGGCGTTCGACTTGCGCGCGAACTCGGCAAATTTAGCCATCTCGGCGCTACTGCCGAGCGTTGCCAGCGTGATCTTGCGGTCACCAAAGAACTTGCTGCGGGTAATGGAGGAATCAAGCAGGCGCAAATCGTAATCACGCAGCGAGCCACCGAAGGATGAGAGGAACACCGAGTTGGCAATCGGCTTGGAAGTATCCTGGTATTCGACCAGCTTGCGGTAGGAAGCCTTCTCGTGGCTTTGGGCGTCGACATTGGCCTGGTAACTGGAAGCGCTCGCCGATTTCGACGATGCTGACGCAGCCACGCTGTCGTTCGAGCGATAGCTGGCCGCGCTCGCGCTCTGGCCCCTGAAGCTGCTACTCGAGGCCGCCGCACCTGCACCGTTGTAATCCTGGACGGCAACGGCGCTGTTTGCTACGCCGGCCACCTGCGAGGCAGACGCGCGCGATGCGTTCACGCTCGAGGAGGCGGCCATCGCCGCACTGCTCGACAACGAACTGGCACTGGCAGCACGAGTCTTGTCCTTGTAGGAGGCACCGGCGTCATACGAATATTCGGTCAGTTCGCGCAGCGGCACTTTCAGGTCGCGGCTGTTGGTCACGAACTCGTCGACCAGCATCAGGATCGAGAAGCTGCGGTCATTGAGCTTGTCGAGTTCGGTCCCGCGGATCGCGTTCTTAATCTGGCGCCGGTCCACATGAGCGTCGATGCGCGTGACGAAATCGGCCCCTTCGCGCACTTCTTCAATGACGCGCACTTCGCGCAGTTGCTTGGCGACCTCGTGGACGATCGCGGCGTGGCGGCTGTCGCTGGCGTCGAGCGCGGTGGCATCCTTGATCGCCTTGATGACAGCGTCGCGCAACGCTTCCTGCTTGGCTGCGTTGCGGATCGAGGCGGCATCACCGGCGCCCACGGGAGTGCGGCCTTCACCGATCACGGTGTTCTGGGCCAGTGCGGGAACGGCCGTCAGACTGGCAGCCAGCGCCAAGCCGATTGCAGTCAGGGTATGTCTTTTCATGCTGTTCTAACCTTGGCTTATTTCAATGCGGGGACCTTGAGGACGATGTCGCCAGCACGCAGCACCTGCATACCCTCTTTCTCGGTGATCGAAACCGAACCACTGTCCTGCTCTTCTTCCTTCTTGGACTCGCGGCCGGGAAAGTGGATCTTCATCAGGTCCTTGTAGGCCACCATCGACTTAATCGGCTCCAGATTTACGTTGCTGTCGATCTGGACGTCATCCTTGAGGCCGGTCTTGAGTGCCTGCTCAAGTGCTACCAGCGCGGCGTTCCTGTCGCCCGCCTGGGCCTGTGCCTGCGCAAGCACGAAATAAGCCTCATACTGCTCTGGCGCCTTTTCGGTCCATTTCTTGGCGGTCTGCACAGCGGTGGCAAAGTTGCGTGACGCCAGTGCGGCGCTGGCGTCGGCCTTGAGCTTTTCTGCATTTGCCAACAAATCGCAGGCGCTGAGAACCAGGCCGAGGCACAAAGTGACCACGACGTTACGTGCGGTGCGTGTAGCGAAGGCTCTGGATGCGTGCTTCATGAAAATATCTCAGCGTGCAAACATTTGAAGGGTGTAACTACGGCCGTACTGGCTCTGGCACAGCCCCGAAAGCGTCTGAGACAGATAGCCGACATTGACGTCGTTGCGCACCGGCACGATGCAGCTCAGGTTGGCACCCTTCGTCTGCAGGCGCCCGTTGATCACGAAGCTGCGCAGGCAATAGGGGTTGGGATCGTCGCGGCAGGATTCGGGCTGCACATGCAGCCGCCCCATCGGAGTTCCATCGGTTCGACTGACTTCGAACTGCGCGCTCCCCGCCAGAAACTGCATCTGCCCCTGCAGAGACTGCTCGGTGGGACCGGCGTTCTGGGCATACAGCTCCAGGCGCACATAGCGCGAGAGATCCGGCGTAACAGAGACGGAAGGTGCGGCAGGAACAACTGAACCCTGAGGGGAAGACGATGCACAGCCTATGAACAAAGTCGACAAGATGCACAGATAACAGGTAGGAATGATTCTTTTCATATCATATTCAAATATTGTTATTTTATATACTGCTGAATATAAATTTCAAATAAGAAATCATCATACATGATGTGAAAATGAGCCAATGCTGCCGTCTAATGCACCGGACGGGCGATACGGGGGGCATCACCGACAGCATCATGGGTATGCGATGGAGCCAACAGCGGTGTGGGTTTCCAGCAAGCACTGTCGGAGTTCTTGGCCGTTATAGGTACGGTGCCACGCCAGGCCGAACTGGTCGCTGTCAGATGAGCGCACGGCACTAACTCAAGCCGCCACGGCTTGAGCTCACAGTCGATGTGATGTCTCCCCTACGCTACCTCGTCAAGGGAGAAGAGTAGCGCCAACGCGCCTCAAGGCAGCGGATGCAAGGGCTGCGCCGCGTGGTGCGGATGCTCGAGCCGGCGGATCACTTCCTTGACGATGCCGAACATCAGCGCCCGGTCGCGGCTCGGGTGATCGGAGAAATGGACCTTGGTAGCGCCGATCTCGGCGCCGTCGGGCTCGCTCGCGTCTTCCGAAGTCGGAAATACCAGCGACAGCCCATGCTGCGCCAGCAGCGGCCCGCAGGCCGCCCAGTCGCGCGTCCAGGCCGGCAACGCCTGCGCGCCGGCCCAGAGCGTGCCGACGCTCTCGTAGCATTCCTCGATCTGCTGGTGTCCCAGCAGCTGCGCCAGCTGCCGCTCCTTGGCAATGCAGCTGCGGAAATAGTCCTGGTCGCTGATGCGCATGTCGATCTCCTCACGGTGGATGCTGGAACGATTGAATGCGCAGCCGGCCCGGGCGTCAAGCCTGGCCGGCTCAGGCGGCTTCGCTCCCCTTGGCACCCAGCCGGTCGATCAGCACCGCGCTGGCCTGATTGAGCCCGACCACCTCGACCGCACAGCCATGGTGGCGCAGCCGCTCGACCACCTTGTCGAGCGCGGCCACTGCCGTGATGTCCCAGAAATGCGCCCGTGCGAGGTCGATCCGCACCGGGCGCCGCTCGGCATCGAGGATGTCGAAGGCCTCGATGAAGGCATCGGCCGAAGCAAAGAACACCTGGCCGGTGACGCGCCAGGTGCGCAGGCCGGTGCTGTCGTCGTCCTCGGCGCGCACTTCGAGCAGGTGCGATACCTTGACGGCGAACAGCACGCCGGTCAACAGCACGCCAACTCCGACGCCAGCGGCCAGGTTGTGGGTCGCGATCGTCACCACCACGGTCGCCAGCATGACCGCGCTCGAGCTGCGCGGATGCACCACCAGCGCGCGCAGCGAAGCCCAGTTGAAGGTGGAAGCCGACACCATCACCATGATCGCGACCAGCGCCATCACTGGCACCCGCGACACCCAGGGCTTGAGCGCCACCATCAGCAGCAGCAGGAAGACGCCAGCAAACAGGGTGGAGAGCCGGCCGCGGCCACCGTACTTCACGTTGCCGACCGCCTGGCCGATCATGCCGCAGCCCGCGATGCCGCCGAACAGGCTGGCCGCCATGTTGGCCAGCCCGAGGCCCGAGCATTCGCGGTTCTTGTCGCTCGGGGTCTCGGTCATCTCGTCGACCACGCTGGCGGTCAGCACCGACTCGAGCAGGCCGACCATGGCGATCGCCAGCGCCGGCAGCGCGATGATGCGCAGCGTCTCGAGCGACAGCGGCACCTCGGGCAGGCCGAAGCTCGGCAGCGCATCGGGCAGCCGGCCGAGGTCGGCCACCGTCGCCAGCGGCAGACCCAGCGCCTGACTCAGCAGCGTCAGGACCAGGACGCAGATCAGCGGCGGCGGAATCAGCGTGAAGACGGCCCAGGGCAGCAGCGGCAGGCCGTAGATCAGCAACAGGCCCAGCGCCAGCATGGCCCAGCCCATGCCGTTGGCGGCCTGCAGATGGGGCCATTGCGCGGCAAAGATCAGCAGCGCCAGCGCATTGACGAAGCCGGTGCGGACCGAACTCGAGACAAAGCGCACCAGCACGCCCAGGCGCAACAAGCCGAACGCGACCTGCACCAGCCCGGCCAGCAGACCGGCCGCCAGCAGGTAGGCCAGGCCGTGCGCGGCCATCAGCGGCGCCGCCACCAGCGCCACCGAGCCAGCCGCCGCCGACACCATGGCCGGACGCCCGCCCGCGAACGCGATCACCAGGCTGATGACGAAGGAGGCGAACAGCCCGACCGCCGGATCGACGCCGGCGACGAAGGAGAACGCGATCACCTCGGGAATCAGCGCGAAGGTCGCGACCGCGCCGGCCAGCAGCTCGCGCGGGATGCTCGGCGCCCATTCGGCGCGCAGGCGTTGCAGGGAATGCTTCATGATGTCAAATGAAAAAACCGGCGCCACCCAGACAGGCAGCGCCGGCGTTGGAGCCATGGCCAGAGGAAATCAGTCCGGTTGGAATCCCAGCAGCTTGAACGGGGTATCGAACAATATCTGCCTTCTGGCTGCAGGATCGGTGACCTGCTGCTCGAACAGTTCCAGCAAGGCCCCGATGTCCAGACGCTGCCTGGCACGCAGATGCGGCCAGTCCGAGGCCCACAGGCAATGGGCCGGGCCATAGGCGGCCAGTATTTCGGCCACATGGCGGTCCGCATCCGGGTAGGGATACTCGAGGGCCGAGAACTTGTCGAAGCCGGACAGCTTGATGTAGCAGCGGCCGGTTTCAGCCAGCGCCAGCAGGGCGGAGAAGCCCGCGCCTTGCAGTCCGTCGCGCAGGCCGGGCCGACCGCAATGATCGATCAGGAATCGCGCCGGTGAATTCCTGATGGCCGGAGCCAGCCGCAGGATCTGGTCGTCCCGGACCTGTATCTGCACCAGCAGGCCCGCAGCGGCCAGGCGTTGCCAGAACTTCTCATGACCGGGGTAGGCATCCTCCCCCAGCAGCGCGAAGTTGTGCGCGATGCCCACCACGCCGCGCGCCTTGAGTTCCTGCAACTCGGCGTCGCTGCAGGAGAAATCCGCGATCGCAATGCCCTTGAAGCGGTTGCCGCCCGTCTCGATCGCGTCGAGCAGGCAGCGGTTGTCGGCGCCATAGCCGGAGTTGGGCTGCACCAGCAGGGCATGCCTGATGCCATGGCTGTCCATCAGCTGGCGCCAATAGCTCGCCGGCGCGATCTCCCCCCCCGTCGGACGGTAGGCCACGTCCGGAGAGTAGGGAAATCTCAGGGGATCGAACACATGGCAATGCGTGTCGATCTTCGGAAACGCCACATCAACGGGCCGCTGCGATGCAGGATTCATATCGATGCCCTGCCTTGCGAATCAGGCGCCGCAGCATTTCTTGAACTTCTTGCCGCTGCCGCAGGAGCAGGGATCGTTGCGGCCGGGCTCCTCGCCCTTGACCACCTGCTCGACGCGCGGGCCGATGCTCTTCCAGAGGTCGCGCAGGTCGTAGGCGGCCCAGATCGCGTCGCCATAGGCGTTGATGCGGGCCTGGCTCACGCTCGGCGGGCTGTCCTCGCCGAACATGCTGATGACCGGCTCGCCGTCGTCGTCCTCGGTCAGCGTGATGATGCGGTTCAGCGCGTCTTCCAGCCACTCGCGCGCTTCCTTGTCGCGCGGGGCGGCCCATTCCTCGGGCCAGGTCTCGACCACGAACATGAAGCCCAGCGCCCAGACCTGGGCGAAATAGGGCAGCTCCTGATCGGCCAGTTCATCGGCCATCTCGGCGCGCTCGGACTCGCTCATCGCGGCGACGGCACCGCGCACGTCCATGACTTCGGGCGCGTAGGCGCGCGCGTCCTCGAGGTTGTCGACCTGGGCGTCGAGCGCGGTGACGACCTCGTTCCAGCGCCGGTTCCACAGCGTCAGGAACTGCTCGTACTGCTCAGGGCTGGCGAACAGCTCGGGGCCGAACTGGCCGCTGTCCTCGTCGCCCATCAGGGCGCCGAAATACTCGGCGGCCGGAATGTCGCGGCGGCAGCAGATCAGCGCGGCGATCACGCCCTCGCAGAACTCCCATTGCGGGACTTCGTCGAGGCGCTCGCGCAGGCTGTCCAGGATCTGGTCGAGCGCGTCGAATTCCTGGTCGTTCATGGGCTCAAGGGCGGGGGTAGCGGTGTTCATGCCGGCAGTGTAACGGCCCGCCGTGGCGGCTGGCTAGGCAGGCGCAGCCGTTCAGGGCTAGACTGAAGCGGCAGATCAGGAGACCGCATGCCCGCCATCCGACTCACCCCCGCCGAGCTGCGCCTGCAGCTCGATCCCGCCCAGCTCGGCTTTGCCGACACGGCCGAACTGGCCCAGGAGGAACTGCCCTGGATCGGCCAGGAGCGCGCGCTGACCGCGGCCCGCTTCGGCCTCGGGCTCGACCACCCGGACTACCACCTGTTCGTGCTGGGCGACATCGGCACCGGGCGCTCGACCCTGCTGCAGCAGGAAATGCAGGCCGCCGCCGCCCGCCGCCCGGCCCCGCCCGACCTGTGCTACCTGCACAACTTCGACGCGCCCGAGCGCCCGCGCGCGCTGCGCCTGCCCGCCGGCGAGGGCCGCCAGCTGCGCCAGCTGATGCTGCAGCTGGTCAAGACGCTGCAGACCGGGATTCCGAAACGCTTTGCCGAGTCCGACTTCAAGGCCGCGCAGGAGCGGCTCGAGCATGACTACGCCGAGCGCGAGGCCGTGGCCTACCAGGCGCTGTCGAGCTTCGCGGCGGCGCGCCACTTCGCGCTGCGGCGCGAGGACGGTCAGCTGATCCTGACCCTGATCGGACCCGACGGCCAGGGCCTGACCTCGGCCGAGCTCGCCGCACTGGCGCAGGAGGAGCGCGACCGCTACGACCAGGGCGAACGCGAGCTGCGCGGCGAGATCCTGCGCTTTCTCGAGCTGACCCAGCCGCTCGAGCGCGCGCTCGAGGCCGGCGTGACCGCGCTGCGGCTGCAGGCCGTCAAGCCGCTGCTCGAGCGCGAGCTGCAGGCGATACGCCAGGGCCTGAAGAAGCAGATCAAGGACACGCGCAAGCTCGGCGCCTGGCTCGAACAGGTCGGAGTCGATCTGCTCGAGCAACTGCAGCTGTTCGACAGCGGCGCGCCCGAGGACGAGCCCGAGCGCAAGGAGGCACTCGCGCAGGTGCTGGCGCGCTACCGCGTCAACCTGGTGGTCGACAACGCCGGAGCGCACGGCGCGCCGGTCATCATCGAGAACAACCCGCTGTTCCGGGCCCTGTTCGGCAGCATCGAATACCAGTCCGAGAACGACGTGCTGGTGACCGATTTCTCGCGCATCCGCGCCGGCAGCCTGCTCAAGGCCCATGGCGGCTTCCTGATGCTGCACATGCGCGACCTGCTGGCCGACGAGCTGGTGTGGGAGAAGCTGCGCCGCTTCCTGCGCAACGGCCGGCTGCAGATCGAGGAACCCGCGACGGTCTATTCGGCCCAGGCCTCGACTTCGCTCGAGCCCGAGGCGGTCGATGTCGACGTCAAGCTGGTGCTGGTCGGCTCGGACGAGCATTACTACGCGCTGCAGGAGGGCGACCCCGAGTTCGCACGCCATTTCCGCGCCAAGGTCGACTTCGCCGACAGCTTCCTGGCCAGCGACGCGACCCGGCGCGCCAGCGGCGTCTTCGTGGCCCATGTCTGCGCGCGGCTGGGGCTGCCGCATTTCTCGGCCGGTGCGGTCGCGCGCCTGATCGAGGACAGCCACCGCCAGGCCGAGGACCAGGCACGCCAGTGCGCGGCCTTCTCGCGCACCGAGGCGCTGGTGGTCGAGAGCGCGGCGGTGGCGCAGGCACGCGGCGCGCGCGGGGTCGAGGCCGAGGATGTCGCCAGCGCGCTGCAGGCGCAGCGCCACCGCCACGACTACCTCGAGCAGCGCCTGCGCGAGACCATTTCCGACGGCGAGCGCATCATCGCGCTGAGCGGCCAGCGCGTCGGCCAGCTCAACGGCCTGACCGTGATCGACCTCGGCGACTACAGCTTCGGCCAGCCGATGAAGGTGACGGTACGCACCGTCGCCGGCACCGAGGGCCTGCTCAACATCGAGCGCGAGGTCGAGCTGTCAGGCCCGATCCACGACAAGGCGGTGCTGATCCTGCAGAGCTATCTGTCGGCGCTGTTCGGCCATATCGCGCCGCTGGCGCTCAATGCCTCGATCGTGTTCGAGCAGGAATACCACGGCGTCGAGGGCGATTCGGCCAGCTGCGCCGAGCTCTACGCGCTGCTGTCCTCGCTGTCGGGCCTGCCGCTGCCGCAGGGCATCGCGGTCACGGGCGCGATCAGCCCCTACGGCGAGGTGCTGCCGATCGGCGGCGTCAACGAGAAGATCGAGGGCTTCTTCGCGGTCTGTCGCGACGCCGGACTCGACGGCCAGCAGGGCGTGCTGATCCCGGCGCGCAACCGCCGCCACCTGATGCTGTCGCGCGAGGTCTGCGCGGCGGTCGAGCAGGGCCGGTTCCAGATCCACAGCGTCAGCCATGTCAGCGAGGGCGCCGAGCTGCTGCTGGGGCGCCCCTTCGGTGCCGATCCCGGTCAGTCCTGCCCGGTCGCCCTGCCCGGCCCGGCCTGCAACCGGACGCATCCAGCCAGCTACCCGCCGGACAGCGTGCTGGGCCTGGCCGAGGCCACGCTGCAGGCCTTCCGGCGCGCCTGCCTGCGCGCGACCAACCCCAAGGCCTGGCGCCGGCGCTGAAGCTGCTGCTGCGACAGGCACGACGGAAAAACGGCCCGGGCTGGTTCATACTTCAGGCCCAGCAGCGGTCCGGCGCCCTTGCGCCACCGCCACCCACACCCCAGCCAGCCAGCCAGCCAAGCCAGAAGAGCCATGACCATCGAGCAACCGCACCCCGACCAGCAGCCCATGCACTGGAACGACATGTACCTGCTGGGCTACACGCCGATCGACGAGGTCCACGAGGAATTCGTCGGACTGGTCGGCCGCATGCAGCAGGCCGCCGATGCCGACCTGGCCGGCCTGCTGGCCGAGTTCACGCGCCATTGCGAAGAGCATTTCGGAATGGAGAACCGCTGGATGGTGGAAAACGACTTCCCGCCGCGCGACTGCCATATCGACGAACATGCGGCCGTGCTGGCGTCGGTGCACGAGGTCGGCGAGCTGTTCGCCAAGGGCGAGCTCGGCGCCGACGTGGTGCGTGACCTGGTCGAGCATCTGGCCGACTGGTTCCCCAAGCATGCCGACCAGCTCGACTCGGCGCTGGCGCACTGGATGGCCAAGAAGCGCCTGGGCGGCAAGCCCGTGGTGCTGCGCCGCGGCCTGCAGCTGCGCTGAAGGCTCAAGGGCTGCTGCGCGGCCCGGTCAGCACCGTCATCGACTTGCGCTCGGCCTCGAGCTTTTCTGCCGCCTGCAGCCGATAGACCTCGTCGATCAGCTCGCGCAGCAGCGCGATGTCCTCGGACTGGTCGTTCAGGCGCGTGCTCATGATGATCGGCGAAGTCGCGTTCGGCTCGAGCAGCGGGCGGTAGACCACCTCGTCGCGGCGCAAGCGCTGCGCGCTGGCAGGCACCAGGCACAGCCCCATGCCGGCGGCAACCAGGCCGAGCGCGGTCTGCATCTCCTGCACCTCCTGCACCTCGGCCGGCTCCAGGCCCTGGTCGCGGAACAGCGACAGGATATGGTCGGCATAGCTCGGGCGCGGCTTGCGCGGGTAGACCAGCTGGGGAAAGGCCGCCGCCTGCGCCAGGCTGACCGGTCCGGACTCAGCGGCCAGCGGATGCTCGGTAGGTATGGCCAGCACCAGCGGCTCTTCGCGCAACACCTCGCGCCTGAGGCTGGGGTCATCGAAACGCACGCGACCGAAGCCGACGTCGATCTGGCCGGCCTTGAGCGCCTCGCCCTGCTCGACCGTGGTCTTCTCGACCAGCACCAGCGGCACCTGCGGCCGGCGGGCGCGGAACAGGCGCGCGATGCGCGGCAGCGCGCCATACATGGTCGAGGGCACGAAGCCGATCACCAGCCGGCGGTCGACCTGGGACAGGCGGCGCGTCATCGCGATGGTTTCGTCGAGCTGTTCGAGCATGCGCACCGCACGGGCATGGAAGAAGCGGCCGGCCTCGGTCAGCGCCAGCGGCCTGGCCTCGCGGTCGAGCAGCTTGAGGCCGAGCTCCTCCTCGAGCTGCTGGATCTGTCGGCTCAGCGGCGGCTGCGAGATGTAGAGCCGTTCGGCCGCACGGGTGAAACTGCGCTCCTGCGCCACTGCGACGAAATACTTGAGGTGCCGAAAATCCATCGCATACTTTCTGGGTATTGGATGATTCTAAAACAGTCTTTGATTTGGATCAGGGTTTGTCCATAAGATCAGCCCCGGAAAACAAGCAAACCCCTGGAACGTAGCTGAGCGGACAAAAAGTCCGGCGGTCGCAGCAGCAGGGGAGCAGACGGTGCCGCGACGATGGCCACCGCAGGAGACAAGAACAGCGACAACGGGCCACCACCCCCACCGGCGGTCTCGCGCCCGACTGCGTCGCACCGTCCCTGCCAGCCGCGAAGCGTGCCGCCCGCACTGTCCGGCAGGGCCTTCCTGCAAGACCTGCCTGCCACCCCAGCCGTTTCGGCCCTGCCGCAGCGGACCAGAGCCACGAGTCCAACAGGAGATATTTATGAGCCAAGAAAATCTGCGCGAGCGCCTGGAAGGCATGCTGATCGATGACCACGACACCGGCCTGCACCGCGTCAAGCGTTCCGTCTTCAACGACCCGGAACTGTTCGACCTCGAGATGAAGCACATCTTCGAAGGCAACTGGATCTACTTGGCTCATGAAAGCCAGGTCCCGAATATCAACGACTACTTCACGACCACCATCGGCCGCCAGCCGGTGATGATCACGCGCAACCGCGCCGGCGAACTGAACTGCTTCATCAACGCCTGTGCCCACCGCGGCGCGCAGCTGGCCCGCTTCAAGACCGGCAACAAGGGCACCTTCACCTGCCCCTTCCACGGCTGGACCTTCAACAACACCGGCAAGCTGCTCAAGATCAAGGACCCGGAAAACACCGGCTACCCCAGCACCTTCAACAAGGAAGGCAGCCATGATCTGACCAAGATCGCCAAGTTCCAGTCCTACCGCGGTTTCCTGTTCGGTTCGCTGAACGCCGATGTCCAGCCGCTCGAAGAGCACCTGGGTGAATCGCGCAAGATCATCGACATGATCGTCGACCAGTCGGAAGACGGCCTGGAAGTGCTGCGCGGCGCCTCGACCTACTGGTTCGAAGGCAACTGGAAGCTGCAGGCCGAGAACGGCGCCGACGGCTACCACGTGACCGCCGTGCACTGGAACTACGCCGCGACCCAGGCCGCCCGCAAGGAACGCGAAGCCGGCAACGACCAGATCAAGGCCATGAGCGCCGGCGGCTGGGCCAAGAAGGGCGGCGGCTCCTACTCGTTCGACAACGGCCACCTGCTGCTGTGGACGCGCTGGGACAACCCGGAAGACCGTCCGCTCTACCCGCAGCGCGAACAGCTGGCCGAGCGCGTGGGCGCCAACACCGCCGAGTGGATGATCAACAACTCGCGCAACCTGTGCCTGTACCCGAACGTCTACCTGATGGACCAGTTCAGCTCGCAGATCCGTGTGCTGCGCCCGATCTCGGTCGACAAGACCGAAGTCACGATCTACTGCATCGCGCCCAAGGGTGAAAGCGCCGAGGCCCGTGCCCGCCGCATCCGCCAGTACGAGGACTTCTTCAACGCCACCGGCATGGCGACGCCTGACGACCTGGAGGAGTTCCGCTCCTGCCAGCAAGGCTACAAGGGTGGTGCCGCCGAGTGGAACGACATGTCGCGCGGTGCCGAGCACTGGGTGCGCGGCCCCGACGCCGAAGCCGACAAGATCGGCCTCAAGCCGATCCTGTCCGGTGTCAAGACCGAAGACGAAGGCCTCTACGTCGCCCAGCACACCTACTGGCTCGAGCAGATGCGCAAGGCGGTCGACGCCGAAGCCGCTGAGCAAGCCAACGCAAAATAAGAACCGGAGCGCAACAGCATGACCACCTCCTACGAAAACGTCTGCGCCTTCCTGTACCAGGAAGCCCGCCTGCTCGACGACCGCGAATGGGACGCCTGGATCGAGATGTACGATCCGCAGGCCGAGTTCTGGATGCCGGCCTGGGCCGATGACGGCGAGCTGACCACCAATCCGCAGACCGAGATCTCGCTGATCTACTACCCGAGCCGTGGTGGCCTGGAAGACCGCGTCTTCCGCATCCGCACCGAGCGTTCGAGCGCGACCATCCCCGACACCCGCACCTCGCACAACATCAGCAACGTCGAGATCGTCGAGCGCAATGGCGACATCGTGAAGGTCCGCCACAACTGGTTCACGCTGAGCGTACGCTACAACGTGACCGACACCTTTGCCGGCACCAGCTTCCTGACGATCGACTTCTCGGGCGCCAAGCCGGTGATCAAGTCGAAGAAGGTCGTGCTCAAGAACGACTACATCCGCCACGTCCTCGACGTCTACCACCTCTGATCCAGGCCTGGCCCCTTCGTGGGGCCGGACAGGATCCGGAGGCTGCGGCGCCGGCCTCGCAGGGGCTGGCGCCGGTCTTTTTCCCCGGGCAACCCCGGCTTGCTCCACCCAGCAACCGAGAAACCATCATGTCGACTTACAAAATCGCCCTTAATTTCGAGGATGGGGTCACGCGCTTCATCGACTGCAAAGACAGCGAGACCGTGGCCGATGCCGCCTATCGCCAGAAGATCAACGTCCCCATCGACTGCCGTGACGGTGCCTGCGGCGCCTGCAAGTCCAGCTGCGAGTCGGGCCAGTTCGACATGGGCAGCAACTACATCGACGACGCACTGACCGAGGAAGAACTCAAGGACGGCTTCGTGCTGACCTGCCAGATGCGTCCGAAGAGCGACTGCGTGGTGCGCATCCCCGCCTCTTCCGCCGTCTGCAAGACCAGCCAGACCAGCCTGAACACGACCATCAAGGACGTGCGCCTGGTCTCCGACAGCACGATCGCGCTGACCGTGGCCGGCGACGACATCGCCAAGCTGTCCTTCCTGCCGGGCCAGTACGCCAACCTGCAGGTGCCGGGCACCGACGCCCACCGCGCCTACTCCTTCAGCTCGATGCCGAAGGACAACGCCGTCTCGTTCCTGATCCGCAACGTGCCGGGCGGCCTGATGAGCGGCTACCTGACCGGTCAGGCCAAGCCGGGCGACACCCTGGTCATGAACGGCCCCAAGGGCAGCTTCTACCTGCGCGACATCATCCGCCCGGTGCTGATGCTGGCCGGCGGCACCGGCCTGGCGCCCTTCACCGCCATGCTCGACAAGATCGCGGCCGCCGGTGGCAGCCCGTTCCCGGTGCACCTGATCTACGGCGTCAACACCGACACCGACCTGGTCGACATCGACAAGCTGGCAGCCTTCGCCCAGGCCATGCCCAGCTTCAGCTACGCGCTGGTCGTGGTGGATGCCAACAGCGCCCAGCCGAAGAAGGGCTATGTCACCAACCACCTCGAAGCCGGCCAGCTCAACGACGGCGAGGTCGACATCTACCTGTGCGGCCCGCCGCCCATGGTCGAGGCCGTCAACCAGTACCTGCGCGACAAGGGCGTCAAGCCCGCCAGCTTCCATTACGAGAAGTTCGCGGCCAGCGCCTGATCGCTGGCCAAACCCAACAGCCCGTGCCGACGGGCTTTTTCATCTCCATCCGCATGACTAAACGATTCAAGAACAAGGTGGCCGTGATCACCGGCGCCGCCCAGGGCATCGGCCACGGCGTCGCGCTGCGCATGGCCAAGGAAGGCGCCCAGCTGGTGCTGGTCGACCGCTCGGAGCTGGTGTTCGAGCTGCGCGACCAGCTCAAGAAGAAGAAGGTCGACGTGCTGGCACTGACCGCCGACATGGAAAAGTCCGCCGACTGCAACCGGGTCATGAAAGAGGCCGTCGAGAAGTTCGGCCGCATCGACGTGCTGGTCAACAACGTCGGTGGCACGATCTGGGCCAAGCCGTTCGAGCATTACCAGGAAGACGAGATCGAGGCCGAGGTGCGCCGCTCGCTGTTCCCGACCATGTGGTGCTGCCACGCGGTGCTGCCCCACATGCTCAAGCAGCAGCATGGCGCCATCGTCAACGTCTCGTCGATCGCGACCCGCGGCGTCAACCGCGTGCCCTACGGCGCGGCCAAGGGCGGCGTCAACGCGCTGACGGCCTGCCTGGCGCTCGAGACCGCCGAGCGCGGCATCCGCGTCAACGCGATCGCCACCGGCGGTACCGAAGCGCCGCCGCGCCGCATCCCGCGCAACGCGGCCGAGCAGACCGCGCAGGAAAAGGTCTGGTACCAGATGATCGTCGACCAGACCATCAACTCCAGCCTGATGAAGCGCTACGGCACGATCGACGAACAGGTCAATGCGATCTGCTTCCTGGCCTCGGACGAGGCCTCCTACATCACCGGCATCACGATGCCGGTCGGCGGCGGCGACCTCGGCTGATCCGGCCCAGGCACCGAAGCGAAAGGACCGGCGCGGGAAACCGCCCGGTCCTTTTTTCGCCCCCAGCGCACCCCGCCCGCCCCTCCGGCTTGTGCGACGGCAGCGAATGCCGGTCCGGTACAGACGAAAAAAACCGCTCCCTGGAGTAATTCTCCGGGGAGCGGGCGATGGTTCAGGAAATGGCCGGCAAGGCCGGCCTCCTCAAGAGCCTCAGGCGTTCGCTGCGGCGAGCTTGACAGCAGGCTTGGCCGAGGCGTTGCGCCCCATCGGCAGCACCAGCGTCAGCACCGCGCCGACCGCTGCGACACCGGCCAGAATCTGGAAAGTGGCGTCGATCGGCAGCTCGGCCTGCTGCATGTAGCCGATGAAGACCGGGCCGACAACGCCGCCGAGACGGCCGAAGCCAGCGCACCAGGCCACGCCGGCACCGCGCACGTTGGTGCGGTAGTAGTTGGAAACCAGGCCGTAGATCAGCACCTGCGTGCCGCTGGTGCCGAGGCCGACGACCGCGACGATCGCGAGCAGGCCAGCAACCGGGAAGCCCATCGTCATCAGGAAGATCGCGACAGCGCCGATCGCGAAGCAGGCGACGACCACCGACTTGGCGCCGAAGCGGTCAGCGACCTTCGACGCCAGCAGGGCGCCGAGCACCGCACCGCCGTTGAGAATGAGCAGGAACTGCAGCGAACCCTTGGTGTTGAAGCCAGACTTGCTCATCAGCACGGGCAGCCAGGTGTTGAGCGAGTAGACCAGCAGCAGGCCGAGCGCGCTCATCAGGCCGAGCAGCACGGTGGGGGCCAGGTAGTCTGCGAACAGACCGACGAAGCCCTTGCGGCTGCCGGCGGCGGCCGGCGCATCGGCATGCACCGGATGCGCCTCGGGCAGCGGAACGCCGGTGCGCTCGGACAGCGCACGCGCTTCTTCCATGCGGCCGTGCGAAGCCAGCCAGGCGACCGACTCGGGCATCTTGAAGTAGGCCAGCGGCAGCAGCGTCACGAACGGCAGCGCACCGAGCCAGAACATGCCGCGCCAGCCGATGTGCTCCAGCAACATGATCGCGAGCAAGGCGGCCAGCAGGCTGCCCAGCGGGATGCCCGAATAGACGATCGCGTTGCACAGGTTCTTCTTGTCCTTGGGCGCGTACTCGGCGACCAGTGCGCCGGTGGTCGCGACCAGTGCGCCAACGCCCAGGCCGGTGATGAAGCGCAGCAAGCCGAAGCCCGAAGTGGTGTCCATCATCGCGGTGACGGCCATGCCGATCGAGAACCAGGCGTAGGAGCCCAGCATCACCTTGCGGCGGCCGATGATGTCGCCGACGGTGCCGGCCATCAGCGCGCCGACCAGCACGCCGAACAGCGCGTAACTGCCGAGCTGGCCAGCAAGCGCGGAAGTGACCTGGCCGATTTGCGACGGATCGCTCAGGAATTGCTTGACGACGGCGCCATAGACGACGAGGTCGTAGCCATCAAAGATCAAACCGACGGTGGCCAGCGACACCACCCAGAGGATGGTGCGCAGGCGGCGGGCTTCTTGCGCGGATTGGTCAGGAGTTGCCATGGGATATCCAGTTGGGAGAAACAGCGGCCCGCAGGGGCCGATGACGGGAGGAACTCGCCGGCAGCAGGGCCTGGATCGAGACGAAAAAGCTCGTACGGCAGGTCAGCTACGAGCGCCCGACGAAGCGCCGGCAGTCGCTCGCGCGACGAGAGACGTGACTAAGTTTAAGCTTGCACGATACTAATTCGGTATAAGTAAAAACCCGAATATTTTGATCTACATCATGGAAATTGAGCCGAAATAGGCCTTATTCGCCTTAATCTCAAACCCTATTGATACTTTATAAGTATAAGTACAGTCCTGAAAGGTATTTCATCGCCAATCCCTCCAGCTGAAAGGCGCCTTAACATAAGGCACTTCCTTCATCCTTCCCTTATCTCCATGCCTCAACTGAACATCGTCCGCCAAGGCCAGGGTCCCCTGGTTGTCCTGAGCCACGCGCTCGGCTGCGACCTGACCATGTGGGACGGCGTCGCCGCCGCGCTGCAGGACCGCTACACCGTGCTGCGCTACGACCAGCGCGGCCACGGCCAGACGCCGGCCACCACAGGCGACTACAGCATGGACGACCTGGCCGACGACGCGGCCGAGCTGATCCGCGCCCAGGGCCAGGGTCCGGTGCATTTCGTCGGCCTGTCGATGGGCGGCATGACCGCGCAGGCGCTGGCCGCGCGCCACCCCGAGCTGGTGCGCAGCATCGTGATCGCCAACTCGGCCGCCAGCTACGACGAAGCCGCACGCGCCATGTGGCAGGCGCGCATCGACACCGTGCGGGTCAACGGCGTGCCGCCGATCGCCGACGGCGCGCTGCAGCGCTGGTTCACACCCGAGTTCCGCGCTGACCAGGTCAACGGCGGTGCCGAGCGCGTCGCCAAGCTGCGCGCCGTGCTCGAAGCCACGCCGGCCCTGCCCTACGCTGCCGCCTGCGCTGCCGTCGCGGCCATCGCGCTCGACGCCGGCAACGCGCGCATCACCTGCCCGACGCTGGTGATCGCCGGCAGCCGCGACGAAGCCACCCCGCCCGCGATGTCGCAGGCCATCGCCGACCGCATTCCGGGCGCGCAGCTCGCCAGCCTGGACGCCGCCCACCTGAGCGCAGTCGAGCAACCCGAGGCTTTCGCCCAGCTGCTCGAAGGCTTCTGGGCCGGGCTGCGCTGAGCCAGTCCCGGGCAGCGGCCCGGGGCCAAAGCCCATCACGGTTTGGGGGGCATGACGACAGAGATATAATAAATTCATCAATTCTCAGTTTGACCGTCGAACCACCCCTGCTCCATCGAAATGCCCTCGAACATCCGGCAGCGCAACCATGTGCGCGAAATCGGCCAGCAAGGTCCGGTGATCCTGTATGGTCACGGCTTCGGCTGCAACCAGTACATGTGGCACCGGATCACGGGGGCGTTCGAGGGCACGCACCACTAGGTGCTATTCGACTATGTCGGCAGCGGCCAATCCGATCCGACCGCGTTCGACCCGCAGCGCTATGCCAATCTCGATGGCTACGCCCAGGACATGATCGAGGTCTGCGACGCGCTGGGCTTAAGCGGCGTCACGCTGGTCGCGCATTCGGTCAGCTGCAACATCGGCCTGCTGGCCTCGATCGCCCGCCCGGATCTGTTCGAGCGTCTGGTGCTGCTCGGCCCGAATCCCTGCTTCCTGAACCACCCGCCGGACTACCAAGGCGGTTTCGAGCGGGCCGACCTCGAGGGCCTGCTCGCGCTGATGGAAATGAACTACATCGGCTGGGCGAACTATCTCGCGCCACTGGCGGCCGGCGCGCCAGCCGGTGATGCGATCACGGGGACTTTCCTCGACAGCTTCTGCTCGACCGATCCGGTGCTGGCGCGCTCCTTTGCCGCAGCGACCTTCTTCGCCGACCACCGCGCCGATCTGGCCCGGGTCAGCAAGCCCTGCCTGATCCTGCAGCACAGCGACGATGCGCTGGTTCCGAATTCGGTCGGCGACTACATGCACCGCGAGCTGCGCGGCAGCACGCTGGAACTGCTCGACGTGGCGGGCCACTCGGCGCACATGAGCAAACCGGAGCTCGTGATCGCGGCCATGCAGCGCTACCTGCCCAACGCCTGAGATCAGGATCTGCGCATGGAAAAAGGCCTGATGCCGGCGTTCCTCGATCTGCCCTGCGCGCTGCTCGTGACCGACCCTGGCAGCCACATACTGACGCTCAACGACGAGCTGCTCGCGGTGCTGGGCGGCACGCGCGCGCACTGGGAGAATGCAGGACTGGATGCCATGCTGCCGCCAGCCAGCCGCGTCTTCCTGCAGACCCATGTCTGGCCGATGCTGCTGCACATGGGCCGGGTGCGTGAACTGGCGCTGACGCTGCGCACGCATGAGCAGCACGAGATACCGGTGCTGATCAATGCCGACCGGACCCTGTACCAGGGCAAACCGGCCTACTGCTGGGTCTTCTTCGTGGTCCAGGAGCGCCAGCGCTTCGAGGCCAAGCTGCTGGCAGCCAGCCAGCAGGCGCAGCAGGCCGCTGCCGAACTCAAGGCGCATTCGCTCGAACTGGCCGCCGCCAAGGAAACCGCCGAAGCCGCCAACCGTGCCAAGAGCGAGTTCCTCGCCAACATGAGCCACGAGATCCGCACGCCGATGAATGCGGTGATCGGGCTGTCCCGGCTGCTGCTCGAGACCGAACTCGACGCGCTGCAGCGCGACTACCTGGCCAAGATCCACGGCTCGGGCACGGCACTGCTCGGCGTGCTCAACGACATCCTGGACTATTCGAAGGTCGAGGCCGGGCGACTCGAGATCGAATCGCTGCCCTTGCAGCTCGACGAGCTGTTCGAGAAGATCCGGATGCTGTTCTCGCTCAAGGCCGCCGAGCGGGGGCTGACACTGGAGTTCGAACTCGCGCCGGATCTGCCGCGCTCCTTGCGCGGCGACCCGCTGCGGCTGCTGCAGGTCCTGGGCAACCTGATCAGCAATGCGCTGAAGTTCACCGCCAGTGGCGGGGTGCGGGTACGGGTCAATGGCATCAATGCCATCGATGGCGCCAGGACCGAAACGGCAATGCGGCTGCATTTCGAGGTGCAAGACAGCGGCATAGGACTCTCGCACGAGGAGATCGGACGGCTGTTCACGCCTTTTCACCAGGCCGACAGCTCGACCACGCGGCGCTACGGCGGCACCGGACTCGGACTGTCGATCAGCAAGCGTCTGGTCGGGCTCATGGGCGGCGAGATCGGCGTCGAGAGCCAGCCGGGTCGCGGCAGCCGGTTCTGGTTCACGGTACGGCTCGAGCGGATGCCGGACGAGGCCCCCGTCGCCGCCCTGCCGGCGGCCGGGACGATGGCGGCTCCTGCTGCGGCCACGCCGAGCAGCAGCGCCCTGGCGGCCACGCCAGCGGTCGCGGCCCTGCGCGGGGCCAGGGTGCTGATCGTCGACGACAACGAAACCAACCTGATCGTGGCCCGGGCCTATGTCGGCAAGCTCGGCTTGCGCTTCGAGACCGCCCGCGGTGGCCACGAGGCGGTCGAGAAGGCCTGCCGCGAGCACTTCGACCTGATCCTGATGGACTTGCAGATGCCCGAGATGGACGGCTTCGAGGCGACGCGGGCGATCCGCGCGCACGAGGCGGCACAGGGCGCAGCGCCGGTGCCGATCATCGCGCTGACGGCGGCCGTGATGCTCAAGGACCTGCTGGCGACCGAGGCCGCCGGCATGAACGACCATGTCTCCAAGCCGATCAACCGCCAGCAACTCGCCGCGACACTGAGCCGCTGGATTCCGGCGCAGCGCGGCTGACAGCATGCCCTGTTCAGTGGGTAGACTCAATCAGTCTTGAATGTAATAATGGATATTGTTTTTTATAACCATAAGACATCTTTTTCATGACACTCCGTTTTCTTGCGCTTTCTGTGGTCGTAGTCGCAACCACTGGTTGCTCAACCATCACACAGGACTCCAGTCAGTCCTTGGCATTGACCTCGTCTTATCAGGGCCAGCCGGTCGATGCAGAGTGCAAGCTCTCGAACGACAAAGGTCAGTGGACTTCCAAGGCTCCGTCTAACGTCATGGTGCGCAAATCGAACGAAGATCTGGATGTGACCTGCAAGAAAGAAGGCGTGCCTGATGGCTTGCTGAAGGCTGTTTCCCGGGCCGCTGGATCGATGTGGGGCAACATCATCTTTGGCGGCGGCGTTGGTGCCATCATTGATCACAACAAGGGCACGGGCTATGACTACCCGAATCAGCTGCCGGTGAAGATGGGCGAATCGGTGGTGGTGGACAAAAAAACCGAGAGCCAGCAAGCAGCGGCACAAGCAAAGTAAGCCCGAGCCGGAGTTTCGTAACCACAACAGGATCGACAGTCGCCGCCCGCACCACTACAGTTGATTCATCGACCGGCGCACAGAACTCATTGATGGCTGCGCAGGTCGAACCCACGAAGCCCGCCCAGTGCGGGCTTCGTCTTTTCCGGAACGGCTCAGTCCAGCGGTGTCGCGCGCAGCAGCGCGACGAACTCGCGCGCCGCCGCGCTGCGCGAGGCGCCGCGCCGCCACAGGATGCCGGCATGGCGCAGGATCTCGGGCTCGACCAGCGCGATGGCGGGCAGGTCGGGCGCCTGGCGCGCCGCGCGCTCGGGCACGATGCTGGCCAGGTCGCCATAGCGGCAGACGCCCAGCAGCGACTCGACCGAGTCCATCTCGACCTGCACCCGGGACTCGACGCCGGCCTGGCGCAGGCTGTCGTCGATCAGGCGCCGGGTCGCGAAATTGCGCGGCAACAGCGCCAGCGGCAGGCCGGCCAGCTCGGCCATGGCCAGGCGGGTCCGGGTCGCCAGCGGATGATGCGGCCCGACCACCAGCAGCAGGCGTTCCTCGAACAGCACCTCGGCCTCGATCTCGTCATGCTGGGCCGGATGAAAGGCGATGCCGAGGTCGAGGTCGCCGTCGAGCAGCTGCTGCTCGATCGCACCGGCGCGCAGGTCCTGCACCTCGACCTTGACCTTGGGATAGGCCCGGTTGAAGGCCGCGACCGTGACCGGCACCACCGTGTTCAGGAAGGTCGGAAAGGCACCGACCTTGAGCTTGCCCGACTGCAGCCCGCCGAGATCGGCCAGCGCCATGCGGCCAGCCTCGATCTCCTGCAGCGCGCGGCCGGCATAGACCCGGAACTCGGCGCCCGCCTGCGACAGCTTGAGCCCGCGCCCGAGCCGGTCGAACAGCGCGACGCCGAGCTCCTGCTCGAGCTGGCGCAACCCGTGCGAGAGCGTGCTCTGGGTCACGAACAGGTTCTGCGCCGACTGGGTCAGATGCTCGGTGTCGGCGATATCGAGAAAGTAGCGCAGCTGCCGGATTTCCATGATCGTTCGATCATAGCGAATGATTTCATGGAAATAAATCATTTGTAGCCCAGGGGGCCTGGCTTTACGCTTGTCTGATTCACGAACCACTGTCCATCCAGACCCGCGACATGACCGTCTCCCATTCCATCGAGCGCATCGAGGCGCGCATCCTCGACATCCCCACCATCCGGCCGCACAAGCTGTCGTTCGGCGCCATCAGCCGCCAGAGCCCGGTGATCGTCCAGCTCTGGCTGAGCAACGGCGCGACTGGCTTCGGCGAGGCCGCCACCATCGGCGGTCCGTCCTGGAACGAGGAGTCGCCCGAGTCGATCAAGCACGCGATCGACGGCTACCTAGCACCGGCGCTGATCGGCCAGGACGGTGGCGCCTTCGGTAGCGCGCTGGCGCGCATGGACGCCTTCTGCAAGGGCAACTACTTCGCCAAGAGCGCGGTCGAGATCGCGCTGATCGATGCCTACTCGCGCACGCTCGGCCTGCCGGCCTACCAGCTGCTCGGCGGCAAGCGCATCAAGAGCCTGCCCCTGGCCTGGACCCTGGCCAGCGGTGACGTCAACAAGGACCTCGAGGAAGCCCAGCTGCGGCTGGAGCAGAAGCGCCACCGCATCTTCAAGATGAAGATCGGCGCCCGCACCCCCGAGCAGGACGTGGCCCATGTGTCGCAGATCGCGCGCGGCCTGCAGGGCAAGGCCACGCTGACGGTCGACGTCAACCAGGCCTGGGACGGCAGCACCGCGCGCCGCTTCCTGCCGCAGATGATCGATGCCGGCGTCACGCTGATCGAGCAGCCGGTGGCCAAGTGGAACGTCGAGGCACTCAAGACCCTGAGCGCCGCCCTGGGCGACCGCGCCAGCATCATGGCCGACGAGACCGTCTGCAGCCCGCAGGACGCGATGATGCTCGCGCGCGCCCAGGCCAGCCAGGTGTTCTCGCTCAAGGTCGCCAAGCATGGCGGCCTGCTGCGCACCAAGGAAGTCGCGGCCGTGGCCGAGGCGGCCGATATCGCCTGGTACGGCGGCACCATGCTCGAGACCTCGATCGGCAGCGCCGCCTCGGCCCAGGTATTCTCGACCCTGGGCAACAAGCACCACGGCTGCGAGCTGTTCGGCCCCCAGCTGCTGGTCGACGACATCGTGACCGAGCTGATGCCGATCGTCGACTTCGAGCTGCAGCTGCCCGACGGCCCCGGCATCGGCGTCGAGATCGACCCGGTCAAGCTCGAGCGCTTCGACCGCGCGCGCGCCGGCCTGACCGCCACCCACATCGACCTCGGCCACAAGCAAGTCGCCTGAGTCCCCCGTTTCAAACAAGGAAAAAAATCATGCTGTTTCTGGTTCGCATGGATGTCAACATCCCCCACGACCTGCCGGTCGAACAGGCCAACGAGATCAAGGCACGCGAAAAGGCCTATTCCCAGCAGCTGCAGCAAGACGGCCGCTGGAAGAACCTGTGGCGCGTGGTCGGCGAATACGCCAACTACAGCCTGTTCGATGTCGAGAGCAACGACGAACTGCACACCCTGCTGTCGCAGCTGCCGCTGTTCCCGTTCATGAAGCTCCACGTCACGCCGCTGGCCCAGCATCCCTCGGCCATCGCCTGACAAGCCGCCCGCACAAGGATCGACAGATGAAAACCACCGGGCTCCTGCTGGCCCTCGGACTGGGCTGGAGCGGTGCCGTCATGGCGCAGGCTCCGGCCACCGACTGGCCGACCAAGCCGATCCGCTGGGTCGTGCCGTTTCCGCCCGGCGGCGCGATGGACGCGATCGCGCGCGCGCTCGGCGAGAAGGCCGGCAAGAGCGTGGGCCAGTCGTTCGTGATCGAGAACAAGCCCGGTGCCGGCGGCAACATCGGCGCCGACTTCGTGGCCAAGGCACCGGCGGACGGCCACACGATCATGATCACCTCGATCGGCATGGCGACCAACAAGCCGCTGTACGGCAAGCTGTCCTATGACCCGATCAAGGACTTCGCCCCGGTCAGCCTGCTGGCCGTGGTGCCGAACGTGCTGGTGACCAACAACACCCAGCCCAAGGTCAGGACCGTGGCCGACCTGGTGGCCAGCGCGCGCCAGGCACCGGGCCAGCTGACCTATGCCTCGGCCGGCAACGGCACCTCGATCCACCTGGCCGGCGAGCTGTTCGCCTCGCTGACCAAGACCGACCTGGTGCATGTGCCGTACAAGGGCAGCAGTCCCGCCGTGTCGGACCTGCTGGGCGGACAGGTCAACTACATGTTCGACAGCGTGACCTCGGCACGCCCGCACCTGCAGTCGGGCAAGCTGCGCGCGCTGGGCGTCACCACCGCCAAGCGCTCAAGCGCCCTGCCCGACGTGCCGACGCTGGCCGAGGCCGGCGTGACGGGCTACGAGCTGTCGCCCTGGTTTGCCGTCTTTGCCCCCGCCGGCACGCCCAAGGCCACGATCAGCAAGCTGCAGGCGGCACTGATCGATGCCATGAAGCAGCCCGACGTGGTCAAGCGTTTCGAGGCCATCGGTGCCGAGGCCATCGGCTCGACGCCCGATGAACTGGCTGTGCACCTGCAGCGCGAATCCGCGCGCTGGAGCAAGCTGATTGCCGAACGCGGCATCAAGCTGGACTGAAGCGCTCGCGCCACAGCGACGACCCGCACCAGATCACGCCGGCCCCGGAGCTTTCCCGGGCCGGCGTGTTGCATTTTCGGGCTGCTGGACCGCCGCTGGCTGGCCGCCAGGCGACAGACCAGACCCGCGCAGCATCATGCTCTATAGGTCTGACAAAAAACCCTGCGGCAGCAATAGATCCCTCCGTTACCCATAAGGGTTAACCCTAATCTCATCGATCTGGCGGCAAAGAATAACCGTTTCATGCCTTTTGGGTATGGATCAAGTCTGAAACAGTCTTTGATTTCGGCCCGCCGCTGACCCAGAATTAGCTCCGCAGACCAATCAGCCAAGGCAAACGCCAAAGCGATTGCCTCAAGCCCATCGTTTTGCGACGCCTACACACTCAGGAGATAACCGTGACCAAAAACGAATTCACCAAAGAGAGCCTGCTCGAGCTCGTCAACACCGTCAAGATCGCCGAAGGCGACGAGCGCGTGCGCGCCATCGTCGGCCGCATCACCGCTGACCTGTTCAAGACCATCGACGAGTTCAAGGTCACGCCCGACGAGTTCTGGGCTGCCTGCGACTGGATCAGCCGCCTGGGCGCGCTGGGCCAGATCGGCCTGATCACCGCCGGCCTGGGCTTCGACCGCCTGCTCGACATCATGATGGACGAAGCCGACGAAGCCGCTGGCATCGCCGCCGGCACCCCGCGCGCCATCGAAGGCCCGCTGTTCGTTCCGGGCGCTCCGCAGTCCAACTACGAAGCCCAGCTCGACGATGACAGCACCCTGCGCGGCAAGGGCAAGGTCATGGTCGTCGAAGGCACCGTGTTCGACTTCGAAGGCAAGCCGGTCGCGAACGCCGTGATCGACGCCTGGCATTGCAACGAACTGGGTGGCTACTCGCATTTCTTCCCGGGCATGAAGGAGCACGAGCTGCGCCGCCAGATCGTCGCCAACGAGCAGGGCCAGTACCGCTTCCGCACCACCATCGCTCCGGGCTACGACATCCCGCCGACCGGTCCGGTCCGCGAGCTGTTCACCGCCCTGGGTCGCCACGGCAATCGTCCGGCTCACATCCACTTCCACGTCGTCAAGCCGGGCAACCGCACCCTGACCACCCAGGTCAACATCCCGGGTGACACCTTCATCGACGACGATTTCGCCTTCGCCACCCGCGACGGCCTGATCCTGAACATCGAGCACGACGTCAACCCCGCTGGCTACGAGTCGCTCGGCATCACCGCTCCTTGCGAGCGCGCCCGCTTCGACTTCAAGATGCAGCAGGCCGTCACCGAAGCCGACACCGACCCGCGCACCCGCGTCGCCAAGGCCCTGAACCAGTAATCGAAGTACCCGGAACCAGTTCCGGGTTCGATGCAGCTCATGCACGCCGGCTCCGGTTCACCCCGGACCGGCGTTTTTTGTTTTTCGGAATCTCCCATGAAATCCATTCTGAAATTTTCTCTGATTGCACTGGCCGCAGCCACAGTCTCGGTGGTGCACGCACAGGCATTCCCGAGCAAACCGGTGACGATCGTCGTGCCTTACGCTGCCGGCGGCCCGGTCGACAACCTGGCCCGCGCCCTGGGCAACCGCCTGAACAAGGTCTGGGGCCAGCCGGTGCTCATCGTCAACAAGACGGGGGCCAACGAGATCATTGGTGCCGAGTTCGTCGCCAAGAGCCTCGCCGATGGCTACACGCTATTCGCCGCGACCGAGGCCGCTTTGACGATGAATCCGCACCTGTATCGGAAGCTGCCCTACGACGCGCAGAAGGACTTCACACCGATCTCCCGTCTGATCAGCGTGCCAATGGTTTTCTTCGTTCCGCAGAACTCCAAGGCAAACACTCTCAAAGAGTTCATCCAACTCGCGCGCGCCAGCAAGGACAAACCGATGACATACGGATCTTCGGGTGCGGGCGGCATCGTTCACCTACCGCTGGCGATGTTCGCGAAACAGGAAGGGCTCGAGATGGTGCATGTGCCCTACAAGGGCGCCGCACCGCTGATTCCAGATGCGATCACGGGCCAGATCGATTCGGCGGTGCTCGGCGTCTCGGTGATCGAGCAACATGTGAAAGCCGGCAAGCTCAAGGCACTGGCAATCTCGGCCGACTCGCGTAGCGTCGCATTACCCGACGTACCGACCTTCAAGGAAGCCGGCATTAAGGACATCGATGCGGTGTTCAACATCGGGCTCGTTGCACCTGCGGGAACACCCGCAACGATCGTTGACAAGATAGCTGCTGACGTGCGGCACGAACTGCTGAGTCCCGACTTCCGCAAGTCGAATATCGATGCCTATTCCTACGTCGCAGTCGGCTCGACGCCAGTCGAGTACCGGAATTTCCTGGCGCGGGACTACAAGGTACAGGCCGAACGCGTCAAGACCTCGGGCGCGACGCTCGACTGAAACCGCTTCAGCGCGCGCCGCTGGCGCGCAACAGCTGGGTGATGGTCTGCGCCGCCTCGCGCAGCGCCGGCAGCATCGCGCGCAGCATCTGCTCGGGATCGGTGCGGTTGGCCTGGCCCGAGATATTGAGCGCCGCGACCACCTCGCCACCCTTGCCGTAGACCGGCGCCGCCATCGAGAGCAGCCCCTCCTCGAGCTCCTGGTTCACCAGACACCAGCCCTGCTCGCGCGCGCGCCGGATCTCGCGCATCAGCTCGTCGAGCCCGGTCAGCGTGTGGCGGGTACGGGCCTTGAGCTCGCTGGCGCGCAGCCGGGTCTCGATCTCGGCGTCGGGCAGGCCGGCCAGCAGCAGCCGCCCCATCGAGGTGCAGTAGGCCGGCAGGCGCGAGCCCACGCCCAGGTTCAGCGACAGGATCTTGTGCGTGTGGACCCGGATCACGTAGACGATCTCCTGCGCGTCGAGCACCGCGGCCGAACAGGATTCGCCGGTGCGGGTCGCCAGGGCCTCCATGACCGGCTCGGCCAGGTTCCAGATCGGCATCGACGACAGGTAGGCAAAGCCCAGGTCCAGGATGCGCGGCGTGAGCCGGAACAGCTTGCCGTCGCTCTGCACATAGCCCAGGGTCTGCAGCGTCAGCAGGATGCGGCGCGCACCGGCGCGGGTCAGTCCGCTGCGCGCGGCGACCTCGCTGAGCGTCTGCTCGGGCGCCGCCGCGCTGAAGGAGCGGATCACCTCCAGCCCGCGGGCAAAGGACTGGACATAGCTGTCGCCCGGCTGCGGGGCCGCGTCAGATCTTGTTGCGGTATTTGCCATGATCAAAAAAAAGTTCTAGAATTCATTATACGAACACTTGTTCTTATATAGAACAAATATCAACAGCACAAGACCCGCGATAGCGGAAACAGCGGACCTAACAGGAGCATCCCAGTGATCAACAAAATCTCCGCCTCGATCGCCGAGGCCATGTCGGGCATCCAGGACGGCGCCACCGTCCTGGTCGGTGGCTTCGGCACCGCCGGCATCCCGAACGAACTGATCGACGGCCTGATCGAACAGGGCGCGCGCGACCTGACCGTGGTCAACAACAACGCCGGCAACGGCGACACCGGACTGGCCGCGCTGCTCAAGACCGGCCGCGTGCGCAAGATCATCTGCAGCTTCCCGCGCCAGGCCGACTCCTGGGTCTTCGACGAACTGTATCGCGCCGGCAAGATCGAGCTCGAACTCGTGCCCCAGGGCAACCTGGCCGAGCGCCTGCGCGCCGCGGGTGCCGGTGTCGGCGCCTTCTTCACCCCGACCGGCTTCGGCACCGAGCTGGCCAAGCACGCCGACGGCACGCCGAAGGAAACGCGCCACATCAACGGCAAGGACTATGTGCTCGAGTACCCGATCCACGGCGATGTCGCGCTGATCAAGGCCGAGGCCGGCGACCGCTGGGGCAACCTGATCTACCGCAAGGCCGCACGCAACTTCGGGCCGGTCATGGCCACCGCCGCCAAGCGCACCATCGCGACCGTGCACGAGATCGTCGAACTGGGCCAGATCGACCCCGAGCATGTCGTGACCCCGGGCATCTTCGTGTCCCAGATCGTCCAGATCGAGCGCGTGGCCACCCAGGCCGGCGGTTTCAAGCAAGCCTGAATCGAAAGACTAGAACCATGAGCAACTACACCAAGCGCAGCAAGCAGGAACTGGCTCAGCGCGTCGCCCAGGACATCTTCGATGGCGCCTATGTCAACCTCGGCATCGGCCAGCCGACCCTGGTCGCCAACTACCTGCCGGCAGGCATGGAAGTGGTGCTGCACAGCGAGAACGGCATCCTGGGCATGGGCGCGGCCCCGGCCGCTGGCGCAGAGGACTACGACCTGATCAACGCCGGCAAGCAGCCCGTGACGCTGCTGCCGGGCGGCGCCTTCTTCCACCATGCCGACAGCTTCGCGATGATGCGCGGCGGCCACCTCGACATCAGCGTGCTGGGGGCGTTCCAGGTCTCGGCCACCGGCGACCTGGCCAACTGGAGCACCGGCGAAGCCGGCGCGATCCCGGCCGTCGGCGGCGCGATGGATCTGGCGGTCGGCGCCAAGCAGACCTGGGTCATGATGGACCTGCTGACCAAGAAGGGCGAAAGCAAGGTGGTCCATGCCTGCAGCTACCCGCTGACCGGCATCGGCTGCGTCAAGCGCATCTACTCCGACCTGGCCACGCTGGAATGCACGCCCGCCGGCCTCAAGCTGATCGACAAGGTCGACGGCCTGGAGCATGCCGAGCTCGAGCGCCTGCTTGGACTGCCGGTCGCCATCTGATACATTATTTTTATTTAATGGAGACAAAATGAATCAAGCTTACATCTGCGACGCGATTCGCACCCCCTTCGGCCGCTACGGCGGTGCCCTGTCCGGCGTGCGCGCCGACGACCTCGGCGCCGTGCCGATCAAGGCGCTGATCGAGCGCAACCCGCAGGTCGACTGGAGCGCCATCGACGACGTGCTCTACGGCTGCGCCAACCAGGCCGGCGAAGACAACCGCAACGTGGCACGCATGTCGGGCCTGCTGGCCGGCCTGCCGGTCGAAGTGCCCGGCGGCACCATCAACCGCCTGTGCGGTTCCGGCCTCGACGCGATCGGCTCGGCCGCGCGTGCCATCAAGTCGGGCGAAGCCCACCTGATGATCGCCGGCGGCGTCGAAAGCATGAGCCGCGCCCCGTTCGTGATGCCGAAGGCCGAATCCGCCTTCAGCCGCTCCAACGCGGTCTATGACACCACCATCGGCTGGCGCTTCGTCAACAAGCTCATGAAGGCCCAGTACGGCGTCGACTCGATGCCCGAGACGGCCGAGAACGTCGCGGTCGATTTCAAGATCGAGCGCGAGGCGCAGGACCTGATGGCCTACAACAGCCAGCTGCGCGCCGCCGCCGCCATTCAAGCCGGCCATCTGGCGCGCGAGATCTGCCCGGTCACCATCCCGCAGAAGAAGGGCGACCCGGTCGTGGTCGACACCGACGAACACCCGCGCGCCACCACGCTCGAAGCGCTGGCCAAGCTCAAGGGCGTCGTGCGCCCTGACGGCAGCGTGACCGCCGGCAACGCCTCGGGTGTCAACGACGGCGCCTGCGCCCTGCTGCTGGCCGACGGTGAAACCGCCAAGAAATACGGCCTGACGCCCAAGGCACGCGTGGTCGGCATGGCCACGGCTGGCCTGGCACCGCGCATCATGGGCTACGGCCCGACCCCGGCGGTGCTGAAGGTGCTGGCGCAGACCGGCCTGACGCTGGAGCAGATGGACGTGATCGAGCTCAACGAAGCCTTCGCGGCCCAGGGCCTGGCCGTGCTGCGCGGCCTCGGTCTGGCCGATGACGATGCACGCGTCAACGCCTGGGGCGGCGCGATCGCCCTCGGTCACCCGCTGGGTGCCTCGGGTGCCCGCCTGGCCACCACCGCCATCAACCGCCTGCACCACGTCGGCGGCCAGTACGCGCTGTGCACCATGTGCATCGGCGTCGGTCAGGGCATCGCGCTGATCATCGAGAAGGTCTGATCCCCCACCCTTACCTGCCGCCGGCAGCGTAACCGCGCACCGTGCTGCGCCCGGCCACCTTGGCAGCGTACATGGCGGCGTCGGCCTGGTCGAGCAACTCGTCAATGCTGTGGTCGGTGACGCTGAACAGTCGCACGCCAATGCTGGCGCTGCAGTGGTGTGTCACGAGGGTTGCCTCGGCCTTGCTGTCGTCTTGCAGGTGATAGGGTTGGCTGAGGCTGTCCAGGATCTTTCTTGCCACGACCTGGACTTGCTGCTGGGCCGTGGCTTCATCAGAGTCAAAATCGTTGAGCAGCACGACGAATTCATCGCCCCCAAAGCGCGAAACCGTATCGCTGGCGCGCACACAGCCGCGCAGCCGCTGCGCGACTTCGAGCAGCAACAAGTCGCCCACATGGTGGCCGTGGGCATCGTTGAGTGGCTTGAACTTGTCCAGATCCATGAACAACAGCGCGCTGTGGTGGCTGCTACGCTTGTTGTGGTGCAGGGTCTGCTGTATATGTTCGCGCAGCAAGCGTCGATTGGGCAGCTGCGTCAGGCTGTCGTGAAAGGCCAACTGGCGGATCTCTTCCAGCAGTCTTTCTTGCTCCAGGCGATGGATCTGGGCTTGCTTGGCGTTTTCCTGTGCCACCACCAGATCGGTCAGGGCCTGGGCTTGACGTTGGGCCAGGCGTTGCGCCCGCACCTGCAAAAACAGCACCATGATGATGCCGGTTACCAATCCGTGAACTTGCAGCGCGTGCAGCGCCATTTCCACGCTGTGAAACACGCCCAGCAGCATCAGCGCCGTCATCATGATCGATAGCGCGATCACGCCGTAGAACGCCACCAAGCCCCATTGCGGAATGGGCGGTGCCGGCTGTCCCGGCCGAAGCCGTGCCAGCAGCGAGATCACAAAACTCCAGCACACGATCAGCAGGGTTGCGGTCATGTTGATGCGCAAAGCGATCGAGATATGGCCGCTGAAGATCAGCGCGATCTCCAGCGGCAACAGCGCGATCAGTGCCAGCAGCACCCGCAATGCCCAACGTGGCGGCCGGTATTCGCGAAACAGGCTGTAGTCAAAATAAGCCGAAGCTGCCGTAAACGCCACCACCATCAAGGCGACGAAGCGGGGTGCATCCTCGCCCAGCAACCAGCGCACATAGCCCAGCAGTGAAAACGACCAGAAGAGCGCCAGTGTCTGCTTGAAGGCGAAGACCCCAATCATGCGATCACGTGAACTGAGCCAATGCAACAAGGCCCAGAACAGGAACACCAGCAGCACGGCCAGATAGATGGCGTAAACCGCCTCTTGCACGCGGTCTTGCTCCAAGGTTTCTTCCAGCGTCAGTACCTCAATCGCCTTGGTGCGCGTGCCCTGGGACTGCAGCCGCAGATAGATGTCACGCGGAGCCTCGCCTCGGGGCAGGACAAAGTTGCGGTTGAGCGAGCGGTAACTGAACGACGGACGGGTGATCGATGGCTCGCTGGGCAGCAGCGGATCGAACAGTTGCACCTCATCCATATAGGACAAGCGCAGGCGCAGAACCAGCTGGTCCGTCAGACTGGAGGGCGGATTGGTGGCCGGGTCGATGCGCAGCCGGATCCAGATCGCCGAATTGCCATACCCCCGGCTGAGCAGGCCTTCGTAAGGCGTGAAAGGGCGCTGGCGCACCTCCTCCAGCGTCAGCGCATTGCTCGGGTCTTCCTGCCAGGCGCGCTCGGTGATGTGGTCGCGCGCGCTGGCCAGCATGGGCACCAGCAGCGCCCAGACCAGCCAGCACTGGAACAGCCGTGCCAGCCACACCCTGCAAGGACGGACAGGGTGTGACAAGGATCGGCTCATGATTGGCGGGTGGTGTGTTGCGGTCTGGCTACGGTGCTTCACACCCGGCTGGCAGTGTCACGCATCAGCGCCTCGATCTCGTCGCCGTCCACCGGCACGCCGCGCGTGATCAGCTCGCAGCCGGACTCGGTCACGATGGCATCGTCCTCGATCCGGATGCCGATGTTCCAGAACTCCTTGGGCACATCGGCCGCCGGGCTGATGTAGAGGCCGGGCTCGATCGTCAGTGCCATGCCGGGACGCAACAGGCGGCTCGGCCGGTCCTTGATCAGCTCGCCGCTGAGCGGGTCGCGCCGCTCGATGGTCTGCGTGGCGCCAGGCTCGACATAGCTGCCGACGTCATGCACGTCCAGCCCGAGCCAGTGGCCGGTGCGGTGCATGTAGTGGCGGAAATAATGGCGCTGCTCGATCACGTCGTCGAGGTGGCCGACATCATCCTTCTTCAGCAGCCCGAGGTCGAGCATGCCCTGCGCCAGCACCCGCACCGTCGCGTCATGCGGATCGACGAAGCGCATGCCGGGCCTGGTCGCGGCGATCGCGGCTTCCTGCGCCGCCAGCACCAGGTCGTAGAGCGCGCGCTGCGGCCCGGAAAACCGTCCGTCGGCCGGGAAGGTGCGCGTGATGTCCGAGGCATAGCCGTCGAGCTCGCAGCCGGCGTCGATCAGCACCAGTTCGCCAGGGCGCACCGGCGCGATGTCGGCGCGGTAATGCAGCACGCAGGCGTTGGCGCCGGCCGCGACGATGCTGCCGTAGGCCGGGTATTGCGAGCCATGCTGGCGGAACTCGTGCAGCAGCTCGGCGTCGAGGTGGTATTCGCGCACCTCCTGGCCGGCGCGGATCATGGCGGCGCTGCGCTGCATCGCGCGCACATGGGCCTGGGCGCTGATCTGCGCCGCGCGCTTCATGACATCGATCTCGTGCGCGTCCTTGAACAGACGCATCTCGTCGAGCAGCACGCAGAGGTCGCGTTGCGTGTCCGGGCAGCTGGCACCGAAACGCGCGCGCGCCCTGACCTTCTGCAACCAGCCATCGACCTGGGTCTCGAGCCCGACATGGGTCGCGAACGGGTACCAGAGCTGCTGGCGGTTCTCGAGCAGCTTCGGGACCCGCTCACCGAGCTCGTGCACCGAGTAAGCCTCGTCGACGCCGAGCGCGGACGGCGCCGCCTGCGGCCCGAGCCGGTAGCCATCCCAGATCTCGCGTTCGAGGTCCTTGGGCTGGCAGAACAGCGTGCTGTGGCCCTCGGCCGTGATCACCAGCCAGGCACGCGGCTCGGTGAAGCCGGTCAGGTAATAGAAATAGCTGTCGAAGCGGAACAGGTACTCGCTGTCGCGGTTGCGCTGGCGCTCGGGGGCGGTCGGGATGATCGCGATGCCGCCGGCGCCGAGCTGGGCGGCGAGGCGGGCACGGCGGTCGGCATGGATGGCCTGATGGGGAATTGCGCTCATGATGACGGTTGCTGATTGAGTTGGGCCAGGCGCTCGGGGGTGCCGACATCGGTCCAGTCCCCGAGCCAGAGTTCGGCGCTGATCTGGCCGGCGTCCATCGCCGAGCGCAGCAGCGGCGCCAGGGGGGCGGCAATGCCCTGCGGGTTGCCGGCCGGGATCGCGCAGTGCGGTGGTTCGAAGCACTCGCGCCGGTACAGGCCCAGGGTGCTGTAGGTATAGCGCGGGCCCGGCGCGTCGGCCGCCAGATTCAGTGCCAGCCCCTGGTCCGACAGGCCGAAGTCGCCCTTCGGGTTGTGCGCCGGGTTCGGCACCAGCCAGAGATGGGCCAGCTTGCCGCTGGCGGCAAAGCGCTGCATCGCCGCCAGCGGAAAATCGAAGCCCGGCATATGGACATCGCCCGCGATGAGCCAGAAGCAATCGGCCAGCCCGGGCAACGCGCGCGCGATGCCGCCAGCGGTCTCGAGCGCGCCACCGAAGTCGCGCGCCTCCATCGAATAGGCCAGTTCCAGCCGGGTCGGCGGCACGTCGGCGGCCTCGGGCGGCCAGCAGCGGCCAAAGCGCGCCGGGATCTGTTCGCCAAGCCAGGCCGTGTTGATCAGCGCCTGGCTCCAGCCAGCCTGGACCAGCGCATCGAGGTGCCACTGCAGCAGGGGCTTGCCCTGCACGTCGAGCAACGGCTTCGGAGTCAGGTCGGTCAACGGGCGCATGCGCTCGCCGCGACCGGCGGCCAGCACCATGGCCTGGGCGCGGCCGCAGGCCGCAGAAGCGGAGGTCATGAAGGTATCCAGAAATCGGCCAGGCCGGGACTGGTCATTTTGTCATGAGCCGCCGCCGGCTGCCCGGCTGCCGCAAACGCCGTGCCGCCGGGCCGGGGCATCGGAGTCCGGGCCGGTCACCTGTTGGCGTACCGGCGCCGGACTCGGGGCCGCCTCAGTCCAGCGTCAGCCGGAACACCGTCTGCGACGCTCCCATCACGAAGTACATCTGCTTGCCCGTGATCCAGACCTGGTTCGGACTGGCATCGATGCGCAGCTGTCGGTTCCGGGTCGCCGCATCCCAGCTGTAGGTCTTGCCCTGCTCGCCAAAGACCAGCTGGCCAGCCCCGGCACCGTAGAGCAGCGCCGAGTTCAGCCGCGAGACGACACTGGTCTGCCCGAGCGCATGGGCCTTGAGGCTGTTGCCGGTGCTGCCGATCTCGCGCCAGCCCAGCACCCCATCCCGGAGCCAGAAGGATTCGCTCGCGCTGCTCGTGACCGCGCTGGCGGTTCCGCCACCGACTGGCAGGCTCATCAGCGTACTCGCCGTGCCGGCTGCGGTATCGGTCGGTGACTGCAGCCAGACCACGCTCTGGCCGTCGGTCTTGGGATAGATCGCACGCACCCCGCCGGCACTGAGCCGGGTCGAGCTGGCCGTGGCCGCCGACCACTTGAAGATGTCGAAGAACGCCGCCTGGTCGGAGCCGCCGGTTCTGGCCCAGTAGTAGAACTCGACCCCGTTGGCCCCGACGAAGAAGTCGTAGTTCCAGTTGCCCAGATAGCTGGTTCCGGCCGGCTGCGCGATCTTGCTGAAGCTGCCGCTGGCCACATGGTGCAGGGTGTACCAGCTGTTCTCGCTGATCCAGATCACATAGCCCTGCCTGGCCACCGGGTGCAGGTCGGTGCTCTGGACCTTGTCGATCGGCTCGGTCACCGCGGCGCGCTTGGCGTTCGAGAGGTTGCTCATGACGCCGCCGCCGGTCCACTGGTAGATGCAGTACAGCACGCAGTCGCTGCCCTTGCCGTAGGCATAGACCAGGCCCTCGCTGAGCTGCCAGTCGTTGGCGTAATTGATGCTGGCGGCCTGGGCCAGCTCGACCTCGGTCCTGGCCACGACTTGGCGCAGCCGCACGCTGCCATCCACCGTACGATAGAGCACTTGGTCGCCTTCCGCCGCCAGCAGCTGGCCGCCGGCACCGATCGTGAACAGTTCCGGATAGGCAAGCGCGGCCGAGGTCACCGTCACCGTCCGCTGCAAGACGGTCGACGCGTTGCTGCTGTCGGTGGCCCGCACTGTCAGCGTGTAGCTGCCGGGCGTCACGTTCGCCAGGCTGAAGCGGGTGTCGAACGAGGCTCCGGTCGAATTCAGCAAGCTGTAGTCGCCGAGGCTGGCCGTCACGCGCAGCTCGCCGGACTTGTCGCTGCTCGCGCTGCCCGCGACCCGGAGGCTGCCGCTGACGAAAGCGCCATCGACCGGGGTCGTCAGGCTGACGACAGGCAGGTTCGAGACTGGCACCGCCACCGTCACGCTCTTCTTGACGCCGGCCTTGTCGGTCGCGGTCAGCACCATGCTGTGGTTGCCGGAGCCGGCCGTTGCCGCATCGACCGTGAAGCGATAGACATCGTTGCTGCCGGAGCACCAGCGCGAACAGGCGTTCGGTGCGCTCAGGCTGCCGGCGTCCTGGCCGTCGAAGATGGCAGTTATCGTCGCGATGCCGTATTCCGAACTGGCGCGCGCATCGACCAGGATGGTGCCGGTCATGCCCGACACGCTCGAGCTCAGCGCCAGATTCGAGTTCGAGACCGACACGCTGCGCCGCAGCTCGATATAGGCGTCCGGGCTGACCTGCACCTTGGCCAGCAGCAGGTGCTGGCCGTTGCCTTCGGCGCTGGTGTTCCAGTTCAGCGCCTGATCGGCACCGCTGCCCTGGCCGAGCAGGCGCAGGTCCGCATACCAGGACACCGAGGCATAGCTGCCGCCACCCGACAGCGAAAGCTGCACAGAGCCCGACAGCGGCTGCTCCTGATTCAGCACAATCGACGGTGGTGCGGCCGGCGCCTCGACGCTGACCGACTCCTGCCCTTGGGCGGTGGACAGGACGGCCGTGCGATCCGGCAGCAGGGCCAGCACCCGGTAGACCGTGGCGACGGTGACCGCGCGTTGCCATTGCACCATGCTGCCCGTGCCGCCCAGGCCCTTGATCGTCTCGACCGGACCGTAGCTGCCGTCGGCATTGAGCGACTCGACCCGGTACTGGGTGCCCAGCGGATAGCTGTCGGTCCAGTTCAGCGTCACGAGATGGCTGCCGAGGTCGATGCTCGATGACAGCCGGGCGGCGCTGGCAGCGACCCCGTCCGTGACGACCTGCTGCACGCTGGCCGTGCCGGCCTGAGCCGCCAGCGCCGCCACGACCCGGGCCTGCTGCAGGCGGTTGAGCTTGGCGCCCAGCTGGTCGAGCCACTGGTCATGCGCATCGCCGCCGGTCGGGTTGGCGGCAGTCGCCGCCGTCAGCGGGCGCGCGACCAGGTTGTCCAGCGTGCTGATGTCAAAAGCCACGCTCAGGATCTGGCGCAGCTCCTGCTCTGCCGCCGCCAGGGCGGCCGCGCTCAGGCGGCTGGCAGCCTGCGTCGGATCGAAGCGGTCGAAATAGGTGGCAGGGTCCTGGCCGGCGAGGCGCGCCAGCAGCATGTCGGTCACGGGGGTGATGTTGGCGGTCGCGCTGGACGCCGATCCGCTGCTGCTCACGCTGTGCCAGCGGCTCTGGTCGCGCGGATCGGTCGCGCGCAGCACGCAAGGCAATGCGCCGCCAGCAATCTGCAGCTGGAAGCGGCCGTCGGCGGCAGCCTTGGCATTGCCGCTGCCGCCCTGGCATCTGGCCTGCACCTCGGCCGCCGCAACGGCCCGCCCGCTGGCGACCGTGCCCTGGAGCGTCAGCTTCGCGGCGCTGTCGGTTTGCGAGCCATCGCCATCCCCACCGCCGCCGCAAGCCGCCAGCACGAGGCAAAGCGCAGCCGCCAGGCCCATCCATTTTTTTGACCACATCATCTTGTACTCCCTGTCAGGCCGAGCGCCGCTCAAGCGGGCGTCAAAGGCCTGACAGATACTACTTTGATAATTGTCTCGGGGCTACTGGACGCGCGGCTGCTGTATAAATCCCAGGCAGGCCCGCATCCACCAGCTGGACCACCACACAGAGACATCAATGCATATCGCGATCCTGACCTTCGATGGTTACAACGAGCTGGACTCCTTCGTTGCACTGGGCATCCTGAACCGGATCAAGCAGCCGGATTGGCGCGTGACCCTATGCTGCCCCAGCGCCGAGGTCACCTCGATGAACGGCGTCACGGTCCGTGCGCAACCCACACTCGAGCAGGCACATGCGGCTGACGCCGTCATCGTCGGCAGCGGGCTCAAGACGAGAGAAGTCGTCAACGATCCGGAACTGATGGCGCGTTTGCGGCTGGACCCCACGCGTCAACTGATAGCGGCGCAATGCTCGGGTACCTGGGTATTGGCCAAGCTTGGCCTGCTGGACCTTGTCCCCGCCTGTACCGACCTGACGAGCAAGCCCTGGGTACAGGAGGCCGGGGTCGAGGTACTGAACCAGCCGTTCTACGCGCGGGGCAATATCGCCACCGCAGGCGGCTGCCTGGCATCGCCCTACCTGGCCGCCTGGATCATCGCGCGCACGCAAGGGACTGAAGCGGCGGCCGCGGCCCTGCACTACGTCGCGCCAGTGGGAGAAAAGGAGGCCTACGTGGCCAATGCCCTCAAGCAGATCACCCCCTATCTGCCGGCCTGATCAGAAGAAGATCAGCCGCACCATTCCGCAAATCGGAACCCGCCACACCGATCGGCGACCAGCAGAGGAGCAGAGGAGCAGAGGAGCAGAAACAAAAATGCCAACCCGTCCGGTTGGCATTTTGTGCAGATTTTACTGACTAAAACCTGGCAAGTTGTGGTGCGGCTGGCGGGGATCGAACCCACGACCCTCGGCTTCGGAGGCCGATACTCTATCCACTGAGCTACAGCCGCTTGCGGTGAACGCTAACTGTCCATTCTAGCAGCCAGCCGAGGGGTGAAGGCCCCCTGCTTGGCTATAATTTGATAAGCACTCCCGGCCTTTCGGGAGCTCACTCTTACCCAGCACAAGCCCCCGAGGACAACATGAGCGAATTTGCGAACGCGCTGCAGAACGGCCACCCCAACGCCCGCCGCGGCTGGACCCTGCCCATGATCGGAGCGGTCGGCTTGGCACTGCTGCTCGGTGGCTGCGGCAAGACCGACACCAGGACCATCCAGGAAGAGGCCGCCATGGCCCAGCGCCTGCAGCGCGTGGGCACGGTCGAACTGCAAGTCGCTACCGGTGGCGGCGAGCCCAAGACCGGCGAGCAGGCCTTCAAGGCGCAATGCGCCGCCTGCCACGCGGTTGGAGCCCTGGGCGCACCCAAGTTCGGCGATGCCGCCGCCTGGGCGCCGCGCATCGGCGCCGGCCTGGCCGCGCTGACCAACTCGGCGCTCAAGGGCAAGAACGCCATGCCGTCTCAGGCAGGCGGCGCCTTGAGCGATCTCGAAATCTCGCGCGCCGCGGCCTACATGGCCAACGCAGGCGGCGCCAAGTTCAGCGAGCCCAAGGGCGAATAAGCCCCTGGGGCCTGTCCAGGCCCGCTGCAGCCACAGCCAGCAAGCCGACTCAGGTCGGCTTTTCCTTTTTGTCAGCCTGCAATTAACCGAGCAGACTGGCTTGCGGACTCAGCACGAAGCCGAAGCGTTGCGGCAGTTCAGCCGCCTGACAGTCCTGCGGCAGCCAGCGGCCCTGCTCGACCCAGTCGGCCGCCAGATGCATGTCCTGGCTGTGCACCAGGCCCAGTCCGAGCTCGGTTTCGACGTAGAGCCGGCCCTGTTCATCGACCCAGCTGCTCAGATAGCTCGCCAGTTGTTCCGTGTGGCTGCGTAGCGTTCCATCGGGCTGCAGCCGCCAGATCCAGGGCGCCGCCTCGAGCTCGACATAGACCCGCTGCGGCCCGTTCTGGAAGAACCAGCGGCCCTGCTCGCAATTGCCGTAATTGCGACCGATGAAAGCGATCAGCTTCTCATGCTCGAGCCGCTGACCACGTCCGGCCGGATCAGCCCCGGCAAAAGGCCCGACCTGTTGTGTCCCGTCGTCGCGCAGATGCCACTGACCACGCGCATCCAGGCCCAGCCAGCCGTAACAGGCCGGCACCTCCGGCCATTTGGCCATCGCGGCCTTGACAATCTCGTCCATGATTCATGCTCCTGCTGCCTGCGGCAGCGCTGACATCGAGGAAAGTCCTCGAACAGGCTCCATCATGCCGGAACGGATGGCAACTCAGTGCAAGGTGTGAGTCTGCTCGTTGAGTTCTGCCATTCCCTCGGCATCGGCGGGGCTCGAGTGATGGGTAAACAGGCGCCAACCGGCTTCGGTCTTGGCATAGACATTGGTGGCCAGCAGATAACCGTGGCGCAAGCCCTCGCCCGTCATGACCTCCAGCCGCTCGATCACGCTGTGGATGCAGCAGCCAGGGGCATGGACGCGCTGCACCTCCTGGACCTGCATGCGGACCCCGCCCTGGGCCAGCAGTTCGCGAAAGGAATCGCGGACCGCCCTCAGACCCACCAGGCGGACGCCACCCGGATGGATGCAGACCACCTCCTCGTCATCAGCCCAGCAGGCCATCAGGCGCTCGAGGTCGCCAGCCCGCAGGGCGGCATAAAAAGTTTCTTCCAGTTCGTCGGCTTCGGCATCGGAGATCAAGGGGCTTCGCATGGCCGGATTGTGCCCTAGCCAGCAGGCGGCAGAAAAGCAAAAACCGCCCGAAGGCGGTTCTTGTTGCAGGATCGAAGTGAGCCGGAGGCTTACTTCTTCTGGCGGAACTTGCGCAACGCAGCGATCTGGGCCGCCATGACGGCGAGCTCGGACTGTGCGCGGGCCAGGTCGACATCGCTCTTGGCGTTCTTGAGCGCTTCCTCGGCGGCCTTGCGCGCCTCGTTGGCCTTGGCCTCATCGAGGTCATGACCGCGGATGGCGGTGTCGCTCAGCACCGTGATGCACTTGGGCTGGACTTCCAGGATGCCACCAGCGACGAACACGAATTCCTCGCTGCCGTCTTCCTTCTCGATCCGCACCGCACCGGGCTTGATGCGCGTGATCAGCGGGATGTGGCCGGGCAGAATGCCCAGTTCACCTGTTTCGCCCGGCAGCGCCACAAACTTGGCGCGACCGCTGAAGATAGCCTCTTCGGCGCTCACAACCTCGACTTGTATCGTGCTCATCATTACTCCTTATAAAAGTTGGATGGAAAGCAAGCAATGAGGTGGTTGGCTAGGCGCAGCGCACAGCCGTACTCAAGGTACGGCGAGCACTGGAACGACGCCAGCCGCCTCAGTGCGCCGCTTTACGCCAACTTTTTGGCCTTTTCGAAGGCTTCGTCGATCGTGCCGACCATGTAGAAGGCCTGCTCCGGCAGATGATCGCACTCACCGGCGGTGATCATCTTGAAACCACGGATGGTTTCCGACAGCGGCACATACTTGCCCGGCGAGCCGGTGAACACTTCAGCAACGTGGAATGGCTGGGACAGGAAGCGCTGGATCTTACGAGCGCGCGCCACGGCGAGCTTGTCTTCCGGAGCCAGTTCGTCCATACCCAGAATCGCGATGATGTCGCGCAGTTCCTTGTAGCGCTGCAGGGTGCCCTGCACCGAACGGGCGGTCGCGTAATGCTCTTCGCCAACAACCAGCGGGTCCAGCTGGCGGCTGGTGGAGTCGAGCGGATCGACTGCCGGGTAGATACCCAGCGAGGCGATGTCACGCGACAGCACGACGGTCGAGTCCAAGTGGGCGAAGGTGGTGGCAGGCGACGGGTCGGTCAAGTCATCGGCCGGAACGTACACGGCCTGGATCGAGGTGATCGAACCGACCTTGGTCGAGGTGATACGCTCTTGCAGACGGCCCATTTCCTCGGCCAGCGTCGGCTGGTAGCCCACGGCGGAAGGCATACGGCCCAGCAGTGCGGACACTTCGGTACCGGCCAGGGTGTAGCGGTAGATGTTGTCCACGAAGAACAGCACGTCCTTGCCTTCGTCGCGGAACGACTCGGCGATGGTCAGGCCGGTCAGCGCGACGCGCAGACGGTTGCCCGGCGGCTCGTTCATCTGGCCGTAGACCATGGCAACCTTGGACTCGCCCAGGTTGTCCAGGTTCACGACGCCCGAATCGGCCATCTCGTGATAGAAGTCGTTACCTTCACGGGTACGCTCACCCACGCCGGCGAACACGGACAGACCGCTGTGCGCCTTGGCGATGTTGTTGATGAGCTCCATCATGTTCACGGTCTTGCCGACGCCGGCGCCACCGAACAGACCCACCTTGCCGCCCTTGGCGAACGGGCAGACCAGATCGATCACCTTGATGCCGGTCTCGAGCAGTTCCTGCGAAGGCGACAGCTCGTCATAAGCCGGGGCCTTGCGGTGGATCGAAGCGGTCAGCTCTTGCGAGACTTCGCCGCGCTCGTCGATCGGGTTGCCCAGCACGTCCATGATGCGGCCCAGGGTGGCCTTGCCAACCGGAACGGTGATCGGAGCGTGGGTGTTGGTCACCAGCATGCCGCGACGCAGACCATCGGACGAACCCAGAGCAATGGTACGGACCACGCCGTCGCCGAGCTGCTGTTGCACTTCCAGGGTCAGTGCAGAACCTTCCATCTTCAGTGCGTCATAGACGCGCGGCATCTGGTTGCGCGGAAACTCCACGTCCACCACGGCGCCGATACACTGAACAATCTTGCCTTGAACTTGAGCCATGATTGAAACCTTAAATATTCTCTAGATTCTGTGAACCCGGCCTCAAACGGCCGCGGCGCCTGCCACGATTTCCGACAGTTCCTTGGTGATCGCGGCCTGGCGGGTCTTGTTGTAGACCAGCTTGAGCTCGTTGATCACGCTACCGGCGTTGTCGGTCGCAGCCTTCATGGCCACCATACGCGCCGACTGCTCGGATGCCATGTTCTCGGCGACTGCCTGGTAGACCTGGGATTCCAGGTAACGCACCAGCAGCTCGTCGATGACCGTGGCGGCATCGGGTTCGTAGATGTAATCCCAGTCGTGACCCTGCTCGCCTTGCTGCAGCTCGGAAATGCTCAGGGGCAGCAACTGCTGCACCACGGCTTCCTGCTTCATGGTGTTGATGAAGCGGGTGTAGCACAGGTACACCGCGCTCACGCGACCTTCGGCATAAGCATCGAGCAGCACCTTGACCGGGCCGATCAGCTTTTCCAGGTGGGGCGTGTCGCCCAGACCCGTGACGTGCGAGACGACCTTGGCACCGATACGGTTCAGGAAACCCAGGCCCTTGTTGCCGATGGCGACCGCTTCCGCAGTCTGGCCATTGGCCTGGAAATCCTTGAACTGGTTCGTGACCAGGCGCAGCACGTTGGTATTCATACCACCGCACAGGCCCTTGTCAGTCGTGACCACGACCATGCCAGCGGTCTTCGCATCAGCGTTGACCTGCATGAACGGGTGCGTGTACTCCGGGTTGGCCCGGCTCAGGTTACCGACGATCTGGCGCACCTTCTCGCTGTAAGGCCGAGCCTGGCGCATGCGGTCCTGCGCCTTGCGCATTTTGGAGGCGGCGACCATTTCCATGGCTTTGGTGATCTTCTTGGTGTTTTCCACCGATTTGATCTTGCCGCGTATTTCTTCAGCTTCGGCGTCCTTGTCCATGGCCTTGGCAGCTTCCAGCTTGGACAGCAGGGCAGCGTGCTTGTGCTTCAGGTGGGCGTGCAGGCCGGCTTCGAAAGCCAGGACCTGGTTGACAGCGATGTCGTCCATGTAGCCCTTGTTGACCGCGAACAGGGTCGCGCCCATCAGGCTGATCGACAGCGGAGCGTACTGGGCCTGCTTGAGCAGTTCGGTCACGCGGGCACCGCGGTCGAGCTGCTTGCGGGTGGCTTCGTCCAGGTCGGAAGCGAACTGCGCGAAGGCAGCCAGTTCACGGTACTGGGCCAGGTCGGTACGGATACCGCCGGACAGGCTCTTGACCAGCTTGGTCTGGGCCGCACCGCCGACGCGTGACACCGAAATACCCGCATTGATGGCGGGCCGGATGCCGGCGTTGAACAGCGAAGTTTCCAGGAAGATCTGACCGTCGGTGATCGAGATCACGTTGGTGGGCACGAAGGCCGACACGTCACCCGC
>JAPLPQ010000039.1 GCA_026400105.1 Burkholderiales bacterium
CCGCCCCAGACGATCGGTCCGGTGCCGACCTCGACCGGGCTGCCGTCGACATGGGTCGACTTGCCGTTCGATTCCATGTCGAGCTGCTGCAGGAAGCGCGCGAAGTGGAACAGCCGGCTGGCATAGGCCGCGATCAGGTGGGTCGGGCAGTCAAGGAAGTTGCGGTTCCAGACCCCGAGCAGCGCCAGCCGCAGCGGCATGTTGCGCTCTGGCGCGGCTTCCCAGAAATGGCGGTCCATCGCGTGGCCGCCAGCCAGGAAGGCGCGGAAAGCCTCGGCGCCGATCGCGATCGCCAGCGGCAGGCCGATCGCCGACCAGACCGAGTAGCGCCCGCCGACCCAGTCCCAGAAGCCGAAGGTGTTGTCCGGGGCATAGCCCTGGGCGGCCGAGACTGCTGGCGAGGCGGTCACGGCGATCAGGTGCTGCGCCTGCTGCTCGGGCGTCTGCAGGCCATGGTCAGCCAGCCAGCGCTGGGCCGAATTCGCCAGGGTCAGGGTTTCCTGGGTCGTGAAGGTCTTGCTCTGGACGATGAACAGCGTGCTGTCGGGCTTGCACCAGCGCAGGATCGAGTGCAGGGCCCAGCAGTCGGGGTTGGAGACGAAGTGCACGCGAACGTCGTGCGAGGCGTGGGCGTCGAGCGCCTGCACCGCCATGCGCGGGCCGAGGTCCGAGCCGCCGATGCCGATGTTGATCACGTTGGCGATGCGCTGGCCGCGGTGGCCGCGCCAGCGGCCGTCGCGGATGCGCTCGGCGGCGTCGAGAAAACGGTCGAGTTCCTGTCGCACCGCGCCGGATACCTCAGCGCCCCACGGGGCGTCGGGCATGTCGGCACCGCGCAGCGCCATGTGCAGCACGGCGCGGTTCTCGGTCGCGTTGACGGGCAGGCCCTGGCGCTGGGCCTGGGCCTGCTCCAGCACGCGTGATTCGGCGGCCAGTTCGAGCAGGGCCTGCAGCACCTCGGGCGTGACCTGCTGGCGGCTGGCGTCGAGCTGCAGGCCGGCGACCTCGAGCTGCAGGCTGGCCTGGCGCTCGCTGGCCGGATCGGCCAGCAGCTCGCGCAGGTGCGGCAGCGACTGATCGGCCAGGGCTTGCAGCCGCTTCCAGGCCGCTCGTTGTTGCGGGGGGGTGAAGTCGTTATTCATGTTCTGGTCTCCTCGGCCTGATTATTTCAGAGGCTCGCCTGCAGCGCGGCCACCGCGTCGGTCGCCTCGCGCGCCAGCCGGGTGATCTGGGCCCAGTCGCCGGCCTTGACCGCCGCCGCCGGAGTCAGCCAGGAGCCGCCGACCATCGCCACGTTGGGCAGGGCCAGGAAGCTGCCCATGTTCGCCAGCGACACGCCGCCGGTCGGGCAAAAGCGCAGATCCGGCAGCGGGCCGCCCCAGGCCTTGAGCACCTCGACGCCGCCGAGCTGGGCGGCAGGGAAGCATTTCATCAGCGTGAAGCCGGCGTCGCGCGCGGCCATGGCCTCGCTCGGGCTGGCCACGCCGGGCACGAAGGGCAGGCCCGAGGCCAGCACGGCGGCCAGCAGTCCGGGCGTCGAGCCGGGCGAAAGACCAAAGCGCGCGCCAGCGGCCAGCACCTGGGCCACCTCGCTGGCCCGGGTCACGGTGCCGGCGCCGACCTGCATCTCGGGCACGGCGCGCGCCACGGCCTCGATCGCGGCCAGGCCGGCCGCGCTGCGCAGCGTGATTTCCATCACGTCGACGCCGCCGGCCAGCAGCGCCTCGGCCATCGGCACGGCCTGGGCCGGATCGGTCACGACGATGACCGGGACCACGCGGGATTTAAACAGCGGCAGGGAAGCGGGAGAGTTCATGATGCAGGGCTCAAATATAAGGGATCGGATCAGCCGGGTTCGGCGTCAGCGGGGGTGGTCGGTGACGCCGGAACAGTACCGGTGGCAATGCCGGCAGGTCGGGCCGGCTCAGTCGTTGCCGAACAGCGCCGAGGCGCCGTTTTCGGCCAGGCCGGCGTTGCGGCGGAACAGGCTGAACAGCTCGCGGCCATAGCCGTGGCCGTTGGCCGACAGGTCCTTGGCCGGCAGCGGGCGCTGTGCCAGTTCGGCCTCGGACAGCTCGAGCTCGAGTACGCCGGCATCGCAGTCGAGCAGCACCATGTCGCCGTCCTGCACCCGCGCGATCGCGCCGCCACAGAGGGCTTCCGGGCTGACGTGGATGGCTGCGGGCACCTTGCCCGAGGCACCCGACATGCGGCCGTCGGTCACCAGCGCGACCTTGAAGCCCTGGTCCTGCAGGATGCCCAGGATCGGGGTCAGCTTGTGCAGCTCGGGCATGCCGTTGGCCTGCGGGCCCTGGAAGCGCACCACGGCGACGAAGTCACGGTTCAGCGCGCCTTGCTTGTACAGATCGCTGAGCGCCTGCTGGCTCTCGACCACCACCGCCGGCGCCCGCACCAGCCGGTGTTCGGGCTTGACGGCCGAGGTCTTGACCACCGCGCGGCCGAGATTGCCGCGCAGGCGCTTCAGGCCGCCGTCGGCGCTGAAGGGGCGCTCGACCGGGCGCAGCACTTCCTCGTCGCCCGAAGTCGCCGCCGCCGCGCGCCAGGCCAGCTGGCCGTCCTGCAGCCAGGGTTCGACCGCGAAGCGCTGCATGCCGTGACCCAGGATGGTGTTGACATCCGCATGCAGCAAGCCGGCCTGCAGCAGCTGGTCGATCAGGAAGCCCATGCCGCCGGCAGCGTGGAAATGGTTGACGTCGGCCTTGCCGTTCGGATAGACGCGGGCCAGCAGCGGAATCGCCTCGGACAGTTCGGCGAAGTCGTCCCAGTCGATCCGGATGCCGGCAGCGCGCGCCATCGCGACCAGGTGCAGCGTGTGATTGGTCGAGCCGCCGGTGGCCAGCAGGCCGACGATGCCGTTGACGATCGCCTTCTCGTCGATGATCTCGCTGATGGCGAGCGGCTCGGGGCCGCCGTCGCGCATGCGCAGCACGCGCTCGACCGCGAAGTCGGTCAGCGCCTGGCGCAGCGGCGTGCCGGGGTTGACGAAGGACGAGCCCGGCAGCTGCAGGCCCATGATCTCCATCAGCATCTGGTTGGAGTTGGCGGTGCCGTAGAAGGTGCAGGTGCCGGCGCCATGGTAGGCGGCTTCCTCGGCCGCCAGCAGCGCCGAGCGATCGACCAGGCCCTGCGCGTACTGCTGGCGCACCTTGGCCTTGTCGTCGTTCGACAGGCCCGAGGTCATCGGACCGGCCGGCACGAACACCGCCGGCAGATGGCCGAACTGCAGCGCGCCGATCACCAGGCCCGGCACGATCTTGTCGCAGATGCCCAGGCACAGCACGCCGTCGAACACATTGTGCGACAGCGCCACCGCGGCGGCCAGCGCGATCACGTCGCGCGAGAACAGCGACAGCTCCATGCCCTCGTAGCCCTGGGTTACGCCGTCGCACATCGCGGGCACGCCGCCAGCGACCTGGGCCGTGGCGCCGAATGCGCGCGCGGCGGCGCGGATCTGGTCCGGGTAATGCTCGTAGGGCTGGTGTGCCGACAGCATGTCGTTGTAGGAGGTCACGATCCCGAGGTTGGGCTGGCGTTCCTGCCGCAGCACCAGCTTGTCCTGCGCCGGCATCGCCGCGAAGGCGTGCGCCGCGTTGGCGCAACCCATGCCCGCGCGGTAGGGGCCGGGCTTGCGCAGTCCGGCGGCCGTGTTCAGGTAGGCGGAACGGCTGGCCTGGCTGCGCTCGACGATGCGCGCGGTCACGCGTGCCAGGACGGGAGCGACGGTGGTGGGCAGGGAGGGAGTGGACATGGGGGCTTTCTAAAAGATCAGGGAGCGAGCCAGACCTGGACCGGTTGCAGGGCGCGATGCAGGACGAGCGAAATGGGGGCGTCGACCGAGGCGGTGCGACAGGCTTGATCGAATACCGCGCGCTTGCGCTCGCCCGTCAGCGGCAGGTAGATCGCGCGCGCGGCCAGCAGCGTGGGCAGGGTCAGCGTGAGTCGGGCATGCGGCGCCGTGGCCGGCCTGACCCAGGCCACCCGCTGCCCGGACTCCAGCGCCCGGGCCAGACCGGGTGCGGCCGGAAACAGCGAGGCGGTATGGGCGTCCTCGCCCATGCCCAGCACCAGCACGTCGAGCGGCCAGGGCAGATCGGCCAGCTGCTGGTTGGCCGATTCGGCCAGCTGGTCGAGTTCGGCTTCGCTCCAGTCGCCCGAGGGCTGGCTGGGCAGGGTCGAGAAGAAGGGCTGCCAGCGCGCGGCGGCTGCATGTTCCTGCAGCAGCTGCTCGCGCACCAGCGTGCCGTTGCTGTCGGGGTGACCGTCGGGCACGCAGCGCTCGTCGGCCAGCAGCACCGTGACCCGGTCCCAGGCCAGGTCCTGGCGTCGCAGCTCGGCGAACAGCGCCAGCGGCGACTTGCCGCCCGAGACCGCGAGCAGCGCCTGGCCGCGCGCGGCCAGCGCCTGGCGCAGCCGGTCGGCCAGTTCCAGCGCCAGCTCGCGCGCCTGTTGCGCGGCGTCCTGGCAGGGGCGCAGCAGCCAGGGGCTGGCGTCAGCGGCTGTGCCGGCAGTCGCGCCAGCCAGGGGGGAAACGGGGGGGGTGGCGGACTGCATCATGGCCTTACTGCGCTTCCGCCCAGACCGCGTTCTCGCGTGCGACCAGGGCCGACGAGGCCGCCGGTCCCCAGCTGCCGGCCGGGTAGGATTTGGGCTTGTCGGCCAGCTGCTTCCAGCCTTCGATGATCGGGTCGGCCCATTTCCAGGCCGCCTCGAGTTCGTCGCGGCGCATGAAATGGGTCAGGCGGCCCTTGATGACATCGATCAGCAGCCGCTCGTAGGCCTCGGCGCGGCGCTCGGTGAAGACCGACTGCAGGTCCAGGTTCAGGTTGACCGGGCGCATCTTCATGCCCGAGCCGGGTTCCTTGGCCATCATCTGCATCTGGATCGACTCGTCGGGCTGCAGCGTGATGATGAGCCGGTTCGGGGTCGAGGCGGCGGCCTGATCGGCAAAGATCGAGAACGGCGGCTCGGAGAACTCGATGATGATCTCGGAGTGGCGGTTCTGCATCCGCTTGCCGGTGCGCAGGAAGAAGGGCACGCCGGCCCAGCGCGCGTTGTTGATCTGGGCCCGGATCGCGACGAAGGTCTCGGTGCGGCTGCTCGCGGGCACATCGGCCTCCTGCAGATAGCCCTTGGCCGCCTCGCCGTTGACCACGCCCTCGGTGTACTGGCCGCGCACCGTGTCGCGCACGATGTCGCTCAGGCTCATCTTGCGCAGCGAGCGCAGCACCTTGAGCTTCTCGTCGCGCACGTCATCGGGGTCGAGCGAGATCGGCGCCTCCATTGCGACGATGCACAGCAGCTGCAGCAGGTGGTTCTGCACCATGTCGCGCATGGCGCCGGTGTGGTCGTAGAAGCCGGCGCGGGTGCCGACGCCGACGGTCTCGGCCGCCGTGATCTGCACGCTCTTGATATAGGGTGCGCGCCACAGCGGCTCGAAGATCGCGTTGCCAAAGCGCAGCACCATCAGGTTCTGCACCGTCTCCTTGCCCAGGTAATGGTCGATCCGGTAGATCTGGCCTTCGCGGAAATGGCGCGCCACGGCCTCGTTGATCGCGCGCGCCGAAGGCAGGTCATGGCCGAGCGGCTTTTCCAGCACGACCCGGCATTGCGCATCGATCAGTCCGGCCTGGTCGAGTCGCTCGGCGATCTGGCTGAACAGGCTCGGCGCGGTGGCGAGGTAGAACACCTTGATCGAGCCCGGCTGGCAATGGACGGCGAGCTCGGCATAGCCCTCGGGCGCGGTGGCGTCCAGGCTCACGAAGTCCAGCCGCTGCAGGAAACCCTGCCAGGCCTCGGCCTGCATGGCGTGCGCTTCGACATAGGCGCGCGAGGTCTTGTCGATGAAGGCCACGTACTGCTCGCGGCTCCATTCGTTGCGACCGACGCCGATGATCCTGCAGTCCTCGGCCAGACGGCCGTGCAGATGAGCCATGTAGAGGGCGGGCAGGAGCTTGCGCCAGGACAGGTCGCCGGCACCGCCGAAGATGACGATGTCCAGGGGAGGTTGGGCTGCTGTGTTCATGGAGTCTGCGTAGCGAGTGGATGTAACCATGTTACTTATTTTTTGCCAAATAAACTGTAATCAAGTTACTTCGTGGTTTCATCCTGCGTCAACTCAGCCAGCCTGGGTGGCTGGCAGCCCTTGCGGCTGCAGTTGATCGCGGCGGCCTGCATCGCGCGCTGCAGCGTGACCGCCGCGCGTTCGGCCGCGCCCTGCGGCTGCGTGCCCCAGTCCGCCAGGCAGGAACCCCAGAAAGTGTCGCCGGCGCCGACCGTGTCGACCAGCTCGATTTGCGGCGCCGCAGCCATGGTGCTCTGGCCGTCGATCCAGAGGTAGGCGCCCGCCGCGCCGAAGGTGAAGGCGATGCGCCGGTTGGCGCCACGCGCGAAACGCTGGCGCAGCTCGTCGGCCGTGGCCAGGCTGGCGTCGCCGAAGCCCAGGATCTCGAGGTCCTCGTCGCTGGCCTTGACCCAGTCGGCCAGTTCCACCACCTGCATCACGGCGGCGCAATAGGCCGCCAGATCGTCGGCCACCCGCGGGCGCAGGTTGACATCGATGCTGATGGTCCAGCCCAGGGCGCGGGCGCCCTCGATCACCTGCATGACCTTGGCGTTCTCGGGTGGCACCAGCATCAGCGAGCCGGTGTGCAGCACGCCGGGCTCCATTCTTGCCATCAGGGCGAGCAGGGCCTCGGGCTGGTAGTCGCGGTCGGCAATGCCTTCGCGGTAGAAGCCGTAGCTGGGCTGGCCCGCGCGCACGGTCACCACCGCCAGCGAGGTCGGGCGGGCGCTGTCGGGGCTCATCGGCTCGACCTCGTCGGCGATCGAGCGCGCCTTGAGCTGCTGGCCGAAGCTGTCGCTCGAGAACGGTGACAGATAGCCGACCTGGCCGCCCTGCAGCGCGGTCGCGCGCGCCAGGTTGAAGGGGCTGCCGCCCATCAGCGGCAACAGGCTGCCATCGGCCTGGGTGATGCAGTCCATCAGGGCTTCGCCGAGGATCAGGATCGGAGTGGACATGGAAATACCTTTGAGGAGAACGGGGTTGCAAGCGAATTGGCAGGAAGTTTCGCTGCAAGGCTTGGTTCGCGTCATTAGGGAAAACACTAATTAAATCTAATTGATTTAGTTTTTGGCTTGCGGGATACTTGCGGCACGGCGAGCGGCGACAAAGCTTGCCGTTGACACAGGCCGATGCCAAGATCGGCCACACAGATGATCCACACAAGAGGAGCAAGAATGTCTTTCCACACCACCACCATCCGCCTGAGCCTGATTGCCGCTTCCGTGGCTGCAGCCGGCTTTGCCCATGCCGCCGAACCCGTGATCGGCCTGATCACCAAGACCGAGACCAACCCCTTCTTCGTCAAGATGAAGGAAGGTGCCGAGGCCGAGGCCAAGAAGCTCGGCGCCAAGCTGCTGAGCGGCGCGGGCAAGAGCGACGGTGACAACGCCGGCCAGGTCACCGCGATGGAGAACATGATCGCCGCTGGCGCCAAGACCATCCTGATCACCCCGAGCGACTCCAAGGCCATCGTGCCGGCGATCAAGAAGGCACGCGCCCAGGGCGTGATGGTGATCGCCCTCGACAGCCCGACCGATCCGCAAGACGGCACCGACGCGCTGTTCGCGACCAACAACTACAAGGCCGGCGAGCTGATCGGCGCCTACGCCAAGGCCGCGCTGGGTGGCAAGACGCCCGTGATCGCGACCCTGGACCTGTTCCCGGGCCACCCGGTCGGCGCGCAGCGTCACAACGGCTTCCTGAAGGGTTTCGGCCTGTCCTCGTTCGACGCCAAGAACAATGAGCTGGCCAAGCCGGCCGAGGTCGTCTGCATGTCCGACAGCTACGGTGACCGCTCCAAGGGCCAGACCGGCATGGAGAACTGCCTGCAGAAGAACCCGACCATCAACCTGGTCTACACCATCAACGAGCCCGCAGCGGCCGGCGCCTACAACGCGCTCAAGGCAGCAGGCAAGGAGAAGGATGTCGTGATCGTGTCGGTCGACGGCGGCTGCTCCGGCATCGCCGACGTGGGCAAGGGCGTGATCGCCGCGACCAGCCAGCAGTACCCGCTGCGCATGGCCGCCATGGGCGTGGCCGCCGGCGTCGAATACGCCAAGAGCGGCAAGAAGGCCAGCGGCTACATCGACACCGGCGTGACCCTGATCGCTGGCAAGGCTGTTGCCGGCGTCGACAGCAAGGACGTCAAGGTCGGCACCGACCTGTGCTGGGGCAACAAGTAAACCCTGAAGACTGACGCGGGCCCGCTCCATGCCCCCCTGTGGGGGCTAGGGGCGGGGTCCGCTGCCTCCCGAGCGAGGCGCGCGCCGGCCCGTTTCTGCGGTCCGCCGCCCGCCCGACTGACATGAACCAGACGATTCTTCAACCGCTGCCGGTGGCCCTGGCCGCAGGCGGACCAGATCGCTACGGCATCCGACCATGAACAAGACCAACCTCCAGTTGCCCCCGATTGCCACGCTGGGGCCCTTCATTGCGCTGTTGCTGGCCTCCATTTTCTTCGCCAGCCAGAGCGAGCGTTTCCTGTCGACGCAGAACTTCTCGCTGATCCTGCAGCAGGTCATGGTGGTCGGCGTGATCGCGATCGGCCAGAGCCTGATCATCCTGACCGCCGGCATCGACCTCAGCTGCGGCATGGTGATGGCCCTGGGCAGCGTCGTGATGACCAAGTTTGCCGCCGACTACGGCCTGCCGGCTCCGGCGGCGATCGCCTGCGGCATCGCGGTGACCACGCTGTTCGGCCTGATCAACGGCCTGCTGGTGACCAAGGTCAAGTTGCCACCCTTCATCGTGACGCTGGGCACGCTCAACATCGCCTTCGCCGCGACCCAGCTCTACTCGAATTCGCAGACCATCACCGACATACCCGACGGCATGACCATGCTGGGCAACACCTTCAAGATCGGTGACACCGCCGTCGTCTACGGTGCGGTGCTGATGCTCGCGCTCTACCTGCTGACCTGGTTCGCGCTGCGCGAGACCAAGCCCGGGCGCCATGTCTACGCGGTCGGCAACAACCCCGAGGCGACCCGCCTGACCGGTATCGCCACCGACAAGGTGCTGCTGTCGGTCTATGTGCTCGCTGGCGCCTTCTACGGCATCGCCTCGCTGCTGAGCGTGGCGCGCACCGGTGCCGGCGACCCGAACGCCGGCCAGACCGAGAACCTCGACGCGATCACCGCGGTCGTGCTCGGTGGCACCAGCCTGTTCGGTGGCCGTGGCATCGTGCTCGGCACCCTGGTCGGCGCACTGATCGTCGGCGTGTTCCGCAACGGCCTCACGCTCATGGGCGTGTCCTCCGTCTATCAAATCCTGGTGACCGGCATCCTCGTGATCCTGGCCGTCGCTACCGACCAACTCTCGCGCAAGGGAGCCCGCTGAAATGAACGCCCACTCCAACGCTCCGATCGTCATGCAGGCCAAGGGCCTGGTCAAACGCTACGGTCAGGTCACGGCCCTCGATGGCGCCGACTTCGAACTGCGCGCCGGCGAGATCCTGGCCGTCATCGGCGACAACGGCGCCGGCAAGTCCAGCCTGATCAAGGCCCTGTCGGGGGCGACCATTCCCGACCAGGGCGAGGTCTTCCTGGACGGCAAGCCGATCCACTTCCGTAGCCCGATCGAAGCCCGCCGTGCCGGCATCGAGACCGTCTACCAGGACCTGGCGGTGGCCCCCGCCATGACGATCGCCGAGAACCTGTTCCTTGGCCGTGAACTGCGCCGCCCCGGCATCCTGGGCAGCGTGTTCCAGATGATCGACAAGAAGAAGATGCTGGAGGAAAGCATCGCGCGCATGAACGACCTCAAGGTCGGCATCCGCTCGATGAACCAGGCGGTGGAAACCCTGTCCGGCGGCCAGCGCCAGTGCGTGGCCGTGGCCCGTGCGGCAGCGTTTGCCGAGCATGTCGTCATCCTCGACGAGCCGACCGCGGCGCTCGGCGTCAAGGAGGGCAACATGGTGCTCGAGCTGATCCGGCGCGTGCGCGACAAGGGGCTGTCGGTGATCCTGATCAGCCACAACATGCCGCATGTGTTCGAGATCGCCGACCGCATCCATATCGCCCGCCTGGGCAAGCGCGCGGCGGTGGTCGACCCCAAGCACATCAGCATGAGCGATACCGTGGCCGTCATGACGGGCGCGAAATCCGCCGCCGAACTGCCGCACCAGGCGCTGGCGCACTGACCGGCCACCGCCACCAGAGAAAAGGACAACAGATGCTCAAGGGACTGGACCCCATCCTGACGCCGGAACTGCTGATGCACCTGTGCGCCATGGGCCATGGCGAATGGGTCGCCGTGGTCGATGCCAACTTCACCGCCGACTTCCTGGCCAAGGGCAAGCCGGTGGTGCGCCTGCCGGGGCTCAGCCTCGAGCGGGTGGCGCAGGCCGTGCTGTCGGTGTTCCCGCTCGCGGTAGATGTGCCGCAGCCGGCCGGCTACATGCAGCACAGCGGCCTGCCGGTCGGCCAGACCACGCCCGCGCAGGCGGCGTTCATCGAACTGGCCCGGCGCCTCGAGGGCCTGGCCCCCGAGCAGGTCGAGCCGATCGAGCGCTTTGCCTTCTACGAACGCATCGCCGGCGCCAGCCTGATCGTGCAGAGCGGCGAGGTCAGCGCTTTTGGCAATGCGATACTCTGCAAGGGCGTCATCCTGCCCTGATCGCCTTTTTGCTGCCTCGTTCTCGACCATGCCCCGCGCCAAATCTCCCGCCGCTTCGTATTCCGCGCCCACTGCCGAGGTGACGCGCGCCATGCGCGGCTCCAACCAGCGCGGCATGCGTCAGTTCAACGAGCGCATCGTGCTGCAGGCGATCCGCCTGCATGGCGCGATCCCGAAGGCGGACCTGGCGCGGCTGACCCAGCTCTCGACCCAGACCGTCTCGGTCATCGTCGAGCGCCTGCTCGACGACGGCCTGCTGCTCAAGCAGGAGCGCCTGCGCGGGCGCATCGGCCAGCCCTCGGTGCCGCTGTCGCTCAACCCCGAAGGCGCGTTCAGCGTCGGCGTGCAGGTGGGGCGGCGCAGCATGGAGGTGCTGGTGCTCGACTTCGCCGGCCAGATCCGCTATCAGCATGTGTTCCATTACGAGTTCCCGGACCCGGACGAGGTGCTGCGGCATATCGCCTCGGCGCTCATGCTGCTGCGCGAGCAGATGGGCGAGCGCTGGGCGCGCGTGGTCGGTCTGGGCCTGTCGGCGCCGCTGTTCATGCACCAGTGGGCCGATCTGCTCGGCCCCGAGGCGGCGCCCGCGATGGCCAAGTGGGAGGGCGTCGACCTGCCCGAGCGGGTCCGCGCCCTGACCGAGCTGCCGGTCGTGTTTGCCAAGGACACGATCGCCGCCTGCACCGCCGAGCTGCTGCAGGGCCATGGCCAGCAGCTGCGCAGCTTCCTCTATGTCTTCGTCGGCACCTTCGTCGGTGGCGGCCTGGTGCTGTCGGGCCATCTGCTGCCGGGCGAGCGCGGCAACGCGGGCGCCATCGGCTCGCTGCCGCTGGGCATGGCCCAGCCCGGCTCGCCGGCCCAGCTGCTCGAGAAATCCTCCGGCTGGCAGCTCGAGCAGGCGCTGATCCAGGCCGGACTCGATCCGCAGCTGATCCACGACGACGCGATCGCCGACCCGGCCTACGACGCGCTGACCCAGCCCTGGCTCAGGACCGCCTCCGACGCGCTTGCGATGACCATCACGGCCGCGACCGCGCTGCTCGACCTCGACGCGGTGGTGCTCGACGGTTCGCTGTCGCGCCGACTGCTCGAGGCCTTGCTGGCGCAGACGCGCCAGGTGCTCGAAGCCTACCCGCTGGTCGGCATCGTGCGTCCTGGCCGGCTCGAGATGGGCCAGGTTGGTGCCCATGCCCGGGCGCTGGGTGGCGCCTTGCTGCCGCTGCACACCCAGTTCTTTCCCGACAAGGACATCTTCCTCAAGCAGGACCTCTGAGCCGCCGTTCAGAACGGGCAGTGCGGCGAAGCCAGCAGCGCGTGGTAGTCCGGCACCGCGGCCACTACATGCGGCCCCGCCAGCTCCTCGGCGCTGTGGCTGGTCAGCAGCGCGATCGCGCGCATGCCGGCATGTCCCGCCGCCGCGATGCCGGCCGGGCTGTCCTCGAACACCAGGCAGTCGGCTGGCTTGACTCCCATGCGCTGCGCGACCGCCAGGAAGATCGCCGGATCGGGCTTGCCCGGTAGCCCCTCGTCGCCGCCGACGCAGACCTCGAACAGGCCGTCGAGATCGGGCCTGGGCAGCCGCTCGAGACAGAAGCGCACATTGTGCCGGTCGCCCGCCGTGCCCAGGCCGCAGCGCAGGCCCAGGGTCCGGGCCCACATGGCGAAGCGCTCGAAGCCGCCGACCCAGCGGAACTGCGCGCCGAACTGCTCGCGGTAGAGCGCTTCCTTCTCGTGCACATAGGCCTGGGCCAGCTCGAGCGGCAGCTCGGCGCCGAACAGCGCGCGCATGCCCTCGACGCCGGTGCGCCCGCTGGTCGCGCGCTCGAGTTCCTCGGCCTGTCCGCTCAGGCCGTGGCGGGCCGCGAACTGGGCCCAGCTGCTGCGGTGGACCGGCATCGAGTCGATGATGGTGCCGTCCATGTCAAAGATCAGATGAGGCATGGGATTGAGTTTCAGTGGGAGAGGCCGCCGGCGGCCAGGATGTCCCAGCAGGCGCCCAGCGTGTGGTAGTCGGTCTTGCCGGCCGGTGACTTGGTGTTTTCGAGCTTGCTGCCGTCGGCAGCGACGATGCGGAACCAGGCGCCATGCTGGTGGTCGACCAGATGGCGCCAGCTCCAGGCCCAGCAGTCCAGGTATTGCTGGCGAAACAGCGGCTCCTCCGTCGCGCGCCAGAGCCGCCAGGCACTGGCCAGCGTTTCGGCCTGGACCCAGAAATACTTGTCGCTGTCCCAGGGCGAGCCATCGGGCGCGAAGCCGTAGATCAGCCCGCCATGCTGCTCGTCCCAGCCGTGGCGCCAGGCCGCCAGCTGCAGCTCGGCCGCCCGCTCCAGCCAGCGCTGCTGCGGTCGCAGCGCGTGTGCCTGCAGGATCAGCTTGGCCCATTCGGTCTGGTGGCCGGTCTGGTAGCCCCAGGGCTTGAAGATGTCGTCGCGCCGGCCCTTCTGGTATTCCCAGTCGGGCTGCCAGTCCAGGTCGTAATGCTCGCAGATCAGGCCGCTGGCCGGGTCGGCCAGCTCGAAGGCGAAGCGCTCGATCAGGCTTTCGGCGCGGTCCAGGTAACGCGCCTCGCCCGTGGCCTCGAAGGCGGCCAGGCAGGCCTCGCACTGGTGCATGTTGGCGTTCTGGCCCCGGTAGTCCGACAGGCGGCCGTCGGCGCCGCGCTCGTCGGCGTAGGCGCGCTGCGCCGGCAGGTAGAACGCCTGCTCCATCCGGTCAAAGGCATCTGCTACCTGTTGCGGCGTCGCCAGCCCGATCCGGCAGGCCTGGCTCAGCGCCAGCAGCACGAAGGCCTGGCCGTAGGCCAGGGCCCGGTCGTCCTCGACCGCGCCCCCGCGCACGGTCCAGGCGAACAGGCCGGCGTTCGGGTGGCCCGCTGGCAGGCAAAAGGCCTGCTGCAGATGGGCCAGGGCATGCGCGGCCCAGGCCCGGTAGCGCGGCTCGCCGCCGTGGCGATGCGCCTGGCTCCAGTTGAAGACGTAGCGCGTCGCACTGACCAGATGCCGGTGCTCGCGCTCGTAGACGCTGCCGTCATCGAGCAGGTAATGGAAGAAGCCGCCGTCCGGGTCGCAGGCGCTGCGTTCGTAGAACGCCAGCGTGTGCGCGATATGCGCCTGCAGGAAGGCGCGGCTCTCGAACGCCGGGGCAGGGGGTGCAATAGTCGCGCTCATGCGTAGCTGACCGGCACGCGCCGGCCCGTGCGTGCGCTCTCGAGCACCGCCAGCGCGACCGCGAGCGACTTGATCCCCGCCTCGCCGCTGGCCAGGTCATTGGGCTGTCCCGCGATGGCCTGGTGCAGCTCGCGCAGCCCGCGCACATAGAGGTTGTCGTGATCCAGCCGCAGCGACAGGTCGCCGTCGGCGCGACGCCAGACCAGCTCGCCGCCCGGTGTCTGGTTCAGCACGTTGCGCGCCTCCAGGCTGGCCTGCTGGCCCAGGATCTCGAGCCGGTTCGAGGCATGCGGCGTGTTGTAGCCCTGGTGCGTGAAGGCGCACAGGCCGCTGGCGAACTGCCAGAGCGACATCGCGTCGTCCTCGACGCCCCGGCCCATGCCGCCTTGCTGCGTCATCGCCATGACCTCGACCGGGTATTCGCCGAGCAGGAAGGCCAGCGAGTCGGCGTTGTGCACCGCGATGTCGAGCACGACGCCGCCACCGGCGCCCGGGTTGTCGATGCGCCAGCCCTGCAGCTGGGCGCGCAGGAACACCGAGTGGCTGACCCGGGCCGATACCAGCTGGCCCAGGCCCTGCTGGCGCAGCACCTCGCGCATCTGGCGGTGCGCGCTGTTGTGGCGCAGGTGGTGGTTGGTGCCCATGACGACGCCGGCAGCGCGGCAGGCCTCGACCATGCGGCGCGCGGCGGCCAGGTCGAGCGCGAGCGGCTTCTCGCACAGCACATGGCAGCCCAGCGCGGCGGCCTGCAGCACCGCGGCCTCGTGCTGGTCGTTGGTGCTCGAGACATAGACCGCGTCGAGTTCGAGCCCGGCCAGCGCGCCGAGGTCGGTCAGCGCCTGCGCGATGCCGTGCTGGCGTGCAAAGGCCTGGGCCCGCTCGGCGCTGCCCGATACCACGGCGACCACTTCGTCGCCGACGGCGCGCACCGCGCCGACCATCCATTCCGACGCGATATTGCTCGCGCCGACAAAAGCCCATTTCATCATCTCTCCTGTTCCGGTCGATGCGGTTTGATTTTCAGTTTCAGTCGTTCCAGCGCAGCACCCAGTCGGCCCGCTGCCGGCTCGCCTCGATCAGCCGCGCATTGGGTTCGTCGGTCGAGGCGATCCAGTCGCGCGCGGCCTGTTCGCTGCGGCCAAAGGCCATGTGACGCTGCAGCAGGCGCTGCAAGCGCAGCGGCTCGTCGGGTTCGATATACCAGGCCGCGTCGAGCAAGCCGGCCACCTCGGCCCAATGCCCCTGCTCGAGCAGCAGATAGTTGCCCTCGGTGATCACGAGTCGCGTCTGCGCGTCCACGCCAATGGCGCCGGCGATCGGCTCCTCGAGCTCGCGCAGGAATTCGGGCGCATAGATCCGCTCGTTCGGCTGCTGGTCGCGCAGCCGGCGCAGCAGCGCAACATAGCCCGCGCTGTCGAAGGTCTCGGGCGCGCCCTTGCGCCGGGCCAGTCCCAGCCGCTGCAGCTCGGCGTTGGCGAGGTGGAAACCATCCATCGGCACCACCTGGGCCAGTTCGCCCAGATGGTCTTGCAAGGCGGCGGCCAGGGTGGATTTGCCCGCGCCGGGCGCGCCGACCAGGCCGAGCAGGCAGCGCCCACCCGACGCGAGCAGCCGGTCGATCTGTTGCTGCAAGGCCTCGGGGATGGGAGGGTGGTTTTTCAGGTCTGTCATGAGTCGGGGTGCAGGTGTCGGGTCGCGCCAATGCGGTCTCGATCTGTCGATTCTGCATTGGACGCCGTCGCCGGGCGATCCGGCGCGCGCGATTCGGTTACGACACCAGAACAACCCGGTTTGAATGCGCCGGCATGTAACTAAGTTACCAATTTTCGCTAGCATTCGCTCATCCGCCGGCTCACCACTTCTAGCAGCGCCGGCCGCCACCCATCAGGAGACAAAAATGACAATCAAGATCGGAATCAACGGCTTTGGCCGCATCGGGCGCATGGTCTTTCGGGCCGCTGTGCAGAACTTCGGCGACATCGAGGTGGTCGGCATCAACGATCTGCTGGAACCCGATTACCTGGCCTACCTGCTCAAGTACGACAGCGTGCACGGCCGCTTCGACGGTGAAGTGTCGGTCCAGGGCAACACCCTGGTGGTCAATGGCCGTGCCATCCGCCTGACCCAGGAGCGCGACCCGGCCAACCTCAAGTGGGACGAGGTCGGCGCCGATGTGGTGATCGAGGCCACCGGCCTGTTCCTCGACAACGCAGGCGCAGCCAAGCACCTGGCCGCTGGTGCCAAGAAGGTCGTGATCTCGGCCCCGAGCAAGGACGACACGCCGATGTTCGTCTACGGCGTCAACCATGACTCCTACGCCGGCGAGGCCATCGTCAGCAACGCCAGCTGCACCACCAACTGCCTGGCCCCGGTGGCCAAGGTGCTCAACGACAAATGGGGCATCAAGCGTGGCCTGATGACCACCGTGCACGCCGCGACCGCGACCCAGAAGACCGTCGACGGCCCGAGCAACAAGGACTGGCGCGGTGGCCGCGGCATCCTCGAGAACATCATCCCGTCGTCTACCGGTGCCGCCAAGGCGGTCGGGGTCGTCCTGCCCGAGCTCAACAAGAAGCTCACCGGCATGGCTTTCCGCGTCCCGACCTCGGATGTCTCGGTGGTCGACCTGACCGTGGAGTTGAACAAGGATGCCTCCTACGCCGATATCTGCGCCGCCATGAAAGCCGCTTCGCGATGCCGGCATCGCGCTCGACGGCACCTTCATCAAGGTGGTCAGCTGGTACGACAACGAGTGGGGCTACTCGAACAAGTGCCTCGAGATGGCGCGCGTGGTGGCACAAGGCTGAAGGAACCGGACATGAGTGCAATCGTTGATATCGTCGGCCGTGAAGTGCTCGACAGCCGCGGCAACCCCACCGTCGAATGCGACGTGCTGCTCGAAAGCGGCGTCATGGGCCGCGCGGCCGTGCCCTCGGGCGCCTCCACCGGCAGCCGC
>JAPLPQ010000037.1 GCA_026400105.1 Burkholderiales bacterium
GAGCGCGCTGGTCGGCTCGTCGAACAGCATCACCTCGGGCTCGACCGCCAGCGCGCGCGCGATCGCGACGCGCTGCTGCTGGCCGCCGCTCATGTGCGCCGGGTAGCGGTCCTCTACCCCCTTCAGGCCCACGATCTCGAGGTACCTGCGCGCGGTCGCAACGGCCTGTTCCTTGGGCACTTTGAGCACATGGACCGGCGCCTCGATGATGTTCTCGAGCACCGTCATGTGGGCCCAGAGGTTGAAGTTCTGGAACACCATCGCCAGCTTGGTGCGCAGCCGCTGCAGCTGGGCCGGATTGACCGGTTCGAGCTCGCCGTTGTGCCGGCCGGGCTTGAGCAGCAGCTCCTCGCCCGCGACGATGATGCAGCCCTGTTGCGGCTTTTCGAGCAGGTTGATGCAGCGCAGGAAGGTGCTCTTGCCCGAGCCCGAGCTGCCGATGATGCTGATCACGTCGCCGGCGCGCGCGGCCAGCGACACGCCCTTGAGCACCTCGTGCTGGCCGTAGCGCTTGTGGAGGTTCTCGACCTGTAACTTGTAGGCGGGTGCGTTCATATGCGTTGTCTTGGAGTCAGTGCCGGCGCGGCGCCAAATAGGCCAGGTAGCGGCCCTCGGCCAGCTTGAACAGGCCCACCAGCGCAAAGCTGATGCAGAGGTAGATCGCGGCCGCCGCCAGATAAGCCTCGAACGGCAGGTAGAAGTCCGAGTAGATCCGCCCGGCCGCCGCCGTCACGTCGAACAGCGCCGGCACCGTGCTGGCCAGGCTGGTGCTGTGCAGCATCATGACGACCTCGTTGCTGTAGGCCGGCAGGGTGCGCCGCAGCGCGCTGGGCAGCACGATGCGGCGCAGCACGGCCCAGCGGCTCATGCCCATCGCCTGTGCGGCCTCGATCTCGCCGGCCGGGGTCTCGCGGATCGAGCCCGCCAGCATCTCGGCGCTGTAGCCCGCGTTGTTGAGCGCGAACGCCAGCAGCGCGCAGAAGAACGGCTCCTTGAAATAGGTCCAGGGCCAGATGTCGTCCCAGCGCTGCTGGATCCATTCGACCTGGGCCAGGCCGTAGTAGATCAGGTAGACCTGGATCAGCAGCGGCGTGCCGCGGATGCAGAAGGTGTAGGCACCAACCAGGCGCCGCAGCCAGGCCTGGCGGCTGGTCAGCGCCAGTGCCATCAGCAGCGCGAGCACGGCGCCGATCGCCAGTAGCTCGAGCAGCAGCTGCAGCGTGACCAGCAGGCCCTCGCCATAGAGCTGCAGCGTCTCGGGGGCGAAGATCACTTCCCAGTTCACAGTTGCCCCCGTTTCGTGCCCAGGCTGTAGCGTGCCTCGACCTGGCGCAGCGCCCAGAGCGAGATCCAGGTGTAGAGCAGGAACAGTCCGGCGGCGAACAGCAGGAAGGTGAACGGCTCACGCGTGGCGGCGCTGGCCTGCTTGGCGCGGTAGGTCATGTCCTGCAGTCCGATGAGGCTGACCAGCGCGGTCGCCTTGATCAGCACCAGCCAGTTGTTGGTGAAGCCGGGCAGGGCGTAGCGGATCATCTGCGGCAGCGTGATGCGCCAGAAGGTGCGCAGCGGCCCCATGCCAAAGGCCCAGGCGGCCTCCATCTGGCCCTTGGGGATCGCCAGGATCGCGCCGCGAAAGGTCTCGGTCATGTAGGCGCCATAGATGAAGCCGATCGTGATGACGCCGGCAGCAAACGGTTCGATGTCGATCGTCTGCTCGCTGCCGAGCGCTTCCATCAGGGCGTTGAGCCCGATCGTGCCGCCGTAGAAGATCAGCAGCATCAACACCAGCTCAGGCACGCCGCGCACCAGCGTGGTGTAGAGCGTGGCGGCCGCCACCAGCGGCTTGCGGCCGGAGAGCTTGGCGCTGGCACCGGCCAGCCCGAGCAGGATGGCCACCAGCAGCGAGGCGAGCGAAACCGCCACCGTCAGCGCCGCACCCTCCAGAATCGTCAGGTAGTAACCGGTCATAAGAATGGAATGGGGCGGCCAGCCCGGTTCGGGAGCTGCCGCCCTGTTGGGTTGCTGGGTAGGCGGGCACGCAAGCAGCGCGCCCAGCCGGCCTTATTTGCCGTAGACGTCGAAAGTGAAGTACTTGTCGTTGAGCTTCTTGTAGCTGCCGTTGGCGCGGATGGTCTTGATCGCCTCGTTGATCGGGTCTTTCAGCTTGTCGCCCTTGCGCATCGCCACCCCCATGCCCGAGCCGAAATACTTGAAGTACTGCGGCGTGTCGAGCGAGGGACCGGCGAAGGCGTAGCCCTTGCCTTCGGGCTTGCCCAGGAAGCCGGCACCGACCTCGACCGCGTCAGCCACCGTGCCGTCGAGACGGCCCGACTTGATGTCGAGGTAGACCTGGTCCTGCGCCTCGTAGGGCACGATGGTCGCGCCCTTGGACTTGAGCTCGCCGAGTGCGAACTTCTCCTGCGTGCTGCCCTTGAGCACGCCGAGCTTCTTGCCCTTGAGGCCGCCGAAGGCGTCATCGACCTTGACGTCGGACTTGACCACGACCCGGCTCGGGGTGTTGTAGTACTTGTCCGAGAAGTCGATCACTTTCTTGCGCTCGTCGGTCATCGACATCGAGCTGATGATGACGTCGTACTTCTTGGCCTGCAGGCCCGGAATCATGCTGTCCCAGACCTGTTCGACGAAGACGCACTTGCGCTTGATCTGCTCGCAGATCGCGCTGGCGATGTCGACATCGAAGCCGGTCGGCTTGCCGTCGGCGGTCTTGAAGGTGAAGGGCTGGTAGGTCGGGTCGATCGCGACCTTGAGGTCGGCGCCTTGCGCCATCGCGCCGGAGGCGCCCACGCTGACGAGGATTGCGGCCAGGAGCTTGTTCATGTCTTCCTCAAGTAAGAAACAAAGTCATTGCATTCTAGAACCCCGGGTCAGCCGTGACACCGAATAGCCCGTGCAAAAGCCAGGAAAAACGCAATTTTGCCGGAATTGACACCAATCAGTCACTTCATTCAGTTTTGAGTCCCAGCATCACGCCGGCCTGCCAGGGCGTTCCATCCGTCGCGCCCTGGGCCGGACCGGTCGGTGCCAGCAGATAGAGCCGCTCGTGATCGACGCCCAGCCGCGTCAGCGCGTCGCGCACGGCACCGGCGCGCGCCAGCGCGAGCTCGCGCATGCGGTCGGCATCGACCGGGATCGAGGCCAGCAGCAGCGCCTCCATCTCGGCCGCCGGCAAGGTCTTGGCCAGGCCGACCAGGTTGCGCGGCTTCGGGATGTCGGCGCGGCGATAGACCGCCGCCAGCAGTTCGGCCGACTCGGCCGCGGTCGGCGGCGCGAGCGCTTCGCTGCCCTGGCCGCGGCGTTCGAGCTGGCGCTGCTTTTCCTGCAGCAGGCGCTGTTGCAGCTGCGCTTGCTGGTAGGCGCGGCGCTCGCGCTCGAGGTCGCTCTGGCCCGCCAGCGTCAGCCGCAGCGCCGGGCGCTGGGCCATGGCCTGCGCGACCTGCTCGAGCCGGCTGCGGGCGGCGGCGTCGAGCTCGCTGCGCCCCGGCGCGAAGTCGATCTGCCGGAAGTCCTCGGCCGAGCCGCCCAGGGCCTGCGCGATCAACGCGAACGGTGCCGTCACGGCCTTGCCGATCAGGTTCAGCACCATGCGCCAGACGATAGCTCCGACGCGGAACTGCGGGTCGTTGATCGAGCCGCTGATCGGCAGATTGAGGTCGATCACGCCGTTGCGGTCGGCCAGCAGCGCGACCGCGAGCCGGATCGGCAGGTTCGGCGCCTCGCTGCCCTCGACGCGCTCGCTGAAGTTGAGCTGCTTGAGCAGGATCTGGTTGCTGGCCTGCAGCTGGCCGTCGGGCGCGATCTGGTAGCGCACCGTCATGCCGAGCTTGCCGCGCTCGATGCCATGGCCGGCATACTTGATGCTGTAGGGCGACAGCGGCGGCAGGTCGAGGTCGTCGACCTGGGCCCGGATGTCGAGCGCGAGCGGCTGGGCCAGCGGGTTGATCCGTCCGTCGAGTTCGAGGCTGGCCTGGCCCTCGACCTTGCCGCGCAGGCTCAAGGCGGCCAGCTCGGGCGCCTGGCCCGGCTTGAGCTGCTGATTCGAGAAGCCGCCCAGGCTGCCGCTCAGCTCGCTCAGTCGCGCCGAATAGTTGGGCCGGATGAAATGGTCGGCGAAGTCGACCTGGCCATTGACGAAGCTGATCGGACCGAACTCGAGCCGCGGCTGCTGTGCTGTGGGCGCTGCAGGCGCTGTCGTTGTGGCGGGCTTGGCGGCAGGGGTGGCGGTGGTGGAAGTGGCGACAGCAGTCGCTGTCTGATCCGCTTTCGCCGGCGCCGGATTGGCCGGCATTGCGCTGGCGCTGGCCGATGCCGTTCCAGGCTGGCGCAGCAGCTGCTGCAGGTTGATGCGTCCCTGCGGGTCGATCACGATCCGCGCGTAATAGTCGCTCAGCACCGTCTCGGCCACCTTGAGCCGGTTCAGCGCGCCGGCTTTCAGGTTGAGCTGCAGGCCGCGCAGTCCGAGCGACTTCCAGTCCAGCAGCCGCTCGGCTGGCTCGAGCGTACTGGTGCGCAGGTGCTCGACCGCGCTGTCGCCGCGCAGCGTCAGCTGCAGGCCCTCGGGCGGCAGCGACAACTCGACGCTGGCGCGCAGCCCGAGCTCGGCCCGCAGCAGCTCGAGGTTGAGCGCGGCAGCGAAATAGGGTTCGAGCCGGTGCAGCGGCAGCTGGTCGAGCTCGAGCTGGCCCTGGCTGGCAAAAACCCGGGCCGGGCGCCCGCCGCCGGCCGGCTGCGGCAGTTCGATCCGGCCCTGGTAGCGCAGGGCGCCTGTGCTGCCAGCCGGCCCCGATCTGCCTGCTCCGCCTTGCCTGCCTTGTCCGCCTTGCGCCAGCTGTAGGCTCAGCTCCAGCGGCAAGGTCTGCTCCGCTGTCAGCGTGTTGCTCCAGGGCCCTGCGTTCAGCTGCAAGGCTTCGACCTGCAGCCGCACCGGGCGCACCGGGCTTCTGTCCACGAAGCCCAGACGACCATCGGCCAGCTGCAACTTGTCGAGCTGCAGCAGCCAGCCGGCGGCCGGGCCGGCCTGCTTCGGTGCGTTCGCCTGGTCAGCCTGGTCGGTTTGTTCAGCCTGGCCGGCGCGTGGGACACCTTGGTCGCGCTGGTTGGGCTGGTTGGGCTGGTCGGAGCCTGTGCCGGCTTGTGCCCCTGCGCTGTCCGCATCCCGCTTCAGTGCCGCCAGCCAGCGCTCGAACATCCAGCGCTGGCGCTGGTCGCGCTCCAGCTGCAGTTCGGGCTGCTCCAGGCTCAGCTGGCCCACCACCAGCCGGCGCTCGGCCAGATCGATGCGGGCGTCCGCCAGCAGCAGCCGGGCCAGGCTGGCCTGGGGCTGATCGCCCTCGCGCAGCGCCAGGCCATCGACCTGCAGCCGCCCGTCCTCAAGCGCGAGCGCCATGGCGCCGCTTGCCGACTGGATCGGCCAGCCCAGCCGGGTCTGGCCATCGAAGCGCAGCCGGTCCCAGCGCAGCCGCATCGGCTGGGTGGCGGTGGCGCCGGCCCATTCGAGCTCGACATCGCGCAGCGCCAGATGGCCGGCCAGGGACAGCGGTGTCGGTGCCATTTGCTGCTCCTGCGCGGCCTTGGCCTCCTGTACTGCCTGGGCCTTTTGCGCACCCGGTGCCAGCCGCAGCGTCAGGTCGAACTCGAGCTGGCCGCGCGTCGGGCGCAGCGGCAGGGTCGCGGGCCAGTAGGGCAGATAGGGCGCCAGGTCCAACGCGGCGCTGTGCAGCCTGGCCTCGCCCTGGCGCGCCTGGGCAAAGGGCTGCAGCAGCGCCTTGGCATCGACGGGGTCACCATTGAGCAGGAAGGTCAGGCTCGGCTCGCTTTTTTCCTCGCGCTGCTGCTCCAGATTGCTCAGGAACGGCAGCTTCAGCGTCAGCTGGCGGATCTGCTGCGTGCGGCCCACCGGCTCGTCGATGAAGTCGATCGCCGCGTCGCGCAGCTGCAGCTGGAACAGCGCGAAGCGCGGCAGCGCCGATGGCGGCTGGTCGGGCTTGAGCAGGCGCGCGATCAGGTCGTCGATGTCGTAGCGCCCGCCGCCCAGATGGCGCAGTCTGAAATGCGGCCGGTCGAACTCGAGCGCGTCGAGCACCGGCGCCAGCCGCAGCAGCGAGCGCGCATCGAGGTCGAGATACAGCCGCTCGAGCGTGAACTGCTCGCCCTGACCCTGGGCGTCGGCCAGCCGCAGCCCGTGCAGTTCGAGCTCGAGCGACCAGGGCTTGAGCTCGACCCGCTCGACGCTGACTGTGCGCCCGAGCGCGGCACTGGCCTGGCGCTCGAGCTGCCATTTGAGCAAGGGCGGCAACCCGGCCCAGGCCAGCAGCCAGAACAGCAGTAGCCCGGCCAGCGCCAGGCCGGCGATCCGCAGCCAGCGCCAGGCCCCTGTGCGTGGCGAGCTGCGATGCGGCTTGAGCGTGGGAGCGCCCGCAGCAGCGGGCTGATCGGATGCATGGTCCATGTCTGTCTTGCTTCAAACGATGAAGGCCCCCGGCCCGCCAGCAGGCGCGGGGCACAGGGGCCTGGTCGGGGCTCAGTCGAAAGTCAAGCGAAAGTCAGTCGAAGCTCAATCGACGGTCAGTCGGCCTCGGCTTCGATCGCCTCGATCTGCTCCGACAGCTCGAGCCAGCGCAGCTCGGCGGCGGCCGTCTCGTCCTCGATGCCCTTGAGCCGCTTGCCGATTTGCGCCAGCTCGGCCGGCGGCAGCGCGCTCAGCAGCTTTTGCTGCAGCGCGGCGCCCTCGGTCTGCAGGCTGGCCATGCGCTGGTCGAGATCGGCCAGCGCCTTCTTGTGCGGCTTGAGCTTTTGCGCCAGCTGCTGGCGCCGCTGTGCCTCCAGGCGCCGCTGATCGGCCGGATTGACTGCCGGGGCGCTGGCCGCCGCGACTGGCGCAGCCGCCACCGGCTGGGGGCTGACCACTGCTGCGACGACGGGTTCGGTCTTGGCCTTGACGGCCGGTGCGCGCTGGGCCGCCTGCACCGCCTCGCGCTTTTGCTTGGCCATGTCGAGCAGGTAGCGCTGGTAGTCGTCGAGGTCGCCATCGAAGGGCTCGATGCCGCCGTGCGAGACCAGCCAGAACTCGTCGCAGACCGAACGCAGCAGCGCCCGGTCGTGGCTGACCAGCATGACCGTGCCTTCGAACTCGTTAAGCGCCATTGCCAGCGCCTCTCGGGTGGCCAGGTCCAGGTGGTTGGTCGGCTCATCGAGCAGCAGCAGGTTCGGACGCTGCCAGACGATCATGCACAGCACCAGGCGCGCCTTCTCGCCGCCGCTCATGCTGCCGACCGCCTGCTGCACCATGTCGCCGCTGAACTGGAAGCGGCCCAGGAAGTTGCGCAGGTCCTGCTCGCGCGTGCCCTGGCCGCTCAAGGCGCCGGCGGCGGTGAGGTCGCGCGCCAGCCGGATAATGTGCTCGAGCGGCGTGTCGTCCGGGCGCAGCACGTCGAGTTCCTGCTGCGCGAAGTAGCCGATGTTCAGGCCCTTGCCCTCGGTCAGCTCGCCCGTCAGCAGTGCCAGGTCGCGCGCCACCGTCTTGACGAAGGTCGACTTGCCCTGGCCGTTGGCGCCCAGGATGCCCAGGCGCTGGCCGGCCAGCACCGAGCGCGTGACGTCGTGCACGATGGTGGTCGCGCTGCCGTCCTCGGCGCGGTAGCCGAAGCTGGCCTCGCGCAGGCTCAGCATCGGGTTCGGCAGCTGCGCCGGCTCCTGGAACTCGAAGGTGAACTCGGCATCGGCCAGCACCGGACCGATCTTCTCCATCCGCTCGAGCGCCTTGACCCGGCTTTGCGCCTGCTTGGCCTTGCTGGCCTTGGCCTTGAAGCGGGCGATGAACTTCTGCAGGTGCGCGATCTTGTCCTGCTGGCGCGAGAAGCTGGCCTGCTGCTGGCTCAGCGCTTCAGCGCGCATGTCTTCGAAGCGGCTGTAGTTGCCGCCGTAGCGCGTGATCTTGGCGTTGTCGATGTGCAGCGTGACCGAGGTGATCGCGTCGAGGAACTCGCGGTCGTGGCTGATCACGACCATGGTGCCGGCGTAGCGCTTGAGCCAGCTCTCGAGCCAGACCAGCGCGTCGAGGTCCAAGTGGTTGGTCGGCTCGTCGAGCATCAGCAGGTCGCTCGGGCACATCAGTGCGCGCGCCAGCTGCAGCCGCATGCGCCAGCCGCCCGAGAAGCTGTTGACCGGGCGGTCGACCTCGTTGACCTGGAAGCCCAGGCCCAGCAGCAGCGCCTGCGCGCGCGCTGGCGCGTCATGGGCGCCGGCATCGTGCAAGTCGGTATAGGCGTGGGCCATGGCCTCGCCGTCGTCGCTGGCCTCGGCCAGCTCGACCGCCGCGCGCGCGGCGGCCAGGCGGGTGTCGCCGTCGATCACGAACTCGGTGCAGGGCTGGTCGGTCTCGGGCATGTCCTGCGAGACCTGGGCCAGCTGCCACTGGCGCGGCCACTGGAACTCGCCGCCGTCCTCGTGCAGCTTGCCTTGCAGCAGCGCGAACAGGCTGGACTTGCCGGCGCCGTTGCGACCGACCAGGCCGACCTTCTCGCCGGGGTTGATGGTCGCATTGGCCTGGTCCAGCACCAGCTTGGTGCCGCGGCGCAGCGTGACATTGCGCAGCGTAATCATGTGATGTCCTTGGTAGCGGCCCAGTCGGCCAGTGATTCTCGGGTCAGCAGCAGCACCGGGCCTTCGCCCGCGCTGGTTTCGGGCCAGTAGGCCAGCAGGGTCGGGAAGGCGCGTTCGAAATGCTCGCGCTCGTTGCCGATCTCGAGCAGCAGCACGCCATGCTCGTTCAGGTGTTCCAGCGCATGCGCCAGCAGATGGCGCACGAAGTCCATGCCGTCATCGCTGCCTTCGAGCCCGCCGTCGAGCGAGATCAGCGGCTCGGCGCGGTACTCGGCCGGCAGGGCTTCCATGCCCTGGCGGCAGACATAGGGCGGGGTGCACAGGAGCAGGTCGGAGCTATCGGGCAGGTTCTGCCAGCCATCGGACTCGATCAGCCGGATGCGCTCCTGCAAGCCATGCCGGTCGACGTTGATGCGGGCCACGGCCAGCGCATCGGTCGAGAGGTCGGCGGCGTCGACCTGGACTTCGGGCCAGGCCAGCGCGGCCAGCACGGCCAGGCTGCCGTTGCCGGTGCACAGGTCGAGCACCTGCTTCGTGTGTTCGCCGAGCCAGCCGTCGATCGACTCGGCGCCTTCGGCGGCGGCGATGAACTCGGCCAGGAAGCTGCGCGGCACGATCACGCGCTCGTCGACATAGAACGGCACGCCCTGCAGCCAGGCCTCGTGCGTCAGATAGGCCGCCGGCTGGCGGGTCGCGATGCGCTGTTGGATCAGCGCCTGCACGGCTTCGACTTCGGATTCGGAGCAGGCGCGTTCGGCCAGCTCGTCCAGCGCGCTGTCGAGCGGCAGGCCCAGCTGCCACAGCGTCAGCCAGACCGCCTCGTCGTGCGCGTTGGTGGTGCCATGGCCATAGGCCAGGCCAGCCGCCTCGAGCTTATCGCTCGCGGCTTGCAGTAATTCGTTCAAATTCAAGGGGTGATCTCGTCCTGTGCCGGCACGCTGGCCAGAATCTCGAGCGTGCGGCGGTAAATGTTCTTCAGCGGCTCGATGTCGACCAGCGCGATGCACTCGTCGACCTTGTGGATGGTCGCGTTGGGCGGCCCGAACTCTATCACCTGCGGACAGATCTTGGCGATGAAGCGGCCGTCGCTGGTGCCGCCGCTGGTCGAGAGCTCGGTTTCCAGCCCGGTCTCGGCCCGGATCGCGTCGCGCACCGCGTCGACCAGCGTGCCGGGGCGGGTCAGGAAGGGGTGGCCGCCGACGGTCCAGGCCAGCTCGTAGTCGCTGTCGGCCTGCAGGCCGTGGCGCGCCAGGATGTCGGCCACGCGCTGCTGCAGGCCTTCGGCGCTGCTTTCGGTGCTGAAGCGGAAGTTGAAGTCCACCACCACGTTGCCCGGGATGATGTTGCTGGCGCCGGTGCCGCCATGGATGTTGCTGACCTGCCAGGTGGTGGGCGGGAAATGGTCGTTGCCCTGGTCCCAGACCTGGCCGACCAGCTCGGTCAGCGCGGGCGCCAGCAGGTGGATCGGATTGCGCGCCAGGTGCGGGTAGGCGATATGGCCCTGGATGCCCTTGACGGTCAGCTTGCCGCTCATGGTGCCGCGGCGCCCGTTCTTGATCATGTCGCCAGTCTGCTTGACCGAGGTCGGCTCGCCGACGATGCAGTAGTCGAGCTTCTCGCCGCGCGCCGTCAGTTCGCGGCAGACCACCACCGTGCCGTCATGCGCCGGGCCTTCCTCGTCGCTGGTCAGCAGGAAGGCGATCGCCAGTTCGGGGTTGGCGTGCTGTTCGAGGAACTCCTCGCACGCCACCACCATGCCGGCCAGCGACGCCTTCATGTCGGCGGCGCCACGGCCGTAGAGCTTGCCGTCGCGCACCGTCGGCACGAAGGGGTCGCTGCCCCATTGCTCGACCGGGCCGGTCGGCACCACGTCGGTGTGGCCGGCGAAGACCAGGGTCGGCGCGTCCGGACGGCTACCCGGGCGCCTTGCCCACAGGTTGGTGACGCGGAAATCGTCCGGGCCGCTGGCGATCGTCTCGCAGACGAAGCCCAGCGGCTGCAGGCGGTCGATGATCAGCTGCTGGCAGCTCGCGTCGTCGGGCGTGACGGAGGAAAGGGAGATCAGCGCCTCGGTCAGGCGCAGGGTGTCGCTCATGAGCAGATCCGGGAAAAAAGTCGGCGTCAGGGCTTGACGTCGATCGTGAAATCAGAAAAGGGGCGGCCCGCAGGCGGGCCGGCCGGTTCGGCTGCGGCCTTCTTGTCGTCCTGCGGCCCGGTGCTATTGTCGAGTCGCCACATCAGGTTGGCCGGCGAGTCGGCATAGGCCAGGCCCTCGCTGCGGCTGATCCGGCCCGACTGGATCAGCCGTGCCAGATCGACCTCGAAGGTCTGCGAGGCCTCGGCCAGTGAATTCTCCAGCGCCTCGCGCACGGCAAAGAAGTCGCCATTCTCGATCAACTCGCTGATCAGCCGCGTGTTGACCATCACTTCGAGCGCGGGCACCCGGCTGCAGTCGACCGCGCGCAGCAGCCGCTGCGAGACGATGACCCGCAGCGACGAGGCCAGGTCGTTGAGCATCGTGGGCCTGACCTCTACCGGATAGAAGTTCAGGATCCGGTTCAGCGCCTGGTAGCTGTTGTTGGCATGCAGCGTCGCGAGCACCAGATGGCCGGACTGCGAATAGGCGATCGCGGCCGACATGGTCTCGCGGTCGCGGATCTCGCCGATCAGGATCACGTCGGGCGCCTGGCGCAGCGCGTTCTTGAGCGCCACATTCAGACTCTGGGTATCGGTGCCGACCTCGCGCTGGTTGACGATCGACTGCTTGTTCTTGAACAGGTACTCGACCGGGTCCTCGATCGTCAGGATATGGCCGACGGCATGCTGGTTGCGGTGGTCAAGCAGCGCTGCCAGCGTCGTGCTCTTGCCCGATCCGGTCGCGCCGACGACCAGCATCAGCCCACGCTTGGCCAGCACCAACTCCGACAGCAGGGCTGGCAGGCCGAGCTGGTCCAGCGGCGGGATGTCGATGCTGATGAAGCGCACCACCACCGCGCAGCTGCTGCGCTGGCGCATCGCGCTGATGCGATAGCGCCCCACGTTCTGCAGCGGGATCGCGGTGTTGAGCTCGCCATGGAGGTCGAACTCGCGCAGCTGCTCGGGCGTGACGATCTCGGACAGCAGCCGGTACGGTGTCTCGACCGACAGCAGCTCGGGCTCGAGCGGCCGGCAGACACCGTCGATCTTGATCAGCACCGGCGCATTGGCCGAGAGGTAGAGGTCGGAGGCCTTTTGTTCGGCCATCAGACGCAGCAGCTTGTCCATCATGCCCATGTCCACCTCCCGGGCCGCAGCCCACTGGCCCACAAATCCTTGCGCGGGCGCGATCAGAGATCAGTCGCGCAGCAGGTCGTTGATGCTGGTCTTCGAGCGGGTCTGCGCGTCGACGCGCTTGACGATGATAGCGGCGTACATGCTGTAGGGCGCGCCATTGGCCGCCGTCTTGGGCAGGTTGCCGCTGACCACCACCGAACCGCTGGGCACGCGACCGTAGGAGATCTCGCCGGTTGCGCGGTCGAAGATCGGGGTGCTCTGGCCCAGGTAGACACCCATGCCCAGCACCGAGTTCTCTTCCACGATCACGCCTTCGACCACTTCCGAGCGCGCGCCGATGAAGCAGTTGTCCTCGATCACGGTCGGGTTCGCCTGCAGCGGCTCGAGCACGCCGCCGATGCCGACGCCGCCGCTCAGGTGCACGCCCTTGCCGATCTGGGCGCAGGAACCGACGGTGGCCCAGGTGTCGACCATGGTGCCTTCATCGACATAGGCGCCGATGTTGACGTAGGACGGCATCAGGATCGCGCCCTTGGCGATGAAGCTGCCGCGACGCGCGACGGCCGGCGGCACCACGCGCACGCCGGTGGCGGCGAGTTCCTGCGGCGACAGGTGCGCGAACTTGGTCTGCACCTTGTCGTAGAAGCCCAGGTCGCCGGCCGAGATGATCTCGTTGTCCTTCAGGCGGAAGGACAGCAGCACCGCCTTCTTGAGCCACTGGTGCACCGTCCACTGGCCCACGCCTTCGCGGCTGGCCACGCGCAGCGCGCCGCTGTCGAGCTGGTCGATCACATGCGCGACCGCTTCCTGCACTTCGGCCGGTGCCGAAGCGGGCGAGAGCTGGGCGCGGTTGTCCCAGGCGTTTTCGATGATCTGTTGCAGTTGTTGGGTCATGGTCTGCTTGTTGTTCAGTTGGAGGATTGGATGAATGCCGCGATGCGGCGCGCGGCCTCGACGCATTCAGCGGTCTCGGCCACCAGCGCCATGCGCACGCGCTGCGCGCCCGGGTTGAAACCCTGGGCCTCGCGCGCCAGATAGCTGCCCGGCAAAACCGTCACATTGTATTGAGCCAGCAGCGCCTTGGCGAAGTCGGCATCGCTGCCGCCGCTCAGGCCGCCAAATTTGTCCGGCACCTCGGCCCAGAGGTAGAAGCCGGCATCGGGCAGCGCGACGTTCATGACCTCGGCCAGGATCGGCGTGACGGCGGCGAACTTGGCGCGGTACTGTTCGCGGTTATCGATCACATGCGGCTCGTCGAGCCAGGCGGCCGCGCTCGCGCTCTGGATCACGGTGCTCATCGCGCTGCCGTGGTAGGTGCGGTACAGCGTGAAGGCCTTGATCAACGCCGCGTCGCCAGCGACGAAACCGCTGCGCAATCCGGGGACGTTGCTGCGCTTGGACAGGCTGGTCAGCGCGATCAGGTTCCTGAAGTCGGTGCGACCGAGCTGGGCCGCCGCTTCCAGGCCACCGAGCGGCGCCTCGGCGCGGAAATAGATCTCGCTGTAGCACTCGTCCGACGCGATCACGAAACCATATTTGTCGCTGAGCTCGAACAGCATCTTCCACTCATCCAGCGGCATCACCGCGCCGGTGGGGTTGCCCGGCGAGCAGGTAAAGAGCAGCTGGGTGCGTTGCCAGACTGCTTCGGGCACGCTGGCCCAGTCGACTGCGAAGTTGCGCTGGGGGTCGCTCGGGGCGAACCAGGGCTGGGCGCCCGACAGATAGGCCGCGCCCTCGTAGATTTGATAGAAGGGATTGGGGCAGACCACCACCGGCTCGACACCCTCGGCCGAATCGGCAAAGGCGCGCGGGTTGACCACCACCTGCGCGAGCGAGAACAGCGCCTCGCGCGAGCCCAGCACCGGCAGGATCTGCGTTGCCGGGTCCAGGCTCAGGCCGTAGCGGCGCTGCATCCAGGTCGCGCAGGCGTTCTTGAGTTCGGGCGTGCCGGCCGTGGCCGGGTAGGTCGCCAGGCCGCCGTCGGGCGCATTGACGGCCTCGCACAACTTGTCCTTGAGGAAGGCGGGCGTCGGATGGCGCGGCTCGCCGATGCCGAGGCTGATCGCGCGATAGTCCGGGTTGGGCGTGACGCCGGCAAACAGCTGGCGCAGGCGCTCGAAGGGGTAGGGCTGGAGGCGTGACAGGAGCGGGTTCATGGGGGGAGATTGTCCCATGGCTGACCGGCATGCGTCGCGGTGGATCGTTGTTGCGATCGGCTTGCAGGCATCGAGTCGATCTTCAGTTGAAATCCGAACTTATTATCGAATTAAATAGCCAAATCGGTTAACATGGCCATCGAAATATCCTGACATTGAAAGCGTAAAAGTGAATGTGGATCTCGCCGGCGGTAGCCATTGTTTCGCGTTAGCTGGCTGTCTTCTGGCTGGCGCTGTCGATCAAGCTTGCCGATGACGCACATTCCGCACTTGGCAAGATAGTGTACCGATGGTGACTTCATGCAAGACTTTAATCCTTCAGATCTGAAGACCATTCTTCATTCCAAGCGCGCGAATCTCTACTATCTGGAACATTGCCGGGTGCTGGTCAATGGCGGTCGCGTGGAATACGTCACCGAGCAAGACAAGCAGCAGCTCTATTGGAACATCCCGATCGCCAACACCACCACGGTGTTGCTGGGCACCGGCACCTCCATCACCCAGGCTGCGGTGCGCGAACTGGCCAAGGCCGGCGTCATGCTGGGGTTTTGCGGCGGTGGCGGCACGCCGCTCTTCGCAGGCGTCGAGCAGGTTTTGGAGGTGGCCTGGATTCCACCGCAAAGCGAATACCGGTCCACTGAGTACCTGCAGCATTGGGTGCGCTTCTGGTTTGATGATGGCCTGCGCCTGCAGGCGGCCAAGCAGTTTCAGCATGCCCGTCTGGAGCGTCTGCGCCAGCATTGGGCTGGGAGCAAGGCACTGAAGGAGCAGGGCTTCACGCCCGACCTGGAGGCCTTGGGCACTTTGTTGCGTTCCAGTGCCACTGCACAGGCGCAGGCGTTGGACCACACGGCGCTGATGACCGAGGAGGCCCGTCTGACCAAGCAGTTGTATCGCTTGGCGGCGGGTGCCACCCGCTACGGTGACTTCACCCGCGTCAAGCGGGGCGATCCCGCGACAGAGAACATTGACGCCGCCAACAAGTTTCTCGACCACGGCAACTATTTGGCCTACGGACTGGGTGCCACCGCCTGCTGGGTGCTTGGCATTCCGCATGGTTTGGCCGTGTTGCATGGCAAAACCCGGCGTGGCGGTCTGGTGTTCGATGTGGCCGACCTGATCAAGGATGCCGTCATCCTGCCGCAGGCCTTTGCCTCGGCGATGAAGGGGCACGACGAACAGGAGTTCCGCCAACGCTGTGTCGAGGCGCTGATTCGTACCGAGTCGCTCGATTTCATGATCGATACCCTCAAGGCGACTGCCCTCACGCTGGGACCGCCGATGACCACGCACGCGTCACAGGGTGCGGCATGAATATCCTGCTCATCTCTCAGTGTGACAAGCGGGCGCTGACGCAAACCCGTCGTATTCTTGACCAGTTTGCCGAGCGCCGAGGAGACCGCACCTGGCAGACCCCGATCACGCAGGACGGGCTGCAGACCTTGCATCGTCTGCTGCGTCAGAGTGCCCGCAAGAACACCGCCGTGGCCTGCCATTGGGTGCGAGGCATCGACCACACCGAGTTGCTGTGGGTGGTGGGCGACCGCCGCCGCTTCAACAGCCAAGGAGCGGTGCCTACCAACACCACCACACGCAATCTGCTGCGTGCCGAGGACGAGAACGACTGGCATAGCGCCGAGGACATCCATCTGCTGGCCGCGCTGGCTTCATTGCTGCACGACCTCGGCAAGGCGAGTGCTGCCTTCCAGGCGCGAATGGCTGGCAAGCTCACGGAGCGCAATCGCTACCGGCACGAATGGACCTCGCTGCGCCTGTTCCAGGCCTTCGTTGGTGCAGATGACGATGCCGTTTGGCTGGCCCGCCTGGCGCAACCCAAGCCGAAAGACGACGCTGCTTGGCTGGACTGGCGCAGCGGGCGACTGCAGCGCGATGGACTCGATGACGGGGCGCGCCCGCCGTTTCAGGCGCTTGCTCATGCACCGCTCGCCCAAGCCTTGGCTTGGCTGATCGTGACCCACCACAGATTGCCGGTCTTGCCTGCGCACAAGGATGGCGAGCAGCAACGGCTGGGTCAGAAGAGTGAAAATTTTAGTGCGGCCAGTCTCAAGGATCCTCTGCTGAAGATCGACGCAGGTTGGAACGAAATCGTCATTTCCCCCTCGACCCTCTCGAACAAGAACAGGGAAGTCGGGCCCTACTGGGAGTTCCCGCACGGCCTGCCGGTGACGACGCCTCACTGGCGAATTCAGGCCAAACGGCTGGCCGAGCGGCTGCAGCGACGCCTCACCCACCCTGATCGGGGCGTTGGCTTTGCCTGGTTGCAGCAGCCCTATGTCATGCACCTCTCACGCCTGGCGCTGATGCTGGCTGACCATCACTACTCCAGCATCACGGCCACCGGTCGGGATAGCGGCCGCGTCGAGGTGCCGCCAGGCTATCCCCTGCTGGCCAATCTGCGCAAGGAAAGGGGCCGGCCGGTCGGCAACCAGACACTCGATGAGCACCTGCTTGGCGTGGCACGCGACAGTCGTGTCATCACCCATGCACTGCCTCGCTTCGCCGCAGACCTGCCCACGTTGCGCGACCACAAACCCCTGCGTCAGCGCAGCAGCGATCCGCGCTACCGCTGGCAAGACCGGGCGGCCGAGCTGGCTGCCAGCAAGAGGTGTCAGGCCGCCGAGCACGGTGCTTTCATCGTCAACATGGCCAGTACGGGTTGTGGCAAGACCCTGGGCAATGCCCGGGTGATGCACGCACTGGCCGATCCCGAACGCGGATTCCGCTGTGCTTTCGCCCTGGGCTTGCGCACGCTCACGCTGCAGACCGGGCGGGCGTTTCGCGAACTCTTGCAGCTGCGTGACGACCAGATTGCCATCCATGTGGGTGGCAGCGCCAGTCGGGCCTTGTTCGAGCACTATGAGACGCTGGCCGAGGGGCAGGGCTCCGCATCGGTACAAGCCCTGCTGGACGAGGACAGCGATGTGGATTTCAGCGGCGACGCGGGTCCCGCCGACCTCAATCCCCTGCTGGCTCGAGCGCTACATGATCCGAAGATCAACGCCTTGTTGCTGGCGCCGCTGCTGGTCTGCACCATCGACCACCTTACCCCGGCCACGGAAAGCCAGCGCGGCGGCCGGCAGATTGCACCCATGCTGCGCCTGCTGAGTGGCGATCTGGTGCTGGATGAGCCTGACGACTTCGACGTAGCCGATTTGCCCGCTCTCACGCGCCTGGTGCATTGGGCCGGCCTGCTGGGCAGCAGGGTGCTGCTGTCGTCGGCAACCTTGCCGCCCGCGCTGGTGCAGGGCTTGTTCATGGCCTACCGCGCTGGCCGCATCGAGTTCCAACGCCATCGAGGCAAGCAACCCGGTGCTGCCACTGCGCCCGAGGTCGCATGCCTGTGGCTGGATGAAGAACAGCAGACGGCAGCAGCCTGTGCCAGCGCTGCCGCTTTCGAGAGTGCCCATGCGGCCTTTGCTCGCGAACGCTGTGCTCGTCTGACAAGGGCCGAGGCGCGTCGTCGTCATGAACTGGCGCCTTTGCGCTTGGGTGGTTTGAGCCCGGAGCAAATACCGCTTGAGTTCGCCCGTCTGGTGTTGCAGCAGGCACTGCTGTTGCACGGGCGCCATCACAGTGCCGATCCACAGCAACCTGATCGTCGTGTCAGCTTCGGCCTCGTCCGCATGGCCAACATCGATCCCTTGGTGCAAGTGGCACTCGCCTTGTATCAGCAGGGGGCGCCCGATGGAGTGCAGATCCACCTGTGCGTCTACCATTCCCAGTTTCCGCTGCTGATCCGCTCCGCTATCGAGCATCGGCTCGACACCACGCTGCTGCGACACCAGCCCGAGGCAGTGTTTTCGCTACCCGATATTCGAGCCAGGCTGGAGGCTCACCCTCACGTCAGGGATCATCTCTTCATCGTGCTGGGATCGCCCGTCACAGAGGTCGGCCGGGACCACGACTACGACTGGGCCGTGGTGGAGCCTTCGTCCATGCGTTCCCTGATCCAGCTTGCCGGACGAGTTCGGCGACACCGGCCCGGCCCCTGCACGCTGCCGAACATCGTGGTGTTCGACACCAACCTGCGCCACTTCAGTCAACCGGGCCGGGCAGCTTTCCAGCGTCCAGGATTTGAGGATGATGGCGCCTTCAAGCTCCAGACCCATCAGCTCAGTGCCCTGCTGCGACCCGAGGAGCGGGAGGCGATCGACGCCCGACCGCGCATACTGGCCGCAGCCCCGGAGGTCTTTGCGCCTACCTTGCGGTTGGTGGATCTGGAGCACGCGCGGCTGCGGGCCACGATGCTACCCGTCGAGGTCAAGCCCGTGACCCTGACCCCACGCCAGCTACGTTCGGGCGGTGCTGCGGCACTGGCGACGATGGTGCCCGTCAATGCCGCCTCGTGGTGGCACGAGCCCGCCGCCGATGCACTGCTCACAGCCATGTTGCCGCAGCACTCACCGTTCCGGTATGACCCGGTAGTGCATGTCGACTTGTGCCTGCGCCCCAACGACGACACCGGCGAGATCGAGCTAACCGAGGTGCTGGATGCCGATCGAGGACAGCGTCTGTATCAGCCCGTGGAATGTTCCCTTCACGAACGCATTTCCGATGACGCTGTGCACGGCCACGGCATCTCACCCTGGTTTGAACAGAGCTACGAGCAAGCCATTTCCGAGTTGGCCGAGGCGCGCGGTCTTGGTCCGCAGGTCTGTGCCGAACGCTTCGCTACCTTGAGCTTGCCGAAAAGTCAGCAAGGCTGGCGGTCGCATCCGGTGCTGGGCTTTGTCAGAAGACGATGAAAAAGGCCGGCTGGGCCGGCACTGTATAGGTAGAAACCGCTCGACAACGGGCAATTTTCTGGGAGATCTATGTCGAATCCATCCGCGAGGTCCGCAGCCATCCGGGCTGTCATCACGCAGTTCCTGACGGAGCGGCGCGACGGCAAACGGGAGAAGCTGAAGGCCGACGATCCCAAACGGGATGCCGCCGCCGAGCAACTGCGAGCGCAGTTCGAACCGCGCCTGTGGCTGGAAGACGCCGCGCGCCGCGTCAGCCAGATCCAGGCCGTGACCCATTCACTCAAGCCGACGCATCCGGACGCCAAGGGGACCAATCTCTACTGTCCGCCCGCCCGTCTGGCGACGCTCTCCTTGGTGGGAAGCCATTGCCTCGGCGATGATTTTGCTGGCGACGTGGTGGGCAATGCCGCAGCGCTCGACGTCTACAAGCTTCTCAAGCTGGAACACGAGGGGCAAAGCCTGCTGGACCTGATGCTCGCCGGGGATTCCGATGTCGCCGCTGCACTGAGCGATGATCCTGGACAGGCGGCTGAATGGGTTCAGGCATTTTGCAGTCTGGTGCAAGCCCGAGGCCGGGTGGCCAGTCATGCGCTGGCCAAGCAGGTGTACTGGCTGGTGGGGGAAGACCCGCTCAACGATGCGGACTTCCATTTGCTGGCCCCGCTGTACGCCACTTCGCTGGCGCATCGCGTGCATGCCACCATCCAGGACGATCGCTTCAGCGAGGCGGCTAAGGCAGCGCGCCAGGCCCGCCGGGACAAGCAATTCCATGAGCGACCCACGCGCGACTATCCCAACCTGGCGGTGCAGAAGCTGGGTGGCACGAAACCGCAGAATGTGTCGCAGCTCAACAGCGAACGTGGTGGCAACAACTACCTGCTGGCATCGCTGCCTCCCGCCTGGCAGGCGCGCGAGCTGGCTCCGTTGCTGCGGTCGGAGAGCTTGTTCAAGCGCTTTGAGCGCCAGGACGGTGTGTGGCGGTGCGTCAAGGCGCTGCGTGACTACCTGAAAACCAATCCACCCAAGACGATGGCTACGCGCGACACCCGTGATGAACTCGCCGCCGAGCTGGTGTCCCACTTCGTGCTCTTCGGTGCTGCCTTCCGCAGTCTGCCAGCGGGTTGGAGCGAAGATCCCGAATGCGATCTGCATCCTGCGGAAAAAACATGGGTCGATGCCGGTATCGCTGCGAGACGGCCCGGTAACTGGGCCGATGAATTGGCGGGTCGCTATGCCAACTGGTTGAATGATCAGCTTGAAAAGGAGGGGCGGCTGCACATGGGTGATCCGGAATTCCAACACTGGCAAACCGATCTGGCCGATGAACTGGCCGCCTATGAATGGGAGATGAGTCATGCCGACTGAACTGCCCACGATCAACGGCGTGCTGGTGGTGCCGAGACTCCGTATCCAGAATGCCAATGCCATTTCCAGCCCGTTGACCTGGGGTGCACCCGCCATGTCGGCGCTGCTGGGCACCATGCAGAGCATCGAGCGCAACCTGGGGGCCGAGCTGGGACTCAGCTTCAACGGGGTGGGCGTCATCTGCCATGGTTACGAGGCGCAAACCACCGAGGGGGGCTACACCCGTGCCTTCCGGCTGACGCGCAACCCCGTCAACAAGGACGGCAGTTCTGCTTCCATCGTGGAAGAGGGGCGCATGCATCTCGACATCTCGCTGGTGTTTGGCGTGTTGGGTGAGGTGGTCGGCAGCGATGACCCCACGCGTCAGCGCGTAGCCCAGGCCGTGGCCGACCGCCTTGCCGGCATGCGCGTTGCCGGGGGTAGTGTGATGCCGGCCTGGCCACGGAGTGCGGGTGGCCCCACCGCTCAGCAAAAGCGCCCACAACTGCTGGCGCTGGGCCCGGATGAAACGAGTCAGGCCAAGGCTTTTCGCCAATGGCGTTTGCGTTGGTTGCCCGGATTTGCTCTCGTGTCGCGCGACGACTTGCTGCTTGCCCACCATGCGAAGCTCAAAGCAACCGAGCCCGGCTCAAGTCTGCTGGATGCGTGGCTGGACTTGTCAAGGCTGAACTATCACGCCCAGCGGAATGTTTCGGAACACCCACAGACTGGAGAACAGCTGGAGAGCGTGACCTGGCAGCACGACCGCAATGCCGGCTGGATCGTGCCCATTCCAGTCGGCTATGCCGCCTTGAGCCAGCTTTACAGTCCCGGCGAGGTCACTGGCACACGCGACCACAACACGCCATTCCGCTTTGTCGAGAGTGTCTATTCCCTGGGGCAGTGGCTCAGTCCGCATCGTCTGAGCCGCGTGACCGATCTGCTGTGGTATGCCGATTACGACTCGGACACGGGCCTTTATCGCTGCTGCAACGATTACCGCCCGCCGCTGCCTGCGCAGACTGCCGCCGAGCTGACTTTCGGCTTCCCTTCGCCTTTTTCTGCATCCCTTGCTGTCACGCAGGACTGAAACCATCCACTCTCAGGAGAGATTCAATATGGCTACCAAGAAAGATTCCGCTGCCTTGTCCACCGCTTCGGTGCTGGCTTTCGAGCGCAAGCTTGATCCGTCAGATGCGCTGTTCCATGCTGGTCTGTGGGCCGAGCGCGGCAACGATAAAGGGTGGCAGCCGATCGCCGTTCAAACCAAGTCGGTGCGCGGCACGATCTCCAATCGGCTCAAGACCAAGGATCAGGACCCCGCCAAGCTCGATGCAGCGATCGCCAACCCCAACCTGCAGACCGTAGACGTTGCTGCCTTGCCCGCTGAAGCCGACACCCTGCGCGTGAGCTTTACCCTGCGTGTGCTGGGCGGGGCAGGCACGCCCTCAGCCTGCAACAGTGCCGAATACAAGGCCAAGCTGCTGCAGGTGGTGGCGAGCTACGTGGCCAACCAGGGTTATGGCGCGCTGGCGACCCGCTATGCCCACAACCTGGCCAATGGCCGTTTCCTGTGGCGCAACCGTGTCGGCGCCGAAGCGGTTGAAGTGCGCGTGTCTCACCTGCAGGACGGCCAGTCCGCTCGCAGCTGGACCTTTGACGCCCTCGGCTTGTCGCTGCGTGAGTTCAACGCGGACGCCCCTGACGTGCAAGAGCTGGCCGAGTTGCTGGTCGGTGGCTTGACTGGTACCCGTCATGTGTTGCTCCAGGTCGTTGCATTTGCGAGGATCGGATTTGGTCAGGAGGTCTTTCCGTCGCAGGAACTGATCCTTGACCGTGGTCGCGGCGACAAGAGCAAGACGCTGTATTCGGTCAACAACGTCGCCGGCATGCATTCGCAAAAGATTGGCAATGCGCTGCGCACCATCGATACCTGGTACACCGAGGCGGGTGAGCTGAACATGGGACCCATCGCGGTGGAGCCCTATGGCTCGGTCACCACCGAAGGCAAGGCCTATCGCCAGCCCAACAGGAAGTCCGACTTCTACACACTGCTTGACAACTGGGTGCTACGCGATGAAGTGCCTTCAATACCGCAACAGCATTTCGTGATCGCCACGCTTATCCGTGGCGGCGTATTCGGTGACGCCGGCAAGGAGTGACAGCATGTCCAGTTCTGCTCCGGTGGTGACGGTTGAGCCGTCACTTACCCATTATGTGGAGTTGGCCCTGCTGCCAGATCCTGAGTTCCCGGTTTCGCAGTTGATGAACGCCCTGTATGCCAAGCTACACCGTGCCTTGTGTGATGTTCGAGCGAACAATCCGGCCGGATCAGGTATTGGGCTGAGCTTTCCCGGACACCAGGAGGGTGTTCGTCGCAGTCTCGGTTCAGTGATACGACTGCACGGTAGCGAGGCGGCGCTGGATGAACTCATGGCCTTGCACTGGCTGAAAGGTATGCGAGATCATCTGGAACAGCCGCAACCGGAACTTTTGAAAGTGCCAGACACTTGTCAGGGGCACCGCGTGGTTCGCCGCGTCCAGGTTCAAAGTAGCGCAGAGCGTCTACGCCGACGCCTTGTCAAGCGCCATGCGGGTCAAGTGGATGCCGAAGAGGCATTGCGTCGAATCCCTGACGAGGCGGCCGAGCGTACTTCGCTACCCTATGTCCAACTGCACAGTCGCAGCACGGGGCAGCACTTTTTCCTGTTTGTCCAACACGGACCACTGCAGACCACGTCACTGTTCGGTGAGTTCAGCGCTTACGGGTTGAGTCAGCAAGGTGCGACGGTTCCCTGGTTCTGATCAGGCTCGCACCCTTTTTTCTTCGCGGAGGCTTAGTCCTATTGAAATCAACAGGTTACATTGGTGTGTGGAGGAATGGTATTGCCGATAGTCATCAAAAATATCTTTTAAGATCAATGTCTTAACCATAATATGGTCTTATTCACTGCCGCATAGGCAGCTCAGAAACTGCACGTCAACCTGTACGGCGCTGCCTGCACATTCACTGCCGCATAGGCAGCTCAGAAAGTCGTCGCTGCCTGGGTAGGGAGTCTTGGGAAATTCACTGCCGCATAGGCAGCTCAGAAAAGAAGGGCACCGCAGACGATGGAGAGCGCAGTATTCACTGCCGCATAGGCAGCTCAGAAAACGACGGCCGCAGGCCGATTGCCGCCGTCCCGATTCACTGCCGCATAGGCAGCTCAGAAACGAACACCGTGCAGCCCCCTCTTGAATGCTGTATTCACTGCCGCATAGGCAGCTCAGAAATTACAAGGACGGTGAGCTGCTGGCCTGTTTGCATTCACTGCCGCATAGGCAGCTCAGAAATTTTCGATGGATGTTGTATCTGTTGCGCCGAAATTCACTGCCGCATAGGCAGCTCAGAAAAACGAATAGAACGGTTCACCTCGGCCTGGACAATTCACTGCCGCATAGGCAGCTCAGAAATTGTTGGGGTATGACAGAAGATGCGCCGTTGTATTCACTGCCGCATAGGCAGCTCAGAAAATGCTCTTGATCTGAGCGGCGATCAGCGCCGGATTCACTGCCGCATAGGCAGCTCAGAAACTGTGGGTGCGGGAGACGTTCTGCCACCAATGATTCACTGCCGCATAGGCAGCTCAGAAAATCGGAGTCGGTCAGCAGGATCAGGACTCCCGATTCACTGTCGCATAGGCAGCTCAGAAAGGCCAAGGCCCTGATGCTGCTGGTGATGTTCGATTCACTGCCGCATAGGCAGCTCAGAAACTTCCAACGAAGCCAGCTATTACGGTTGATTCATTCACTGCCGCATAGGCAGCTCAGAAAGCGCATAACCCGCATGAACGCTGAATGCAGCAATTCACTGCCGCATAGGCAGCTCAGAAACAGCCCAGCGACAGCGCGATCTTGACGCCCTTATTCACTGCCGCATAGGCAGCTCAGAAATCGCACGAACGAGGGTTCACAAGCGTTGCATTATTCACTGCCGCATAGGCAGCTCAGAAAGGACAGTCCCATCAGGGCTGCATAGGTCGCGCATTCACTGCCGCATAGGCAGCTCAGAAATGACGTGCATCGCGTGCAGTGGAGGCCGGGTTATTCACTGCCGCATAGGCAGCTCAGAAATAGATTTGCTTGCGGTTGCTTGTGGAATACATATTCACTGCCGCATAGGCAGCTCAGAAAAAGCACACCGCCCGGGCCGCGCGACAGCGGCAATTCACTGCCGCATAGGCAGCTCAGAAATCAAATGCCCAGGCACCCGAGTCGATGTAGATATTCACTGCCGCATAGGCAGCTCAGAAAAAGCACTTCAACGCCAGCGACGCGCCGGCCATATTCACTGCCGCATAGGCNNNNTATTCACTGCCGCATAGGCAGCTCAGAAATGGCCGACAAGCTGCGCAACATCTCGGACAACATTCACTGCCGCATAGGCAGCTCAGAAAACCAGTAGAGCAGATCGGGCACGGCCCGGCGAATTCACTGCCGCATAGGCAGCTCAGAAAGTCCTCGTGCCATCGCCGTCGCTGCCGCTGTTATTCACTGCCGCATAGGCAGCTCAGAAAATATCGATTACGCCTGACTCTGGCTGGGGTGCATTCACTGCCGCATAGGCAGCTCAGAAAATTGAAAAAACAGTTTTAGAAATAACCTCAAATTCACTGCCGCATAGGCAGCTCAGAAAATTGTACCCGTCACCTAGTCATCCTAAGAGATATTCACTGCCGCATAGGCAGCTCAGAAAACGTCTTCAGCAGAAATTGGAGACTCAACTTTATTCACTGCCGCATAGGCAGCTCAGAAATCAACGTAGACATCGCGGGCCATTGACAGCCAATTCACTGCCGCATAGGCAGCTCAGAAAAGGCAAACACGGTGCTGACCATCGCCAAGGGTATTCACTGCCGCATAGGCAGCTCAGAAAATCAACGTGCCGCCCGTTATGGCGGTTGGGAGATTCACTGCCGCATAGGCAGCTCAGAAAGGGAATCATGCGGGGAGGGGAAGTCGGAACTCATTCACTGCCGCATAGGCAGCTCAGAAAAGAACCGGGCACCACCCTGCCGGGGTTCCGATATTCACTGCCGCATAGGCAGCTCAGAAAACGCCGATGCACGACCAGGTACGGCTCTACAAATTCACTGCCGCATAGGCAGCTCAGAAAATGATACATGCAAGTGAGCGCGCTCGCCAGCTATTCACTGCCGCATAGGCAGCTCAGAAATCCCGTCTGACAACCCAGCCCCAGCTCAGAAAACTCGTTCGGCGCGGCCATGTGCTGGTGGGCCATTCACTGCCGCATAGGCAGCTCAGAAAATGTCCCGCGCGATGCGCTCAAACCCGGCAATATTCACTGCCGCATAGGCAGCTCAGAAATGGCACCCATCAATGCAGCAGCCGTGCCGACCATTCACTGCCGCATAGGCAGCTCAGAAAAATTCGTCGCGCACCGACTTGCGGATCATCTCATTCACTGCCGCATAGGCAGCTCAGAAACAACATGCGCCCAGCGCCTCCGCGCTCGGGTTATTCACTGCCGCATAGGCAGCTCAGAAATTCACTGATTCTTGCTGGGTGCTTGTGCATCATTCACTGCCGCATAGGCAGCTCAGAAATGGTCAGCGCCGCGCTGCATATCGAGCTGCCGATTCACTGCCGCATAGGCAGCTCAGAAATTGCCGATGATGGCCCGCAGCGGCTGGCTGGTATTCACTGCCGCATAGGCAGCTCAGAAAAGACGCCGACCGGCGCCCCGCCGATCTGTTGGATTCACTGCCGCATAGGCAG
>JAPLPQ010000012.1 GCA_026400105.1 Burkholderiales bacterium
CCCGATTTCCCGGACCGGCTGGTCGACTGGCTGCGCCGGGCCGAGGACCTGCTCAAGCGGCATCGCCGCAGCCAGCTCGCGCCCTTGTCAGCGCTGCGTGCCCGGGCGCTGGCGGCGATCGCCGGCGTGCACGAGGGGGCCGAGTCGGCGGCACGCCGGCTGCAGGCGCGCAAGCAGACGGCGGGGGCCTGCGCGCTGCTGCTGGGTCAGGCGCAGGGCCTGCTGCACGAGGCGCAGGCCGCGCTCGAGCCCAGGCGCGACGAAGCCGCACGCCTGATCCAGCAGATGCTGCAGATCCTGATCCAGAACGGCCTGCTGCAGGCCCTGCTCGATGCGGCGACCGGCCCGGCCGAGCGCCTGGCCCGGGTCTGGCTGGCCTGTCAGACCCGGCCCGAGGTCGCCAACGGCGCGCGCCAGGTGCTGGGCCTGGTGGCCTGGGCCGACGCGCTGCGCCTGATCGACCAGACACTGGACGCCTGGCGGCTCTGAGCCCGCCTGTTCGCTCCCGGCTCCAGCCCGGTTTGAACCCGTGTCTGCTTCGGCCCCGGGCCTGGCTCAGGCTGCCGCGCGCTGCAGCCGATCGCGCACGCCGTCCCAGGCGGCATCGGCGGGTGGGGTCTCGACCCAGATCAGCCGGGTGTCGGGCTGATCGAGCTCGCGCAGCACCGCGAACAGTTCCTGTGCGCAGGCGTCGGCGCGGGTGGGCATGTAGCGCAGCAGCAGATGCCGGCTTGCGCTGCTGACCGGCGATCGGGTATAGATCGCGATGTGGCGCGCGTCGGCGCCGAGCAGGTCGAGCGCGGCCTGCATCTCGGCTTGCGGCATCAGTCGCACGCGCGCGGTCGGCGCGTAGTGCGATTCGAGCGTGCCCGAGGCCTTGGGCGCGGCCTGGTCGCGCAAGCCGACCGGCTGGCCGAGCGCGGCTTCCAAGGCCTCGATGCCGATCATGCCGGGGCGCAGCAGCACCGGGCGGCCGCGGCTGCAGTCGACGATGGTCGACTCGATGCCGACCGGGCAGGGGCCGCCATCGAGGATCAGCAGCTCGTCATCGGACAGCAGGGCATCGAACTCGTCGCGTACATGGTCGGCCGAGGTCGGGCTGACGCGGCCGAAGCGGTTCGCGCTTGGCGCCGCCAGCCCGTGGATGCCGATCGCCTGACAGGCCTGCAGCAGCGCCTGCGCCACCGGGTGCGCCGGGCAGCGCAGGCCGATCGAGTCCTGGCCGCCGGCCGATGCCGCGCCCACTTCTGGCTTGCGCGGCAGGATCAAGGTCAGCGGACCGGGCCAGAAAGCCTGCATCAGCTGGGACGCGAAGTCGGGCAGCTCGCGCGCGTAATGCGCGACGCCAGCCTGCCATTGCGCCGCGCTGGCACCAGCCAGATGCACGATCAGCGGGTGGTCCTTCGGCCGGCCCTTGGCGTCGAAGATGCGGCCGACTGCCTGCGGCTGGTCGGCGTCCGCCGCCAGGCCGTAGACGGTCTCGGTCGGCAGGCCGACCAGGGCGCCGCGCTGCAGCGCCCGCGCGGCCTGTTCGACCGCCTGCTGCGCCGGCTCGAGCGCGGCTGCACCGGCCTGTGCCGGTTGCAGCAGCGCGCGCGCGTCCAGCGTCAGCGCCATGGCGCCATGCCCAGCAGCTCGGCGCAGCGCAGCGCGGTCGCCTGCACCTGCTCGACGCTGGCGCCGGTCAGGTTGAGGTGGCCCATCTTGCGGCCCGCACGGGCCTGGAGCTTGCCGTACAGGTGCAGGTGCGCGCCCGGCAGCGCCAGGATCTGTGCCCAGGGCGGCTCGACCGGCTGGCCGTCATGGAACCAGAGGTCGCCCAGCAGGTTCAGCATCACGGTCGGGCTGTGCAGGCGCGGCTGCACCAGCGGCAGGCCGGCCATCGCGCGCACCTGCAGCTCGAACTGCGAGCAGTCGCAGGCATTGATCGTGTAGTGGCCGCTGTTGTGCGGGCGCGGCGCCATCTCGTTGACGACCAGGCCGCCATGCTCGCTGCCGTCGTCGATCACGAAATACTCGACGCACAGCACGCCGACATAGCCGAGCTGGCGCGCGACCGTGGCGGTGGTGGCGATGGCACGCTCGGCCAGTTCGGCCGGCACATTGCCGTCGAACACCTCGGTCACGGCCAGGATGCCGTCGCGGTGCAGGTTGCGCTGGACCGGGAAGTTGACCACCTGGTCGTCGGCGCCGCGCGCGACGATGACCGACAGCTCAGCCTTCAGCGGCAGCATCTTCTCGAGCACGCAGGCGACGCGGCCCATACCGTCCCAGGCGGCGGCGAGCTCGGCCCGGTCCTTGACGCGGGCCTGGCCCTTGCCGTCATAGCCCAGGCGGGCGGTCTTGAGGATGCCGGGCAGCAGTTCGTCAGCGACGGCGGCCAGGTCGGCATCGGTCTCGAGCGCAGCATAGGGGGCCGGGCCGACGCCGCCGGCCTGGGCGCAGGCGACGAAATGCGCCTTCTCGGCGATGCGGTCCTGCGCCACGGCGACCGCGCTGGCGGCCGGCGCGACCGGACGGCTCGCGGCCAGGGCTTGCAGCGCGGGTGCCGGCACGTTCTCGAACTCGGTCGTGATGGCATCGCAGCGCTCGGCGAGTTCGGCCAGGCCGGCCGCATCCTCGTAGCCGGTCTGGATGTGGAAATGGCTGACCAAGCCGGCCGGGCTGACCGGGTCGGCGTCGAGCACGGCGGTGTAGTAGCCCATCTCCTGCGCGGCCTGCACGAACATGCGGCCGAGCTGGCCACCGCCCATCACGCCCAGGGTCGCGATCCGGCCTGCGGCGTTGACCGATCCGGGCAGCAGGGTCTTGACGGCGCTCATGCCTGGCCCACCGGCGGCAGGACCATGGCGCGCGCGGCCTCGGTCTGGGCGGTGCGGAAAGCCTCGAGCTTGTCGCGCAGCGCCGCGTCCTCGTTGGCCAGCATGGCGATTGCGAACAGCGCCGCGTTGGCCGCGCCGGCGGCACCGATCGCGAAGGTCGCGACCGGAATACCCTTGGGCATCTGCACGATGCTGTGCAGCGAGTCGACGCCCGACAGCGCCTTGGACTGCACCGGCACGCCGAGCACCGGCACCACGGTCTTGGCCGCCAGCATGCCCGGCAGATGGGCCGCGCCGCCGGCACCGGCGACGATGGCTTTCAGGCCACGGCCGACGGCGGCTTCGGCATAGGCGAACATGTCGTCGGGCATGCGGTGCGCCGACACCACGCGTGCCTCGCAGGTCACGCCGAACTGCTGGAAAATCTCTACAGCGTGCTTCATGGTGTCCCAATCGCTGTTGGAACCCATCACCACGCCCACCTTGATTGCTTCGCTCACAGGCCACTCCAAAAGTTGCGATTTTACTTTTGGCCCCCAGATAGAGGGCAAAATCCTTCAGCAATTCCTTGCCGGGCCGCCGCCGGCTCATCCACTTCACACAAGCGCCATCCCATGATCGACGTCAACCTTGTCAATTTCGAAGCCGAAGTCATCGAAGCCTCGCTCCGCGTGCCGGTGCTGCTGGACATCTGGGCCGAGTGGTGCGGCCCCTGCAAGCAGCTCGGTCCGCGGCTCGAACAGCTCGAGGCCGAGCTGGCTGGCAGCTTCGTGCTGGCCAAGCTCGACGCCGACAAGACGCCCGAAATCGCCGGCCAGCTGTCGCAGATGTTCGGCGTGCGCAGCATCCCGTTCTGCGTGCTGTTCAAGGACGGCCAGCCGGTCGATGGTTTCGTGGGCGCCCTGCCGCCGGAGCAGCTGCGCGCCTTCCTGGCCAAGCATCTGATCGGCGAGCCGCAGGCCGAGGCCGAGGTCGAGGTCGATGCCGAAGCGCAAGCCGAAGTCCAGCCCGATGCGGAGCCGGGCCAGGCCGCCGATACCCGTTCGGTGCAGGAGCAGCTGGCCGACGCGCTGGCCCAGAACCCTGGCAACGACGACCTGCGCTTCGACTATGTCAAGCAGCTGATCAGCCACGGCCAGCTGGCCGAGGCCGCCGCCGCGCTGGCGCCCGCGATGGGCCAGATCCCGCTGCAGCTGCGCTTCGAATCGCTGCAGCAATGGCTCAACGCGCTCGAGTTCGTCAGCAACGACCCGCGCGGCCGCTGGAGCGTCGAGCAGTTCGAGCAGGCGATCTCGGCCAACAAGCGCGACTTCGACAGCCGCTTTGCCAAGAGCCGGCTGCTGATCGCCCAGGGCGACTGGCAGGCTGCGATGGAGGAGCTGCTCGAGATCATCATGCGCGACAAGAAATGGGCCGACGAGGCACCGCGCAAGACCTATGTCGCGCTGCTCGAGCTGCTGACGCCGCCCAAGCCGAAGGCCGATCCCGGCGCGGCGGGCAAGAGCGCCGGCGGCATCGAGATCGCGGCCCCGGTCACGCAGCAGCAGGACCCGCAGGCCGAGCTGGTCGCGCGCTACCGCCGCAAGCTCAGCATGGCGCTGAACTGAGAACCGACCCGATTCCCACCGTCACGTGAAATCTTCGATCCAATTTGTCGACGTCGATCGACCCGAGACCTGGACCCGCTACCGCAACGGCCTGTGCCAGGATTGCGTCGCCAACTGCTGCACCATGCCGGTCGAGGTCAGGTTGCCGGACCTGGTGCGGCTCGGGCTGGTCGACCCGTTCGAGGCCGAGCACGAGGAGCCCAAGCAGATCGCCAAGCGCCTGAGCAAGGCCGGGCTGATCGAGCATTTCAACTTCCGCCACAGCATCTTCACGCTGGCGCGCCGGGCCAGCGGGGATTGCCATTTCCTCGATGCCAAGACCCGCCTGTGCACCGTCTACGAGCAGCGCCCCGGCACCTGCCGCCTGCACCCCCAGGTCGGTCCCCGGCCCAACCACTGCCCGTACAGCCCGCGCGGCAAGCGCTGACGCAAAACACGGGCGCGCTTGTGTCATAATATCGGTCTTGGCCCGGTAGCTCAGTTGGTAGAGCAGCGGATTGAAAATCCGCGTGTCGATGGTTCGATTCCGTCCCAGGCCACCAAATCAAAAAAGCCTGCTTGTGAGCAGGCTTTTTCGTTTCCGCTGCATGTATCTCCGCGTGTCGCTGTAATTTCCTTCATGTAAAAAACCTGGTTGACAAAACGGTTTGGAACTAAAATTTGTCAACTAAGGAGAGCACGATGATTCATGAGCGAATCCGCCGTGCGCGTTTGCTGAGAGGTTTGAGCCTGGAGGCCGTCGCGCAAAGCCTCGGCGACATCAGCAAGCAAGCCCTGAGCAAGTACGAGAAAGGTGGACCACCGCCCAACTCCACCCGCCTGTTGCAGTTAGCCAAGGTTCTGTCCGTCAAGCCGGAATACTTTTTCCGTGTCGACACCGTGCAACTCGCCTCGCTCGAGTTTCGTAAGTTGGCCCGCATGCCTCAGAAGCGTCAGCATCAGGTGGGCGAGCAGATGCGCGATCACCTTGAGCGTTACCTCTGCCTAGAGCGTTGCTTCGAGGTGGATGGTGAAGTGCAAGCTATGGAGCAGCCACGCTCTCTGACTGTCAACAGTCCGGATGAGGCTGAAGGTGCCGCTGAGGCTTTGCGCGATCGCTGGAACATTGGGGCCGATGCAATTGCCCACCTCACCGAGTTGCTGGAAGAGCACGGCATCAAAGTGGCGTTGCTGGACGATCAGGATGGCTTTGACGGTGCCTGCGCCGCCACCGAAGACGAAAACCATGTGCTGATCGCCCTTAACCGAAACCGGCCCGGTGAGCGCTTACGCTTCACGGCTGCCCACGAGCTGGGTCATTGGGTGATGTCCTTGCCAGAGGGCATGCCAGAGAAAGATAAGGAAGTCTGCTGCCACCGTTTTGCCGGCCCACCAACGCAGTCGCGTGGTGGCAGCTGAACTATTGAACGCTAAACGCCGCCATGGCGTGTCAATGGCTGTGGCACTCCGCCGCCTGAAAGACCTGCGTCTGATCACCGATACGGGCTACCAAAGCATGAGCATCCAGTTCAGCACCCAAGGTTGGCGTACCCGCGAACCTGAACCGCTGTTGCCTGAGCAGCCGCGGCGCTTTGAATCCCTGGTGTACCGAGCTTTGGCGGAAGACCTGATTAGCTTGTCGCGGGCTGCTGAGTTTCTGCAATGTGCGGTGGCCGACCTGGACCCAGGCCTGACGCATCTACCTCACTGAAAGCGTTTTTGACTATCAATCCCGCCAGTCGGCCATGCGCTGCGAGCACTCATGTACTGGCAGCCGCGCACCTTCTGCTAACATGGTCTGGAGCGCTGTTGCAGCCTTGACTGAGGTAATCAAGTCGTTTGCTACCAGTTGATCCAACATCCATAAGGCACCATGCACTTGCAGACCATCTTTGATGGCCTGCTTGCGTAAGCGACCATCGCCCGTCAGCAAGGGGTGGCCTTGCGCTTTGGCGATCAGATAGCATGAGACATCGGCTAACGAGCTATTGCCGTGTTGAGCCATCAGTCCAAACAGGCTCTGGACCTCTGCCTCGCCCAAGCCTTGGACCACCAAGCCTCGCACCAGCAGGCTGGCGGGATCTGGGTGCTTTAACTCTTCCACCACGAAGTCGGTGCTGACGAAGGTGAAGGGCAGCGCGAACAGCGCATCCAGCAAACCTGCGTGGCCAAAATCGATCCAGATGTTTGTGTCGCTGATGTAGACGCGCTGAGCCATGGGTGATACTGTTTGCTCAAGCGGCCGCAGCTTGCTTGATGAGAGCTGCGGTGCGTCGGGTAAGCATCAGGCGAGCTACTCTCTTCTCAATCAGCATGCTTTCAGCCCTTCAAGCGAACGAACAAATGTACATTGCTTGAGCCGTCTTGAATTGGGACTTCTTTCACTTCTAGGTAGGCTTGCTTGCGAACCAATTCACCCAGCTTCTGGCAGCCATAGTTGCGCGGGTCGAAGGACGAGTGATTTTTCATGATCATCGACCCAACAGTTGACAGCGGTGCCCACCCGTTATCACGCGCCGTGGCTGTCACTGCAGTACGGAGCATGAACTCCAGCGTCTGTCCAGACTCCTGGTTCACAATCGGTTCCGGCACGGCCCCAACACTTTGTGCACGCAGGATCTCGGTGTAGATGAACTTGTCGCATGCAGCGACGAAAGGCAGCGGCGTCTTCTGTTCGCCGAATCCATAGGCCAATAAGCCAGTCTCACGGATGCGAGTGGCCAATCGTGTGAAATCACTGTCCGAAGAAACCAGACAGAAGCCGCTGACCGTGCCGGAATGCAGCAAGTCCATAGCGTCGATGATTAGAGACGAATCCGTCGCGTTCTTGCCAGTGGTGTAGCTGAACTGTTGCATGGGCTGGATCGCCAGTTTGTGCAGCATATCTTTCCAGCCTCGCAGGTTCTGCGTGGTCCAGTCACCATACGCCCGCTTCACAGTAGCGGTGCCGTAGCGCGAAACTTCGGCCATCAGTTCGTTGATGATGCTGGCCTGCGCGTTGTCTGCGTCAATAAGCACGGCCAGTTTGTCGTTGTGTGATGTAGCCATTTTGCTTAGAAGCACTCCAGATGCTGTGATCAAGTCACGGCTTGCTCAACCAGTCCAATGGTGAGTTTAGCGTGCTGTTGGCAGGCCACGACCACTTGGGCTGAAGACGTCCCCAGCAGAATGCCCGCCACCATACTACCCATCCATCCCCCGCGCTCCCTTTTCCTCCGATGTTTGGCCAACAGGCGCACATTGAACGGCACCAACTGGTTCGAGCCCAGGGGCTCGATCTCGCCTTCCTGCAAGGCACGCAGCAGCTTGGCCTGCAGGCTCAGCGGCATGTCGCCGATCTCGTCCAGGAACAGGGTGCCGCCATCGGCCAG